>JBBDPC010000128.1:0-15915 GCA_040876735.1 Phycisphaeraceae bacterium | reverse complement strand
ATGCCGTCGCCCACCACGTCCTCGAGGTCCGGAACCGCGGGCAGGTCCTGGTTGACCCATGCGCCCGTCCCGCCGTCGTAGGTCAGCACCTGTTCGTCCTGGGGACTGGTGAGCGTGGCGTCGGCCAGGTCGCCCAGCACCTGGGGCACCGACAGCTCGACGTTGTTGTCATCGTCGTCCGCGGTCGCGCCGACGTGCCCGAACTGGTCGCGGCGGAGGAGCTTGGCGGTCAGGGACAGCGTCGCGCCGCCGGCGTTGGCATCTTCTCCCGTCGCAATGGCCGAGGTGATGATCGACTGCTCGTCCACGAGCGCGCCCGGCCCGCCGTGCTGAAGGGTAACGTTGGCGGTGTTCGAGCCGGTGACGTTGATCCACGGCGGGTCCCCGGTGATGGTGATGTCGGCCGGATCGCCGTCGTCGCCCTGGTCACCTTTGTCTCCCTTGTCGCCCTTGGGTCCTTCCTCGCCACGGGGGATGGTGAAGTTGAAGTCGAAGTCGAATGCGCAGTCCGGCCCCGGCGTGATCGTCAGGTCGGCCGACGCATTGGTGCCCGGCGAGCCGGTGGTGGCGCTGGCCGAGCCGGTGATGTCCGGGCACTCGCCGCTAGCGGGGATCGTGATGGTGTGATCGCTCTGGTTGTTGTGGCCTTTTTCGTCGAAGGTGATCGTGCCGAGCACGTTCTGCTCATCATCCTCGATCGTGATCGTCCAGTCGGTCGTGCCGGGGGCCTTGTGGCGGAGCACGATCTCGGGCGGGCTGTCCTCGACCTCGCTTTCGCCCGGCGGGCCGACCCACTGGAAGTGGCCGGCCGGATCGCCATGGACCACGCGGCGCTCGACGCCGATCACGTGGTCGTGGTGCTCCTCCTCGTAGTTCTCATCGTGCGGGTCCTCGCCGCCGGTGAGCCGGCTGACGAAGCGGGCGAACCATGCGCCCCAGACCCCGGCGCTGTGCGAGCCGGGCATGGGCACGATAGCGGCGTCGTCCTGCTCGTGGCCCACCTCGACCTGCGCGGGGCAGACGCCGCTGACGCACGCCCGGCCGATCGCGCCGGCCGCCAGTGGTTCCAGCAGCACGACGAAGCGCGCCCCGGAGCCCGCGGAGCCTCCGGAACCCCCGGAACTGTGATCGGCCAGCGTCGGCACCACGCCAGTCAGCGCCACCTGCCGCTGGAACTCCTCGAGGTTCCCCTCCGTGGCGTCGGGTCCGATGATCGGGGCGTCGATGCCGAGGATCGCGAAGCGCGGCTGATCGGCGCCGCTGTCGTTGCGCACGAGGATGACGCCGGCCTGCCGCCCCCCGGAAGCATCGGCGGTGGCGGGCCGTGTCGACTGGCCCTGGCGCTCATGGTACGCGCGGGTGGCGTCGACGATCCTGTTCCAGTCGTCGGCGGGGATCTTCAGCGGCTGACCGCGCTGGACGTGACGAAGCGGCATGGTTCAGGTCCCGATTCCCAGCAGCGAGAAGTTCCCCTCGCGATACACCCGCTCGACATACGCCGCGATGGGCTTCTGGATCAGCATCTTCGCGGCCGTGTCCTCGGCCTCGGTGTACCGCACCCACAGGTACTCCCAGCCCTTCTTGGCGATTCCCGTGATGGTGCCGACCGAGAGCCCGCTGACGTTGGGGCTGCCGGCGAAGGCGAAGCTGATCTCCCAGGGCTGGTCGCCGCGCTTCGTGCCCGCCGCCCCCAGGAACAGGCACTCGCCTGCGGCCAGGCCCTTGAAGCTCGCGCTGTTCGTCCTGCCCGTGAGCGAGAAGAGCGTGCCCTTGTAGCTGGTCGAGACGCTGTCGAAGTAGTGGGTCTCGCTGAAGGTGTAGACCGGCACGGTGATGTCGGTGCCTTCGACACCGCTGGCCGTGACGCCGATGGCCCCGCCGAAGTCGGGGGCGGTCACGCCCGAGTCGGCGTAGCTGGCGACGGTGCTCAGCGACTGGGTGATGTGCTGGGTGCCGCCCCTTGTCTCGAAGGCGAAGCTGGACTCGCCCACCTCCGGCTCGACGCTGTCCACTGCCGCGTAGCGCACCACACCCAGCCACAGCTGATCGCCGATCTCCTCGACCTCGGCGTCGTCGCGCTTCAGGCCGTCGACGTAGAACGGGCTGGCCGCCAGCAGCTCGCTGCGGGCGGTGTCGTCGCTGGTCGTGCCGCGCACGAGGTACGTCCGCTCCGCCGAGTCGTCGGCGAGCATGCGGCCGAATTTTTCTTCCACGGTGATGGGCACAGCTCACGTTTCCCTTGTCCTGCGCTGCGGGTCCTCCCGGCACGGCGCCGCGTCTACACCAGCATTCCTTCACGTCCGGCCTCCCGGTTGCCCACCACGCGCAGGGGGTTGCGGCGGAACAGCCGGATGCCGGTGTGCTGCTCGAATTCGGTCAGGTCGGCGTGCATCGTGCTCTTGAGCTGGTTGTCCGTGGGCACCGTGTCCCGGTGCCGGGCGAGGACGAGCGCCAGCGCCCGGGCCATCGCCTCGAAGGCGGCCAGCTGCGCGGTGGGCACGCGGCTGAACACCATCGCGACGTTGAACACCACGCCCCAGCGCCGCGGATCGGCGGTGTCCTGGCCGATGTAGTCCACCAGGTTCGCGGCCACCCACGGCTGGAGCACGTCGCGGGCGCTGGCGAGCGACGGGGCGATCCCGCGCCGTGCCGCCAGCTGAGGGTTGATCGACACCACCCACACGAGCACGTCCATCGGATCATCACTGGCCGGCTCGGCGCCCGGCAGCTCGGCCGGCGTGCCCGCGGCGATGTGCCGGCGCATGGCGCGGGCCGGCTCGACGTAGAGCCGCGTGACCGGGTCGTCTCCGTCCTCGGTTGCCGCCCGGTCCAGCGCCGCATCGGGCAGCGCATCGAGCCGGTCGAGCACCGCGCGGTTGAACGCATCCAGATCGGTCTCGGGTTCGGCGCCCACCGTGAGGCGCTGCCTCAGCCGGGCGGGGTCCAATGGCAGGCGTGAGGGTGTGGGCATGGTCCGCTCCTAGCTGACTTCACTGTCCGGCGGCACGGCGAGCGTGGGGCCCGGCCGGGCGTCGATCACGTAGACCTCGTCGCTGCCGGGAGAGGCCTCGACATACAGAAACAGCGATCCATCGGTGCGGCTGACGCGGATGCTGATGTTGCCGACGCTGGCGAGGACCTGAAGACTCGACGTGGCAAAAGTCTTCAGGTCTGCAAACCCCACGCCCGACACGCCGCCGTCGAGATCCGCGGTGAGGTTGCTCATCAGGTTGTCCGCCGGGCTTACCGCCAGCCGGATCGGCCGGTCGCGCCAGTCGAGCGTGTCGTCGAGCGTGACCGTGTCGCCGACGTCGGCCGAGACGAGCACCTTGACGAGCATCGCGTAGACCTGCAGCTCGTCGAAGGCGTGGCGCGCCTGGCTGTCGAGGCTGGCATAGCCGTCGGCGGTGCCCGTGGGCGGATCGGTCCTGAGGTTGGTCAGGTGGGACATAAGGCTTACCAGATGCTGAGGTAAACGTCGCTGAGGTCACTGCCGCCGGCGACGCGCTTGAGCCGGACGGTGCTGCCGAGCGTGACGCCGTCCTTGACCACGCCGGTTTCGGGCGGGATGAACGCCCAATTCGCCCCGTCATCGAACGAGTAGAAGCCGGGCGCGGTGCCGCGGTTGATCACCTCGATGTGCCGGCCATCGCGGCGGGGCCCGAGCGCGGACGTGTCGGCCAGCGCGGTGACGGCGCTGTCGTCGGTGGTCGTGATGGGGCCTGCGGTGAGCATGGGCAGGTGTCCTTTACGCGAAGGCGAGGTTGGGGGTGCGGATCTCGCGCTCGATGCGCTTCGTGTTCCGGGCGGTCTGTTCGGTGGCGTCGGCGGTGCGCTCGGCGGCGCCGCCGGAAGCCATCAGCCCCTGGATGGCGGCCGCGTTGAACGTGCCGCGCACCTCGACGCTGCGCCGGGCGGCGTCCTCAAGCCGGTCGCCGATGCCCTCGAGCTGATCGAGGAACGTCTCGAGCGACGTGGGCCCACCCCCGGAAGTCTCAGTCTCCGCACGACGCTCGGCCGCCTCCGCCAGCGCGGCCTCGTATTCACGGCGGGCGCCCTCAAGCTCCTGCGTGGCCGCGTCGATCTCCTGCTGCGCCTGCGATTGCCGGCGCCGGTTCGCCGCCTCGCTCTGGCGGTCCAGCGCTGCGAGCGTGTCGAGGTTCTCCTGGCCGATCCGCGCCAGGTCCTGCTCGCGCTGGCGGTCACTGGCGGCCAGCGCCGCCTGCTTTTCCCGCTCGATGGCGTTCAGGTCCGCGCGCGTGTCCTGCTCGGCGATGGTGATGGCGGCCTCGGCATCGAAGCTCTCGTCCATCAGCCCGCGCAGGCGCAGCAGCTGTCTGGCGACAAAGCCCACGGATCGGCGATGGGCACTGGCCAGCGTGGACGTAAAGTTCGTCCAGGTGTCCTTGAGGAACGCCACCGTCTGCACCCACGCCGCCCGCAGCCCGTCCCAGGCATTGGCCGCGATCTTGACGGCGCCATAGAAGGCGTCCGTGGCTACCTTCATGAAGTTCACTTTGAAGCCCAGCCACAGGCCCTTCAAATAGTTCACGCCCTTGAGCCACTGGACCTTCAGCGCCTGCCACAGCACCTCTGCCGCCAGCGCGAGGTCGCCGGCGGCCAGGGCATCGGCGATGCCACGCCACGCTTTGAGCGCAATCGCCCTGAGGGCGGCGAACTTCTCCCCGAGCCAGGCCAGCGCCTTGGCCCCGGCGCCGGTGGCCTTGAGGATCACGGCCCCGAGCACGCCCACCGCTGTCGCGACCAGGCCGATGGGCGAGAGCAGCGCGCCCAGCAGCGTGGCGGCCGTGCTCAGGCCGGTGGCGATGATGCCCAGCACGGCCGAGAGCCCGATGATCGCGGTGCCCAGCGCGATGAGACCGGTGCCCGCCGCGAGCACCGCGGCGCCGACCTTGAAGGCGGTGACGATCAGCCGCTTGTTCTCGCGGATCCATTGACCGACGCTCACGGCGACGGTCGTGATGCGCTCGGCGACCTCGATCAGCAGCGGGGCCAGCGCATTGCCGATGGCGAAGACGCCGCGCTTCACCACCTTCCACAGGACGTTCAGCGTGTCGGTGAACTGTGCCGCGCTGGCCGCGGACTCGCCGGAGATGGTCAGCCCGAGCCGGCGCGCCTGGTCACGCAGCTGGTTCATGCCCTTTGAGCCCTGAAGCAGCAGTGGCAGGATGCGGTCGACCTGCGTGCCGAAGGCGCGCTGGGCCAGGCCCGCCGCCTGCGTGGGATCCTCCATGGCCGCCATGGCGTCGGCGATGGCATTGAGCGTCTGCTCGGGGCTCATCTGCGCCAGCGCCTCGGCCGAGAGGCCCAGCCCCTCCATCGCCTCGACCTGCGTGGCCGTGCCCTGACCGGCGCGGATCCGCCCCAGCCGGCGGTTCATGCGCAGCACCGCGTTGGCCAGGCTGTCCAGCTCGGCCCCGCTCTGCTCGGCAGCAAAGCCGAGTTCGCTCAGCGCCTCGACGCTGATCCCGGTGCGGATGGCCATCTTGTTCAGGTCGTCGCCGGTCGAGGCGAAGACCTTGCTCGCCGCCAGCAGCGGCGCGGTGATCGCGGCGCCCAGGCCCGCCATCTTCGTGCCGATGCCGCGGATCGCGCTGCCGAAGGCCCGCAGCTTCCGCTGAGCCCGGCGGAGCCCGCGCACGAGGCGGCGGTCGTCGGCGAACAGCTCGACGAAGGCCCGCCCGGCTCGAATGGCGTTGGTTGGCGGCAGCGTGTTGCTCCTTGTTCAGAAGGTGGTACGATCAGGCTCTATCCCACGACCCCCGGAAGCCCGTCGGTTTGGCCTCGTGCCGGCCGGCGGGTCTTTCTTTTTCCGATCCACGAACACGTGCTTGAGGATCGCGAACGCCTCGTCCCTGTCCTTGAGCTTCACCGGCTCGGGCTTCTCCGCCAGCGGGTGGAACTGCTCCGCCTTGAACGGGCCCGTCTTCTTCGGGTCACGGTGGCAGTTGGCGATCAGCGCCAGCACCGCCGATGTATGGTTCCACTGGTCGCGCGACTTCGCTTCCGCCATCGCGACCAGCTCACGCAGCGTCAGGGGCCCGGGGTCGAGTCCGAGGATCCCGGCGCACTGCCAGGCGAGTCGCCAGACGCTTTGAGCATCCGGTCCAGTTCCGCGTCGATGGCGCCGCTGCTCAGCTGCGCTTCCGCGTGGTCCAGCACCTTCGCCTCCAGTTCGCTGAGCTTCGCCCCCGCCTGCTTGAGCAGCTGCCGTTTCCGGCTGGGGAAAAAATCCGCCAGGGCCTCCAGCAGCGCGGCCGTCGCCTGCTCGATCGCATCGCCGGCCATGGCACGGCCGAAGTCCTCGTCTGTGACCTGTTTGCTCTCCGCCTCGGGCCGGCACAGCGCGTAGAGCACGTCGCACAGCACCACCGGGTCGCCGGCCAGACGCTCCAGCAGCCGGCCGCTGACGGCCTCGAGCAGATCGATCTCGGTGAGCCGACGGACGCGCTTGATCGCATCCACCGTGACGGTGAGCGTCCACGTACGGCCCTGACTGTCGGTAAAGCTGTTCATGTTCCTGGTTCCAAACTTCCGGGGGCGGGTTAGGCTTCCGGGGGGATTACGTCACCTCGTACCAGTCGGTCTGGCTCGACGGCTTGACGGTCACGTTGACGGTGATCGCCTCTTCCAATGGTTCGTTGCGGCTGAAGTTGGTCACGGTGAAGTTCGACGCCAGACCCTGGTTGCCGCTGGCGCTGATGTCGCCGTCCATCGCGGCCAGGGCGATCTCGGAAGAGTTCAGCCACGCGTCCTTGATGGCGGTGAAGCCGCTGTCCTGCGTGTCCCAGACCATCTCGAACTCGATGCTGCCTTCCTTGAGCGTGGCCAGCGTCGCCCGCCAGCCGTTGTTGCCGCGCGTGGTGGCGTCCGCCTCGCCGGTTTCGAGGTTGAGCGTCAGATCCTTGACGTTGGACTGCTCGGTCCTCGCCCAGCGTGCCGTGCTTGAGTTCCCCACCGGGGGCGACCTGCTCGTACTGGTCCGTGCCGATCAGGCGGTAGGACGTCACCGTTTTGAAGTCGGACACGTTGCGCACCGAGCAGATGTTCCGCCAGGTGCGCTCCACGCTGAAGAAGCCATCCAGCAGGAACTTGTTCGCGACGTTGGAGAGGATGCCGCCGATGTCGATGGTGGAGAGGCTGGACGCCTGAACCCCCGGAAGCGAGCCGCCACCTCCGGGGGCGGGGGCGAAGGCATAACGGAGCACCTCGCGACTGGCGCGGAAGTTGCGGCCGCTGTAGCCGTTGGCCCACGCGGCTTCCAGCAGCAGTTCCTGCAGGCCGATGCCGCCGCGGAAGCGGCGCTGGGCCGCCTCCAGCGTCCGCTCCTCGAAAACCTTCTCCGGCTGGCCGATCCCGCCGGTGAGCATGCACGCGGCTTCGAGCACATGGCCGTCGATGGTCGAATCGATGCTGTGCATGGCGGGGCCGCCGCCGCCAGTCACTTTGGGCCGGCTGGCACGCAGGACCTCGAGTTCAGCCTTGTCGCCCGACCAGCCTTCCTCGATCGCCTTCGCGGCAATCTCGGGATGATCGGCGGCGACCTGGCGGATCTTCGACTGCCGACGCAGTTCCGTGGCGGTCAAGGTGCGCATCGCGGCGATGTGATCGTCGGTGTCCTGCGGCGGCGTCACGGACCCGTTGCTTTCCGCAGAGGCGGTGACCGTGGAAGCGGCCTCCGTGCTGCGCCTGTCCTCCGTGTCCGACGTGACGTCGGCGCCCTTGCTGGACGCCGGGGCCGTTGCGGTGTCGTCGGCGGGGTCACTGTGCTGCCCGTGGTCGTTCGTGTTCTCGCTCATGATGTTGTCCTTGTCTGCCTGTGCGGCGATGCTCGCCGACGTGTTCCGGTCCGCCCCTGCATCCACGAAGCTGATCTCGCCCAGCACCGTCTGCCGCGCCACGAAGACGGGGCCGGGGAAGGTGCGCCCGTTGACGGTCACGGTCGTGCCGGGCTTGATGAACTCGGCCTGCTCCACGGCCGCCCCGATCGACGCCTGCCAGGGGAAGCCGCGCTTGCCGCTGGAGACGACCTCCCGCGCGGCGGGCGTGTCGCGGGAGACCACGCCCTCGGCGATCAACCTGCCCCCATCGGCCACAATGCGCTCCGTATGCCCCACGCCCTGATACGCGCTGTGAGCGAAGCGGATGGGCTTGCGCTGGCTCTCGATGCGCAGGCCTTCGAGGTCGACCACCACCGGGTGGCGCCAGCCTTCCACGCGCATCGGCTCGCCGGAGTAGGCGACCATGCTGAAGCGCGGCAGCCCCCCGGAAGTTGTGTCGGCGTCGCCGGTTTCAGTCGTGGCCGCGGCTTCGATGGTGACATCGCCGGCAGAGCACAGCAGCGTGATGGGGCCGGTCGGGTTGGTGCTGGCGTCAGCCATGGATGCGCATCTCCTCCACGAGTTCCTCCGCATCTGCGGTGGCTTCATCGTCACCGTCATGCGGTGCGGTCTCCGCGTCGCTCAGCCCCAGTTCCCGCATCAGTTGCTTCTCTTTGGCTTGCTGGCGCAGCTCCGCTTCCCAGTCCAGCCCCTGGCGGGCGTACTCGATGGCGAGGTTGGTCGTGTGGCTGGTCAGTTTCGTGGCCGTGGCGTTGGCTTCCTTGGCCGGGTCGACGTGCTCCAGGCCGTCCCAGAACCACTGGTGCGGTAAATGAGGATCGATCTGACGCAGTTGCTGCGGCAGGTAGCCTTCCACCAGCACCGCTTCATCCAGCCACGCCCGCAGGATGCGGTCGAGCACCGTGTCGCCAATGAACGCCTGGTCGATGCGGATGGCCTTGTAGAAGGACTGGTGGTCGAGCCGACCGGAGGCGAAGTTGTAGCCGGCGCTGTTGCCCGCGGCGATGTTGAAGGGCATGTTCAGACAGCGGGCGATCTCCTGCAGGATCGTCCGCGTGAACTGGTCGTGCATGGTGGTGGGCTGCTCGGCCCGCACCTGTCCGACCTTCCAGCCATACGGCATGGTCAGCCACGTGCCGCGATCCATCTCCACCGGGTCCATCGGCGCCACGTTCGCCGCCTCGGCGTCGGCCGGCGCATCGGTGTAGATCACGCCACCGGGCAGGGCCGCCTGCTGGGCGGACTGGAGCACGGCTAGGCCGTAGTCGCGGAGCATGGCGAACAGCGGCAGGGCGGGCGTGATCTCGGGGATGCCGCGGCCCTGGCCCGGTCGATCCCGGCGGAACAGGTGCAGCATCGCCTCGGCGGGAACGGTGTCGTAGTCGAAGTGGCCGGATCGCCAACTGTTACGGTCGCCGGGATGGTGCCGCAGCACGTGGTACGCCACCGGGTTGCCGAACGTGTCGTAGACGATGCCGTCCACGACCTGCTCGTCCGCCCCGGCATGTTCCACCTCCAGTGGCGTGGCGACCTGATCGGCTTCGATGAGCTTGAGGTCCAGTTGTACCGGGGCCTCGATGCGGGGGTTGGTCGACAGGAGGCCGAACACCTCGCCGGATTCCGCCTCGGCAATGCGCATGGTCCGCAGCTTGTGCGCCAGCCCCACGGCCTTCGTCCAGCGGGCAAACTCCCGCTCAACCAGACGATCGATGGCGGGGTCGTTGGTGAGCATCTGCAGGCGCGGGCCGGTGCCCACGACGTAGTTGGCTTTTGTGTTGACGATGCCGCGGGCATAACAGTTGTTCGCGGTCTCGTAGCGGGCCCGGTTGCGCAGGATGCGGCGCACCTGCGGGCTGGCCGCGGCGTTGGCCGACAGATGATCGGCCCCCGCCCAGTGACGGCGGTTCTCATGGTTGGTCACCGCCGCGTCGTAGCGGGCGCGGAGCATGCGACCTGCATTGGACTGCATCTCGGCGCGTGCCGGCTGGGGGGGCCGTTGGCCCACAAGTTGTCGAAGCCATGTGAACATCTACGCCGCTCCAGGGGGCACCACCTTGGTCATCCGCACGCCGAGGCCCTTCTTCGCCGCCTGCTTCGAAGCCAGGTAGCGATCCGCCTCGATCTGGTCGGCCACGCGATGCTGCTTGACGCTCTGGCCGTCGACCGAGGCTTCGGCCGGACCTTCGGCGTTCTCGCGGATCGTGTTGTCGAGGTTGTCTGCCATGCTGAGACTCGACGCGGTGCTATCAGCTATATCAGTTGGCGCAATGCGATCCTTACGCTGAATCTTCCAGAACCAGCTGATCGTTACAGATGTGGAACGCGCCTATCGTTGACTGCGTATCAGCGCCGCCCTCCCCCACACACCAGGTTCAGCACTATGGAACATGCACGTTCCCTGACGCGCACCCATGACCTTTTCGGCCTCGGCGGCTGGCTGGCGCTGTGCTACCTGGCAGCGGCAGTGGGATCGCTGGCAACTTTGCCGCAGCGTTGAATGTGGCCATCGCCCGCATGAACTGAAGCGCCGCTCGGCTTTGTGTGGCGGGCGGTCAGACCCGTTCCCGCGTCGACAGCCGCTTCCCACAGTGCCGGCACTCGCGCACGCGCAGGATGCAGCCGGGCTTGGGCCGGGTGTAGACGACCGGCAGGTGTCCGCAACCACAGCGCGGGCAGCGCAGGCCCCGCTCTTCCGGATCACGCGGGGTTGTCAGTTCCGACAGACGCACTACCGCCTCGCTTTCTGCAGGTCGGAGAGTCGGATCATCTGCGGGGCCTCGACCTCGCGCCGCTCCACGCCGAACCGCACGCCGCACATGCTCGCCGCCACCGCGCAACCGACCAGGCAGTCGAACCAGTGGTTGTCGGGCTTGCCGGGCTTGATGGTCCACTCCTGCACCAGCCGGCCATGACCTTCCGTGCGCGTCCAGGTCTCGCTGTCGGCGACGTGGTCGGCGAAGAGGCGATGCTCGGCGGGGGATTTGCCGAACAGCGTCAGCGAACCGCGGTCGCCCGGTGACGTGGCGAAGCGGCCGTGGACGAAGCTTTTCCAGTGGTTCGTGTCGATGCGGACGTGGCGCAGTTCGGCCGTGCGGGAGACGTTGGGCACGTACCAGTGGTGGCCGTGCCGCTCGCCGGTTTTGCGGCGGTAGGCGTGCATCGGCTTGTTGCCCGCCTTGATGCCCACACCCTTGGCGGGCATGGCCACACCGCCGACCTTGTGGCAGACATTTTCGATGATGCCGGGCAGGAAGCCGGCATCGATGAGCAGCCGTTCAATGCGCATGACACCCCCGTCACCGGCGACGGACCATTCACGCGCGAGCAGTTGGTTGGCCAGTCGCTCCAGACCCGCCTGCACGGCGCCCTCGATCCCGCCGCCATACTCGGCCGTCAGCGTCTTCGTGCTGTCGCGCAGCGTGAAGTAGCGCCGCTGCTGGTCGGGCAGCGTGCCGTAGTCGACGATGTGGCCGGTGAAGTCGCTCTCCCACGCCGCGACGACGTAGAAGAGCATCTTCTCCTGCACGTCGACGTACGCGGTGAGGCATGTCGCCGGCTTGGGCACCTGGCCCCGCGGTCGGCCGCTGACGCGTTCGGCCACCTGGTCGGGCATCAGCACGTCCTCGTCGAACTGGGCGCTGAGCGGCTCGTTCTGGTACTCGGCGAAGAAGGCTTCCTCATCCCGGAGCTTCAGGTTCATGGCATGCTGGATCGCCGATAGTTCATCGGCGTGGTGCCGCTGCGGCCAGGCGACCTCGGCGCCCGCGTCCATGGCGTCACGGTGTTCGGCGTAGAACGCGGTGGCCCGCTTGCCGCCATCACCTTCGCGCAGTCCCTCGGCCCGAAGCTGGGCGTACGTATCCCACCGTTTCTCGTCCGACGGGAACGCGTACACCAGCTTCGTCGCCTCGCCTTGCCACTCGGGGTGCTTCTGCTGGTCGAGGATCTGGTCGGCCAGGTCGTCGTGGTGGATCTTCGTGCAGGTCATGAAGCCGGCGATCTTCACGTTCGGGCCGGCCATGCCCAGCACGTCGCCGTTGAGGATGTCCAGCCGGTGCTTGGTCTGCGTACGGCTGGCGGCGCTCTGGCGGGTCTGCGGATCGTCGAGAATCACCAGCGACGGGCGCACCACCTGTCCATCCAGCTTGGTGTGGTGCTGGCCGCGGATGTTCGAGTCCAGGCCGGCCACGGTGATGATGGAGCCGGAGGAGGGGCTGGCCGCCATCTCGCGCTGGCGCATCGCCATGGGCAACTGCTCGCTGCTGAGCGTGGGCAGCACCAGCTTGTCGGATGCCCACGTGATGTAGGTCGGCTCGCCTTCACAGAGCTGGCCGGCCTGCCGTCTCGCGTTGTTTTCCAGCTTGCGCACTGGATAGATCGCCTCGGGGAAGTCTTCGGCCAGCAGCGGGTTGCCCAGCATCTCCCGTTTGATGCTCTCGAGCATGTTCTTCGCCTGATCCTCGGCCGAGCCGATCAGGCAGATGTAGTCGCGGTAGCCGCAGAGGATCGCCCACATGCCAGCAGCGCGGCAGAGACTCGTCTTCCCGCTGCCTCTGGGCATCGCGAACGCGAACAGCCCGCCTTCGAGCACCGACCGCTCGATCTTGTCGATGATGCGCAGGTGGTCGTCGCTCCATTCAAGATGGAACGCCGCGGGGAAGTAGGTCTCGCAGAAGTCGCGAAACGATTCTTCACAGCGTTGCCGCCGCTGCATGTCCACCACGTCTGGCAGCGGACCGATGTCGCGTCCCTGCCTGGACATCTCCAGCTTGCGTTCCAGGTCCCGCCGCAGCCGATCGCGGTAGTCGGGCTTCGGCGCCGCCGGCTTGTCCAACTCGCGCACCAGCCACGCCACGTACTTGACCAGATGCACGCGCTGCTCGTCCCGCTCGGAGGCGATGCGCAGGCCGGCGGCGTTGCGCTGGCGGTGCAGCACGGTCGCATCGATCACCGAACCCAGCGGCGTGGAGTTCAGCAGCCGCACGAGCTGCGTGGGTTTGAGGTTGAGCGGATCAAGTGCCATCAGCCCTCCGCTTCAGTTCACCGTTCAGCCATGCGGCGTAATGGATCAGGTTCAGCGTCCCGTCCGCGGCCGTCGGCGCGCCATCGCTGACGTGCTGACGCACCGTCGCCTCCGGCACGTTCAGCAGTTTGGCCGCCTGCTCGATCGACAGCGCCAGCGGGTTCACCGGCCCGGGGGTCGCTGGGTTTTCGCCAGTTCCTTCGGTCATGCCATCACCTGCAAAATTCCTGGGAATGACTGCGATTCTGGCCTTGATGTTCCTCGCATGACTTGCCCTGATGGTGCTGTCGAAAACGAAAGGACCACGCCATGCGAACCACGCGCATCGACCTCGAAGGACGCCCCGGGCACTACGCCACGATCACCCGCCCGCACACCAGCGAGTTCATCGTCGTCACCATCCTCACGCCGGACATGCCCGACGGGCGGACGCACCATGTGCAGGCCGACTGCGAAGCCGACGTCTGGTCGATGGCCGAATGCCTGCAGCAGACGCTCGACGGTGTCCGCGGGACCAACAGCGACATCCATGACTATTTCCGCGAGCTGCAACGCTTCGCGGACTGACCCACGGATACCACCAACCCCAAGGAGCACGACATGCCACGGAACGACGACGCCCACGCCATAACCGACGCGATCAAGGAATGCCTCTCGCCGCACGCGGTGGCGCTGATCGCCGCCAAGCTGCAGCCCGCCTACGGGAAAGGAGAGGTTGGCCAGCAGGCCGAACGCGAGTCGGCCTGGTTCGGCGACCAACTCGTCGGCCTGCTGGGCCAACGCGAGTTCAACGAACTGTGCGAAGAGCTGGGCCTGTGAGCCCGGCTCTTTTTGTTTACAGCCAACGGAGACCACGCCATGCCCGAACCAGATCAGCAGAAGCAACAGACCATCGAGCGCATCGCCCGCGACGTGCTCAACGTCGCCACGCTCGAGACCCGCGGGCGCGATCACCTCGACTTCCATGACCTCAGCGTCTGGCAACTCCGTCAGGCGCTCGAACAAGCCTACGAGGCCGGCCGTGCGGCTGGCCGCCAGTGAACCTTCATCCACAGGAGACAAACGATGAAGAAAGACGACGTGAAGATCGGCGAAACGTACCGCGCCAAAGTGACCGACAAGGTCGTGCCCGTCCGCATCGATGCGGAGCACCCCAGCGGCGGGTGGCAGGCCACGAACCTGGTCACCAGCAAGAAGGTCCGCATCAAGAGCGCCCAGCGCCTGCGCGGACCGGCGAGCACCGCGGATCGGGCCAAGACGAAGAAGCCCGCGAAGAAGAAGCTCAGTGCCGCGGAACTCAAGGCCCGCCACAAGGCGGATCAGGAGAACGCCCGGCTGCGGGACGAACGCAAAGCCTCGCCCGACGGCATGACGAAAAGCGAGCGAGCCATGACCCAGAGCGCGACCGACGCCAAGCCGGCCACGCCGGAAGCCAAGCCGCGCCGGAAGCGCAGCGGACCGTCGCTGATCGACGCCGCCATCACCGTGCTGCGCGACGCGGAGGGGCCGCTGACCTGCTCGCAGATGATCGAGGCGATCTTCGAACGCAAGCTCTGGTCCAGCAGCGGCAAGACGCCGGCAGCCACACTCTACTCGGCGATCCTCCGCGAGATCCAGAAGAAAGGCGACGCCAGCCGCTTCGCCCACGTCGATCGCGGACAGTTCGCCCTCACCAGCGCCGCCGACGCGCAGACGAAGGAGGGCTGAGCCATGCGGGACCGGGCACGCCAACGCGCCGTGATCTTCGATGTGATCGACGACACGCTCGTCCGCACTGTCGCTTTCCCCTTCAGCGACCGCGAGGGCTACATCCACCGCTGCACGCGGAAGGTCTACGAGGACGTGGCCTACGCCATCGAGGAACGGGCGAAAGAGGGCGTCACCCTCGATTCGCTGGTCGAGGCACTGGACGCGCCGTTCACGCAGGTCAACGTGGCCCTGGAGTTCATGAAGGAGCGCGGGTGTGTCGTCACCCGGGGCCGGCGCAGCTACCCCGCCTCGACCTGCCTCTACGAGGACGCCATGGTCGAGTACCTGTTCCTGGCCGAAGCGCCGTACTGAGCCACCTTTCATGACAGGGACTTCGCCCCGGCCCCAGCCGGGGTGTTGTCGTGGATTCGGCAACAAGCGCCACCGGCTATACTCGCTAGTATCATGAGCCCGCAGATCGTCCAAGGTGACCTGCTCGACCAGGACGTTGAGGTCGTCATCAACGCCTGGAATCGCAATGTCATCCCCTGGTGGCTGCTCCTGCCCCAGGGCGTCTCCGGTGCCATCAAGCGTAAAGCCGGCACCGCACCATTTCGTGAACTGGCCAGGCACGGACCGATCCCGCTGGGCGGGGCGGTGCTGACCGGTGCCGGCCGGCTCCCCCACAAGGCGATCATTCACGTGGCCGGCATCAACCTTCTGTGGTTCGCCACCGCGCCATCGATCAGCGGTTCGGTTCACTCGGCTATGGCTCTGGTCGATCAGCATCATTTCAACTCGGTGGCGTTTCCGATCATTGGGTCCGGTTCAGGTAGTCGCAGCCGCCGCCGCGCCCTTGAGATCATGTTGGAGGCCTTCAACTCGGTGCAGTCGCCGGCGAAGGTTCGGATTGTGGAGTATCGGAAACCCGCTCCGCCTTCCGCCCGGTGAACTGCTCCCAGCGCTGCACGATCACGTCGCAGTACGCCGGGTCGATCTCCATCAGGAACGCACGCCGGTCCGTCTGCTCGCAACCGATCAGCGTCGATCCGCTGCCGCCGAAGAGGTCGAGCACGTTTTCGCCGGGCTTGGACGAATACTGGATGGCCCGCACCGCCAGCTCGACCGGCTTCTCGGTCAGGTGGACCATGCTCTGCGGATTGACCTTCTTCACGTGCCAGAGGTCGGTGGCGTTGTTGGGCCCGTAGAAGTGGTGGCCCGCGCCTTCCTTCCAGCCATAGAAGGCGATCTCAAACGCGCCCATGAAATCCTTCCGCGTCAGCACCGGATGCTGCTTGTCCCACACGATGCCCTGGCTGAAGTAGAAGCCGCTCGCCTTGA
>JBBDPC010000127.1:0-73788 GCA_040876735.1 Phycisphaeraceae bacterium | reverse complement strand
GGGCAGAGCCCCGCCTTTCAGCGACCACTCACCCACACGAAACCCGGAAGGTCCATATATTAATCATATTTTTCACCAAATGGTCTTGTTCCCTCCCTGGGCCGTCGGGTACGCTCATTGTGGATCATCTACGGGTGCACGCGTTGTCCACTTCGGCAGAGATCCACGCCGGGAGGGTGTGTGGTACGCCCGGCAAGGTTCAATTCCACGTCTTCCCCATTTCAGGAGATTGAACGATGCTTGCAACGCGACTTGGTGCAGCGATGGTTCTGGGAACGGTCTTCGGTCTGGCGGGCGTCGCACAGGCGGCGATTCTCGCGGTCGACTTCAATGCCGGCGGCACGGAAACCGGCTTCAACGCTCAGCCGGACAACAACCGCACCTTCGGCTCCTACACCGTTACGTCCAGTACCGGCGACTTCTTCAGCCGCCCCGGCCTGGCCGACGGCGGCGCGTTCACCTACGCCGACCTCTACCGCGACTTCAACTACGACAACGACGCGAACGCCTCGATCGATTACACCGTCTCCGGCCTCGATGCGCTGACCAGTTACGCCGTCCGCCTGTACGCCTACGACTATCAGAATGAGGCCAGTGCAGGCACCTACACCGTCGCGTTCGCCCCGACCGCTGGCAGTGGCACCACCGGCACGTCCGGCAGCGTCACCTACACCAGTTGGACCGCGCCGGCGAACAACCACGAATACAGCACGCTGCTGACCCTGACCACCGACGGCGATGGCCTGATGTCGTTCACCGCATCCAGCGTGGAAGCGCTGAGCCTGCGGGTCAACGGCTTCGAAATCGTCGAGGTCGTGCCCGAGCCCGCCTCGCTGGGTTTGCTCGGCGCGGGGGGCCTGTTGCTGCTCGGTCGACGCCGGCGGTGAGCTGTCACACGGCGAGCATGGGACTTTGACGGAACCGGTCGGAGGGTCGGCCCCGCGCCTGTCGACTTTTTGTGGAATGCCACCATGAACCGCTCCGCCACCACGCTTCAGGACATCGCCCGCAAGGCTGACGTTTCCGTCGCGGCAGTGTCGTATGTGCTCAACGGGAAGGGGCGGATCTCCGAGCAGCGGCGGCGCAAGATCGGTCGGCTGCTTGCCGAGGCCGGCCTCAAGCCGCGGCCGAAGCGTCGGCCGGCGTTTTACATCTGCGACCACCGCGAGTATCGCCATCCCTCCGCCTTCACCCCGTTTCTGGAAAAGTACGACGGGCTCAACAGCGTCTTCCGTGAAGCCAACGTCGACCTGCGCGTCGAGTTTCTGCACCGGCCCAACGGCAAAGCTTTGAGCGGCCAGTTGCGCGAGTTGCTTTCCTATAAGCCCGCCGGTGTGATTCTGGATTCGGACCTTGGGGATGATCTGCCGGCGGTGGCGCGGTTCTTTGAGGGGCAGGGGGTGCCGGCGTTGCAGATCGGGCACACCGTGCGGGCGCCGGGGGTCGATGCGGTGGTGATCGACGACTTCGGCGGCGCCTACGCCGCCACCCGCCACCTGGTCGAGGCCGGGCACACGCGGATCGCCACCATCCGCTGGCGGGTGGCCGAGGACCCGGCGAGCGCCAAGAAGTACGCCGCCTTCCAGTGCGCCTTGCAGGACGCGGGGCTGGCCGAGCGGCCTGAATATGTGGTCCAGAGCCCGCCGGGCCGCCGCGGCGACCGGCTCACCGGGCGGGTGGCGGTGGAGCAGTTGCTGGCGTTGCCCGAGCCGCCGACGGCGGTGTTCGTGGAAAACAGCTTCGTCAGCGCCTCACTGCTGTACCCGATCGACCCTTCCGAGCCGGCTCTGCCCGAGGCGATCCGCCGGTTGGACATGGTCCACTTCGAGGCCTGGCACCTGGACGTGATCGAGCAGGTGATGGCCGGCGTGTTCAACTATCCGACGCGGCGGACGAAGCTGTTGCAGATCAACTGGGAAGAACTGGGCCGGATGGCAGGCAAACGCAGCCTGGATCGGATCAACGGCCAGACGGAAACGGTTGAAAACATCCAACTGGCTCCACGGCTGGTCGAGGTCTGCGGCAGTGACATCAGGCCCCTGTGACAGGCGAAGACCCATCGTGGGCGATGCCGCTGCCTGAGGGTTCAATCCTGCACCACCGCTCGCCGGAGCGCTTCTGTATACCTCAACGAGCAAGTGATGACACACCAACCACACGATCCGCCCACGCGGCCGCTGTACCTCACCGATCCGCTGTTCGCCTGCTACGTGCCCAACCCCTGGGTCGAGCGCAACCCCTTTCACACGGCCGAACCAGACGCGCCGCCCTTGCCGCGCTTTGACGACGTGCGTGAGCAACTGCCGCAGCCCGCCTGGGAGGGGCACGAGTCGGTCATCGACTGCTACTGGAAAGCGTGGGAACTGGCGTTCAGCAATCTCGGCACGCCCACCACGGCCAACGGCTTTGTCGCCAACTACATCGACACGACCTTCAACGGCCACCTCTTTCTGTGGGACTCGGTCTTCATTCTCATGTTCGGCCGATACGGTTCGCGGGCGTTCGACTTTCAGCGCACGCTGGACAATCTCTATGCGAAGCAGCACGCCGACGGCTTCATCTGTCGTGAGATCGACATCGCCGACGGACAGGACTGCTTCCACCGTCATGATCCGGCGAGCACCGGGCCCAATGCCCTGGCGTGGAGCGAGTGGGCGTACTACATCAACCTTGGGGACCGCCAGCGTCTCGAACGCGTGTTCCCCTTGCTGGTGGCGTATCACCAGTGGATGCGCGATTATCGCACCTGGCCTGACGGGACGTACTGGTCGTGCGGCTGGGCGTGCGGGATGGACAATCAGCCGCGCGTGCCCGCCGGGTACTCGCCCGCTCACAGCCCGGCTCACCTGAGTTGGGTCGACGCCACGCTGCACGCCATCTTTTCCGCGCGGACGCTGGCGCGGATGGCGACCGTGCTGGATGAGCCCGTGGTGGTGGAGGAAATGCATGAGGAGGCGGAACGGCTGACCCGCGTCGTCAATGAGCGGATGTGGGACGAGCGCACGCGCTTCTATCACGACCTGAAGCGCACCGGCGAGCGCAGCGACTTCCGCACCATCGGCGCCTACTGGGCGCTGCTGGCCGAGGCCGTGCCCGCCGACCGGCTGGAACGGTTCGTGGCCCACTTGGAAGACCCGGCCCAGTTCAACCGGCCGCACCGGGTGCCTTCGCTGCCTGCGGACGAACGCGGCTATCACCCGGCGGGTAACTACTGGTGCGGCGGAATCTGGCCGTCGACGCAGTACATGGTGCTGCGCGGTCTGACGCAGGTGGACCAGCATCGCCTTGCGCACGACATCGCCTGCAACCATGTCGACAACGTCACCCGTGTCTTCCAGGAGACGGGCACGCTCTGGGAAAACTATGCCCCCGAGGCCGCGGCGCCGGGCGACCCCGCCAAGCCGGACTTTGTGGGGTGGGCCGGCTTGGGCCCAATCGCGGTGCTGTTTGAATATGTGTTCGGCCTGCGGCCCGATGCGGCGAACCACCGCCTGGTGTGGGATGTCCGCCTGCTCGACGCGCATGGCGTGCGGCAATATCCGTTCGGCCCGGATGGCCTGCTGGACTTACGCTGCACGGCGCGGCGTCGGCCGGAGGAGAAGCCGGCGATTGAGGTGGTCAGCAACGTGCCGGTGGAGGTGGAACTGCGATGGGCCGGCGGGCAGGAGCGCCTGCATGTGAAGCGCACCACCACGCCGGCCGCGACGTGAACGTCGGCATGACGGTTAAGGCAGATACCACTGGCCGAACAACTGGTCGGGACGCCGGGGCGCGTCCTTGAGCACGGGCGACGTTTCCGGCGACCAGTCGTCTGCCATCAGCACGGCGGTCGTGAAGACCGTGGCGGCCATGGTTTCGTGAATCGTGAACTCGTTCTGCGCGACGTTCACGTGCGGATGCACCATCCAGCGCCGCCACAGGGGCGGATTGCGATGCGACTCATGGCTGACGAAATCGACGGACGCATCGCCGTCGGGTGACGCCCACACCTCGTTGCGGAACTGGTGGTAGATCGGGCCGCCCGTAATGCCGTAGATGGTGATGCCTGGGACCGGGTCGACGATGCCGTCCAGTTCGCTGACGCTGTGCTGGATGTCGATCGGGTAGACGTAACCGAGACCGGTGGTCCAGGACATGCCCATCGGGTTCGCGCCGAGCATGAAGTCGGTGTTCGTCAGTGCCGCATCGCGGTATTTCTGATCGCCGGTCAACTGGTAGGCAATCACCAATCCGCGGTTGAAGTTCATCATCATGCTCGCGCCCCACGCCATCCAGTAGTCCTGATGCCGCGGCCATGTGCTGGCATACGGCGCGTCGTCCAGCAGGTCGACCAGGCCGTCGGCGTCCTCGATGAACCAGTTGCGCCATTCCCGGACCAGTGCCTTCGGCAGCGCATCGCCCGCTTCAACCAGGCTGTAGTAAATCCACGGCGAATAGTCCTTGCGACTGAAGTGATGCTCGATCGGGCGATGGGCGATTTCGGCCAGTTCCGGTACATCTTCGAGGTAGGTCTCGTCGTCCGTCAGCAGGTACAGGCGCAGCTTTGCATGCAGCAGGTAGGGTTGAATGTGCTCGTCGGTTTCCGTCCACTCGATGGTGTAGTCGTCGCCCTTGCCGCGCTGCTTCTTGGCGTGGATCACCGTGTCGCCGAGCGAGTTGGCCGGGTCGCTGCCGAAGGCGTAGGCCCGTTCCGCCGCCTGCTGGTAAAGCGCGGCGTCGTCCGGATTGAACGGCTTGACGAACTGCGCGTATTGCGCGGCGGCGGCGGCAAACAGCAGCGAAGACCAACGGGTGCGCTGCGCGAACGCGTAGTCCACGTCCGGGTCGTCGATGTCCGGATGCGTCCAGGTTTCGAGCATGCCCGAGACGCCGCCGCGCTCGTCCATGCTGTGCCGCCAGAGTTCGAGGCCGTGGCGGGCTTCGTCCAGCACATCGGGCACGCCGTTGTCCGATTCGGGCAGCCGGAGTTGCCCGTCGGTGAACCGCTCCGGTGAGAAGCCGTAGGCGTGCAGCAGGTCGAATACCGCCGCGTAGTGGCCGTCGTTGGAATCCCAGTCGGCGGCGTCATGCCAGCCACCGGGGATTTCCGGCGTCTGACGCGAGCGGTCGAATGAGCCAGCAATCACGTCGAAACGCTCATAGCCGCTTGGCCGGCCGGTGTGGTGAGGGAAGGAGATATGTTTGGACTCGTAGTAGGGCGCGGTGAGCGCCTTTTGACGGGTCCAGCGCGAATACTCCGACGTGATCGCCATCCCGGCACGCTGGTGAAACAGGCCGCGCGCGGCCGTATAAAACGCCGGCCCGTACACATCCTTCGCATGACGGAAGGGCCAGGACCGACCGACGCCCGGCACACTGACAAAGAAGACGCCTTCCTCTGTGAGTTCGGTGAAGTCGGCGACATAGACGTCTTCGCCATACATCAGCGGCCGGCCGTCGGGCGACTGCGAGTCGTCCTTGGGAGCGAACCGTGGGTTGCGATCGATCAGCTCGACGGCGCCATCCATCGCGACTTCGCCCGTCTTGACGTTGATGACCTCGAACCGGTCGGCGTGCGACAGGTCCAACGGACCGAACCGGTAGAGGTGCGCGCCGAGGTACGCCCGCTTCTGGTTGGCGTCCGGCAGGTAGCCGACCTGGTTCACCTTGATCGCGCGAGAGATGGTGGTCTTGCGGTCGAACGTGAATGACACCTGGTCACCGTTGTCCAGTTCGATCTGATATTGCGCTCCATCTCGCATCGGCTCAGGCAATTCCAGGTAGCTGTAGATCATGAAGTCCGTGCGAAAAACGCCGCCATGCTTCCGCCCCATCCCGGCGGACACCAGCAGCCGGTCTGCCTTGGCCGGGTATCGAACTTCCGCATACCGGTCGTCGTCCGGGCTCGCGATGGTGAAGTAGCCCGGCTCGCCCAGCCGGCGCTCGCCGATTGCCTCCCGAGCGTCGGCCATGTGCTCGTCGCGCAGCGCCCATCGGCCGTGATACGCCTTCCAGTCAGGCCTGCCCGCCTGCTCACTGGCGACCCAACGCTCGACCGTCTCCCCGAGTGCACCGTCGGCTCGTCGATCCATCTCCGCGAACAGGTCGTCCATGCTGCGGTTGACCACGATCACCCACCGGTCAGACAGCACCAGGAGTTGCTCGACACCGTCATATTCGGGCATGTGAATCGGGTGCACGCCTTGCAGTGCGTCGGGGATCGGCGAAACGGGTGTCTCCGCCCCATCCAGACCATCGGCATTGACAGGCGCGGCAACACCGATCATCAGGACGCAAAACATCATCAAAGGCGCATTCTTCTGGATCATCGTGCAGTCCTTGTGTGCAGGTCATAGCTCGGGCGTGACGTGTCGTGCTCGGGCAGGCTCATCAGGTTCGGCGTCGAACAGTCCCGCTGAGACAAACAGTGCTGGCCAGCCGCTTCTCACGGACCAGCGAAATGGGGCGGGGCGTCACCGTCGGTTTGAACTCCGCGTTGCCAAGCGTGATGACCTGTGATGGCCTCCGCTCAAGCGTGCTATATGATAACCATGGTTTAAGCAATGGGAAGCAGGAATCGCCGCTTTGTCGTCAGGCATGGTTCAATCATCACGATGCGTTGAGCGGTGTCTCCGTCCCGTCGTCCACATGGACCAGGCGGGGCGACAGACGTGTGACCTGCCCCGTTTGATCGTTGCCGCCCAGTTTTGCCAGCATCCACTCGCCCGCCATCTGGCCCATTCGGTACCAATCGATTCGTAGTAGCTTGGTATGACGAGGAGGCAGGCTCAGTTTGCTCACCACTACCTGCTCGATCCAGTCGAGGCTCCACGCCTCGAAATGAACCATGTCGAGCTGGGCGATCTCGGCAGGCACCGCTTCCTCCGGCGGGATCGGGTAGAGCAGGCTGGGGCTGACGAAACTGTTTTCCACGAACACGGCCGTGGGCGGCTGAGACAGGCTGAGCAGTCGCTCGACGGCGACCCGCCCCGGTTGGCCGGCGGCACGTCGCCCCAGTGGCGCCTCGACCGTATACGCTTCGGACGCCTCCAGCCCCGCTTCCTCCATGGCACAGCAGAATCCTGCATACTTCTGACGGCTTGCCAGGTCGTTTTCGATGTTCCACCGGATCGTGGCGATCCGCTTGTGACCTTGGGATATCAGGTGCTGCGTGCCCGCATGGGCCCCCCCGAAGTTGTCGACCACCACGCTGTCCGTGGCCGGCACGTGCGGAATGTGGCCGACCTGAACTGCGGGAACGCCTGCGGCATCGAAGAACTGGACCACTTCCGCCATTTCGTCCCGGAGGTCGGAGTCGAGCAGCACGCCGCTGGGGCGGAACGACAGCAGTTGCTCCAACTGGTCCGCCAGGCTCGGCGAACCGGGCATGTGGAGCAACTCCATCCGCAGCGGGATCTCCTCGGCATGGAAGCAGTCGTTAATCCCGCCATACTTCGACAGCAGCGGTTGCAGCGTGTGCATGTCGTGGAACACGCTGTGGCTGCTGACATACAACACGGGACGCAGCTTGTAGCTCGGTTTGTACCCCGCCTCCTTGAGCATCTGCTCCAGTTGACTTCGTCTCGCCGGCGACATTCGGCCCTTGCCATGCAGCGCATAGGAAACGGCAGCCACCGACACGTCGGCTTGCTCGGCAATATGCCGTAATGTCACCTGTCGATCCGCCATTACGCCACGCTCCTGAACTCAACGAACAATGACCTTTTGCATTTCCCCACGCGTTCTAATGGTAAACCTAGCGGTAGGGCGGGGGTAGGTCAAGGTTTTTTAAGCTTCATATAACCGGCGGGACACGGGTTCTTCCATCTCCACGGCTTGTTTCAGGGTTCGAGCGAATCGTTTTCTCGGCGCAGCTGAAGCGCGTGAAGCGTCCCGTACAGCATGGACGAAGCGCCGATGGTTTCCGTGATCGTGAATTCGCTGCTGATTTCCGCACCCCCGTTGCCGAGGTCGCGCCACCGTCGCCAAGGGGGAATGACCTCGGGATGCCAGGTCAAGTTGCTGGCGGCCAACCCGTAAATGGTGATGCCCGGAACGGTGGACCCGGTCTTGCCCGGCTGGGTGTACAGGTATGCGGCGATCTGTGGATGACGCGGCGGACGTTCACCCATCCCGGTGATGAACGTTTTGGACAGCGGGTTGCAACCAAGCTGGAAGTCCGCATTAAGACTCGCCCCGTCAAGATAGGCCTGCTCGCCGGTCAGGTGATGGGCCAGCAACAGCAGGTTCGCGTAGTGGCCGCCGCCGTTGAGTGTGCCCCAACCGAATCCACTGTCACGAGCGCCCAATCCCACGCGGTATGCTGGCTCATCGATTTTCTTCAGCCCGTCGTCGGCCCGGCGGATCAACTCGTCCTGCAATGCGTCGCGAATGTCCGGGTCCACATCCTGATGGGTGGCCCCGACATAGGCACCCATGAATGTCGGCAGGTAGACCGCATAACGGTAGTGATAATCTTTGTATCCACCGTCGTGGTAAAGATCCTTAAACGCCTGGTGATCCGTCGCCGAACCGGTGGTGGTGTACAACTCGCCCGCGGCCCAGGTCCGAAGCAGCTTGCCGGCATGTTCAGTACGCTCGCCCACCTGCGGATTGGCCTGTGCCCACGCGAAGGCGCGTTGGGCCGAGGCAAGGTAGACCGCCGATCGCTCCGCGTCGTATGGTTCGATCAGACGGGCATACTGTGCGGCGACAGCGGCGTATTCCGCTGTGGACGTGGTGGTGGGAGGAAAAATGCCGAACGGCGGCGCTTCCCCATGCTCCCGTACATAGTCTCGTTGAGCATCCTGTTCATTGCCCCGGCCCAGCGGCACTGCCCCGTTGTCCCGTTGCAGGTCGAGATAAGCCAGCAGCGCCCAATTCGCTTCGTCCAGCACGTCCGGTATGCCATTACCGCTTTCGGGAATATTCAAGTCGTCATCCCGGAATGCCGTGGGATACATCTCGTAAGCGTTCAAGGTCTGGGCGGTGGCACGGAGGTGATAGGTGAACACGTCGAAGTCTGCCGCATCGTGGTATCCGCCGCGGAAGATCCTGGCCGGATCGTCCGCGGTCTCCTGTTCTTCATCGCCCACGACTTGCCCGCTCTTTGACACGCGGTGGTGATGCAGATCGTTGGTAAACGTGGTGTAAGGCTCAACCAGCGCCGTCCCCGCACGCTGATGGTAATATGCGCGGTTGGTCTGCCTGTACAGGTCCGCGATCCCTTCGCCGCCGACTGCGAAACTACTGGAGCGCCCGAGGCCGTCGATTACGATGTGGTATCGCCCAGACTCCAGCGAACTGATGTCCATTTCATATACCCGTTCGCCGCTGAGCGTATCATCGTCGGCATGTCGCTTGATTTCTCCACTGTACGTGCTGCGCCCGGTCGCCTCGTCGACCACCTGATAGGTATCAAAGCGGTCGTAGTTCACCGCCCCGAGATCCGCCGCCCACCAGCCGAGGTAGGCATACCGGCGCTCGGCCGAATCGGCGTAGGCCACCTGGTTCACCTTGATGGCACGGGTTACAACGTCCGCGGGCGTGAACTGCAGCGTCGCGATGGAGACGAAGGGCGCATCCATTCCCGCAACGCTCACCTCGCATACGGCCTCTGCCGGCAGTGGCTGCTCCAGTTCCAGATAATAGGTGTGCCAGTACACAACATTTTGCTGGAAAGGGCCGATGTCGCCGTTCCAGTGCTCATAGCTAAGTCGGCCGACGCGGCGCGGGTGCATGGCTTGGCCGTCACCGACACGGATGGTAAACGTCTCCGGAACCTGCAGGGCCGCCGCCCGATCTTCGCCCGCGCCCGGGCCGTCGGCCACCCACGCATCCAGTGTGACCGCAAGCAGGTCGGGCGCGATCAACTCGATCCGCCGCACGCCGCGCACCATCTCACGGTCCACCATTTCCTGAAAAATACGCTGACGCTCCTGCGCCAACTTGTCATCAAAGTAGCCGACGGGTGGCTCGTCGGGGCGCTCGTAGTTCGCCTTCAGTTGATCGCTGGCGTGATAATCAACATCGTCGATGGTAATGGCGAAAATCGCCGGCGCCGCCGTGCCCATTGAAGCCAGAGTGATGCCGGTCATGACTTTGTCGGGATGTGGGTTTGTCCACTGCATCGCCCAGACGCCGATGTAATGCTTCCATCGTCCGCTGTAGGCGTTCCGGCCCATGAAGATTGGCCAACTGTCCGCGCCGCCGTTGTCCCACCAGTTTCCCGTCCACCAGTGGCGCAAGTGTTGGCCGGCATGCAACGGGATCGCCTCCTCCGAGCCGTCAGCGTAATGCACCGTGTATTCCGCCACCTGTGCCTCCGAAGCGAGATCGTCTGATGTGCGCGACATATTCTGGAGGAAGTAGACATACCTGCCCGTTTCGTTCGGCACGGGCACTTTCACCTGCTGAGGCAGATCCGGGACGTCGTGCCCGCGCAGCATGACAATGGTGGCGCCGTTGTCCTCCGTTGCCCGGGGCAGGTGGAAGGAATGGCCGTTCCGCACAACATCACCAGAACGAATCGGGGGATAGATGAACATGTCATTGGCGCCTTCATCCGACCAACCGCCTTCGCCATTGTCCGCGACGGCATCGTCTTCAAGTGACCGATTGGCGACGCTGGACAAGTCAACATAAGCCGGTTCAGCAATGGTCGTACTGGCAATGAGTGCCGTTGTGGACATCGCAATCAATGTGGTCCAATGCGCCTGTTTCATGAACAATCTCCAGAACATGTTCAATATGTACACCACAATTCCGCAACGAACGTCCTGGCCCTGCTTCGGCCATCTATTGAGCCTTGAGCCGTTCGCTTTAAGCCATTAGCCAGCGACAGGCCGAACGGACGGGACATTCTGGCTGAAGGCTAAAAGCGAACGGTTCAAGGCTCAGTATTTGTCATCCGCGCCAACGGTTCATGTGTTGCACTCTTGTCCCCGCTAAGGGGATGAAAAATCAAGGCGCGAATCACGTGCTCCTTGAACGCTCGCTGAGCAACACGGTTACAGTGCCATCTTCGACCGTAACGGGATACGTTTCGATTGCAGGTTCATCCTCCAGCGGTATGTATCCCGTCTCTCCCTCGGATGTGCATTCGGCGGCAGTCTCCACAGTGACGGGGTAAGTCTTCACGCGGACCTTGTGCGGATTGAAGACGGACTCGCCTGTCGTGATGTCGAACTCCCAGCCATGCCAGGGGCATCGCAGGATCTGATCCGATCCGTGCATTTGTGCATCGCCGGGACCGCTGCTGGTCACCCGCCCGGTGACCTGGCCGCGGCAGAGTGGCGCCTTACGATGCGGGCAGATATTGCGCAGTGCATAGAATCGGCCGTTAACATTAAACACGCCGATACTGATATTGCCCGGGGCCGTCACGAGCCGTCGGTGGCCTGGCGGCAAATCATGAACAGGACAAACAGGCAGGCTGCTCATGCCAACGCCTCCAGTGGTTGCAGGCGGAACACCTCGGCGGCATTGTCAGCCATCACACGTTGCCGCAGGGGGGCGGGCAATTCGGTCAGTGTACGTGCCGGGTCATCGTAGTCCCAGTGTGGGAAGTCACTCCCGAACATCAGCGTCTGATCGCCATGCATCCAGGTGACCAGTTGCTCCACGTCCCGCCGCCTCGGGGGCTCGTCGACCGGCTGCGAATTGAAGCGAACATGTTCGATCACGTATTCGCTGGGCAGCCGTTTGACCCAGGGCGTCTGCTGTCGCAGGCCTTTCCAGTCGCTATCCATTCGCCAAAGTGCTGATGGCACCCAGGCGAAGCCGCACTCGAGCATGGCGACCTTCAGGTCGGGGAAGGTTTCAAAGGTTCCTTCATAGATCAGACTCGCCAGATGGGCGAGATAGATGGTGAAACGTGAGGCTCGGCTTTCGGCGTAGGAGCCGGGATAGCCCGCGGGTGTCGGGGCCGGATTGATGCCGCCGCCTTCGCTGAAAAAGTGAATGGCGGGGGTGAGATGATGTTGGCAACACGCTTCAAAGATCGGATTGTAGAAGCGTTGGCCAAACGGCCGGGGCGCGCCGCCGGGCATCAGGACGCCGCAGATCTGCGGATGGTCGCCGATGCGGTCGATCTCCCGGGCGGCGGCGACCGGGTCCTGTGTGCCGATCGCCATGCAGAAACGGAAGCGGCGATCGGCCGGCAGCCAGTGCTCGATGGTCCAATCGTTGAAAGCCCGGCATAACGATGCGGCATAGCTGATATCCGCAATCGCGCTGGCCCCGTAGACCGACTGCCCCGTGAGGATGCCGATGTCGAACCCGCCGGGATCCAGGTGTTCGTGCACGACCTTGCTGATGTTGCTGCCGGGCTCGACCCACTTGCCCTCGTTGACGACGTCGGCCCGTCGGCCGTGGATCCCCCCGTTGTAGGCGTAGGGGTCGCCTGTCCCGCCCGTGCCGAACTGTTTGAGCCGGACCTGGTCGTACTTTGAAAGATACGGCAACAGATCGGAGGTGCCGGCGAGGCAGTGGTGGATGTCGGTGTCGACCAGTGTGAAGCAGGACGCCGACCGTACCGCGCCGGCCGGTTCAGATTCCGAGGGGGCATGCATGCTCATCAGCAACATCCTCCATTCCCGAGCCACCATGGCCAGCGGCAGAAAGGCAAGGGCGGTTGCACGGGAAGTGGCCAGGCCGACAAAAAGCGTTAATCACAGATTAAGCATATCCGGCATGGTCATCCTGCGTCAACCACTGGAAAACCCGCTGCACCGGCGGAGGCAGGCGGCCATGGACGAGGTCAAACCGGCGCATCGCTGGTGTCGATGGTGAGACAGCGTTCGGGGGATAGGCGATGGTCCACTCTGGCTATGTTATATTCGGTCCATCAGATCTATACGATGCCAATTGGCAGGCCTGCGTTGCTCGGCGAGGGCGATTGGAAAACAGGGAGAGGCCGGATGATAAGACTTCCGGACGCGGTGCATACCGGAACAGGTCAGACTGGCGCCCGGTGTATGCGGCATGCGTTGTCGACGCATGGAGACACGGCGATGTCGCAAGGTGTGACCTGGGCGCGGGCTGCTGGTGTCGTGGGAATGGTTCTGTTTGCCTCCGTGGCATGGGGGGGCGAGGCGGGCGATTCCACGTCGGTGGCGACCGTGCTGCGCGATTATCAGCGTGAGCAACCCGGTGATGCGCGGCCGGCCGTGGTGCAGTGGAACTGGACGGACGAGCAGAAGGAACAGGCCGCTTCCTATGGCATCACGCAAGTTGTTGAGGCTGGCGAAGGCCGGGCGCTGAAGCTGACGGTGACCGATCAGATGCCATGGGGCCAGCGGGAAAGCTACCGTGTCATGCCGGTCGGCCCCACGCTGCTGCCGCCAACCGCCGATGCGGTGCGTCTGCGGTACCTGGTGACGGAAGGGAGGGTCATCCTTTCGTGCGGTGGGCCGACGATCTACTTTGGCCACAGCGACGTCCAGACCCAGCCGGTGACGCTGACCGCGGATGCGGCAGGGCGGTGGCAGACGGTGGAACTGTCACTGCACGACGGGCTGATGCGCAACTTCCGCCGGGCGGGGTTCGGGCGCGAGTCGCCCGTCATCTACTACACCCGGTGGATTCAGGAGCCGTTGTACCTGCACGCGCACCGTGGCTCGGTGGGCACGGTGCTGATCGATCGCGTGGAACTGCTGCACACCGGCCGTGGTCAGCCCTACCCGACGTTCGACGCCGATGCGGTGCAGGTGATCGCGTCGATCGCCGACTTCGCGTTGTCTGATGCCATGGGCGGGGTGTTCACCGCCACTCACAAGGGGGTTGACTTCTCCGGCGAACCGCAATTGGCCCGCCCCACGTGGACGCCGCCGAAGCTGTCGCACCATGTGCCGGACGACGGCCGGGGCGGCGCGCTGCATATCGAGCATCGCGGTCAGGAGGAGGTGGCGTTCACCGGCATCAAGGTCGCGGGCGCAGCGGAAGCGAACGCCATTGCGATCGATCTACGCGCGACCCATCCGGCGGACTTGGATGAACTGTCGGTCGACCTGATTGCGTACACCGCGCCGCAAGCGGGTGACGATGCGTTCGCCTGGGAACAGTTTGCCCCACCCGAGGCGTGGCGCGATCAGCCCGAGTCGAGCTTCGACTACTACTTGACCCAGGAGGCGACGCGCGACGTGTCCCATGCCTTCTATCATGCGCGCCGGGCCCTGGCCAATGGCGAGCAAACGCGGGTGATTGTTCCGTTGGCGGACTTCGTCTGTGTTTACGGTGCCGGCGACATGGCGGGCGCGATGCAGCGGCAACGGCCGATCAACCCGAGTCAGGTGATCGCCGTCGGGCTGTTGCCTTCATGGCGGCAAAGAAGTGCCCCCGCCGTGTTCGAGATCAGCCGCATCGATTGGGTACGCGTGCCGGGCGAAGGGGCGTCCCTCCGATCGTTCTTCCAGGTGACGGACGTGGATGCGGTCAAGCTGACGCCGCGGGACGACACCACCTATGGCGGCGTGCGGCAAACGGGACATTGATCGTTCGCTGGATGCCGGGCTCCGACTGCGCCGGTTCCTGCCCGAGGCGCGGCCTGAAGCGCTGCTACGGGCGCAGTGTGGCGGAAAACTCGTTGAGCAATTCGGTCACCGCCGCGTGGTTGACCCAGTAGTAGACGTCACGGCACATCTTGCGGCTATGGACCAGCCCGGCCTGGCGCAGGTGGCGCAGGTGGTGCGAGATCGTCGGCTGGGAGACGCCGATCTCTTCCGCCAATTCCGAGACGTTGTAAAGCTGCTCGCAGTGGTCGGCGTTGGGCGGCAGGCGGTGGAGGATCGCGAGGCGGACCGGATCGGCGATCGACTTGAGCCGGCCGGCGAGCTGCTCGCGCGTGAGGTTGGGGGGGGTTGCATCATTCATCGACGTATGTCAATATATCATGATAATCGCGGTGGGGCATCTGGCTTGAGTCACGTTTCAGCGCTGCCGGCCGTTGCCAGGCGGCGGGCATGGGGAAGGATACCGAATGCGGATCATGGTGACCGGGGCCGCGGGGACGCTTGGCTCGGTGACGTGTCGGCATTTGCTTGATGCGGGCCATGCCGTCGTGCCGGTCGACCGTGAGCCGTGTATGGGGGCTGATGCGCCGCAGCGCCCGATCGACCTGCGCCAGCCCGGCGCGGTTGACCCGTTGGTGGCCGGCTGCGACGCCGTGGTCCACCTGGCCAGCCACACCAGCGAGGCCGGCGCGTCGTCGCCGCAGCAGACCTACATCGACAACGTGACGATGAACGCCAACGTCTTCCAGGCCGCCAGCGACGCGGGGGTCGCGCACCTGCTCTACGCAAGTTCCGTGCAGATTTTCGCGGGCGACCGGTACGCCCCGGCCGCGCAACGGGCCAGTTGCCTGCCTTATCTGCCGTTGGACGGCCAGGAACCGCCGTGTCCGGGCAACGCGTATGCGGCAAGCAAGGAAGCGGGCGAGGCGCTGCTGCGATACCACGCCAGTCGCAACCCGGGCATGACCTGCACGAGCGTCCGCTGGCCGCAACTGGCGGATGAGAAACGGATGGCGTTTTACCGCACGTATCGGCCGGCGGACGGGCCGGCGGCGGGGTCGATGCTCGATGTGGGCTTCAGCGTGCTGGCGCTGCAGGATGCGGCCGATTTCATTCAGGCGGTGGTCGAGCAGCCGATGCCGGGCTATCACCAATGGCTGCCCGCGTCGGAGCAGAATCGGCTGGGGTGGCCGGCCGCGCGGCTGTGCGAGCAGTTTTATCCGGATGTGCCCCTGCGCAAGCCGGCCGAATCGCTGGACGCCCTGGTGGACCTGACGCCCATCCGCGAGCGCTTCGACTGGCGGCCGCGCCATTCGCAGTTGGCTGACCGGGTGGTCTGACTTCCTTCGAAAGCATCACTTTTGCCCATGACTGACGCAACTTTTTTCAACGCTCCCGCCGTCGACGCGCCGTTGCCTGGGAAGGTGGCGTTCGTCGGTGTGCCGTTTGATGCGCTGTCCACCGAGCGCGGTGGGTCGGCCGACGCACCTGCCGCCTTGCGTCGCGCTTCGCATCATGTCGGGCGGTACCGCGTCAGCACCGGCGACGTCATCGACTGGGGCGAGTGCTGCGTCGACCTCGGCGATGTTGCGGTGAACCGCTTCGATGTCACGAGCAGCTTCGAGCCGGTGCGGCAGGCGGTGGCGGCGTGCCTGGCCGGCGGAGCGACGCCGTTGCTCGTCGGCGGCGATCACAGCCTCACCTACCCGGCGGTGACCGCGGCGGCGCACGCCCATGCCGACTTGCGCCTCGTGCAGATCGACGCCCACCACGACGCCACCGATCCCCGCCACTGGCGCTGCCGGTACAACCACGGTACCTTCGTGCGCAACCTCATCGCGGATGGTCGACTCACCGGGCCAGGTGTGGTCCAGATCGGCATCCGCGACTTCCAGTGGCATGAAAGCGGCGCGTTGTTCCTGCGCGAGCATGACGTGCGCATTCATCCCATGCACGCCATCGACCGCCACGGCTTCGACCCTCTGCTGGCCGAACTGCGCGCCGCGCCGCGGCAGCCCACCTACGTCACCTTCGACATCGACAGCCTCGACCCCGCCTTCGCGCCGGGCACGGGCGAGCACATGTGCGGCGGGTTCAGTTCGCGCGAAGCGCTGCGCCTGGTGCGCGAGTTGTTCGATGGTTCGCTGAACATCGTCGCGGCCGACCTCGTCGAAGTCGTGCCCACGCTCGACCCCACCGGCCGGACGGCCGCGCTGGCCAGCCAGTTGCTCGCCCTCATGGCGGACGGCCTCGCCGCCACCCGCGCTACGCCGCCCCGACCTTCCACCGCCAGCCACTCGGAGATCGCCTGATATGTGCCGCACCAAGCCCGCCTCGCCCGCTCACGAGCCTGCCGTCGTCCAGCTTAACCAACTGCGCGAGCAGGGCGTACCGCTGCTGCCCGTGAAGGTGCCCCGCCACTACCGGCAACTCGTGGAGGAGGAGATCGCCACCCTCGGCCGTACCGGCGGCCCGCTGCACTCGGTCGTCTATCCCAAGGCCGACCGCTTCCACACCTTTGCCCCCGGCGAGGTGACCAACTTCGTCGAAGACTTCGGCCACATGCCCGACGGCCTCGATCGCGTCATCGTCCACCGCTACCCCGCCAAGCTGCTCTACTTCCCCACCGACACCTGCGTCGGCCACTGCCAGTACTGCTTCCGGCCCGACATCACCGGTACGGACCCGGCAGCAAAAAACCGGCACCGCAATCTTACCGATCCCGTCCTCGACAGCGTCGTGCGCTATCTCGAACAGAACCCGGGCGTGCGCGAGGTCATCTTCTCCGGTGGTGACCCGCTGGCCTGCAAAGCCGACGCGCTGGACAACGCCTTGTCGCGCATCCTCGCCGTGCCGAGCGTGAAGTGGTGCCGGTTCCACAGCAAAGCGCCGCTGTTCGCCCCCGCCTTGCTCAATGAGCGCATGATCGACGTACTCGCCCGGCATCGCGTCAAGCTCGTCATTCATGCCGTGCATCCCTACGAGCTTGGGGCGGAGGTGGGCGAACGGCTGGCCGAGGCCCGCCGGCGGGGCGTGCTGCTCTACAACCAGTTCCCCCTGCTGCGCGGGATCAACGATCATGCCGACGTGCTACTGGAACTGGCCTACCGCTGCGTCGACCTCGGTGTGCAGATGCTCACCATGTTCATCGCCGACCCGATCCGCTACGGCGCGACCTACCGGCTGCGCCTCCAGCGCGTGTTCGATCTCGCCGACGAAGTGTTCCTCCGCGGCGAAGGCTGGGTCAGCAACTTCCGCGTCTGTATGGACAGCCCGGTGGGCAAGGTGCGCCGTGAGCATGTCATTGCCCATGACCCGGTCGCCGATCAGTACACCTTCGAACGCGATTGCCAGCAGGTGACCTACCACGACATCCCCGCCGACATGGATCACCCCACCCCGGTGGAGGCGTTGCTCTACAGCGGCACACGCTTTGTGACCTGAACCCCATGTCGGCTCGATTTGAAAGCGAGCGGCCGTCGGCCGGGCTGTGGCCGGCAAAGTGCACAACGACTGCCTGCCGGCTTTGCCGGTGCGGGCGGTCCCCCTATACTGGAATCATGCCGACCCGCCCGACGCACATTCGGATCGTCATCATTATGATGGACCGTCTCTAGGCCGGTCGATGGGGCGACTCCGCATACGCAGACGGGCCCTGCCGATCGGTGGGGTTTTTTTACGGTCGTCGCCTGACGCCCGCACACCGCCACCTGCAACCAGAAAACGCCATGAGCCAGCAAGCCGACCAACGCTCGTACAAGAAGACGCTGAACCTGCCCAGGACCGGCTTCGGGATGAAAGCCAACCTCGTCCAGAACGAGCCGGCCTCCATCAAGCGGTGGGAGAAGGCACGGCTGTACCAGGCCCTCCGCGACAAGCCGCACCCGCTGGGCCGGTTCGTCTTCCACGACGGTCCGCCTTACGCCAACGGGTCGATCCACCTCGGCCACCTGCTGAACAAGGTGATGAAGGACTTCGTCGTCCGCAGCCGAACGATGGCCGGCTTCGACACGCCCTACATCCCCGGCTGGGACTGCCACGGCCTGCCGATCGAGCACAAGGTCGTCCAGGACCTCGGCGACAAGGCCCGCGAGATGGCGCCGATGCAGATCCGCCAGCGCTGCAAGCAGTACGCGGAGAAGTTCGTCAAGCTCCAGGCGAAGCAGATGCAGCGGCTGCTCACGCTCGCCGACTACGACAAGCCTTACCTCACCATGACCCCGGCCTACGAGGCGGGCGTGCTCGACGCCTTCGCCGACATGGTCAGCCGGGGCGTGGTCTATCGCGGCCTCAAGCCCGTGCACTGGTCGATCGACAACCAGACCGCCCTGGCCGAGGCGGAACTGGAGTATGAAGACCGTCAGGACACCAGCGTCTTCGTGCTCTTCGAGGCCGACCACGACAGTTGGCAGGACAACCGCCTGCCCATGCCCACCGACGTGCTGCCGGCCGACCGCATCCACCTGATGATCTGGACCACCACGCCCTGGACGCTGCCGGCCAACCTTGCCGTCGCCGTCAACGAACGCTTCGAGTACGGCCTGTACAACATCACCTTCAACGGCAAGCTCACCAGCGTCGTCGTCGCCACGCAGCTTGCCGGGAAGGTGCTCGGTCAGGTCGTCGGCGCGGAAAACGTGGACGAACCCATTGCCACCTTCACCGGCGAACAGATGCTGGGGCTGGAGTACAAGCACCCGTTCGTCAACAACGAACACGTCCGCCGCGTGGTCGGCGCGGACTACGTCACGCTCGAAGATGGCACGGGCCTGGTTCACACCGCACCGGGCCACGGCGTGGAAGATTACCAGACCGGCCTGCGCGAAAAGCTGCCGATCTACTGCCCCGTGCTGCCCGATGGCACATTCGACGACACCGCCCCCGACTGGCTGCGCGGCGAGCGGGTGTGGGAGGCCAACGACCGGGTCGTCGAGCACCTGCGGGAAAGCGGGCACCTGTTCCACGACCAGGTTTTCACGCACAGCTACCCGCACGACTGGCGCGGCAAGACGCCGGTGATTTTCCGGGCGACCGAGCAATGGTTCGTCAGCGTGGACAAGGCGTTCGAGCTGCCGGACAAGACCGGCGAAGCGCATCGCGACGCGGAGAAGTCGCTGCGGCAACGGGCGCTGGACGTGACCGGCAGCGAAGTGGAGTTCCTGCCCGCGTGGGGGCGCAACCGGATGCGCGGCATGCTCGAAAGCCGGCCCGACTGGTGCCTCTCCCGCCAGCGCGCCTGGGGCTTGCCTATCCCCGCGTTCTACAACGAGGATGGCAAGGTGCTGCTGACCGCCGCGAGCGTGCGTGCCGTGGCCCAGGTCATCCGCGAAAAGGGTTCGGACATCTGGTTCCAGGCTGACGCCACCGAACTGCTGCAGCACTACAACCCTGCGACAGACCTCGATGCACCCGACTGGACCCGGACGGGTCACTTAAGCGATCCCTCCAGTCTTGCGAAACTGACCAAGGGCGACGACATCTTCGACGTCTGGTTCGAGTCCGGCACATCGTGGCACGCCGTGCTCCGTCAGCGTCGGCTTGGCTACCCCGCGGACCTTTACCTCGAAGGCTCCGATCAACACCGCGGCTGGTTCCAGAGTTCGCTGCTGCCGTCGCTGGGCGTCACCGGGCACTCGCCGTTCCGCACCGTGCTCACCCACGGGTTCATGGTGGACAAGGCCGGCAAGAAGATGAGCAAGAGCCTGGGCAACACGCTGGAGGTGGAAGAACTGCTGAAGACCTACGGCGCCGACGTCTGCCGATGGTGGGTCAGTTCGCTGAACACGGACAACGACATCAAGGTGGACGAGTCGTTTTTCAAGATCGCCGGCGAAGAGTATCGCAAGGTGCGCAACACGATCCGCTTCCTGCTCTCGAACCTCAGCGACTTTGATCCGAAAAAGGATCGCCGCAAGCTCACCGACGCCGACGCGACCAGCGTGGACGCGTGGATGCTCGAAGAGCTCGCCCGGCTGGTGACTGCCGCGCGCGACAGCTACGAAGGCTATCAGTTCCGTCGAGTGCACGAGCGGCTGTTCAACTTCTGCAACGACACGCTCAGCGCGGTCTACCTGACGGCGGTGAAGGATCGGCTGTACTGCGACAAGCCGGACGCCCCACGCCGGCGTCGCACGCAGACCGCGATCCACGAGATCGCCGACGCGATGATCCGCCTGCTCGCGCCGCTGATGCCGCACACCGCCGACGAGGCGTGGCAGGCGTTGCATGGCGACGCCGCCGAGAGCGTGCATCTGCACAAGCTGCCCGAGCCGAAGCCGGTGAAGGTGGACAAGGACTGGCCGAAGGTGATCGAGGCCCGCGACACATGGCTGCGTGCGATCGAGAACGCCCGGCAGAAGCTGGGCGTTGAGAACCCGCTGGACATGGGCCTGGCGCTCAACGTCAGCGAGGAATCGCAATCATTCGCTAAGCTGTTCAACCCGGTGGACCTTGCGGACCTGTGCGGCATCAGCCGAGTGGAGCTGCGCGAGCAGGGCGAAGCGGTGGCAGTGCTCGACCTGCGCCAGGAGCCGCGCTGCGAGCGGTCGTGGAAGCGTGACGGCACGGTGAAGCGGCGCAGCGACGGCGGCCAGCTTACCGACCGCGACGCCGAGGCGGTGGGGGTGACATGATCGGCGGAGGCCGTGCGACTTGAGTCGCACTGCCTTGGGATGCAAAAGTCGGGTCGGGCATCGGCCGATGATGCTTCTCATAGGAGAAGGACCGCATGGCCGTGACCATACGCGAGATGCGCCTCGATGATGTTGAGGCGGTGGTGAGCGCTGTCGGCAAGGCGGGGGCGACAGTCGACCGCGCGGCGGTGTTGCACAACCTGAGCCTGCTCGCTATGGCCGAAGGCGGAGGCGAGGCAGGGGGCGTGATGCCCGGGGCGGTGCTGTGCGTCAGGAGCGAAGGCGGCGGCGTGGCGTTGGAAGTCATCTTCGACGCCGAGCCGGCCTTGGTGCGTCAACTGATCGACAAGGCGCTGGTGAAACTGCACGCGGCGGGCATCCGCACCTGCCGCATCCGTATCCACGGGACGCTTCCTTCGGAGAGCGACCCGCTGTCGACCGACAATAACTGGTTTGCACGCTTCGCTCGCCACCGTGCCGCCTAGCCTTTCATCACATTGCACTACCCCGAAGTCCCCGGATTCGAACCGTGGGTCTTTCCCACGGCACTTCTTATCGGCCTGTTGCCCGGCCGCATCGCTGCATTCGCGCGATCGCCCGATGTTTCTCAATCGCATCGCTCGGCTGGTCGATAAAAGGAGAAGGATGTTGTGCCGTCGCCACACCGGCCCGAGAATCGTGCCCGCCGTGGCAGTGGGGATGTATGGCCGAGTCAACCCGTATTCTGATCGTTGACGACGACCCGATCGTCGCCGAGTCGCTGGCCGACTTTCTGCGCGAGCAGGGCTATGACCTTGTCACCGCGCACGATCCGCGCGAGGCGTTTGCGCTGTTGGGCGAGCCGGCCGAGCATGCAGGCGGCGTGGGAATTGTCGTGCTCGATCTGGACATGCCTGGCAGCGACGGCATGACCGCGCTGCGCACGTTGCGGGAAAAGCACCCCGGCGTCGTGCCCATTGCGATCACCGACTTCGGCAAGATCGAGTCGGCGGTGGAGGCGATCAAGCTTGGCGCGGCCGACTACCTCACCAAACCGATCGTGGACGACGAACTGCGGTTGGCGGTGAGCCGGGCGGAGAAGCAGCACGTGCTGGTGGCGGAGAACCAGACGCTGCGCAGCACGCTCAGCGAGCGGTTCGGACTGGCGAACCTTGTCGGCGCCGACTACCGGATGCAGAAGGTGTACGACCTGATCGAAGCGGTCGCGCCGACGAAGACGACCGTGCTGATCACCGGCAACTCGGGCACGGGTAAGACGATGGTGGCCAAGGCGGTGCATGCGTTGAGCCCACGCGGGACGTCGGCGGACAGTGGGCGTGGAGGCGGGCCCTTCGTGAGTTTTTCGTGCGGTGCGATTCCCGAGACCCTGCTCGAAAGCGAACTGTTCGGCCATGTGAAAGGGGCGTTCACCGGGGCCGACAGCGACAAGCCGGGCAAGTGCCTCGCGGCTGACGGAGGCACGCTGTTCATCGATGAGATCAACTCGGCGACGCCTGCGTTGCAGCTCAAGCTGCTGCGCGTGTTGCAGGAGAAGGCGTTTGAGCCGGTCGGTTCAACGCAGACGCGACGGGTAGACGTGCGATTCATCCTGGCGACGAACGAATCGCTGGAAGATCTGGTCCAGCGGGGCATGTTCCGTGAGGACCTGTACTATCGCATCAACGTAGTGAGCATCCGCATGCCTTCGCTGCGCGAGCGGATGGGGGACATTGCCTTGCTCGCCGAGCATTTCCTCGGCCGGTTCTGCCGGGAGATGGGCAAGGAACGTCGGCTGTCGAGCGAGGCGATGGAGGCGTTGCGGGCCTACGCCTGGCCAGGCAACGTGCGCGAACTAGAGAACGCGATCGAGCGCGCGGTGGTGTTGAGCCGGTCGCCGGTGATCGGCGTGAGCGATCTGCCCGAGTCGATCGTGCACGGCTCTCTGTTGCCGGACCGCAACGGTCACACCAACGGCCACGCCGAACGCGCCGCGGGCTACATCCAGATTCCCGCCCTCCAAGCCGGCTGGACGCCCACGCCGTTGGCCCATGCCATGGAAGCGCCCGAGCGGCAGATCCTGCTTGCGGCCCTGGAAGCCAATGGCTGGAACCGCCAGGAAACCGCCCGGCAGCTCAACATCAACCGCACAACGCTTTACAAGAAGATCCGCCACCACCGGCTTGACGAGCCGGCGTGAACGGCGGGGTGCTCCGGCAGTGCGACAGAAGTCATACGGCCTCAATGCCGGTTCACGCGCTTTGACTGATGTAGGCCATCAGCGCATCGCGCAATTCGTCGAGCCCCGCCCACTCGTTATCGCGATTGGAGTTGATCAGCGACACCGGCCCCGCAAAGCCGGCAGCGACGGCCATGTTCATGCACTGCAACAGCTCGTCGCGGTCGATGCGGCCGGCGTCGTCGACGCGCGGTTTGGCATGAATCGACGTGGCATGAGGCAGCAGTGCATTGAGCGTGGCGTACTTGTCCGCATGGCTCAACTCCGCATTGCCGAAATCGACGCACAGCCCCACGCGGTCGCTGCAGCGGCGCAGGATCTCCAGCAGTGGCTCCGCTTGCCGGCTGGTCTCGTGCCAGTTCTCCGTGATGACGCGCACATGGATTGACGCGGCGTAGTCCGCCAGTGCGGCCAAATGGTCGGCGCTGCGGGCGATGATCTCGTCGGTCGGTTCATTGCGGCCGGCGTCGACGCGTGCGTGGGTCGCGCCGAGCTGACTCGCCACGTCCAGCCAGCGGCGGATGAAGCGGACGTCGGCCTCGCGGGCCACACCGTCGTCCTGCGTGATGTCGCCGCTGTCGATGAGGATGCTGAACAGTTCGACGCCGGCGGCGTCGAGGGCGCTGCGGAGCTTGTCCAGGTAGCCACCGTCGCGGGCGGGAAGGTGGAAGTGGCAGAGTTCGAGCGTGGTGATGCCATGCTCGGCCAACCGGGCGGGCAGGTCGAGCAGGGCGAGGGCGAACTCGGCAGCGGAGTTGTCCGCTTTGTTCACCAGGCTGTCGCCGGTGGGGGCGTCGGCATAGCGGGGGCTGCCAAGGGTGGCGTCGAGCGACCAACTGGAGGTGGATAGTCGAAGCATGCTTCGCCTCGTGTGCAGGGGGGAACGGTAACACCCTCGCGGACCGAGCGCGGGATGGTGAACGATTCTAACGGGTCTGTCGATGTGGTGGGGGCTGTGCGGCTGAAGCCGCTCGGCCTCAGGGGGTGGCGTTGAGGAACTGGTGGGCGATTTTCCAGACATCGCCGGCTCCCATGGTGACGACCAGGTCGCCCGGGCGGGTGATGGTCTGGAGTTGGTCGACGATGGCTTCGAAGGGGTAGAGGTGCATCGCGTTCACCTTTTTCTGTCGCAGGCGGTCGACGAGGTCGCCGGCGGTGACGGCGTGGCGTTCCTGCTCGCTATCGCGGACGAAGTAGATGTGCGGGACGATGACGATGTCCGCCTCAGAAAAGCTGACGGCGAACTGTTGCATAAGGAAGCGCGTTCGGCTGTGCTGGTGCGGCTGGAAGACGCAGATCAGGCGTTGGGGCTGGTAGTGCTGGCGGAGGGCGCGGAGGGTGGTGTCGACTTCGGTGGGGTGGTGGCCGTAGTCGTCGATGACGAGGACGCGTTCGCTCAACGGGCCGTCGCCCGGCGGCCGTGTGCCGATCGCCTGCATGCGGCGGTCGAGGCCTTGGAAGCTTTCGATGGCCCGGGTGATCGCGTCCCACGGTGCGCCGAGGCGGTGGGCGGTGATGGCGGCGGCGGCGGCGTTGTAGGCCATGTGCTCGCCGGGCATCGGGCTGTGCCACTCGGCGACCGGATCGCCCTTGTGATGCAGGCGCACTTCGCCGGCCTTCATGCCGACGCGCCAGTCCGCTTGGTAGGCGAAGCCGAGCGTTTCGACTTTGCAGTCGAGGCCGGCGGTGATGGTCAGCCGGGGCCCCATCTCGTGGTTGATCAGCAGCGAACCCTCGGCGGGTACGCGCTGCGCGAACACCGCAAACGCCTCGACGATCTCGTCCAGCGACGCATACATGTCCAAGTGGTCGGCTTCAACGTTGAGGATCACTGCATGCGTCGGATGCAGGTTGTGAAACGAGCGGTCATACTCGCACGCCTCGGCAATCAGCGCGCCGTCAGGCCCCGCCTTGCCGGTGCGGGCGCCGCCGCCGATCTGGGTGCAGTTGGCCCCGACGATGAACGACGGGTCCAGCCCGGCCTGGAGCAGGATGTGGCTGAGCATACTGGTGGTCGTGCTCTTGCCATGCGTGCCGGCCACGGCGACGCCGCAGCGCTGGCGCATCAGTTCGCCGAGCATGCGGGCGTACTTGATGATCGGGATGTTGCGGCGGCGGGCTTCGACCAGTTCGGGATGGTCGGGCTTGATGGCGGCGGAGGCGACCAGCAGTTCGCAGGCCGCGGGCACGCTGTCGGCGGTCTGATGCAGGGCGACGTCGACCCCGTCCGCGGCGAGCCCCTCGGTCACGCTGCTGCCGGCAAGATCCGAGCCGGTGCAGATGGCCCCATGCTGGCGGGTCATGCGGGCAAGGCCTGACATGCCGCAGCCGCCGATGCCGACGAAGTGAACGTGCCGGCCGGCGAGGTGGCGCGCCAGTTCGGTGGCGGCCGCGCCGTTGGGCGTCGTCGTCGGGGGGGCCGGAGATTGCGTGGGGCGTGGGGTTGCCATCATGCCGATTGTATCGGCTGACGCCGGCCAACCGGTGCAGCGAAATCCGCCCGCGATGTCACCCCGGCGGCCACGGTTGCCATCACTGCCGGGGGTCGTCGGCGGGGTTGATGTAGTGAATCACCCACGGGCCGATGCTGGTGAGCTGGATCACCGTCTCGCCCTCGGCGATGGCGAAGTGGCGCATGCCCGGCGGCATCGCCGTATAGCTGCCCATGTCCAGCCGTTCAGTGGCGTCGGGGTCGACCTCGCCGCCATGGCCGAGGTGGAACGTGCCGTCGAGGACGGTCACGCGCTCCACGTTCGGGTGCCAGTGCGGCGGAATGACGTAGCCATCGGGCACCTTGATCTGCATGGTGAACAGGCCGGGCTCGCCGGGATCGCCCTCAAGCACCGCGAACTCCGCCCCCGCCGGCAGCGAGGCGGGCCCGTCCTGCCACGGAATCTCCCGGGCTTGGTAAAGCAGATGACGGTCCGGGCCGGGGTCTTCCATCGCGGTCGTACCTTGACAACCGACCAGCCCGAGCAGGGCCACCGTAGCGATCAGCAAGCGCGTCATAACAGGCTCCTTTCCGTTGCAGGTGCTTTTCATCAGAGTCCCCGGACGTCCCTCATCCATTATTGATGATCGCGGAACCGAGGCAATTAAAAAAAGCAACTTTAAGAGGTTCCGCCCCCGCGCCCCTGAGGGGACGCATCCTGCGTACGGAACGCTTCAAACCGTTCGCGCGGAAAGGCGATCATGTCCGCCTGTTTTCCGACGCGGGCAAAGTCGAACGGGGCGAGCCGGTACCTGCCTTGCCGGCGGAAAGCCCGGCTCTTCGCCTTGTCTTTCCTGCCACGCTTGTCCAGCAGATCAAACCTGAACAGCAAGTAATCCTCAGGCAGCGTCGCCAGGATTTCATCCTGCGAATCGAACGAGCAGGTAAGCCCGGTGGTCAGTTCGACCACCATCACGGGCCGTTCCCGCGCGAACGTTTCGCGAAAGCCGGTCAAGGCGTTTTTCTCAAACCCCTCGACGTCGATTTTGACCATCTGGACATGGCCGCCGATGGCGCGGGTGAAGTAGTCGTCGCCCTTGACCACCTGAAGACTTTGCGAAGCCTCGGCCCGGTCCGCCTGTCCGTCGACGAACGACCCCACCCCCAAGTTGGCCCCGGCCGGGGCGTGGAAGGGGAGCGTGATGTTTTCATCCCCGACGCCGACGTCGTGCACGAACAAGTTCGACAGCCGGTTGAGCCTGATTTTTTCGTGAATCTTCTCGCGCACCGGTGCGTACGGCTCGAACGCGTGCACCGCCGAGCAGTGGCGGGTCATGAACAGCGCATGGTGGCCGACGTTCGCGCCGATGTCGAGATAGACACCCTGGCCGGCGAAAAGCGATCCGGCCACGTCGCGCCAGAAGAAGAGGTGTCCTTTTTCAAAAGCGCCGTAGAAAAAGCAATGGAAGTCGATCACGTTGCAGGCGTCGCCGGCGTAACGCAAGCCGAAGAAGTCACATTCAAACGGTAAGGAGCCGTCGGATTGCCCGGCTTTCAGAAACGCCTTGCGGTACAGTCCGCGCAGCCACCGCCGGGGGATGATCGGGGTCTGCCAGTTGCATTGCGCCAGCCGTTTGAGCACGGGAAGTCTCTTTTGTCGAACGATCCACGCGAGGGCTGGTGGTCAGCGGACGGGGTTGGTGTAGCGGTTGTCCTGGCGGGAGGCTTCGCGGTGGCGGCCGAAGATGCCGCGAGTGGACTGGCGGACAGCCTGGACCAGAGCGTGCTGAGCCCAGTCTTCGCCGGCCCTGGCTTCAAGGGCGTCGAGGTTGCGGGCCATGTTGCCGACGTAGCCTTCGTCGTCGGTGGGGCCGAACAGCAGGCGGTGGGCTTCCTTGAGGCGGTTGATCTGGTCCTGGGGGAAGTGGTGGCGCTTGAGCAGAACAGTGTTGACCTTGCGGACGCGGGCGGGCGCGCCTTCGACGATCATGAACGGCGGGACGTCCTGGACGATGCGGGTCATACCGGCGACGAAGGCGTACTGGTGGATGGTGACCCAGTGGTGGACGGCGGTGGCGCCGCCGATGACGGCATGGTCTTCGATGAGGATGTGCCCGGCGAGCTGGACGGCGTTGGCGATGACCAGGTGCGAGCCGAGCATGCAGTCGTGGCCGACGTGGACGTAGGCCATGATGAGGTTGTGGTCGCCGACGCGGGTCAGTGCGCTGTCGCCGGCGGTGCCCTTGTGGATGGTGACGCCCTCGCGGAGGTCGTTGTGGTCGCCGATGACCAGTTCCGATTCTTCGCCCTTGTACTTGAGGTCCTGCGGGTCGCCGCCGAGTACGGCATTGGGCCAGACCGTGTTGTGGGCGCCGAGCGTGGTGCGGCCATGGATCGCGACGTGCGAAAGCAGCCGTGTGCCGGGGCCGATCTTGACTTGCGGGCCCACGTGACAGAACGGGCCAACTTCGACGTCGTCGGCCAGCTCAGCGCCGGGCTCGATCACGGAGAGGGGGTGGATGTTGGGCATGGTGTTTATGAATGACAGATGACAAAATCCAAATGACAAGTGAAAGCAACGGAACGTCAGTTCCGACATTTGTCATTTGAACTTTGTCATTTGTCATTCCCTCCTATTCCTGGTCGTCGTCCACGAGCATGAATTTCACTTCGGCCTCGGCGGCAAGATCCTCGGCCACGTAGGCACGGCAGCGCATATGAGCAATGCGGCTGCGCACCCGCACCGCTTCCGCTTCCATCACGAGCTGGTCGCCCGGCGTCACCGGCCGACGCAGCTTCACCCGGTCCAGGCTCAGCAGCACGGCCAGCTTGCCCGTGTGCTCCAGCTTCTGCCCGATCAGTACGCCCGAAAGCTGCGCCATCGCCTCCACCACCAGCACGCCCGGCATGATCGGCGTGCCGGGGTAATGGCCCTGGAAGAACGGCTCGTTCATCGACACGTTCTTGATCCCCACCGCCCGCCGGTCGCCGTCCACCTCCACCACCCGGTCCACCAGCAGCATCGGGTAGCGATGTGGCAGAATGCGGGCGATGCGGCGGATGTCCAGCACGTTGCGATGCACCGCCAGCCGGCGACGCACCTGACGCTGGTGCTGCTTGATCAGCTTCCGCACGAGCATGTGGTTCAGCGCATGGCCCGACTTGTAGGCGACGATGCGCCCCTGGATCGGCGCGCCGAGCAGGTAGAGGTCGCCGATGAGGTCGAGCATCTTGTGACGCACCGGCTCATCGTCGAAGCGGAACTTGTTCGTCCCCAGCGGGCCGTCGTTGCCGATGACAAGCACCTCATCGGGGCTCAGATGCTGCCCGAGGCCGCGCTGGCGGAGCACGGTGGCCTCCTGTTCGAGCACGAAAGTGCGCGAGGGGGCGATCTCGGCGGCATAGTTGCCGTTGGAGCAGTCGAAGACGCGCAGTTGCCGGCCGATCGGCCCCTGCTTGCCGTAGTCCAGCTCGTACACCAGTTGCAGACCCGGCTCCTCGCAGGGCATCGCGGCGACCATCGCGTCTTCGTGGCGGACCATGACCGGCTCGGTGACGACCAGGCGCTGGCGCGGCTCGTCGCTCGACTTGAGGCCGGCCTCGGTCAGCAGATCGAGGAAGGGTTTGGACGAGCCGTCGAGGGCGGGCACTTCCGGACCGGTGATTTCGATGATGAGATTGTCGATCTGGAGCGCGGCGACGGCGGAGAGGCAATGCTCGCAGGTGTCGACCGAGGCGTCCCCGGACTTGAGCGTGGTGCGGCGGGCGCGTTTGACGACGTACTGGACGAGTGCGGGGATTTCGGCCTTGCCCAGGTCGGTGCGTACGAAAACCACGCCGTGGTTGGTCGGCGCGGGTCGAAAGGTGAGCGTGGCGGGCTGGCCGCCGAAGAGGCCGCGGCCTTCCAGCGTCACCGGCCTGGCTATGGTCTGCTGCACATCCATGAGCTTCGTCTGCTGCGTCGATTGCCCTACGGTTCCATCGGTTGGGCCGGGCGGGGACGGACAATTTCGCTGCGAGGACCTGTCCCGCGTGACACGCCCCCGAGCACGGGCCTGGGGTCGCCCCGCTTCCCCGCCTGCTATGCGCAGATCCGGTAGTTTAGCGGGCCTTGAGCTTCTTCACCAGATCGGGCAGGCGACGCAGGGTCTGGACGGCCCGGATCGCCTCGCGGATCGGCAGGGCGGGCGAGCCGCCCCAGGTTTCGCCGTCGGGCACGTCGTTCATCACCTGCGCGCAGCCGGTGAGTTGGACGTGACGGCCGATGGTGACGTGGTCCTTGATGGCGACCATGCCGCCGAGCAGGGTGTGGTCACCGATGACCACCGAGCCGGCGATGGCGCCGCAGCCGGCGATGGCGACGTGCTTGCCGATGCGGCAGTTGTGGCCGATCTGGACGAGGTTGTCGATCTTCGTGCCGTCGCCGATGGTGGTGGCGGCGAACTTGGCGCGGTCGATACACGAGCCGGCGCCGATCTCGACGTCGTCACCGATCTCGACGGTGCCGATCTGCGGGATCTTCACCAGCCGGCTGCCGTCAACGGCGGGGCGGAAGCCGAAACCGTCGGCGCCGATGTTGACGTTGGGATGCAGCATGCAGCGGTCGCCGAGCGTGCAGCGTTCGCGGACGACCACGCCGGGCCAGAGGGTGCACTGCGCCCCCACGGCGACGTCGGCCATGAGGTTGACGCTGGCGTGGAGCACCGTGCCGTCGCCGATGCGGACGCGCGGGCCGATCACGCAGGCGGGGCCGATGCGGACGTCGTCGCCCAGTTCGGCCGAGGGGTCGATCACGGCTGAGGGATGCACCCCCGCGTCGGGCATGGGCCATGCCGGGGCAAACAGTTCCAGCACCCGGGCCATGGCCAGATCGACGTTGGCAACGCGCACCAGCGTGCGCCCATCGCCGGGCTCGAGATCGAGATCGTTCGGCGCCAGCGCGGCGGAGGCCCGGCTGTGGGCCCAGTGGCTGGCGTAACGGCTTGAACCGATGAACGTCAACTGCCCCGGCCGGGCGGCCGCGAGGTCGGCCACGCCGTCAATCGTAAGGTTGGCCGGCCCGACGATGCGGCCGTCGACCCGGGTGGCAATGTCTTGCAGGGAGATCGCGCTCAAGGGTCACCTGAAAGCCGGTTGGAAGGACTGCGGTTGCAGGCATGATACAGATTATGAGCCACACGCGTGCATGGAGAAAGAAGCCCACGACCTGGGGCCATGGGCTTCGGAAATACCACGAGCACATGAATCAGATGCGCACGAGGGGCGCTCACGGCCCGGCGTCAAAGGCGTTATTCAGCCGCTGGGCCACCTCGTCGGTGATGTCGATCTCATTGCTGGCGTACAGCAGCTTCCGCATCTGAATCTGCGCCACCAGTTCCTGCGGGTTCTCCGCCTGGAAGCTGGGCGCGGGCTCGCGGAACAGCACGGCGTCGTAGCCCTCGGCTTCCGCCACCCGGCCGATCGCGTCGACCATCTTCCGATACAGCCGTTCGGTCTGGAGCACGTGCTCCCGAGCCAGTCGCTGCTGCTGGAACTGCGTCCATGTCTGCAACTCGATCACCGCCCGGCTCAGTTCCTCCTCTTTGGCGCGAAAGGCCTGACCGCCGGCATCGAGCAGGTCGAGGTCTTCACGAAGCTGCTCGATGTTCTGCCGCCGTTCCCGCTCCTCGCGTTGAAGCTGCTCGCCGCGGGCGCGGATTTCGCCTTCCACCGCCGCCTTTTCGTTCAGCGCGTCAAAGGCGGCTTCGATGTTCACCACCGCCACGGCCGTCGGCTCGGCACGCAAGGCGTTGTTCGCGACGGCGCCGGCAATGCCGATGAGTACGAAGCCCACGGCAAACAGGGCAACAGTCAGTCGATTCGGGTGCATGAATCGCTCCAGGTAAGCGGAAAAGTTGTCAGGCTGCAATACGCCAGCCCGGAAACGCACGTTCTATCATGTAAAAGCCGGCTGGGCAATATGGGGCAGAAGCAGGGCCTGCCTCTCATGCGATCGGCCATTCACATCGGCTGTGCTGCCTGGCGTTGCGGTAACGGGATGCTTTTCCAGCGGGGCGAGACGACCGCCCCACGGGGAAAGCAAAATGCACCACTGCCGACGTTGCAGCGTGGCGAGATTGCGATACGCTGGCGCCATGATGAGCAATACCCTCTTGCAGTGGAAGTGGTTGCGCGGCATGGTCGTGCTGGGGCTCGCAGTGGCGATCGGTCTCGCGGCCGGCTGCGGACGCACGGAATCGCCTGAGGAAGAAGCTGACGCCGAGGTTGCCGTTGACCCGGAACAGGTCGAGCAGGAACTGGCGGCCCTGGAGCATCGTTTCGGCATGTACTACGACGGTGAGGCCGACGGCGAGCGCCTGCTGGCCGACTTGGCCGAGTTCGTCGAGCGTCATCCCGATCGCTACGAGGCCCGCCGGCTGTACGCGCAGACGCTGCAACTGGCCCAGCAATCGGAGCAGGCGTATGAGCAGTTTGTTGCGGCCGTGGAGTTGAAGCCGGACGACGTGGAGCTACGGCTGCTCGTCGGCGATACGGCCATGCAGATGCGGGAGTACGAAACCGCCCAGCGCCACTACTCACAGGCGGTCGACATCAAGCCCCGTGACGCCCGGTTGCGCGTTCGGCTGGCGCAGTCGCTGATCGAGCAACAGCGCTATGACGAGGCTCGCATGATCCTGCTGCGGGAAGCGATCCCGCTGGACTCGTCCCTCTACAGTGCGCATGTGGCCCTGTCCGACCTCTACGCCCGGCAGAACAAGGTGGACCTGGCGATTGGGCAGATCGACCGGGCGCTGGAGTTGCTGCCGGCGTCGGACACGGGCCGGGCGATTCTTTACACAAGACGAAAGGGGGCGCTGCTGCGGCGGACAAACCGGCCGGGCGATGCGCTGGCGACGTTGCGTGACCTGCCGGTGGAGCATCACCTGCGGATCGACGTGGCGCAGGACATGGCCGACTGCTGGGCGATGCTGGGCCAGCCGGAGCGGGCGGCGCGGCATTTCGAGTTGATCCTCAGCCGCGACCCCAGCGACGACCTTGCCGCAGCGGAGGCGGCGAACTGGCACCTCAAGGCGGGACAGTACGGCGAGGCCCGCCGACGGATCGAGCAGCTTCGGGACATCAACCCCCGCTCGTCCGCATTGCCGACGCTCGAACGCACGCTGGCGCAGATGACGGAGGAGTGAGTTTTGCGTTTCGGGTTCGCGTTTTCCATCCGAAGGCCAACCGGCCAGCGCTGCGCCTCAGGTCACCCGGCCTGAAAACTCGAAACGCGAAATGCGAAACTGAAAATTGCACCGCCCGGCGGATACGCTACGATCCTCGGTCTGCCATCACCCGAACATCAACCCCATACCGGAGCAGAGAGGCGAACCATGGCTGAGCAGAAAGCGACGAACATCACCTGGCATGAAGGCGAGATCACCCGCGAGCAGCGGCAGACGGCACTGGGCCAGAAGGGCGTGACCATCTGGACCACCGGCCTCTCCGGCTCGGGCAAAAGCACCGTCGCCGTCGCTTTGGAAAACGCCCTGATCGCCCGCGGCAAGCATGCCTATCGCCTTGACGGCGACAACGTCCGCCACGGCCTGAACAAGAACCTGGGCTTCAGCGCCGAAGACCGCACGGAAAACATCCGCCGCATCGGCGAAGTCTCCAAGCTCTTCGCCGACGCCGGCATCATCTGCATCAACAGCTTCATCAGCCCCTACCGCGCCGACCGCGACCTGGTGCGCAAGCTGCACGACGAGGCCAAGCTGCCGTTCATCGAGGTCTACGTCGAATGCCCGCTGGAAGAGGCGGAGAAGCGTGATCCCAAGGGGCTTTACAAGAAAGCCCGTGCCGGCGAGATCAAGGGCTTCACCGGCATCGACGATCCGTACGAAGAGCCGACGAAGCCGGAACTGTGCCTCCGCAGCGACAAGTTGTCGCTGGAAGAGGAAGTGCAGCAGATCATCGACCTGCTCGAGCAGCAGGGCCTGCTCGAAGGCTGAGATTCGCCATACGATCAACTGTCAAACGCCCGAAGCCCACGCTTTCAAAGCGTGGGCTTCTTTATGCGCCTTGCTGCTTCACCTCCGACGCCAGCGTTACGCCAGTTCCGGCGTCGCCCATGTCTTTTGCTCGGCGCCCTGGTAAATGGCGGTCATCACGCTCGATCGCAGTGCGGCCTCTTCGGGACGAACCAGCGGGGCGTCGGTGTCGCCTTTGATCGCCTGGAGGAATAGGTCGAACGCATGGGGCCAGGCGTCGGGCAGGTCGGTGGTCCAGGGGGACTTGCCGTCGGCGTCGGGCAGGTTGGCGGTGGTGAGGTAGAGGTCGCCGTGGGTGATGCGGGCATGACCCTCCGTGCCGGAGATTTCGAGGCTGTTGGGGTTGGCGACGTCGACCCAACCGCCGGCGATGGTGGCGACGGCCCCGGATCGGAAGCGGATCATGCCTTCGCCATACTCGTCGCACTGCTTGCCGTAGCGTTCGGTGGCGACGCCGACGTGGCCGGTGCAGGCGTCGACGCTGTCGTTCTCGGTGAGCCAGAGCAGCAGGTCGAGCACGTGGGTGCCGAGATCGCCGAACGCGCCGCAGCCGGCGCGGGCGGGGTCGGCCATCCAGCGCCACTCGGTGTCAAACCAGCCGCCGAGCGAGCCAGCGTGGCAGTTGCTCAGGCGCAGGCGCGTGACTTTGCCCAGCGTGCCTTCCTGCAGCAACTGGCGGACGTACTGGATCTTCGGGTTGCCGCGCATGAAGTAGCCGGTCTGGAAGAGGACGCCGGCGTCATTGATGGCCTTGGCCATCTGCCAGGCGTCGCTGCTGTCCATCCCCAGCGGCTTTTCGACGAACATGTGCTTGCCCGCCTGCGCCGCCGCGAGCACGAGGTCCTGGTGCAGGTCGGTCTGCGAGCAGATGACCACGGCGTCGACGGCCTTGTCATTCCAGATCACGCTCGCATCGTCCACGATGTCGCCGCCGGTGACTTCCTGGCGCGCCTTGGCGACCGCGGCGTCCGGGTCCCAGACGTAGCGGGTGGCGATGTCGTCGGTGCTGGCCAGCTTCTTGACGAAGTTGGGCGTGTGGATGTGGGCACCTCCCACGAGGGCGACTTGCGGCATGGGGATGATCCTTGGATTGCGAATCTCGGGTTGGCTGAGGCATCGGAAAAGGTGAATGATAGCGGATAGCAGCGCGTTACTGGCCCTGCTCTTCAATCTGCTTCGCGTAGGCGTCGACTTCTTCGCGTGTGACCTGGAGCCATTCGAGCATGTATTGTTCGTACGTGTCCTGGTGCTGCGGGTTGGAGAAGTCGAGGCGGAGTTCGTTGATGACCTTCGTGCCCTGGCCGATCCAGGTGCGCCAAGTCTCCTGGCCGAAGTGGTCGTAGATGAACCGGCCGAGCGGCCCGCGCATGGGCGGATCGGGCAAGCGCTGCTGCGGCTCGCCGGTGCGGCGGTCGAGCACGGTGTCCTCCGACTCCACCTCAGCCTTACGCTCCTCGGCGGACTGCACTTCGGGCAGCGGCTGGCCCAGCTTCTCCAGCAGCGAGCCCATCGCCCGCTGCGGCATGACGTCGCCACGCTCGGCGGCGGTCTTGTAGCCTTCGCTGAGCAGGGCGGCGGCCTCGTCTTCCCGGCCGAGCTTGATGAGCACCTGGCCGCGCAACTGGTAGGCACGCGACATGCCGGGGTTCAACTCCAGGGCCTTGGCGAACGCCTGCTCGGCGTCTTCATAGCGCTCGGCCTCGCGGTAGGCGCTGCCGAGGCTGAAATAGGCCATGTCATCCGGCGCTTCCCGCGCCATCTGTTCCCACTGTGCGATACGTTCTTCGAGTGTTGCCATAGTGCCCTTAGGATAGGCCCGATCCGCCCGCGATGAAAATGGCCCCAGCTCCCCGGCCGAGTTAACTTCAGTGGGCGGGCGCGTGGCCACCCCAAAATGCACAACAACCCGGCTCGCTGCGCCTTCCGCTAAACTTGTCCATACCGTGCCCGCCACACCCGCCACCACCGACGACCGTGACATCGCGATGATGCGTCTCGCCCTGGCCGAGGCCGAGCGTGCCGCGCAACTGGGCGAAGTGCCCGTCGGCGCCCTGATCTGCCAGGGTGAAGCGATCCTCGCCCGGGCCCACAACCGCCGGGAGATCGACGCCGATCCCACCGCCCACGCCGAGGTGATCGCCTTGCGTGAAGCCGCTCACCGCCTGGGTACGTGGCGGATGGATGACTGCACGCTCTACGTCACGCTCGAGCCATGCCCGATGTGCGCAGGTGCGCTGGTCAACGCCCGCATGCCCCGGCTGGTCTACGGCTGTGCTGATCCCAAAATGGGCTGCGTCCATACGATCCACCAGCTTTGCAGCGAACCGCGGTTCAACCATCGACTGGACGTGCGGGCGGGCGTGCTGGCCGAGGAATGCGCTGCCGTGCTCCAGCGTTTTTTTCAGGCGCGCCGCGGCTCGGTCAAACCGCCCAAGCCGCGCCCCGGGCCGCCGTCGACATGAATGAGATGCCGTTGCCTCCGCCGATGGCCACGCCGCCGTGCCCGCTCTGCCAGGCTGACCAGCCTGCGTGGCATTACGACGCGAGCGACGCGCCGAGCCGTCCGCACGCCCGCTACACCTGCTGTGCTGTCTGCGGGCTCGTTTCCATGCACCCGGCCGACCGCCCCTCGCGTACGGCCGAACACGCCCACTACGCGCTTCACGAAAACTGCCCCGACGACCCCGGCTACCGCCGTTTCCTCGCCAAACTCGCCGACCCGCTCGTCCCCAAACTCCCCGCCCACGCCCACGGCCTCGACTACGGCTCCGGTCCGGGGCCGACGCTGTCGCTCATGCTCGAAGCGCAAGGCCTTCCCATGACGCTCTACGACCCCGCCTTCGCCCCCGACCCCGACGCGCTGCGACGCCGGTATGAATTCATTACCTGCACCGAGACGGCCGAGCACTTTCACAACCCCGCCGCCGAGTTCGCCCGCCTTGACGCTTTGCTTCGCCCCGCCGGCTGGCTTGCGGTGATGACGGAGATGCTTCAACCCGGCCAGCCGTTTGCCGACTGGTGGTACCGCCGCGATTCTACGCATGTCTGCTTCTACCAGCCGCGCACCATGCACTGGCTCGCCACCCGCTTCCGCTGGCAGGCCGAGCACCCGCACCCCAATGTCACGCTGTTTCACAAGCCGGCGGAGCGAGGGGACTGAAACCAAAAGGAACTGAAACCACGGATGCACACGGACGGACACGGATCAGAAAAGAGATAGGTCACACGAGTAGCCGATTGCAGCCTGTCACTGAATTTTGACCGGATAACAGGATCGACGGGATGGACAGGATCAAGCCAGAAAGGCAGGGCCGAAAACTGAAAACTCCCCATCTTGTCGATCCCGAAAATCCTGTTATCGCGTCAAAACCCAGTCACCATCGATCAACGAATCGCAAGTGTCCTCTCTGATCTGTGTCCATCCGTGGTTTCAATCGTCCCCACCGTGATTGCACCGCAACTCACGAACGCGCTATCGCCGCCGCGATCTTCGTCCGCAGGTCGCGTGCCATCTGCTCGTCCACTTTCCCCGCCGGCCAGTCAATGCCCAGGCCTGCGTCATCTGTCTTGGGGATGATGTGGAAGTGAACGTGGCCGACTGCCTGGTGCGCCCGTTCGCCGTTGTTTTGCAGCACGTTGAACGCCGACTCGCCGGTCACTTCCAGGATCGCCCGGGCCAGCCCCGGCACGACCCGCATGCACGCCGCCGCCAGGTCGCCCGGCATCTGGTCCAGCGTTGCATAGTGCGCCTTGGGCACCACCAGCGCATGTCCGGGCGACAAGGGGCCGACATCCAGGAACGCCAGCACCTGCTCATCCTCGTGCAGCCGGTGGCAGGGGATCTCGCCCGCCACGATGCGGCAGAAGATGCAGTCGGCATCCCGCCGTTGCGCAATCTCGTCCGTCACGTCACGCCTCCCTCAACTCAGTTGCTCGCACGGTCCGCCGTCACCGCACTTCGTACGGCCGTTCACCCGGCAGCACGGCCACCACGCGCACCTCGCCGCTGTCCAGTTCACGCTGAAAGATTGCAATGAAGCGTGTCTGCTCCAGTACGTCGGTGGCGGTGAAGTTGCTGTTCGCATCGTAGCCACGCACGATGACGTAAGCGGCGAAGAAGTCGCTCCGCGTCGTGAGCACCTGCGAGAGGAACGTGAACAGCATCGCCTCTTCTTCGCGATCGTTGGCGATGCCGTCGGCCTCGTCGGCGGCGGGGTTGGTCAGGAAGTCGACGCGGATGGTGTTTGTGCCATCCTCATCGATGGCGTCTGTATCATCGGTGAGATTCGGGCCGCCATCGCCGGTGTGATCCTCCACCAGCAGGTCTTGCAGCAACGGGTAGAGTTCACCGATGTGGGCGATGCCGGGGTTCGCTCGCACGTCGTCGCTCGTGACCGGGTCAGCGCCAGGCAGGGCGTAATCGCTGTTGAGCATCGTCACACGGTCCGCCTGCGACGCCTCGCGATATGCCACAATTCGCCGCGCCACCTCCTGCCGCAGCCACGGATCCGGCAATGGCAGCACTTTTTCCAACAGGTGTTGCGGCGCGGTGTTCACGTTCAGCAGGCCGGGCACGGTGTTCTGTTCTGCCGGGCTCAGTGTCGTGAACTGGTCGATCAGCATCGCGGCGTGTGTGACGCGGTAGTCGTTGTCGTCGGTCGTGACGAGACTGCCGCTGGCAGGCCAGAAGTCAAGCATCAGGTCGCGCACGTCCGGGTTGGCGGGGTCGTCGATGCCGGCGGCCCACGCCGTCGCCATCGTCTGGCCGGCAGGGTTGACCGCTGTGGGGACATACATCGCCAGGGCGGTAATATGCGCCAGTTCACCCACTTGCCGAATCACGCCGCGGTTGCCGACGAGGACCTGCTGCTCTTCCAGGTCAACGTGGTAGGCGCCGTTGCCCTTGTCCGCTTCGCCGAGCACGATCATGTCGGGCAGGTGCGTGTCCGTCCGGTTGTACGCGACCGGCGCCTCGTCGTCCTCGAAGTCGTCGCCGCCGATCGCCAGCACGTTCAGCCCGCGCCCATCGCCGCTGTTGACGTATTGCCAGTACTGCTCCACCGGGGTGCCGGGATCTTCAAAGCCGGCCGGCGGCGTGGCGCCAGGCGCGACGCCTTCCTGGATGTATTTGTCCGGCAACGTCACCGCATCGGCGATCCAGTAGGGCCAGTCCCAGTCCGCTGCTTCGTCGTCGTCATCGAGCGTGGCTTGCAGTTCGACCTGAACCGTCTCCGACCCGGTCGTGCTGCTGGCCTCGCCGTCGGGCCAGTGCACGTCCGTATCGTTGAGTGCGAATCGGCGTTCGATGTTGGTGTAGCCACTTTCCTCGGTCAGGAACGACTCGAGGTCATCGTTGGACCCGCTGCCGCCGCTGCCGGAGTTGCGGTAGAAGATCAGCACATGGTCGGGGGCGAGCGTTTCGAGGCGCGTGCTGTCATTCTCCCCCTTCTCCGTCAGGTCGGCCAGGGTGCCCCAGTCCACGCCCTCGACGACCAGGTGAACCGTCGTCAGGTCAATCGGGTGACGGAAGGCGTTGCGGACTTCGATGGCGTAGCCCGGCCGAGGCTGCTGCGTCCAGGTGATGTCCCACCCATCCGCCACCGGATCGCCGCTGTCCGGCGGTGCGGCCACGCCTTCATACTCCGCCTGCACGTACACGTCTGTAATCAACGGCAGCGCTTCGAAGCCGAAGTAATCGTTTGAACCGTCACTGACCACGTTCAGCTTGCTGTCCCCGTCGGCGTACGCGGCGATGTTGGCAGCGAACTGGTGGGGGAATTCATTCACCGGCGAACGGGCGGGCAGGTCGTTCTGCAGCACACCTGCGAAGGCGTCCTCGATTACGCCGGCGATCGCATCCGCGCTGCCGTTGAGGTTCTGCTTGCTGCCGCCACGGTTGAAATTCTGCGTGTCCGATACCGGCCAGACGAATGGCATCGCACCGCTCATCGTCGTCATCAGCTTGCGCGGTTCGCGGTGGTAGAAGTTGTAGTGATCCGTCGCACTGCCGGTGTTGTTATAAAGGCTCCAGTTCACGTTGTCGTATCGCCGTTCGTCGCCTTCATCGTCACGAAGAAAGGCGCCGAGTCCGGTGCTCTCCGCGAGCAGGGCGGGCGTGGCCAGACTGTTGAGGCCGAAGCGGTGGCGCAGCTCGTATTCGTTCGACAGTCCGTACCGGCGGTAATCGTTGGACTGCTGCGTGAAGTACCGGCCCTGGTTTTGCCAGAAGCTGTCGCGGTCGGCTCGGGACACGGGCGGCGTGCCTGGCGACGTGACGCCGAGGCGATAGGCGAGCATGCCCTCGTTCAGGTTGGTGGGGCCGTCCCCGGTGTTGTCCATCTCGTAGACCAGGCCGCCGAGGTCGAGTTCCGTCGGCAGATGCCAGTGCGGCGCGTCCCCGCCCGCGGGTGAGGTGTCGAACAGGCCGCTGTTCAACGCCGTGTTGACGTTGATCAGACCGCTGAGGTCGGTGATGTATGCGGCCATGAGGTAGGTGATGCCGCCGCACTCGCGGATCGGGGCCCACGTCCACCGGCTATCGGGGATGCCGTCGCCCGTCGCGTCGACGAGTTGGAGGAAGCCGGCGGGATTGTCGTTGATGTTGACCTGGAGGTTGGTGTCGCGATGGTTGGCGTCGCCGGTGTTATCGACAAGATGCTCGGCCGGCACATCATCGCTGATGCCGAACGTGTTGGTCTCGCGGTTGTAATCGAGGAAGAGGCCGGTGAGGTTCGTGATCTTGCCCCAGGACGGATCGGTGTCACCTGGGCCTGTATATACCGGGCTGTGCGGGGCGAGCCATGAACGGTCGCGGAAGTTGCCATGCACCGGCGGGGTGCTGCCGTCATACTGGTTGGCGGTTCGTCCGAAGGTGCCGGGGTTCGTCCATGGGTAGTCATGCAGCGAGAAGCCGTCGGTCTCGTGGTTACGTTCTTCCAGATCCCTGGCGATCGTGTTGCTGATCTGGTCGAGGATCGACAGGATCACGCGGTCCTGGCAGCCCTCGGCGGTGGTGACGGCGAAGCGCTGCACGCGCGTCTGCTGGAGATAGGCCGTGCCGATGAGCACCATCAGCACCAGCGACACCACCACGAGCAGCACCGCCGACCCACGCCGGCGGGCCGAGGCGGCCATCGTTCGGTTCATTCGACGCATCATCTGGTTCATGCGATGCATGGTTGATCTCTCCTTAAGGCCCCGGGAACGCCTTGCCCGGCTCGTGCGACAAGGCACGGCCAAGGGGCGACAAACCGCGTCAGCACGCGACGCCTACGGCTCCCGCCGCACACGAATCACGTGCTCGAACCACCGGCCGACCTCCGGCACCCCTTCGCCCACCGTGCTCTCGACAAGCCCGCGCGAATCATGCACCCGGTACCGCACGCGGATCAGGTAAGGCCACTGGCTGTTCTCCTCCCCGTCGTCGTGACGCCAGATGAATGCGCCGTTCGTATCGGTTCCATCCCATTCATCAAAGTAAAACTCGTTGGGCGCGGAACCTTGGCCGGTGAGCCCTTCGGTGCGTGGTATATGAGCGTTGCTGCCGTCGTTCGCTAGGCCGTTGGTCGTGTACCAGATGATGTTGCCTTCGCCGTCACGGTCGATCTGGCCGTCGCCGTCTTGATAATCGCCCGCGAACTCAACGATGAAGTCGCTGACGTTGCCAGTCAGTTGCCCGTGCATCTGTGCAATCCGCCATGAATCGAACTCCATGTCGGTGGGGGAGGGATTGACGGAGATCGGCGTCACGTTGCCACCACTGTCGCGGTAAAGCGGGGCGATGCGTGCGGGATAATCCCCGCTGCCGGCGTTGAGCTGGTAGATAATGGAGGAGTCCATGTCAGGAAGCGTCGCTGGATCGCCTGCCAGCGGTTCGGCTGTCACGTCCGTCAGACCGTCGTACATGCGGGGCGTGCCGATCGGGCCGGTATCGCTGTAGCCTTGGATGTTCGCACCCCACGTGGCGTAATTGGCGTAGATGTCGTTGTCCGTGTCGAGTTCGTCGGGCGCGAGCAGCAACTGGTGGCGGCTGAGAATCCAACTGCTGGCCCGGCGGTTGTCGCCCGGATCACCAAGCGGCGTGCCCCTGCTGCCCTTGGTCGCGGTTCGCTGGGCGTGGCCGTAGATGACGCGGGTGTACTGTGCTTCAAGATCGCTGCCGAACTGACTCGCGTTGCGCGGCGTGACCGAGGGAGTGGGCGGAAAGTCGCCTACCTCCTCCTCTGTTGGACCAGTCACGAAGATGAGCATGTCGCTGCGGATCGCCCGGTCGCCGGTGTTGGTGTCCTCAAACAGTTCGTACCCTTGGTACATGACGGGGGCATCGGGAATCTGACGGTTGACGATGACGAGGAAGCCGGCCGGTACACCGTGTGCAGTCGGATCGTTTGAGGAAAAATCGGCATCACTGTCCGGCCCGAGCATCCGTTCCGCGTCGCGTTCGAGCTGGTCGCCGAAGGTTTCGCTTTCGACGAAGATTGTGCCGCTCTTCATGCCGGTGGAAACGGCCCGGGAGGTTTCGTTGAACAGTTGATGCACAAGGAACATCAGCAGCGTCATGATCGAGATGGCGACCATGAGTTCGATGATGGTGAAGCCGGCGTATCGGGGCGTTTGTCGCGGCATGGGTGTCTCTTTCAGATCAGTCGATTCCGGTGAACTCGCTGACGACGACGACGCCGCGGGCCGGGCTGGTGCTGCGGTTGTCCGGGCGGGGGCAGTACCAGAGGTCGTAGTCGTTGTCGGCGAAGTCGGGGTCTTCTTCGATGAAGCCGTCCACATGGATGAGGTCGCCGTCGGTGCTCCGCACGCGGTAGACGGAGCCGCGGGCGTCGACGACCCAGTCGTTGAGGCCGATGCGGGCATCTTCTTCGGCGTCCTGGCCCAAATCAAAGGTGCGCGGTCCGTGGCGTGAGGTGTCGTTAAGGCGTACGACATCCGCGACTTCGTCGGCGGAATTGCGGAGGATGAAGGCGACGATGAGCCAGGAGGGTGGGTCAGTATCGTTTTCGCGTGTATCTCGCAGGAGGGGCACCCAGACGAACGGGCGGTCGATAGGATCGGTGGGATCAATGATCGTGATGGCCGAGGGATAGGAGCGGGTTTCATACGACCAGATGGCATCGTCACCGTCGAGCGCATCGTCGGTGAACCGCACCAGTTCACGCGGCGGATCAGGGGCGACCGTCTGCGAGCTATACATCGTCTGAAGTTCGGTTTCATCCAACGGCGTCGCTTGGATGATGGCCCTTGCATTGCGCTCGACGTGGCGGGCGTTGACGTCGTCGGCGGTCTGGCGCTGGAGCATGGCGCCGGCGGGGAAGATCGACGCGATGGCGACAAAGCCGAGCGCGAAGATGCCGAGGGCGACCAGCACTTCCATGAGCGAGAAGCCGGCAGCGAACGGGCGGGTTGTGCGTGGCGTGTGGGTCATGTTCACCCTCGTTTATCGATCGCGCAGCATCACGCCGCTGGTGGGGTTGAGGTAGATCGGCGTGACGTTGACGAAGTTGTCCTGGTTGTCCTTCTCCGTGAACCAGTCCTCGGCATCGCTGCTGTGGTAGGCGTGGTCGGTGGCCTGAAACTCGCCGCGGTCGAACAGCAGCACGGCGGCGACAGTGGGGATGCCCTCGTAAGGCAGGTGGTATTTGCCGTCGGTCTGCGGGACGCCGCCGGTGGAGCGGGGGTCCTCTTCGGCGGGATCGTAGCTGGTGCTGAAGTCGTGGGTGTTGCCGGTGTCGTAGACGCCGTTGTAGTCACCGTCGTAGTAGATGTAGTTGTGATCGGTGGCGATGTGGCCGTGCTCGTTGATGCGGACGGCGAAGGGGGGCGCGACGAATTGGGTGTCGCCCCCGTTGCGGTAGACGCCGACGATGCCAGCGGACCGGGGGACGGTGATGTAGTCGATGCCCTCGATGTCTTCGTAGCCGAGCATGTTGAGGAACGGGTTTTCGAGCAGATCGTTGTCGGCGTCACCACTGAGTTGATTGTGCGGTACACGCGATGCGGCCTGATCGTTGATCGCCAGTCGGATCTCGCCGGCGGGCGTCACAATCATCGCTGTCCCACTGTAGCGGGCTTCGTCGGCGTAGGGCAGGCCGACGCCGCCCAGATCATCCTGCGTCAGGCGGTGGTTGTAGATGCGAGCGGCGTTGACGGCGATGGAAACGCTGTTGACGCCGGCCTCGCCGCGGCTGTAGGTGAGCATGGAGCGGGTGGCGGGGACGGCGATGGCGACGATGATGCCGATGATGCCGATGGCGACCAGCAGTTCGACGATGGTGAAGCCGGCCGCGGGCGTGGTCACGCGGAGCGTGCCTGGCCGTAGACGGCTTGGGACGGCGGGGCGTGTTGTGCGGGCGGCGGGTGTGGGCATGGTTCAGTCCAGGTCGAAGCTGTAGATGTCGTCGTCGGTGCCGAACGTTTCATCCGGCCCGGCCGAGGCGAAGTAGGGGCGGTGACGCTCGGGGAAGTCGGCATGGGGATCGTCGGGGTGACGGTATTCGATGCGCGTCTCCCAGACGTCGTGGACGGTTTCGGGCACTTCGTCGCCGCCAGCGATTTCGGTGGTGAGGTAGTCGGCGTTGATCGACCAGAGCACCTGCTCGACCTCGGGCACCTGGCGGGCCTGGGCGATGAACCACTCGATGGTCTCGACGCCGCCGTCGGGTGCGGGGACGCTGCGGCCGGTCTGGGCCTGGAACTCGGTGGCGGCGTTGGCGAGGGCCTGGAGGATGCCGCGGGTCTGCTGGACCTGTGCGGACTCGCGCATGGTGGCGGCGGCGAAGAGGCCGACGCTCATCAGGGCGGCGATGATGAAGATGACCACCAGCAACTCGGGGAGGCTGAAGGCGGCGTGGCGGTGCGTGGCGTGAGTCGGTGCTGGGCGAGTCATGGCGTGGGGGCCTCCAGTTCGAAGCCGTAGAGGTTGTCGGCGGCGTGTCGGCGGACATCGGTGTGGCCTGCGCCGGAAGCGTCGGCGACGCCGAAGCGGCCGCTGGGGCCGGCGGAGACGAAGCTGGCGGGCAGCGGCCGGTCGCCGTCGCGGGCTTGGTAGCGGATCGGCCGGCCGTAGCCGTCGAGCACCTGGAGTTGGCCGTGGGCGTCGCGGGTGAGGTCCAACTCGGCCAGGTGGGCGGCGGCGGCGGGGTGAGCCTGAAGCGTCGCGAGCGCGTCACCCACCGGCCCCGAAGGCGGATCGGATGGGACGGCGGCGTCGGTGTATGCACGCAGGGCATGTTGAAGGACCACGAGGGTCTGTCGGGTCTCGGCCTCGGCGGCTTCGAGGCGAAGCGTGCGGTTGACCAGCACCAGCCCGCTCATCACGGCACTGACGAGCGCCAGCCCCACCGCCAGTTCCACGAGCGTCATCCCGCGCCGGCGGATGGCCGGCGGGGCAACGGTCGATCGGGTGTGGCTGGCGTGCAGCATGGTCTTGTCCAGTAGCGCGGAGGCCGGGAGAGCGAGACAACCCTGAACCGCAGGTGGCTCACATCACCGACTGCATCAGTTGAACCAGCGGGAGGAACAGGGAGATCACGATGAAGCCGACGATGCCGCCCAGCAGCACGACCATGATCGGTTCGAGCAGCGAGACGAGGCCCGCCACGGCGACGTCGACTTCTTCGTCGTAGTTGTCCGCGATTTTCAGCAGCATCTTGTCCAGGTCGCCGGTCTCTTCACCGACGTCGATCATGTTGACGACCAGGGCGTCGCAGACCTTGGCCTGGCGCAGCGGGTCGGCGAAGCTTTCGCCTTGGCGGACGGAGTCGTGGACATTGCGGAGCGCCTTGGCGTAGATGCTGTTGCCGGTGGTTTCACTGGTGATGGTGATGGCGTCGAGGATGGGCACGCCGGCGTTGATGAGTGTGCCGAGGGTGCGGGTGAACTTGGCGATGGTGGCCTTGGCGACCAGTCCGCCGACCACGGGGGTGGCCAGCAGCATCCAGTCGGTGGCGGTGCGGCCGGCCTGGCTTTTGCGGATGAGCTTGAGCAAGGCCCAAATGAAGATGGGCGAGAGCAGAATCCAGACGATGCCGGGAATCAGTTGTCCGGGCGGCGAGGTACCCCCGAGCATGTCCAGCAGTGGTCCGCCCAGCCAGGAGCTGAAGGCGATGAGCATGACGGTCATCGTCGGGAGCGTGGTGTCGAAGTCGTCGAAGATTTTGGTGAACGAGGGAACGATGAAGATCATGATGCCCAGCACGATGATGCCCGCGACCGCGAGAACCACGGAGGGGTAGATCATGGCGCTGATGATGCGGCGTCGCAGGCGGGCGGCTTTTTCAAGGAAGTCGGCGAGGCGGTTGAGGATCAGGTCGAGCACACCGCCGACTTCGCCGGCGGCGATCATTTTGGTGTAAAGACGGTCGAAGGCCTTGGGATGCTTGCCCATCGCGTCCGAGAGCGTGGCGCCGCCGGAGACGTCGTCGTGGACCTCGGCCAGGGTGTCCTTGAGCAGGCCGGCCTTTTCTTGCTGTTCGAGAATGGCGATGGATCGGAGGATGGGCAGGCCCGCGTCCTGAAGCGTGGAGAGCTGGCGGGTGAACTGGGTGAGCTGCTTGTTGCTCACACCGCCGATGTTGATGGAGATATCGCCGACGCCCTTTTTCTTCTTACCGCCGCTGGCCGCTCGCGCCGAGCCGCCGCCGGAACTGCTCTTGGTCTTCTTGGCCTTCTGCTCGCGAACAGCGGTGGGGAAGAAGCCCTGGCTGCGAATGCGGGCGATCGCCTCTTCGCTGTTCGCCGCATTGATCGTGCTCTTTTGCGGTTTGCCGGATTCGTCGAGCGCTTCGTACTGGAAGGTGGGCATGGCGGAATCTCGGGTTCGGGGTTCGGGAATCAGGGTTCAGAAAGCAGGAATCACGAGAGCAGGTGCGGCGGTTCAGGCATGGGGCCGATCCCCGATCCCTGAACCCCGACCCCCCGCTCTCATCAGTCTTCAATCATCGTCTCTCGCGCCACTTCGTCGATCGTGGTCAGGCCATCGTAGATCGCCAGCAGGCCTGACTGGCGCAGCGTCCGCATGCCGCGCTTGCGGGCCTCGGCCTGGAGCACCTGCGTCGAGGCGTTCTGCATGATCAGTTCGCGGATCTCGTCATCGAGCACCATGATCTCGAAGATTGCCAGCCGGCCCTTGTAGCCCGACTGGTTGCAGTAGTCGCAGCCTTTGCCGTGGTACAGCTCCCGGCCCTGTAAGTCCTCAGGCAGCAGTTTCAGCCGCATCAACTCGTCTTCCGACGGCGTGTACGCTTCCTTGCACCGCGTGCAGATCTTGCGCACCAGCCGTTGGGCGACGATGCCTTCCAGCGTCGCGGTGAGCAGGAAGTCTTCCAGGCCCAGATCCAGCAAGCGAGCAATCGAACTCGGCGCGTCGTTGGTGTGCAGCGTGGTGAAGACCAGATGGCCGGTGAGGGCGGATTCGACCGCGATCTTGGCGGTCTCCAGGTCGCGCGTTTCGCCGATGAGGATGATGTCCGGGTCCTGGCGCAGGAAGCTGCGCAGCGCGCGGGCGAAGGTGAGCCCGACATCCGGGTTCACCTGCACCTGCACCAGGCCGTCAATGTCATACTCGACCGGGTCCTCGGCCGTGAGGATCTTCACATCAACGGTGTTTAACTCGTTCAGCGCCGCATACAGCGTCGTCGTCTTGCCCGAGCCGGTGGGCCCGGTGACGATCACGATGCCGTTGGGCTTCTTGGCAAGCTGGCGGAATTCGTCAAGGTCGTCGTGGCGCATGCCGACCTTGTCCAGGTCAAGCTGGACGTTGCCGCGGTCGAGCACACGCATGACCACCGATTCGCCGAACATCGTCGGCAGCACGGCGATGCGAAGGTCGACCGGCTGGCCGTTGACCACCAACTCGATGCGCCCGTCCTGCGGCATGCGACGCTCGGCAATGTCGAGGCTGGCCATCACCTTGATCCGGCTGACGATCGGCATCGCCAGGTGGCGCGGCGGCGGGATCATCTCATACAGCACGCCGTCGATGCGGTATCGCATCTTGAACTCGTCCTCGAACGGCTCAAAATGGATGTCCGAGGCGTGGTCCTTGATCGCCTGCATCAGCACCAGGTTCAGCAGCCGTTTGACCTTGTTGTCGTCGGCGGCTTCAAGCAACGCATCGAGGTCGATCGACTCGCTGCGCGCGTCGAAATCCTCGAATTCGTCCTCTTCGCTCAACTCCGCCACCAGCGAACTCAGCGACTCATCATCTTCGCCGTAGTACGTCTGAATCCGCTTCTCGACCTGCTCAGCAGGGGCGACGACGGCCTGAACCTCAAAACCCATCAGCAGGCGAAGGTCGTCCAGGGCGCGGAAGTTGTCCGCACTCTTGAGCGCGACCGTCAGCGTCTTGCTCTTCTCGTCGTAGGAAACGGGGATGACCTGGTAGGCCTGCGCCGTCTCGGCGGGCAGCAGATGGATCACGTCGTCCGAAATGTCGAAGTCTTCCAGATCAATCACTTCCATGCCCGCCTGGGCGGCCAGGGCCAGGCTCACATCGTCCTGCGTGATGTAACCCATTTCCACCAGCAACTGCCCCAGGGCCGGCCGGCCGCGGCCTTCCTGCTGCCGCTGTTTCTGCACCTCCAAGGCTTCGGTCACCTGGTCGCGGGTGATCTTGCCCATCTTCGTGAGAATCCGGCCGATGCGTCGGCCTTTCATCTCGGACAGGCTTGGGCCCTTCGTTTTCGTCCGCGTTTCCGCCATGGTGGTTCACTCCCGTGTCATCGCGTCCGTCCAACGCCCCAGAACCCCCCGCCATACCGGAAACGTTCCGCCCCCGACTTGCTGCCCCGGCAGGATCGACCCGGCATCGCCGACCAGAACCTGTGACCCTCGAACACCCAGCCCGACCGGTATCCCGGACCCATGCCACACCGCGACATCGGGGCGATGGCTTGGATGCGTCCACGTCTTCGACTGAATGAACGATGCACTCATTCCCATCATCGTCAGCGAGCGGCCGTCCGGTCCCGAACTGCCCTGCCTCGCACTGCTGAGGGCACATGTCACCGCGACCGCCAACCTATTTCCTGGCAAACTCATTCCGCTAAATGCCATATCGCTCGGCACGCCCGCTTCCAGCCTGTTTCGCGCCATGCCCGTCGACTCACTTCGGGGGTTGCTTGTGCGGAAACCCGCGTGTCCACACCGGACGACCAGGATCGATTTCCATCTGTCCAATGTGTGACGCGTCTCTCCAAGGTCAGGATCAAGAGCTTTGTGGCGAAGCAGTCGTGTCCGCGAGGGAATGAAAAACAGGATGGATGAATCAGAGTGAGCGGACACTCGGGCGGATCAAAGATCACGATCCATATTACCAGTCATCGGCATCCCGGCAACCCGCCCTGAAGCTTCTGTATGTATTCGACAGGTGGAAATCGTAGCGCTTTCCGGCGGTGGAGGCGGGTTGGCGCGGCTGTTTCGTCGGCCGATCCGGGTCTGTAAGCCCTTGCGTCAGGCGGGGGCAACGGGATAGCGGTGGCAAGGGTGAGGCCGGTGAAGCGGTCAGTTGCCGCCTTCCACGTCATCGGAATCCAGTTCCACCCGGCCGATCGCATGGCCTGCGCGATGGACCTTTTCGATAAGCTGCGTCGGGTTCTTGCCCTTGTCGATCATGTCCTCGGCCGAGATCATGCCCTTCTCGAACAGCGACCAGAGGTGGTCGTCGAGCAACTGCATGCCGAACTTCTTGCCCGTCTGGATCGCCGAGTCGATGCGGAACGTTTTGTTCTCGCGGATCAGGTTGGCGATGGCCGGCGTGACCAGCAGGAACTCGTAGCTCGCCACCATGCCCTTCTTGTCGATCCGGCGAAGAAGCTGCTGGCTGAGCACCGCCTTGAGCGAGGTGGAAAGCTGCACGCGGATCTGGTTCTGCTGGGCCACCGGGAACGCGTCGATGATGCGGTTGATCGTGCCCGAGGCGCCGGTGGTGTGCAGCGTGCCGAACACGAGGTGCCCCGTCTCGGCGGCGCGGATGGCGGCTTCGATGGTCTCGAGGTCACGCATCTCGCCCACGAGGATGATGTCCGGGTCCATTCGCAGAGCCCGCCGCAGGGCCTCGGCGAAGCTGGGCACGTCGTTGCCCACTTCGCGCTGGTTGACGATGCTCTTTTTATGCGGCTGGTAGTACTCGATCGGGTCTTCGACCGTGATAATGTGCCGGTCAAGGTTCTCATTGACATTGTTGATCATGGACGCGAGCGTCGTCGTCTTGCCTGAGCCGGTGGGCCCGGTGACGAGGAACAACCCCTGCGGCCGGCGAATCAGGTCCTTGACGATCGCGGGCAGGCCGATGTCGTCAATGGCCATCAGCTTGTTGGGGATCTGGCGGAGGACGAGGGAGACGTGCCCCTTCTGCTTGAAGATGGACACGCGGAAGCGGGCGCTGTTTTCCGGGTCGGACTGGTCGCCGTACGCGAAGCCGTAGTCCGAGCCGCCTTCTTCCTGCAACTCGTTCTGCGAGCGTTCGGGGGTGATGGCCTTCATCAACTCAACGGTGTCGGAAGGCTCAAGGTTTTTGGTCTTGAGTTCGACCAGTCGGCCGCGCATGCGGACGGTCGGCGGCTTGCCGACGGTCAGATGCAGGTCGGACGCATTTTGACGGATGACGGTGTCGAGCAGACGGTCAATGTGAATCGTCGACATAAATTTCTCGGGATTCGGGGCTTGGGGGTTGCAAGCAGTCAGGCGGCGAGATCTTCGTCCGTTTCGCCTTCGACGAGACCTTCAATCTGGGTAATACGGGAAATTTCCTCGAGCGTGGTTTTGCCGTCGAGGATTTTCAGCCGGCCGTCGCCGAGCAGGTTACGCATGCCCGCCGCTTCGGCGGCCTGCCGGATCTTGGTCAGCGGGGCCCGGTTGAACGCCAGTTCACGCAGTTCGTTGTTCATCACCATCAGCTCATAGATGCCCCGCCGGCCGCGGTAGCCGGTGTTGGAGCAGCGTTTGCAGCCGACGGCCTTGTAGATGGTGTGATCGGCGATGTCCTCGGGCTTGAAGCCGCACAATTGCATCATGCGGCGGTTGGGCTCGGTGTCGGGCTCCTTGCAGTGGTCGCAAAGGACACGGACGAGGCGCTGGGCGAGCACGGCCTGGATGGAACTGGCGACGAGGAAGGGCTTGAGCCCCATGTCCACCAATCGCGTCATGGCCGAGGGGGCGTCGTTGGTGTGCAGCGTGGAGAAAACGAGGTGACCGGTGAGGGCGGCCTGGATGGCGACTTCGCCGACCTCGCGGTCACGGATTTCGCCGACGAGAATGACGTTGGGCGCCTGCCGAAGCATGGCCCGGAGGATTTTGGCGAACGAGAGGCCGATCTGGTCGTTGACCTGGCACTGGTTGATGCCCTTGAAGTTGTACTCGATCGGGTCCTCGGCGGTGATGATCTTTCGGTCGGGCCGGTTCAGTTCGCCCAGGGCCGAGTAAAGCGTCGTTGTTTTACCCGAGCCGGTGGGGCCGGTGACGAGGAAGATGCCGTTGGGGCGTTTGATGATGTTGTTGAAGGTTTCGAGCGTGTCGGCTCGCATGCCCAGGTTTTCCAGGCCGATACGGGCCGCGTCAGGCCGGAGGATACGCAGGACCATGGATTCGCCGTGGTAGGCCGGGCAGGAGGAAACGCGGAAGTCGATGATGTCGCCGCTGACTTTGAGCTTGATCCGGCCGTCCTGCGGCACGCGTTTTTCCTCGACCTTCATGCCGGCGAGGATTTTCAGGCGGGCGATGACCGACGCCTGGGTGCGTTTGGGGATGCGGTCGCGTTCATGGCAGACGCCGTCGATGCGGTAGCGCAGGCGGACGCGATCGTCAAACGGCTCGATGTGGATGTCGCTGGCGCGGGTGAGCACCGCTTCCTGGATGATCTGGTTGACGAGGCGGATGATGGCCGACTGTTGGGCGTCGGCTTCCTCGGCATCTTCCTCCTCGCTGCCTTCCCCGCCGAACTGGATGTCCAGCGACGCGCCGCGGTCGACGGAATAGTCGACGCTGAGGTCCTGCGTGAGCTGGTCGATGCTGGCCTGGGTTTCGGAAAAGGCATTGTCGATGTACTCCTTGATCTTGCCGCGGGCGCCCAGCGCCAGCTCCAGCTCCGAGCCCAGCCGGAAACGCAGGTCGTCAATCAGGGCCAGGTCCATCGGGTCGTGGACGAGGAGTTTGAGTTTGTTGTCTTCCTGGCCCAGCGGGAGGACGAGGTAGCGTTTGATGATGTCTTGCGGGACGAGGCTGAGGTGTTGCTTGTCGATGACGTTGGGCTGGTCGAGATCGATGAACTTCATCTCGAACTGGGCGGCGAGCGCCTTGGCCACGTCGTTTTCGTTGGCGTAACCGAGATTGACGAGCGCTTCGCCGATGCGTTTGCTCGAGCCGTCGGAGATTTTGACCGCCTCGCTGAGCTGCTGGTCGTCGACGAGGTTCCAGCGTTTGAGAATGTCGCCGAGTTGACGTCGCTTTTGAGCCATGCGAACTCCACCTTGCGTTGCCGGGAAACCGAAGCGATGTTCGGCCTGAACTGTAAAGGGATTATGCGGCCCACGCGGCGTTGTGGCAAATGCGGGGGGGGCGGGCGAGCCGTGCGAAGCCCGGAGCGGGGCGAGTTCGCGGGCTGTCACTGGCGTTCGACCGTGTCGGAGTCTTGCGGCGGCGTGGGGGCGAGTTCGGGTTCGCCGTCCGCTTCCGGCGGGGGCGGGAAGGCGCGGTCGGGGTCGAAGCCCTGCTGCTGGGCCTGCTGGCGGACCTGCTCGCGGAAGCTGGGGTAGACCTCACGCAGCACAGGGGCAGGTGTGTTGTTGTAGATGCGTGAGCGTTGAATCAGCGGGGCCTGCGAGGACTGCATGAAATTGATGTAGCTCTGGTTGAAGACGTCGCGGAATGAGCCGGACGTGCCGAAACCGAGGCGTGGCCCGGGGGCATTGGGGTTGGCGTGGCCGCGTTCGGCGATGTAGCGTTCGAACGCGCCGCGGGCGACGGTCATGAAGCGGTTGAACACGTCGCCGCGGCCGTGGGCGAGGCCTTGGGTGAGGCCCTGCCGGATCATGGCGTCGACGAACTGGCGCGCCTGGTGCTGCTGCATGCCGTCGTCGGCGAGGGTCTGGATGACGAAGTCGTCGAGGGTGCGCTGGTATCGGCCGTCGCGCTGCCGGCTGCCGTACTCGCTGCGGACGCGGTCGTAGTAGTGCCGTGCCTGGTCGGCGTCGCCGTAGAGATAGCTGTAGATGATGGCGGTGACGAGGAAGTTTTCGTGGCCGCCTTCGAAGGTCTGGATCGTGCCTTCGCTGCCGAGGCCCATGGCGACGGCGCGTTCCTCGGCTTCGACCATGGCCTTTTCGTAAGCAGCGATGAACTCCGGTTCGGGCAGGGTGTCGATCTGGCCGGCGAGGGGATCGAAGTTGACCCGGCCGGTGCGCATGAGCGCCTGGAGGCCGTGGATGACCTGGCGGTTGGTATTGAGCAGGTCGATGTTGTCGCGGTCACGGACGTCGCGGATCATATCGACGCCGAGCGCGGACCAGTAGACGCCGTGAGACGCGGGATGCCGCCAGTCGATGGGCCCGAAATCCTCCATGAGCTGGAGCATGAAGGTGGGGTCCATGTGGTACTCGTTCACCAGGATGCGGGCGCGGAGGTAGGGCAGCAGGGCGTGGACGCCTTCGCGGTACTCCGCGTCCATGAGCAGGGCGAGCAGGTGGAGGTCCTGCTCGTCGAGGTCGAGCATCTCCCGGCCCTGTTCCAGCAGCACGCGGGGCGAGACGTAGAGCAGGTACATCTCCAGTCGGCCGACGCGGCGAAGCGTGGTGTCGTCCGGCTCCATGTCCATTTCGCGCAACCGTTCGACGACCGGCCGAGCGGCAGGGGCGTCGGCATACAGCAGCGTCAGCGGATCGTTCGCCGCACGCGCCAGCCGTTCGCGGGCCTGGATGAGCATCTCGTCAAGCTGGTCGGCCAGTTGGCGCCGGCCCTGGTCACGCGCCGCGACGGAAAGCCGTGGCGCCTGCTCGGTGAAGCGCACCAGCCCGCGGCGCGAAAGGTCGGTCAATGCTTCGGCATGGTCCGGATGCTGCTCGGCCAAGGCGCGCAGATGCTGGCGCATTTCATGCGACGGCCGGTCGAGCTGGAAGTATCGATCGGCGGCGTCGGCAACGGGTGCAAAGCCGGCGACCGCCTCTTCGCCGGACGCACTTTGCACCGGCGTGCCGAGCACCTCCTGCCACTCGCGCGCCAGCTCGAGCTTGTAGTACCAGTGCATGTCGTCGGCGTACTGGCCGAACTTGTGGAAGAAGATCCAGCCCAGTTCGCGGTAGAGGCGGATGGCGGTGGGATTGTTCGGGATCCCCTCCTCGCGGAGCAGGCGGACGCCCTTGTTGACCCAGTTCCACCGTTCCTCGGGCGTGTGCGTCTGCACGGAGATGTTGTACGCCATGTTCCAGGCATGGAACGACCAGACCTGCGGGAAGCGCGGCTGGAGCGTCGTGATCCATTCGGCGAGCGTGGCGGCCTCCCAGAATTTGCCCTCGTTCTTCAGGGTTTCCGCGCGATACCAGAGAATGTCCACCGCCAGGCCCCGGAAGCTGCCCATCGCCGCGGCGGGGATGGCGTAGCGGGCACTGGCGCCGCCGCCGACTTCGATGTCGAAGCTCAGTTGCAGGTCGCGCCGCTGGCCGTGGATGACCGGCATCAGCAGCACAGCCGCGATGAGGCAGCCGAGGGTGAGCGTCATGGCCAGAAGTTGTACGAGGCGGTCGCGGTTCATTGTCGATCCGTTTCTAGTTTCTGATTTCGAGTTTCGAGTTTTCGTCTTCGCAGGCCGAACGAGAAACTCGAAATGAGAAACCAGAAACTTACACCGTCACCCGGGCCAGCTCCCGGCTGCGGAAGATGGCCCAGCCGACCACGGCGGTGAGGCCGGTCCAGATCAGCCCGACCTGCAATATCGCATTGCGAAGCAGCGTCCAGCTTACCGTCAGGCCGTCGGCGAGCAGGGGGGTCGGGTTGAATTCGCCGAACGCCGGCACGAGGAGCATGAACGTCTGTCCGAACAGGCGGATGAGCAGCTTCAACGCTTCGCCAATTTCACCCGCGGCGAGGCTGGCGAAGAGCAATGCGGGCACCGCGACAATGCGGTCCCACGCGGACATCTCCCCGCCGGGGAACGTGGCGTAGGACTGCAACGACTCGTGGAGGAAGCCGCTGGCGGCGGCGGCGACGTAAACCATCAGGCTCAGCAGCGAGGCGGTGGGGAAGCTCATGAACGTGCCTGCCGTGAGCCCGAGCATGGCCAGGAACCCCAGGCGCAGCCAGATCATGGCCAGCGAGCGCAGCAGGTTCGACTCGAAGCCCCCGGCACGATAGAGCATCTGTAAGCCGTCGGCGGTGTTGAAGCTGATGCTCGGTTGTTCCCAGCCGTTCATGGCCGGGTTGCGGATGGTCATGCGCAGTTCGCCGTTTTCGATCGCCTCGGCCCGGATGCGCAGGATGTGGACGGTGTCGTCGGAAAGGCGGACAGGGCCCGCTTGGTACGGGCGATCGTTGATGCGAATGTCGAGGTGAACGTAGCCTTCGGGCACGGTGCCGGCGGCGCGGGGCTTGAGGCGGAACTGGATGGCCTGATTTTCACCGACGGGCGCGCGGACGTTGCGAAAGACGTAGGTCTGACTCTGGCGTGGACCGATGGTGTACCACTGGGCGACCACCTGCTGCTGCACCTGCCGTTGGATGTGGGTGGGGACAGGTGTGTCTGGTTCGCCGAACTGGGCCGGGTCCTGCTGGCGGACGCGCTGGAGGCGTTGCTGGTAGAGCGCGCTCATGTCTGTGCCCTGTGGCGGCTCGGGGGTGATCGCCACGCGGGCGGCGAGCACTTCCTGCTCCACCTGCATGCGGTCGGCGGGCGACTGGGCCTGCTGCTGGACAAGCAGTTGCGTGAAGACGTAGATTCCGCCGCCGCACACCGCGACCAGCAGCACGTTCAGCAACGCGATGCCCAGCCACTTGCCCGCGAGGTACTGCCCCCGGCTGACGGGCTTGGTCATGGTGAGAAAAATCTGCCGCATGCTCACTTCGTTGGTGATCGTGCCCACCGCCAGGAAGATCGTCATCAGGCTCAGCAGCACGCCGGTCGCCATCAGCGACCAGGTGAGAAACGATTGCACGCGGTATTTCAGCAGCTCGGCCGGGTCCAGCGCCATCGGGAGGGCAGGCACGAGCAGGACGAGCGCGACGATGAACACGAGGGCGACCTTCATGCGGATCGCTTCGTCGATAAGCGTGCGGGCGACGCCGAGGATCGGATGACCGAATGCGAGCAATGCGCGGATGAGCATCAGGCCGAGGAAAAAGCCGACGGCCATCCAGTACACGCCGGTGACGGCAAGGCGCAGACTTGTGTAGCCCATCGCCTGAGCAAACAGCACCACGAGCAGCATGGCCACTGTGCCGAGGATGAAGTTCGTCGCCTTCTGCACCCTTGGCAGATCACGCCAAAGCCACAGCCCGCGCACGATCCACGCCGCCGCTGCCAGCCATGCGATCCATGCCGTCAGGTGGCTGGCGGCGACCCATCCCTGCGCCCAGAGCAGCCAGGAGACGCCTTGTCCCGCGACGAGGATCGCGGCGAAGATGCCCAGCCAGGTTTTCCAGTTGCGTTGCGTCATGGGTGTCTTGCCTGCCGCCGGACTGGCCACCTAAGTGGTCAGTCCAGACCACCAATTATGCGGTCATCACTGTTTGTCCTGTTTCGTCTCATCGCCCAGCAGTGAATCGAGCACGCTGGTGTCGACATCCTCGTCGTTGGGCTCAGGCTCAGGCGGCGACGTCGGCTTCTTCGGCGGCGCAGGGGCGGGCTCACTTCCGGCGAGCAGGTCGTCGAGCACCGCGTCGCGCTCGACCGCCTGACCTGCCTCCGGCGGCGGCGTCTTCGTCGCGCCGGCGGGCTCATGCGGTGACTCGACCGTGTCGTCATCCCACTTGGCGGGTTCGGTGAGCCGGTTGATCATGGCTTCGCCTTCGTCGGCCTGGCCACTGTGTGCCGCCGCGCCTTCTTCGCCGCGCAGGAAGCCCGCCAGCGGGCCGCCGCCGGTGGCGCCGCTCGTGTCGGCCCCTTCGGTCTGCGCTTCGTGGACGATGTTGAGGAACAGCGTTTCAAGCTTCTGCCGTGGCTGTTCGACGCGCTCGACGTGCTTGCCGCGCTGCTGGAGCAGTTGCTCGACGGCTTCGATATCGTCGGCGCTGAGTTGCGAGGTCTGAATGTTGGTCAGCGATTCCTGCACGAGCAACTGGTCGACCGTGCCCTCCCGGCGAACCTTGCCGCCGAACATGATCGACACGCGATCGCAGACGTCCTCGACGTCGGCGAGCAGGTGGGAGCAGAGCAGAATGGTCTTGCCGCGGTGCTTCAGTTCGAGGATGAGGTCCTTGATCTGCCGCGTGCCGATGGGATCGAGACCGGTGGTCGGCTCGTCGAGGATGAGCAGTTGCGGGTCATTGATCAGGGCTTGCGCGAGGCCGATGCGGCGCTGCATGCCCTTGGAGTATTCGCCGACGGGCCGGTTGGCGACCTTGTCGAGGCCGACCATTTCCAGCAGGGTTTCGATGCGTTGTTTGCGATGCCGTCGGTGCTGGTGGAAGAGTCGGCCGTAGTAGTCGAGCGTTTCGCGGGCGTTGAGAAAGCGGTAGAGGTAGGTTTCTTCGGGCAGGAAGCCGATCTGTTTTTTGATGGCGACGTCGCGCGGGTGGTGGCCGAAGACAGCGATTCGGCCGGCGGTGGGGTGCAGCAGGCCGAGGATCATCTTGATGGTAGTGGACTTGCCCGAGCCGTTGGGCCCGAGCAGGCCGAACACTTCCCCGCGTCGGACTTCGAGGTCGATGGCGTTGACCGCCTTGACGCGGTTGCGCATCCAGAAATCGCGGAACATCTTGGTGAGCTGCACACATTTGACGATCAGCTCGGACGTGTCGGCCGAGTGATCCGGTGCGTGGCGCGGGGTGGTGTCGAAAGTGGTCATGAGCACGGTTCCATGAGGCGTCGAACATTGCGGCCGGCGGCTGGCAGGCGATGGCGTGTCCCCTTGCTGCTACGTCACGGTTGCTGTTGACGTTCGCGGCGTTCTTCATCCTGCTGGCGGAGCCGCTCTTCCTCGCGCTGGCGGGCGAGGGCGGGATCGCGGTTGAGGACGGGATAGAACTGGCCGCCCATGAGGTAGAAGGATTCGACATCGCCGGAGAGGATGGCCTCCCGAGCGTCCTGCCAGAGTCGAGCCTGGAGCAGGCGCGGGCTGCGGCGGTACTCTTCGAGGTAGGCCTGGAACAGGCTGACTTCGGCCTGAATCTGTTGTTCGACGGTCGTGCGGTAGGTGCTCGCCTCGTTGACAAGCCGGGCGACTTCGCCGCCGACGCGCACGGCCGGGGGAAGGGTGGTCTGTACGCTGCTGAGTCCTTGCGCGAGTTGCTCGCCGCCGGGCAGGGCATGCAGCGCTTCGCGGGCGACTTGAAGTTGCTCGGCCGTGGCGGCGGTACGGGTTTCATCGTCGCCATCCAGCGAGTCCTTGTGGGCCTGCCAGGCGGCGGCAAACTGCGTGGCGGCGACGAGCAGGTCGATGCGCGTTGCGGGAGGCAGGTCGGCGCGGCGGATGGCGTTGAGCCCCCAGGCGAGTTCGCTGGAGATTTGCCGTGACTCGATCGCGTCGTCAATGAAACGCTGGAGGGTGTCGATCGGCCCGGGCTCGGCGACTTCGCGGGCGGCTTCGTATTCGAGGATGAGATCGAACAGCGGGCCGTGCGCAGCGCCGGCCGTTTCACCGAGGATGCGTGCCTGCTCTTGCCGGGCCTGTTCGATGAGTTGGGCGCGTTCGCTTTCGGCGTTGGTGACGGCCTGCGCGGCGGTGCTGACGACCAAGGGCAGGGTTGGGTCGGTCATGTTGACCAGGTTGATCGTGATGCCGGTGTTCATCTGCTCCATGACGTCGCGCATGCGCGTCAGGGCGTGGTCGTCATCCCAAGTGCCGCGGTAGACCTGGTCGGCGTCGGCGCGGGCGAAGGCGTGTATGACGCCTTGTTCGGCGACGTTACGCACGATCGCGTCGGCGCGATCCATCGGTCGGCGGGCAAGCGTGCCGTCGGGCAGGCGGTCGACGTTGGGCCGGGCAAGTCCGACATTTTCGACGAAGGCGGCGGGATCGCTGATGGTGTAGTCGACGGTGAAGCGGGCGTGGAGAATGTTCGCGTCCCCGGTGAGCAGCGAGCCGTCGCGTTCGGGGTTGAGCGGGCCTGAACGGCCGGCCAGTTCGGCGGCGCTGCGGCCGAGGTCTTCATCGGACACTTCATACCAGTAGGCGCGCTGAATCTCCAGCGTCTGCTGCTGCACGGGCACGCGGATGATCTGCTCGACCGGGTAGGGGAACCCGAAGTGCCAGCCCGGATCGTAGACCTGCTGGCCCGGCTCCCCCACGAGCGCGCCGAAGCGCAGGCGCACTGCACGCTCCTGCTCTTCGACCCAGAACGTGCCGCTGAACAGGTAGGCGATCAGCAGCAGCACCATGAGCCCCTTGAGAATGTTGAAGCTGACGCGCAGCGCGTCGGCCAGCGACTGCTGGGCCGGGTCGAGTTGGGACAGGTTCTCCTCGTCATCGTGGTGATGATCGTGGTGGTCGTGGCCATGATCGTGGTCGTGATCATGGGTGTGCATGAACGGGTTTTTGATCTTCTGCTGCGTCATGGCGTGGTCCGGGGGGAGGCCAGGGCGATCGGGATCAGGGGCGGCGCGGGGGCCGAGCGGCTGAAGCCGCACGGCCTCGAAGGGGATCAGTCGCGGGTGCGGTGGGCGCCGGGCTGGGTTTCGTTGAGTTGGTCGCGGGTGATTTCCGGCGGGCTGTCGGTGTTGCCGGGGTTCTGCTCGAACAGGTTGAGGAACGAGAGCGAGTTGGCGTCGAGCATGAACGTCGTGTTGTGCGCCAGCGTGACACGCAACGTCTCGATCTGGCGGAGGAAAATGGCGAACTCCTCGTCGTCGGCGAAACCTGCGAAGGCGGCGGCGGCTTCGCGGTTGCCTTCGTCACGGATCGCCTGGGCGCGGCGGTCGGCGAAGGCGAGGATGCGCTCGCGGGCGGACTCGGCCTGCGAACGGATGGTGCCGGCTTGAGCCTGACCTTCCTCCCGCGCGGCGGAGGCGAGGCGCTCGCGCGTGGTCCGCATCCGCTGGAAGACCAACTCGGTCGTGGGTTCGGGCAGCACGATCCGGCGGATGCCGACCTGCTCAATCTCAATGCCGAAGTTCGTTCCCTCGATCAACTGTTCGCGCAGCTCGTCGGTCATGGCCTGCTCGATCTCGGCGAGGCGGACTTGCGCGGGATCGCGGTTGACCAGGTCGGTGAAGCGGTACTCGCCGAAGGTCGCGCCGCGCACGTCGCGCACCATGGGCAGCAGGCGACGCTCCGCCTGCTCGATGGTGCGGACGCTCTGGTAGAACAGGTGCGGGTCGGCGATGCGCCACGTGACGTAGGTCTTGACGATCACCGAGTGTTCGTCATCGGTCTGCACCTGCTCCTGCTGCACGTCGAGCATCTGGAGCTTGCGCGGGTAGGTGTAGACCTTCTGGATCGGCCAAGGCGCCTTGAACCGCAGCCCGGGTTCGTAGATGAGGCTGCCGGGATTCGCGGGCCGGCCCTGGTCGTCGAGCAGGATCGCCCCGGTTGCAGAGTCGCGTTCGGGCGGCGTGGTCCGTTCAAAGGTGGCAAGCACCGCCACTTCGTCATAGCGCACCTGGAAGGCGAACATGTACGCCAGCAGGACGACGAAAACAATGATGCCGATCAACAGGACGAGTTGGTTTTTCATGGTCTGAACCCAGGGAACGAAAAAGTGCGAATGGCGAATGTCAGTTTCGGACGGCCGGCCGGTCACTCGCCGCCCATCAGCGAGTCGAGGCCCGACTGGGCGTCGTCCAGTTGAATGCGAATCATCGGCGGGGCCTGCTGGTCAGCGGTCATGATGAACTTGCGCTGGTCCTTGAGGCCCTCGGCGATCGTGTCGAGGTATTGCCGCATCATGAAGTAGCGCGGGGCGTGCTGGTAGCTTTGGTATTGCGAGGTGTAACGGTCCGCACGGGCCAGCTCGGCCAGGGCGTGGCTCCAGCGGTAAGCGCGGGCTTCGTGGATGAGTTGTGCCGCCCGGCCACCGGCCTCGTCCATGAGCTGTTCGATCTCGATTTCCTTCTCGCTGACCTGCTGCGTGAGTTGGGCGTGGGCGTCGGATTCCGCGTCGAGGTCGGGCAGTCGGCGGCGCATCGCTTCCCACTCGTCGATGGCCGTGTCGATCTGGCGGGCGCGCTGGTGCGAGCCGGCGGTGGCGGCGAGGGTGGCAATGGCGTCGCGCTCGGCTTCTTCAAGTGCGATCTGATTCTGCTGCAACACGCCGATCTGTTCGTGGAACTTCGCGGCCACGTCGCCTTGCTGCGGTGGGTGAACGCCGGAAAGGCCGACGTAGACCAGTTCGACGCCGAGGTTGCGGGCGTCGAGGTCCTGCTGGATGGCCTCCCGCAGCAGGCGGCCGGCGTCGCGGCGGTCGGTGGTGAGCAGGTCGTCGATGTTGCGCGTTGAGAAGTAAAGCCCGGCATGTCGCTCGGCCAGTGCGGTGACAATCGGGCTGGGGTCGATCCGCTGCTCCCCCGGTCGGCGGTCTCCTTCGTCCCACCGCTGCTGCTGGCGTTGCGCTGCGTGGAGCAGGTGCGGGTCGGGAGCATTACGGGCGAACTTCTCCAGGTCACCGATGCGGAAATTGACGACCACCTCCGCACCGATCAGCTCACCCACGGGCGAGTCCGAGCCGAGGCCGAGGTCGTCCACCTGCGTCGGCGCGGTGAGCAGATAGGCCTCATCCACCTCCTCGCCAGGCCCGTGCTCGTTGGTCCAGAGGATGGCGATGTCCGGCGCCGTCAGGTCGGCCTTCGAGCCGACGATGATCTGGTGCACGCGGTAGGCGTCGAACTTTTCGGCGCTGCTGATCGGCCAGGGCCACTTGACATGCAGGCCCGGCCTGAGCACGCGAGCCTCCAGTTTGCCGAACGTCGTGATCACCGCCTGCTGCTGCGGTGCGACGAAGACGAGGCAGGTCATGCCCAGCAGCACGACGAGGGCGACGGTCACCAGTGGCGTGACCGCCTTGGCGAGCAGCCGGTAGAACCAGCTTGAGGAGATTTCGAAGCCGAACTGGTAGTTGAGCGTTTCGCTGACGATTTTACCCATCGACTCGGGCCGAGTGAGCCAGCCCAGCAGCCGGCTGTCGAACGCCGGTCGGGCGATTTCGCCGGCCCGGCGCGGGCGGTAGATGCTGAAGACGAAGCCCAGCAGCATCTCCGCACCCAGCAGGACCATGACGGCCGGCACGATCAGGGCCAGCCAGGCAAGCAGGCTGAGGCCACCGAAGATGGCGATGCCCGCGCCGGCGGCGGCGGCGATGGCGATCGTGGCGTTGCCCATCAGGTAGGCCGCGCCGCCGCGCAGCAGTTGCCAGTCGCGCACCTGCGTCATGCCCGCCACATAGCGGGCGACGAGGAACGCCACGAAGCCGATGACCAGGGCCACCAGCGCCACGCCGCCGCGGTTGGCGTCGTCGCGCAGGCTGTCGACGAGGAGCTGGCCGGTCTGGTGTCGTTGCGTGTTGAGGTAGAGCAGTGTGCCGCCGACGGCGAGCAGGTAGACGGCGACGAGGATGCTCACCGTGGGCAGGCCGAACCGGTAGAGATTTTCCAGCCGCTTCCGCGCGAGCTGGAGTTGCTGGCCCGCCTCCTCAAAGAGGGCGGCGGTGCGGGCGTCGGCTTTGGAAAGCTGCTCGGCTTCCAGCGCTTCGACGCGCTCCAGGCGGTGCTGGTGGTAGACCACGAGCAGGATGACCCAGATGGGCAGGCCGCCGAAGAGGTACCACGTCGCAGCGTGAAGCGCGGGTGAGCCGGCGTACAGCCCGAGCAGGGCGGTGAAGATGGCGAGCCCGAGCTGGGCGACCAGGCCGACCATGGCAGCGCTGGCGGCACGACTGTAAGTTTGTTGGTCCTGACTCATGGGTGCCTTTTATATGCTCTGCGGGTCCATCGCGCGCTGGAGGCCGGGGGCGGACGTCGGAGATTGACGTTTCTCCCATCCCTGTCGCGGGGAAGGGGAAGTAGAATCGGGCTCGCCGTCCCAGGCTCGATCTGTGATTCCGCGCAAACTCAAACGATCCTCTCGACGTATGATGCCATCATGCTTGAACAACTGCTTGCCATCGCTCGCAACACGTTCACCGAATCCATACGCCAGCCGATCTTCGTGGTTCTGATTCTGCTGGGCGTCCTGGGGTTGGTGATCAACCCGTCGCTGTCGACGTACACGCTGGAGACCGGTGGCGGCGACAACCGGGAACTGGTCAACCTCGGCCTCAGTACGGTGTTCGTGATCGGTTTGTTCCTCGCGGCGTTCACCGCCACGAGCGTGCTGTCGAGCGAAGTGGAAAAACGTACCGTTTTGACCGTGGTGAGCAAGCCGGTGTCCCGGCCGGTCTTCGTGCTGGGCAAGTACCTGGGGGTGGCGGCGGCGATCGCGGTGGCGTTTTACCTGCTCAGCCTCGTCTTCGCGCTGACCGTGCGGCATCGGGTGTTGCAGACCGCGGCCGACACGCTGGACATGCCGGTGATCGTGTTCGCCTTGCTCGGCGGGCTGGGAGCGCTGGCTGTGGCGGCGGCGGGCAATTACCTCTACCGCTGGGTGTTCACGTCGACGTTCGTCGCAAGTCTGGTGGCGGGTATGACAGTCGCCGGGCTGATGGTCGCACTGGTGAACAAGGATTGGCAACTGCAATCGCCGTTGACCGAGTTCACCGTGCGCGACGGGGAGTTGACGCAGGTGCTGGTGGGCCTGGCGCTGATTTTCGAGGCCGTGTTGATTCTCACGGCCGTGGCGATCGCGGCCTCGACCCGGCTGGGGCAGATCATGACGCTGCTGGTCTGCTGCGGCGTATTCCTGCTGGGCCTGGCGAGCAACTCGCTGAGCCAGTGGGCGAATCACAGTCTCTCGCTGCCGGTGGGCATGGGCCCGGTCGAGAGCCTGCCGGCGATTTTCGCCACCGAGGCTTCGCTGGGTCAGCAATTTCTGTTCGCTTTCGCCAAGCTCATCTACCTGGTCGCTCCCAACCTCCAGTTCCTCTGGCCCGCCGACGCGATCAACCTCGGCAACCCCTTCACGGTCGGCCACGTCGCCACCGTCACCGGCTACGCCACGCTCTACATCCTCGCTGTGCTCGGCGTTGCGGTGACGATGTTCCAAACGCGGGAAGTGGGATAGGCGGGGAGTTTCTAGTTTCTGGTTTCTGGTTTCTCGTGGTGCGTTTGCCAACTGGCATTGCGGGGAGCACGCCTGGCGACGTTCGAGCGATTCGAAGATATCGAGGATTGGCGATGTGCCCGGCAGTTGACCAACGGGATTTACGACATCACCAGACATGGGGCATTCACCAGAGACTACGACCTTCGCAGCCAGATTCGTCGAGCCAGCGTGTCGATCATGTCGAACATGGCCGAAGGATTTGAGCGTGACGGGACCCGTGAGTTTGTGCAGTTTCTTTCGCAAGCAAAAGGCTCGGCGGGTGAAGTCAAGGCGCAACTCTACGTCGCATTGGAACAGGGATAAATTGACTCGCAACAGTTCGCTCATCTCTTGCAGCAAGTCACGGAAACCAGCCGACTGATTGCCGGCTTGATGAATTACCTTCGCCGCACAAACGTTCGCGGCCTGAAGTATCGCCAGGGCACTTCCGAACCGCCTTCCCCCAACTAGAAACTCGAAACGGAACTCACGCCATTGCCGGCGTCCCCTCGCCTTCCGTTGGTGCTGGGGCCGAGGTGGACGGGCGCCTGGTCGATTTCGCCTTGGCCAGCTCCGCGTGCTCGGCATGTTCGATCTCTTCACCGGCTCGCACGAGGCGGGCGGAGTTGAAGACCACCATCATCGAGCTGACCACATGCAGCACGGCCGCGAGAATCGGCGCCTGCGGCCCGAGCAACCCCGCGGCCGAGAGGGCGAGGAACACGATGATCGTGCCGCCGCCGATCAGCAGGTTCTGCCGCACGACATTGCTCGTCTGTCGGCTGAGGTGGACCAGGAAGGGGATGCGGTTGAGGTTGTTGTTCATCAGCGCGATGTTCGCCGAGTGAATGGCGACGTCGCTGCCGGCCGCGCCCATGGCGATTGAGATGTCGCCCGCCGCCAGCGCGGGCGCGTCGTTCACGCCGTCGCCGATCACCGCCACTCGATGGCCACGGCTTTTCAGGTCGTCCACCATCTCCAGCTTCTGATGCGGGAGCACCTCGGCCTTGTATTCGGTATGCATCTGCGCCGCCACGCGCTGGGCGACGCTCTCGCGGTCGCCGGTGACAATGATCAGGCGCTTAAGCCCCATCTCGCGCAGTTCGTCCATGGCGGCGGCGGCTTCGGGGCGGGTGTTGTCCGCCAGGCCGACCCAGCCCATGAGCTGGCCGTTCTGGAGGACGAACAGCGTCGAGAGGCCGTGCGCTTCGGGGTTGGCCTGCGCGGTTTCCACGGCCTGCCGCACGGCCGGGTCCTCGACCTCGCCGGCGATCCAGACCGCCCGGCCCACGAGAATTGTCTGCCCATCGACGGTGCAACGCACGCCCTTGCCGGCCACCTCTTCAAAGCTGTCCGGCTCGCTGAGGTTCAGTCGGGCTTTCTTCGCGACGCTGGTGATGGCGCGGGCCACGGGGTGGCGGGAGTTCTGCTCGGCCAGGGCGGCGGCGCGGAGCAGGGCGGCGCCTTCGACGCCCTCGGCGGGCGAGAGGCGGGCGACTTCGAGTTGACCCGTGGTGAGCGTGCCGGTCTTGTCGAAGACCATGGCGGTGAGGTTGCGGGCGGCTTCGAGGTCGGTCACGGACTTGATGAGCACGCCGAGGCGGGCCGCGGCCGAGAGGGCGGCGACCATGGCGGTGGGCGTGGCGAGAATCAGCGGGCAGGGGCAGGCGATGACCAGCATGGCGATCGCCCGCGTCGCCGCGTCGTCCATGTCCACGGTCTGGCTGGTGAAGAACCAGACGATGAACACGAGCATCAGCACCGTCGGGGTGTACCACGCGGCGTAGCGGTCGATCATCCGCATGATCGGAATCTTGGTCCGCTCGGCTTCGAGGATCAGGTCCTTGACCCGGCCGAGTGTGGTGTCTTCGCCTGCCTTGGTGACTTCGACGTCCAAGGCGCCGGAGACGTTGATCGTGCCGCCGAACACTTCGTCGTCCTCCGCCTTGTCGACGGGCACGGACTCGCCGGTGATCGGCGCCTGGTTGACCGTGCTGGTGCCGCGGGTGACCCGGCCGTCGGCGGGGATGTTGTCGCCGGGGCGGACGCGGACGATGTCGCCGGGCTTGAGGTCCTTGGCGTCGACTTCGACCTCGCCGTCCTCGCTGAGCCGGTGGGCTTTGGTGGGCGTGATGCGGATGAGCGATTCGATGGAGGCTTGGGCCCCCAGGGCGGTGCGGTTTTCGATCAGCACCGCGATAATCATGAAAAAGGCGATGAAACCTGCCTCGATGTACCACCCCTGCACGAACGCCGCGAGCACCGCAAGGGCGACCAGCTCGTTCATGTGGTAGTGACCCTGCGCGAGGTCTTTGAGGGCGACCCAGACCAACGGCCCACCGAGCAGGATGGTGGCGATCATGGCCAGGAATTCGGCCGGGTCGGGCGAGTCGAAGGCGAACTGGGCGACCAGGGCCGTCATCAGCAGCGTGCCGCCGAGCAGGGTGACGAGGATCTGGAATCCGACGCGGCCGGTCGCCGCCTCGACTTGAAGATCGTCTTTGATGTAGTCGTGCGCCATGTTCGGACGTTTCCCAAAAGGCTTATGTGGCCTGTGTTTACTGCGTAACTGCCGGGTCGCTCCCTCAACGTCGCCCGCTGGTGCTGGCCGCTATGTGACGGTCGGCCGGATAGGTCCAGGCATTGCCGGAATCGCTTCCACGGGTGCTTCCGGGGGTTGCTAACCCATACGGGCGGACATGCTACGAGGTTCGAGCCTTTTCCACCAGTCGACGGGGGAGGGAGGCGTTTCGAGTATTTCGTCCGGAGATCAAAGGGGGCAAGGCCCCTTGGAATGGCCGGCCGCGAATACTCGAAACCCGAAACTCGAAACGATAGAGCCTTGAGCCGTTCGCTTTAAGCGATTAACCAGCGACAGACTGAACGGACGGGCCATTCTGGCTGAAGGCTTAAAGCGAACGGCTCAAGGCTCAATAGAAATTCGGCTCCCCCGCTCGCCGCAGCCGGTCGTTGATCGCCCGGCCCAGCCCCTCGTCCGGCACGCGCTCGGCGACGATCAGATCCACCCCCGCCCCGTCCAGCCGACGCATCGCCGCAAACAGGTTGGCCGCCGCCTCGACCAGGTCGCCGGTGGGGGAAAGGGTTTCGATGACGACAACCTCGGCTGGCGCGTTTCGCACTTCCGATTTCGCCTGCTCCACCGTCCGTCCGTATACCAGCAGGCCGACGCGACGTGACGGGCCGGCTCGATCAGACACGAAATCCGCCACCGCCGCCACCACCCGCATCGGCGTCCGGGGCGCGTAATGCCGGTCGAGCATCCCCGGGGACTGTTGCCCTTTCGTCTCCGCTTCAACTGCTGCCTCGGCCGCCTGGGGCTTTGCGGCTCCCCCGGCCACTGCCACATCCCCGATCACCGCTTCAATCGCCTCCAGGGTCAATCCTCCCAGCCGCAACACCCGCGGCCGATCCGGGTCGACCAGCGACACCACCGTGCTCTCCACACCCGTCCGGCAGGGGCCGCCATCGAGCACCATGGCCACCCGATCGCCCAACTCGTCGCGCACATGATCCGCCGTGGTCGGGCTGACCCCGCCGAAGCGGTTGGCGCTGGGCGCGGCGACAGGAACGCCCGCCATCCGGATCAGCGCCAGCGCGATCGGGTGGTCCGGCACGCGCACCGCCACCGTCGGCAGGCCCGCCGTCACCAGGTCGGGCACCACGGGCCGCTTCGGCAGCACCAGCGTCATCGAGCCGGGCCAGAATGCCTCGGCCAGTAGTGTCGCCTTCTCAGGCCAGTCGGTCGTGAGCGAGCGGGCGCCGTCCGCGTCGGAAACGTGAACGATCAGCGGGTCGAAGTGTGGCCGGCCCTTGACGTGAAAAACCTTGGCGACCGCGTGTTCGTCCAAGGCGTTCGCACCAAGGCCATATACCGTTTCGGTGGGGAACGCGACAAGCTCGCCGGCCCGCAGCCACGCAGCGGCGCGGGCGATTGTGGCGTCGTCAAGCGGTGCAAAGGGCGGTTGGCCGGCGGTCATGCCGGGTACAATAGCGAAAACCGCAGTGGCCGCAGTGCGGTTACATCACTTCATCACGGCCAGAGTCCGCGGATTGCGGGGGGCAACTGCTGGCGGACGTCGCCGATTTCGCCGGCGGTCACCTTCAGGCTCAGCAGACCGAAGACCGCCATCGTCGCCTGCTCGGCATCAATGGCCTCGGCGGCATTGCGCAACGCGTGGCGGACGCCGTCGATGAAGTCATCGCGGTGGCGGAGGGTGACGGGCGTCTTCGACGGATTCCATCCTTCGTAGTAGAACCCGCGGATGAGCATGGGCAACTGGGCTCCGAGGTCCGTCGCCTCTTCGACGGTGAGCCGGTCTCGCAGGGCGTGCAGCACGGCCCGCATGGCGGTGTAAGCCTGTCCTTCGCTTTCAAACTGGCCCGTATCTACCAGTTCCGCCAACCACTGGTGGGTCTTTTGCAACGTGGATTCAAACACAGCTACCTGGCTAGTGGCCATCTCGGCCTCCTTTCGGGTTCCGATGGCAATGCCGAGCGGACGTTCGCGTCCGGGCGGATCGCCTGAGAAATCGTCCGCCGTGTGGGCGGGCAATCAAGTGCCGTGATGCAATATTTCCATATTTTGCCGTGGCCGTGACGCCGCCATGGAAGCCGGCCTCGTCTCATTCCTATCGTCTCATTGTGGGCCTGTATACCGACCGAAAGGAGCCTGCCATGCCGTCGCGTAAGTGGAGCAACAAAGAAGAACGGCAGTACGAGCACATCAAGCAGAGTCAGCGGGAGCGAGGCGCCAGCGAGGACCGGGCCGAGGAGATCGCCGGCCGCACGGTGAACAAGACGCGCCGCCAGAAGGGGCGCACCCCCAACCGCACCACGCAGGGCACGGGCAACCCCAACCGCGCGCTCGAAGAGCGTTCACGTGACGAGCTTTACAACCAGGCCAAAGACCTGGAGATCGCCGGCCGCAGCAAGATGAACAAGGACGATCTGGTGCAGGCGATCCGCCAGAAGCGATAACCGCCGCGCCACTGACCTTCCGTCATCGCAGCCCCTGGCATCCGGTCGTAGGCCCTCACACGGCCCGCGACCCCGCTCCCATCCCGACCCAGCCTTGACAGAGAGGGCTTTATACCTACACTTACACGTCTATCTGTCGAGCATAGGGCTCGATAGCCGTACAGCCTGAGGCGAATTCGGATGACACAGGACTGCGGACAGCTTGGATTGAGGACGACGACACCGTGATGGGCGCTTACACCGCCCATCCCGGTCGCGCATCCTCCATGCCGTGGCTTTCCAGTCGGCTCCAGAGCCGAAAGGAGGCCGCGGTGATGCACTAGGCACCGCCCTGACATCCGCAAGGGCTGCGAAGCCACTGGCAAACTGCCGGCTCCGCTTCGACAGCACCCGCCCAGGCCACGAGCGCATCTGCACTCGTGGTTTTTTCGTGTTTCAGGACCTGGCGGGCCGCGTGGTATGCGGTTCGCCAGTTCATACCGGAAGGCCGGCGTCGCGGGCAGGCGAACGCCGGCCGACAAGTGAATAGGGCAACCGCCCCACAACCAAATAGCCAGAATAGGCAGGTGACAACACGATGATCAATGGCCAGGAAATGCTGCGGCTGATCGACTCGATCTCCCGCGATCGCAATGTCGAGAAGGAAGTGCTGTTTCGCGATATCGAGCAGGCCATGGTGTCTGCTGCGCGCAAGCATTTCAACGCCGTCGACACCGAGGAGTTCACCTGCGAACTCGACCGCATGACCGGGGCCATCCGCCTCTGGCGCGGCGAGGAGGAAATCTCGCTTGAATCGCTCGGCCGCATCCCCGCCCAGACCGCCAAGCAGGTGATGATCCAGCGCTTCCGCGAGGACGAACGGAGCAGCATCTACAACGAATTCATCGACCGCGTGGGCGAGTTGACCACCGGCATGGCCCAGCGGTACGAGGGCGGCGCCCTGGTGGTCAGCATCGGCCGGGCCGAGGGCTTCATGCCCCGCTCCGAGCAGATCCCCGGCGAGCAGCACCAGCCGGGCGAACGCGTCCGCTGCCTGATCCTCGACGTCCGTGAAGCGGGCAATCAGGTGAAGATCGTCCTCAGCCGGGCCGCGCCGGACTTCATCCGTCGGCTGTTCGAGGTGGAAGTGCCCGAGGTCGCCGAGCGCATCATCGAAGTGAAAGCCATGGCCCGCGAGGCCGGCCACCGGACGAAGATTGCGGTCAGCTCGATCGACTCGAAGGTGGACGCCGTCGGCGCCTGCGTCGGCGTGCGCGGCAGCCGGATCAAGAACATCGTGGACGAACTCGGCGGCGAGAAGATCGACATCGTCCGGTGGAACGAGTCGTCGCAGATCCTGATTCAGAACGCGCTCAAGCCCGCCGAGGTGGTGGAGATTTCGCTCTGCTTCGAGCTCGGCCGGGCGACGGTGGTGGTCAACGAGGACCAGCTTTCGCTGGCAATCGGCAAGCGGGGTCAGAACGTGCGCCTCGCGGCGCGGTTGACGCAGTGGGACGTGGACATCCTCACCCCGGCGGAATACACCAAGGGGCTGGACACGCTGGAAGAGACGCTCAAAGAAGTCGAGGGGATTACGGAAGAGCACATCGACCGCCTCGCGGCACTGGGCGTCATCAGCGTGTTCGACATCGAAGAGGTCGGCCCGGCCTACCTCGCCGAGTCGTTCGGCATCGACGACGAGACCGCCCGAAAGGTGGTCCAAGTCGCCGGCGAAAAGGCGAAGGTCGTCGCCGAGCAGCAGCAGAAGGACAAGGAAGAGGCCGAACGCCGCAAACGCGAAGGCGAGCAGGATCTGGCTGGCCGGCCGGGTGAGCAGCAGGCGGCAGCGATCCTCGGCGAAGCGCCGCTCCCCGCCGCGCCGGCAGGCGAAGGTGCGGGCGGCGAAGGCGGCGGCGAGGCGGGGTCGAGTATCGTGGACATGCTCGAACAGCGCCGTACCGACGCCGACGAACTGCCCCCGGGCGAGGAACAGCCCACGGCCACCGACCAGGCCGAGGCCGACGCCACGGCAAGCGAAACGCGCGACGAAGCGTTGGCTCAGGACCCGGCCACGGGTGAAGACCCCGGCGTCGCGTCGACGGCCGTCGGCCCCAAGGGCGAAGGCGCCGACCCCGAGGGCAGCGACTACAGCGAGATGGAAATCACCGAGGCCCGGCAGCAGGGTGAGGCCGGCGAATCGCTGGCCGACGAAACCCCGCCTGAGGCTGGCACGTTGGACGTGCCTTCATCGGCAGAGGACGAATCGCAGGCGTCCGGCTCGGACGAGCCGACCGGCGGCGATCGCCCGGAGCAGGATCAGGCTGAAGTGGATAAACGTTCGTAACACGCCCACCGAGGCGAGCCGGCACCAGTTGTGCCGGCATGCATGGACGGGGGCGTGGGTCGACAGAGGAGCCGGTAATAGGACCGGCCGATAGAGGAGACTGTTTTGGCTAAAGCCAAACGCGTATTTGAGCTGGCAAAGGAACTCGGCGTCTCGAGCAAGGCCATTGTCGAGAAGTGCAAGGCCGAGGACGTGCCCGACGTCACGAACCACATGTCGACGGTGAAGCTGGGCCTCGCCCAGACGATCCGGGAGTGGTTCGGCGAGGCCGAAACCAGCGGCACCGCGATCGAAACCGCCGAGAAGGTCGACATCCAGAAGGCCCGCAAGGCTCGCCGGCGTCGCGCCGCTGCGACCGATAGCGAGCGCTCGGACCGGGAAGATCGCGATCAAGCCACCACCGCGACGGTCGACCGGCCCGGCAAGGCCGCCGATCGTGAAGAAGGCGAGCAAGGCGAACCGGAGCAGCCCGAGGTCCCACGCCCGCAGGCCGCCAAGCCCGCCGCCTCCGCGCCTTCGTCGACCCCCGAAACGTCAGCCGAAGAGCCTGCGCCTGGTGAAGAAGCTCCCGCACCGCCGCCCGCGGTGGCCGCCGAGCAGGCTCAACCGGAAACGCCTGCAACCCCTGAAGCACCTGAAGCGACCGGCAAAGACCAGTCGGCCGAGCAACCGCCCCAGTCTCCGGAAACGGCGGCGATCGGTCAGCCGAACGTGCCCGATCGGCCCAAGGTCATCAAGCCCGTGGGCCAGCAGTTGCAAAAGCCCAACAAGGCCCAGCTCAAGGGCCCCAATGTGGTCCGGATCGAACAACCCGAACCGGTGCGCCGGCCGCGCAGCACGGCACGACGCGGCCCGGGCGGACCTGGTGGCCCCGGCGGCGGGCCCGGCGAGTTCTCCACGCCCGGCGGTGTCGTCGACGGCATCACCCGCTCGCGCGGCCCGGCCCGAGGCGGCGGCGTCAAAGGCGGCGGCGGTGAGCCGGACACCTCGCAGCAGCGCGGCAAGCGCCGGCAGCAGCGCAACGTCCGCCGCGGCCGCAGCGCCGACGCACTGCCCACCGGCCCGACGAAGTTCAGCCAGGCCGACATGGAAGAGCTCGACGCCCGTCTCAAGGGCGCCCCAGGCTTCCTCAAGCAGCGCCGACGCGATATGCGCAAACGCGAGCAGGGCCACATCGCCCCCCGCCTCGCGGACACCGGCGGCAAGGTCGGCATCCAGGAGCCGATCACCATCAAGAGCCTCTCGGCGGCGACCGGCATCAAGACCGCCGACATCATCAAGTACCTGTTCAAGCAGGGCGTGATGGCGACCATCAACTCCGCCATCGACACCGAGGCCGCCATGGAGGTGGCCCTGGAGTATGACATCGAACTGGAGGTCCGCGAGCAGCAAACCGCCATCGACAGGCTCAAGGAAGAGTTCGACACCCGCGAGCAGATCGACGTGCGGCCGCGCCCGCCGGTGGTCACCGTGCTCGGCCACGTCGACCACGGCAAGACCTCGCTGCTGGACCGCATCCGCAAGCAGGACGTCGCCGCTCACGAAGCCGGCGGCATCACGCAGCACATCGGCGCCTACCGCGTGACCATCGAAGGCACGGACGGCAGAGAGAAGACCGTTGTCTTCCTCGACACGCCGGGCCACGAAGCCTTCACCTCCATGCGTGCCCGCGGCGCTCACATGACCGACCTGGTCGTGCTGGTGGTGGCGGCGGACGACGGCGTCATGCCGCAGACCATCGAGTCGATCAACCACGCCAAGGCGGCCGGCGTCCCGCTGATCGTCGCGCTGAACAAGATCGACACGCCGCAGGCGACCGAAGACAACATCCGCAAGATCTACGGCCAGCTCGCCGAGCACGGGCTCAACCCCACCGAGTGGGGCGGCGAAGCGGAAGTGGTCAAGACCTCGGCCGAAGACGGCACGGGCGTCACCGACCTGCTGGAGATTCTCGACTACCAGGCCGAGTTGCTTGAGCTCAAGGCGCCGTACGGCGGCCCCGCGGCGGGCACGGTGATCGAGGCCGAGATGCAGCCGGGCCGCGGCTCGGTGGCCCGTGTGCTGGTGCAGGCCGGGCAGGTCAAGGTGGGCGATTTCATCGTCATCGGCCGAGCCTTCGGCCGTGTGCGTGACATGACCGACGACCGTGGCAAGCAGGTGCTTGACGCGGGCCCGGCGACGCCGCTGGAGCTCTCCGGCATCGACGACATCCCCGACGCCGGCGACCGCTTCTATGTCACCACCACGCTCCAGGCCGCCGAGCAGGCCGCCAGCCAGTTCCGCGAGCATGAACGGCATCAGCAACTGGCCAGCAAGACCAAGGTCACGCTGGACAACTTCGCCGACCAGC
>JBBDPC010000126.1:61932-74103 GCA_040876735.1 Phycisphaeraceae bacterium | reverse complement strand
GGCGATCTGGATCTGCATCCCGAGTCAACGACCCACACGAAAGTCTGAAGCGGCGATTTTGTAACGCCCGCCTCTGAGCGAGTCCGCGAGCGAAGAGCGGGTTGAGGGGAATGTGTGATCTGTGATCGATTCATCGCCCGGCGCTTCCAACATCATCGATCACACATTACACATTCCCCTCATCGCGCCCTTCGTCGCTGCGCTAGTCAGGGGCGGGCGTTTTTCCGAAGCCCGAACTCTCCTCTCCCGTTTCATTATCGGCTCATCGCGGTTTCACCCTGTAAACGGGCTGACTTTCCGGGGAAAATCGCGAAAATCGGGCGTTTTTTGCTTCCCATGCCAAATCACGCCGATATAATCCGGGCTGACTCGATCGCCTTCCCCAACAAATTGTGGTCCCACGCCGACGCTGGCGCCCGGATCGCACAGTTACGACAATCCAACGAGGTCTGTGATGAGCATTGGACACAAATCTGCCAATACGCAAGTCTTGCGGCTTATGGTTTACCGGCGCGCACTCCACCCCGAGCTGTTCGACCTGCAAAACCGCCGCACCGATCGCCACGGCGATTACGAAGTGGAAGTCTGGGTCACCGCCGGCGGCCATGTCGCCCGGTTCCAGACCGGCGGCCAGGTGCTGACCGAAACGGTCATCGACGCGGGCGACCACCTGCCCGAGACGGGCCTGATCCACGCCCTGCCCTGCCTGGGTGAAAAGGATTTTGAACTCGAGCCGGATGGCAAGATCGGTTACGTGACCACCATCCAGACCGAGTCGCTGACCGATAACCTCTACAACGCCACCTTGCGCGAGATGGAAGATTTCGTCCGCGAGACCGGCTCGCTCAGCCACGGCTGGACCGACCGGGCCGGCGTCGCCTGCCTCACCGCCCTGGACGTGCAGAAGTACAAGCGCGAGTTCCACATCCAGAGCTACCACCTGTACGGCAGCAGCGGCATGGTGCTCCGGACGCAGTCGATTTTCGAGATCGTCTAAGCAGCACGCGACATTCACCCTCACGCATGGAGCCCACGGATGCAATCCGTGGGCTTCTTTTTTTACGGCGCGAGGCGGACGATTTCGCGGTAGTTCTCGCGGAACTGAATCGTCCAGCCCAAGCGATGGTCGATCAGCCGGTCGGCATTGGCGGAGCCGAGGTACTGATCCCCAAGGTGTTCGTCGAACGCTTCGAGCACGGCCACGGCCTCGGCGTGACGCGGGTGCGCTTCGTCGTCGATCGCCTCCGGCCAGATGCGCGCCAACTCCGCATCGGGCCATTGCGGCGTCAACTCCTCGGGCATGCGGTCGAACAGCTCAAGCATCGCGGGCTTGTTGGGATGATCGTCCGGCGTGCGCTGAATGGCGCGCCAGGCGGCGACGAGGTCATCGTGAATATCAATGGCGATGGCGTGGGCGATCGGCGCGACCATCATGTAATAGTCGGGCACCGCGTCGGGCATCCGGCGGGCGGTGGCGAAGGGGTTGACCTCTGGGTCGGTCCAGTAGGCGGTCTCTTCCGCCGTGTAGATGTCACGGCGGGCGGGCTGTCGGCGAAGCTCGAAGCGCGTCGGGCCGTCGGGCGTGCCGAGTTCGCGTTGCCAGAGGCGCTGGGCTTCGCGGGTGAGCAGCCAGGTGACGAACTGCTGGGCCAGCTCGTGGTGCGGCGCGCCGCGGAGGATGGAGACGGGGTCGGCGGTGGTGGCGGTCTGGTAAGGCGGATCAACATAGCCGAGGCGGTCGCCGTGGCTGAACTGGTTGATCGCGCCGACCTGGAACCGGCCGTAGAAGTCGATGCACATGCCCGCCGCCGCCTCGCCCGCGGAGACGTCGGTGGGGACCTTGCCGGCACTGGACGTGAAGTAGCGTGCGTTGGCGAAGACGCGGCGGAGGAGGCCCCAGCCTTCGGTCCACCCTTCGCGCCGGAGGATGACGTTGTAGGTCGCGGCGATGGAGCCGGAGTGGCCCGGGTCGGCCAGAGCGATCCAGCCGCTGTAGCGCGGGTCGGCCATGTCGGCCCAGGTGGTGGGCTCGTCGAGGTCGAGCATGGTGAGCAGGTCGCGGTTGTAGACGATGCCGAAGCTGGAGACGACGGGGCCGACCCAGTAGCGCTCGGGATGGTAGAGCCGTTCGCTGCCGATGTGCGGGTCGGGGTAGACGTCTTCGAGCATGCCGGCGGGCAGGTCGATGGGCACGGTGACGGGGAGACTGACTTCGTCGCCGTCGCGGGTGAGACGGATGCCGTTGGCGAGCATGTTGTGTTCGAAGTCGCCGCCGCCGAAGAAGAGATCGGCCCCGATACCCTGCTTCTCCCGGCCTTCGATGGCGGCGGCCTCGAACTGGCTGAGGACCATGCGGCGAAGATCGCTGGTGCCGCCGCCGGAGCGCCAGTCGAACCGGACGGGAGGCAGGCCCTGCTCGGCTCGCCAGGCATTGAACGCACGGGCGAACTCGAAGCGGATCTGCTCGTTGTGCGGGCTGATGACGATCAGACGCTGCGGGTCGGCGGTGGGGTCGACGTCGTCGCCCGGCTCGGCCGTGCCTGGCCGAAGCGCGAACGGAATGCCCACCACCAGCGCCAGCAGCGCGACGATGACGAATTTGCTCAGGTGTTCACGCATGGTGGTGCAAGTCAGACGCCCACGGCATGACGCGGTGGGCTTCGGGGTACAATGGAAAGTTCATCGCTCCGCCACCACCGCGGCGGCGGCCTGCTCCAGCAGCTCGGCGGCGCGGGCGATCGACTCGCTCACGGGCAGGCCTTCGCCGATCACACGGTAGCCCGCCAGCCCGGCGTCCACCGCCCGCTCGGCGTCCACCGCCATGCCGACCAGCGCGACGGTCGGCACGCCGCGCCGCTGCGCCGCCTTCACGACGGCCATGATCGCCTTGCCCGAGAGGCTTTGCCCGTCGAGCTGGCCTTCGCCGGTGAGGCAGAGGTCGCAGCCTTGCACGCGGGCGTCGAAGCCGACGGTATCGAGCACGAGGTTCGCGCCGGGGCGGAGCGTGCCGCCGAGCAGGGCCACGCCGCCGGCGCCCAGCCCCCCTGCCGCCCCTGCGCCGGGCATGTCGCGGACGGTGCAGTCCGCGGCGCGTTCGACGTGGTTGGCGACGTGGAGGAGGTTGGCGTCGAGCTGGGCGACCTGTGCGTCGGTCGCGCCCTTTTGCGGGCCGTAAACGGCGGCGGCGCCTTCGGGGCCGGCGAGGGGGTTGGTGACGTCGCAGGCGATGAGCAGTTCGACGTTGTTGAGGCGAGGGTCGCGGGTGGTGAGATCGATGTGGTAGATGTGGTCGAGCATGCCGCCGGTGATCGGCTGGTCGATCGGGCGATCGTCTTCGTCGAAGAAGCGGACGCCGAGGGCCTGGGCCGCGCCGCAGCCGGCGTCGGTGGTGGAGCTGCCGCCGATGCCGAGGACGATGCGCTGGACGTGGTGGTCGAGCGCGGCGCGGAGGAGCTGGCCGGTGCCGTAGGTGGTGGTGCGGGTGGGGTCGCGCTGGTCGTGCGGGACGAGTGGGAGGCCGGAGGCGGCGGCCATTTCGATAACGGCGGTGCGAGGCTGGCCGGGCTGTTCGCCGAGCAGTCCCCAGCGGGCGTCGACGCCTTGGCCGAGCGGACCGGTGACGCGGGTGATGTGGTAGCTGCCGGCGGTGGCGGCGACCATGGCCTGGACCGTGCCTTCACCACCGTCGGCGATGGGGCAGGGCTCGGCTGTGCCGCCGGCCTGCTGCACGCCGCGCACCATCGCCGCCGCGGCGTCCACGGCCGAGAGCGATTCCTTGAAACTGTCCGGGGCACAGAGCACACGCATGGGGACAGTGTACCGCCGGGGCCTCTGGCGTCACGCCTGCACGTCGAGGCGGTGGCGGGTGGCGGGCGGGGCGTGGGGGACGTGGGCCGGCGGGCTGTAGGTGGTGGTGGCGGGCTCGTCGGCGTCGGCTTCGGCGTTGACAGCCGGCGCGGCGGCGGGGTCCGGGGTGTCGGGGTGAGGGTGGTGTTGCGGCGGCTGGTCGTGGTGCTGGTCGTGCTCGGGGAGATCGCCTTCGATGTGCAGCGTCGTCTCCGCTTCGGCGGCATCGTCCTCTTCAAGGCCGACGAGGCGCTTGGCGCGCACTTCCTGCTGGCGTTGGAGTACGTAAGCACGGTCCTGTGCCCGCCGGCTCTGCGCCCGGCCAAGCTGCTGGGCCTGCAAGCCGGTCTGCGCCACCCCTGCCGTCACACCTGTGCCAAGGACACCCATGGTTGTGGTCTCGCGTAACAAGCCTCCATGGTCAATATCGGCCAGCTTGGTCGGCCTCTTGAACCTGCGGCCCGCGACGCGGCGCATCGTCCGTGATGGCGGCATTTATCGCCACCAGCGACTCGGCCGGTGTGGGAAGACCGGCCGCGCATGCGGCAGCGCGGCCGGCGATGGGGGGATGTTCTGGCCGGGCGATCAGTCGCTGCCCAGCAGTTTCACCATCTTGTTGTACATGCCCAGAATCAGGAAGGTGGGCGACCAGTGGCCGACGAAGTTGGCGTCTTCCGTGCGCCCCATCATGCGAAGCAGCAGGGAGAGGACGATCGAGCCGCCCGCCGCCCAGAGGAACAGATCGGAAGGCAGTTCGGAGGTTCGCTGCTCGATGCTCTTGGCGACCCGGCCTTCCGCGTGTCGGTCTGCCGCCGTGGTGGTTTCAGTCATGGTGTGCCTCGCTTTCTCGCGTTGTGCAGTGAAGGTTCGCCATGCATGGTCTGCTCACGCTGGCCTGCCGATCAATTCGTAGGTCCAGGATCGGTTGCCGGCAAGATGGACGATTGGCGGAACCGTGAAAATCAGGGCCCTGCCGGGCACGGCTCGGGCGACCCCGACAAGCAAATCACATGAACACCGAGACTGGACGAAGATGGTGTTGAAGCCACAGGTGCGCCCGGATCGGAAATACGCCAAGCCGCGAAGTGGCCAAGCCGCCAAGAAGAAAAAATCAGATTCGTGGGGCCGCGAAGGGGCGAAAACAATAAAAGAAAAGCGCGACGTAAAGCAGAGAGCGTGGGGATGTTGGCCAGGGACGATTCCTGCTTCAATACGTTCTTCATGCTCTTCCATCTCTCTGGTTCGTACCCCTCTCCGCCTTTGTGTTCTTTGTGATTGATCTTGTTTCTGCTTGGCGTCTTGGCCACTTGGCGGCTTGGCGTGTTTCCGATCCATGTGGACCCGCGTGCATCCGTGGCTTCATCTTCGGCGGGAAATGACAACGCCCACGCGGGAAGGCGTGGGCGTTGCGGGGCGTCAGGTTGTGGGGGCGGTTATTCTTCGTCGTAGCGTTCGATGAGCCAGTATTCCAGCTCGATCGGCGTCGCGCGGCCGAAGATGGTGACGATGACGCGCACCTTGCCCTGGTCGGGCAGCGCCTCGTCGACCGTGCCTTCCATGTTCTCGAACGGGCCTTCGCGGATCTTGATGTGATCGCCCTTCTGGAACTCCATCTTCACCTGCGGCTGCTCTTCCGCGGGCTTGGAGGCCTGGAGCATCTTTTCGATCTCGGGGATCGACATCGGCGACGGTCGGCCGGCGGTGCCGATGAAATCGCCCACCCCCGTCGTTTCCTTGATGAGGAAGAACACGTCCTGCGGGATGCGGCCGTCGTCTTCGAGCTTCATCTCCACGAAGACGTAGCCCGGGTAGAGCTTCTTCTCGATGATCCGCTGCTTGCCGCCCTTGATCGTCTTCTCTTTTTCCGTCGGCACCAGGATGCGGTTGACCAGGTGCTCGAAGCCTTCGATCTTGATCTTGCGCAGCAACGTGCGGCGGACCGAGTCTTCCTTGTTGGACGCGACGCGAAGCACGAACCAGTTCATGCCCGGCGTGACCAACGGCTCCTCTTCGGGAATCTGGTCCTCGGTCTCGACCTGCGGCGTCTCCGGCGCAGGCTCCGAAGTTGGTTCCGGAGCGCCTTCCGGGGGCTGGTTCTGTTCGGGGTGCTGCTGTTCGTCGGTCATGATGACACACATTTCCTTGGGATCGCGAGAGCGTCGATGGCCCGGGCCGGGGCTGGAGGTCAGCCTTCGAGCACGCCGATGCGGAAGAAGAACCAGGCGAAGGCGAGGTTGAAGATCCACAGCCACGTGGCCATGATGAACGCGCCGCAGATGACGATCCACGTCGAGCCGATGACTTCACGGCGGGTGGGCCAGTTGACCTTCTTCATCTCCGCCTCGGTGGCGATCATGAAGTCGGCGATGCGCGGCTTGTTGAGCAGGTAGAACAGCAGCCCGCCGAAGACAACGATCATCCCCACCGCCATGATGGTCTGGGGCATGATCGGGTCGTCGAACCAGACGTTGAACTGCGTCCACAGCCAGGCGACGCCGGTGAGCACCAGCGTGCCCGCGCCGATGGCGCTCATCATGCGCGTCCAGTAGCCTTGTCCCGGTTTGTAAATCGCCAAAGCCATCGCAGGTTCCGTCGGTAATCGGTTGGGGGAAGTCGGCCGTCAGAAAGCGCGGCGTCGCCGCCGTGGCCTGCGCCCGGCCGCACGCGTCGTCCGCCCGGGTTCATCAGCAGCAGCGCACGAGCTGGTTCCAGACGCACACGCCGCAACGCGCCAGGGAGGAATCGAACCCCCAACCTTCGGATTTGGAATCCGATGCTCTGCCAATTGAGCTACTGGCGCAATTAAGCCGTCAGCTATCAGCCATCAGCTTTAAGCCAGAGCCGGAACCGTCATCCTCTGGCTGATAGCTGACAGCTAACCGCTGGATCACTTCCGCTTGATCTTGTGCAGCGTATGCTTGCGCAAGCGGGGGCTGTACTTGTTGAGCCCGCTCTTGAGCTTCTCCGGCAGACCACCGCGCACGTTGACCGAGGTGCGGTAGTTCAGGTCGCCGCTCTCAGCGCACTGGAGCCAGACATATTCGCGGGCTTCGGTTTTTCTCTTGGCCATGATTCAGCCTTCAGCATTCAGCCACGAGCCATCAGCCGAAAACGCCACCATCAGCCGTCAACCCCCGGTTCGGGAGCTGACGGCTGATGGCTGACGGCTAATGGCAGGAACATTACTCGAGGATCTTGGTCACGACGCCGGCGCCCACGGTGCGGCCGCCTTCGCGAACGGCGAAGCGGAGGCCTTCCTCCATGGCGATCGGCTTGTCCTTGAGGTCGACTTCCACGGTCACGTTGTCGCCGGGCATGCACATCTCGGCGCCGCCGAGCAGCTTGCAGGCCCCGGTGACGTCGGTCGTGCGGAAGTAGAACTGCGGGCGGTACCCGGAGAAGAACGGCGTATGCCGGCCGCCTTCTTCCTTGGTCAGCACGTAGATCTCACCCTCGAACTTGGTGTGGGGCGTGATCGACTTGGGCTTGGCCAGCACCTGGCCACGCTCGATGTCGTCCTTTTCCACACCTCGCAGCAGGGCGCCGACGTTGTCGCCGGCCTGGCCGGAGTCCAGCGTCTTGTTGAACATCTCGACGCCGGTGACCACCGTCTTGCGCGGCGCTTCGTTGAGGCCGACCAGTTCGACTTCGTCACCGACCTTGACCATGCCGCGCTCGATGCGCCCGGTGGCGACGGTGCCACGGCCCTTGATCGAGAAGATGTCTTCGATCGACATCAGGAACGGCTTGTCGACTTCGCGCTCCGGCTCGGGGATCCACGTGTCAAGGGCGTCCAGAAGATCCTGGATGCACTTGGTCTTTTCCGGATCGTCCGGGGCGTTGAGCGCGGGGAAGGCGGCGCCCTTGATGATGGGCGTGTCTTCCTCGAAGTCGTACTTGGTCAGCAGTTCCTGCACCTCGAGTTCGACGAGGTCCAGCAGTTCCTCGTCGTCGACGAGGTCGACCTTGTTGAGGAACACGACGAGCTTGGGCACGTTGACCTGGCGGGCGAGCAGCACGTGCTCACGCGTCTGGGGCATCGGGCCGTCCGCCGCCGAGACCACCAGGATCGCGCCGTCCATCTGGGCGGCGCCGGTGATCATGTTCTTGACATAGTCGGCGTGGCCGGGGCAGTCCACGTGCGCGTAGTGCCGGTTCTCCGACTCATACTCGACATGGCTGGTGGCAATGGTGAGGATCTTCGTCGGGTCGCGACGGCCATCCTTTTCCGACGCCTTGGCCACTTCGTCGTAGGCCTTGAAAGTCGCCAGACCCTTGGCCGCCTGGGTGGCGGTGATCGCCGCGGTCAGGGTGGTTTTGCCATGGTCCACGTGGCCGATCGTGCCGACGTTCACGTGGGGCTTTTTACGTTCGAATACGCCTTTCGCCATCGTTTACAAACCTCCAGATCAGGAATTTTTCTGATGTTTCATCGTTGATGTCTGATGTCTGATCTGAAAACCATCCATCATCGATTACAGATCGTCGATATCTGCCAAAAGCCACCCATGGGACTCGAACCCACGACCTCACCCTTACCAAGGGTGTGCTCTACCAACTGAGCTAGGGTGGCGGCCGCAAGCTCATCGGCGGGCCCATCGGACACGCCCCGCCCCGAAACCGCCGTTCCGATACAACACGGAACAGGCGACACATCGGTCCAAGCCGGGGTAATGTAGCGACTTGACACCGATTGACAAGGGGCCCGAATCGGCGTCGTTCACCAATCCGCGCCCCTGCCACGTCCGATTCACCCTGCTGCGACCCTCACCGCGCGCACGCCGACAGTGGGGTCACAAGGTAAAACTTTATCATCACCCTGCATCCAAGTCAAACCGGAGCGGGGTTTGGGATTTGGGGATCGGGGATCGGCCCGCCCACTTCAGTGGGCGGGTCGAGATTCAGTCCCGAATCCCGAATCCCGAACCCCGATTTCCACCCCCGGGCTTGGAGTGGCGGCAACCCATCGGTAAACTGGCCCTGGTAACCCATTCCGTCAACCTTGCATCCAACGCACCGGGGGACTGCGCGGTTTTTCCATGAGCCGACCGCTACTGCTTGCCGTCGTCCTGCTCGCAGGCATAGCCACCGCTGCCCCCGCCCGGGCGGGCTGGATCAACGAAGTGTTTCTCGGCGCAGCGACGGACAGCGGAGCGCCCAACGCCATCGAGCTTGCCGGGCTGGACAGCCACGTCGGCGGCATGGTGGACCTGGTGGTCATCGACGCCCGGCCGGGCGATCCGTTCGGCGATGTGAAGCAGGTGATCCGCGTGCCGGTGTCGCAGCCGGTGCACCTGGTCAGCGACGGCGCCTGGCCGACCGCGGCCTGGATCGCGCCGGACCCGGCCGTGATGCTCGACCTCGCCCCCCTCGTCCACGCCGGCCCCGACTCATTCCACTTCACCGCCGCCACCCGGCTGCACCTGTACGACGGGCCGACGAATCTGACGGCCGGCCACACCCTCCACGACCCGTTCTACCCCTTCCGCCTCAACGGCACGCAACTGCTGGACGCCCTGACCTTCGCCCCCGACGCCGAGGCCGGCCGCCTGCACGACGACGACACGGTGCTGAACACCCTCGCCGGCTGGGTGCTGGCTCGACCGAGGCCCGAGGACCCGGCCGCGCTGGACGATCGCTGGCTGGTGGGCTCGCCGAACGAGCAGGGCAATCTGCCCTGGTATGAGCCGGCCTTCCGCGTGACGCCGGGCCGGACCAACCCGCCGTGGGACGGCCAGCTCATGCCCGAGCCGGCGAGCCTGGCGGTGATGCTGGCGGGCGTGCTGGCACTGGCGGGCCGGGGGCGCGCGGGGCGCGGGTAAGGCCGTATTTTCTGAATCCGGAAGGCGGTGCAAGGGCATCAGTTGGATGCGCCTGCATCGTGATGGTGCGCATGGCGGTGACGACCGGGCCTTTGATAGGCGCGCCTGTTTTTCACTGCGTGTGGTGTCGGGTGAGGAGCGCACGGTGGGACGCCGTGGGCTTCGGGAAGGTGAGTTGTGGAGCTGGTGTGATGGTGGCGGGATCTGTCAACGCTCTGGAGGGGATGATCGCTTGCGACGTGCTGGCTGGCATGGTGTTGGGCGCGGTCGCACCGGTGGGCGGGGGTGAAGCGGTGTCGCGGTGGCGCGGTGGCGTAAGTGGTAGGTGGCGTGCGGGTTGCGGGGGCGTGACAGGGCAGAGGGAGGGGGTGTGGGTGTCACGATCAGCGGGAGCGGCTGTGGCGGGGGTCGAGGGCGTCGCGCAGGCCGTCGCCGAGGACGTTGAAGCTCAGGACCGTGAGGGTGATGGCGATGCCGGGGAAGACGGCCAGCCACCAGACGTCGGGCATGAGGTCGCGGCCTTGGAGGAGCATCCGGCCCCAAGACGGCTTGCCCTGCTCGACGCCGAGGCCGAGGAAGCTCAGCGCCGCCTCGGCGAGGATGGCGAACGCCAGCGAGAGCGTGACCTGCACGGTGAGCGGGGCGAGGATGTTGGGCGTGATGTGGCGGAGGATGATGCGCGTGTGGCCGAGGCCCAGCGAGCGGGCGGCTTCGATGAACGGCTGCCCCTTGACGGCGAGCACCGCGCCGCGGGCGATGCGGGCGAAGATGGGGGTGTAGACGACGGCGATGGCGAGCGTGAGATTTGCCTGCGTACCCTCGCCGCCACCGAGCACGGCGACGATGACCAGCGCGAGCACGATGTCGGGAAAGGCGAACAGTGTGTCGACAATGCGCGACAGTCCTTCGTCCAGCCAGCCGCCGAAATAGCCGGCGACGATGCCGAGCAATGCCCCGGCGAACAAGGCGGCACTGACGGCGAGGCCGGCGACCTGAAGGGAGATGCGGGCACCGTAGATGACGCGGGTGAGGATGTCGCGGCCGAGGTTGTCCGTGCCCAGCCAGTGCGCGGGGCTGGGGGGCTGGCGGAGGGCGTCGTAGTTGGACTCGTCGGGGCCGTATGGCGTGATCACGGGTGCGGCAACGGCAAGAATCACCACGATCGCCAGCAGCACGCCCGCGACTGCGGCGGCCCTGTTACTGCGCCACAGCCGTGGCACGGCCACACCGCCGAGCAAGCCGGCAAGCCCCAAGGCCACGACTCCTGCCATAATTTGTAGCACCAGCCCAACGGGGATCGCCACTGCCACCACGAGCACCAGCACGGTCAGTGCTGCTGTGATGGCCGCGATGGCGAGAGTCAAAATGGTGATTGACCGACTGACAGTTATGCCTTTCGCATTCGCGGGTCGACGAGGCCGTAGAGCAGGTCGACGGCGAGGTTGATGGTGATAAACAGGGCGGCGATGAGCAGGACGACGGCCTGGAGCAGGAAGTAGTCGCGGGTGGTGGCGGCGTTGAACACCAGCGAGCCGACGCCCTGTAGGCCGAAGACCTGCTCGATGACGACCGAGCCGCCGAGCAGGTAGCCGGTCTGGATACCGGTGATGGTGAGGATGGGGATCAGGGCGTTGCGCAGGGCGTGGCGGGTGACGACGCGGCGGGGCGCGAGGCCCTTGGCGCGGGCGGTGCGGACGTAGTCCTGTCCGAGCACTTCCAGCAGGGACGAGCGGGTCATCCGCATGATGACCGCGGCGACGGCGGTGCCCAGCGCGAGCGTGGGCATGAGCATGGCGTGGAGGTTGCCCAGCGGGTCGTCGCTGAATTGCGGCACGCCGGCGGAAGGCATGATGCGGAGGTAGAAGGCGAAGAGGAGGATGAGCATCGTGCCCAGCCAGAAGTTGGGGATCGAGACGCCGAGCACGCCGAAGCTGCTGCAGAGGTAGTCGAGGAACCGGCCCTGGCGGATGGCGGCGAAGATGCCCAGCGGGATGCCGACGAGGACGGCGAAGGCGAGCGACATCAGCGCGAGTTGGAGCGTGACGGGCAAGGCGTCGGCGATGCTCGCAGTGACCGGCTCATGGTTGTAGGAGGAGTAGCCGAGGTCGCCCTGCACGGCGCGGGTGAACCAGACGGTGAACTGGAGCGGCAGCGGCTGATCGAGGCGGTAGAGCTCGCGGATGCGCTGACGTTCGGATTCGGTGGGGAACTGGCCGAGGATGGCGTCGGCCGGATCGCCGGGCACGACGCGAACGAGGACGAAGAGCACCACGGCGACGCCGAAGAGCGTCACGAGCGAGAAGGCGAACTTGCGAAGGGCAAAGGCGAGCATGACGTCGATTCCACTTTAGCCGCGCAGTGCAGCGCTCTGCGGGGCCTGCACGGCGAAGGCCATCGTAACGACGTGAACGTAATTGTCAGATCAGGCGCCATCAACGGTCATGGGATACTTTCAAAGTGGGGCGGGCGTCTCGCCCGCCTTCCCCCCTTGGCGGGCGAGACG
>JBBDPC010000126.1:0-61922 GCA_040876735.1 Phycisphaeraceae bacterium | reverse complement strand
CCCCCCCCCCCCCCCCCCCACCATAAAAGCAAAGAACACCACGACCCTACGGACGAGAAGATCACCGAGGAGGCGTGTACCGTACCTTCCAGAAGCGGGACGCCCCGGGAACGGAGGTCGCCGCCATGCACAAAACCACGATTGGCACGGAGCTTACGATTTGATGCGACTCGATGCCGCGCCTACAATGACCTTCGTATCCAAGCCGGCCGATCCTGAGCCTGGCGTCGCAAATCTGCCTGCTGTGCGTGCGAACATGCGTGTTATTGTATGGGAAGCATTCCAGGCACCGGGGAGCGCCGGAGGGGCTCGCGGGCGCCGAGGCGAGGGCGTTCCGGAAGCTGGAGATCGACACGAACCAGATGGCCGGTGGGGGCGAGGACAGGCCCCCGTGTCACGCATCGCGAACACGCAACCGAAACAAAAAACCCAACGACGTCCGGCAACCCCGGACCGACTCCGACGGCTGGCGGCGAAGTTCGCCCACAGCCGTGCTTGACGTTTCACAGCCAGCCCGATGCAAGCCCACGCTGAACGGGCCGGGCGTTTCGAGAAAGGACAGACCCCCTCGTGTGTGGTATCTGTGGTGAGCTTTCCAACAATGGCAACGCCGCCTCCGCGGCGACCCTTGCCGCCATGTCTGATCGCATGCATCGGCGCGGCCCCGACTCCGGCGGACTCTACCTCCAGCAGGGCACGGCCCTAGGGCATCGCCGACTCAAAATCATCGACCTCTCCGATGCCGCCGGCCAACCGATGATCGACAGCCAGCTCGGCCTGGCGCTGGTCTTCAACGGCTGCATCTACAACTACCCCGACCTGCGAAAACAACTGGAAAGCAAGGGCTACCAGTTCTTCTCCAAGTCCGACACGGAAGTGATCCTCAAGGCCTACCACGCCTGGGGCGAAAACTGCGTCGAACGGTTCAACGGCATGTTCGCCTTCGCCGTCGCCGAGCGCAACTCGGGCCGGGTCTTCCTCGCCCGCGACCGCCTGGGCATCAAGCCGCTCTACTACACGCGCAACGCCAGCAACTTCCGCTTCGCCTCCTCGCTGCCCGCCCTGATCGCGCCCGGCGGCGTGGACACGAGCATCGACCCGGTCGCCCTGCATCACTACATGACCTTCCACGCCGTGGTGCCCGCGCCGTACACCATTCTCAAGGGCGTACGCAAGCTCCCGCCGGCAACGACGATGATGGTCGAGCCCGACGGCAGCCGGACGCAGCGCCGCTACTGGACGCCCGACTTCAACCCCGACGCGGAAGAGCGCAAATACAGCAAGGAAGACTGGAAGCAGCGTCTGCTGCACGAGCTGGGCCAGGCCGTGGACCGGCGGATGATCGCCGACGTGCCGGTGGGCGTGCTGCTGTCGGGCGGGCTGGACTCGTCGCTGGTGGTGGGCCTGCTGCACAAGCATGGGCAGGAGCACATCGAGACGTTCTCCATCGGCTTTGAAAGCGTGGACGAGGAGGAAGGTGACGAGTTCAAGTATTCCGACCTCGTGGCCGAGCGGTTCGAGACCCGGCATCACAAGATCCGCGTCGATGCCGAGGGCACGCTGAACAACATGGACGCCTGCGTCGCCGCGATGAGCGAGCCGATGGTCAGCCACGACGCGATCGGCTTCTACCTGCTGTCCGAGCAGGTCTCCAAGCATGTGAAGGTCGTGCAGTCGGGCCAGGGAGCGGACGAGATTTTCGCCGGCTACCACTGGTACCCGCCCATGATGAAATACAAGGGCGACGACCCCGCCGAGGCCTACGCCAACGCCCTGTTCGACCGCGACCACACGGAGTTCAAGGAAGCGGTGCATCCGAGCATGTATGGCGAAGACTACAGCCGGGCGTTCGTCGAGAAGCACTTCGCCCAGCCCGGCGCGGACAAGCCGATCGACAAGGCGCTGCGCATCGACACGTCGATCATGCTCGTGGACGACCCGGTCAAGCGGGTGGACAACATGACGATGGCGTGGGGCCTGGAGGCGCGGGTGCCGTTCCTCGATCACGAGCTGGTCGAGTTCGCGTCGCGCATTCCGGCAGAGCTGAAGGTGAAAGATGGCGGGAAGTACATCCTCAAGGAAACCGCCCGCGACGTGATCCCGTGGGAAGTGATTGATCGCCCCAAGGGCTATTTCCCCGTGCCGGCGCTAAAGTATCTGCGCGGGCCTTACCTGGAGCGCGTACGCGACATCCTTAATCAGCCGGCGGCGCGCGATCGCAACGTGTTCGACGACGATTATGTGAACATGCTCCTGGACGATCCGGAGTCGCACATCACCCGGCTGCGCGGCTCGAAGCTGTGGCAGGTGACGCTGCTGGAGTACTGGTTGCAGAAGCAGGGAATCTGAGAGCGGGGAGCGGGACGTTTGCTTTCACCCCGATCCCCAATCGCTGAACCCCGTCCCCTCAACAAGGGTTGACTCACCATGGCACGCCGACATCCACACGACGGCGGACACCGACTGGAACAGGTCAGCGGGCCCTCGCTGCGCAACTGGCAGAAACCCACCGCGCCGGACGCGAAGCAGATGACCGCCGACGCCTGGGTCGACATGGGCTGGGGCCGGCTGATCTTCGCCCACACGTTCGAGTCCAACGAGAAGATCGTGCAGACGCTTTGCGAAGAGTCCAAGGGCAAGCGGGACATCGGCTTCTACCTGCGCGACCCGCACGTCGTGCTCTCGATGGCGCCGCACCGGCTGTTCATGGACCCCTCGCACACCTACCGCATCCTCAACCACAACTACCGCCCGAGCAGCCGGCTGCCGCGGGGCTTCGTCATCCGCCGCATCCGCACGCGCAAGGACGCCGAGGCGGTCAACCGCATCTACGCCTCCTGGCACATGGTCACCTGCGACCCCGACTTCATGCTCGACAAGAACGCCTCCCGCCTGCGCACCTACCTCATCGCCGAGTCGGAGGAGACGGGCCAAGTCGTCGGCACGGTCACCGGCGTGGACCACGTCGAAGCGTTCAACGATCCCGAAAAAGGCGCGAGCCTCTGGTGTCTCGCCGTCGACTCGCAGACGCAGGTGCCCGGCGTCGGCGAATGGCTGGTCCGCCACCTCGCCGAGCATTACTTCACGCGCGGCCGGGGGTATGTCGACCTCTCGGTGATGCACAACAACACGCAGGCGATCGCGCTGTATGAGAAGCTCGGCTTCAAGCGCGTGCCGGTGTTCTGCGTCAAGCACAAGAACCCGATCAACGAGCCGCTGTTCACGCCGCCCAAGCCTGAGAAGGAGATGAACCCCTACGCGCGGATCATCATCGACGAGGCCCGCCGGCGGGGCATCACCGTGGAGATCCTCGACGCCGACGCCGCCTACTTCCGCCTCCATCTCGGCGGCCGGACCGTCACCTGCCGCGAGTCGCTGACCGAGCTGACCACCGCCATCGCCATGAGCCGCTGCGACGACAAGCGCGTCACGCAACGGCTGCTGCGCAGCTCGGGGCTCAAGGTGCCCGCCAATCAGCCGGCCGATACGGACAAGGCGAACCACCAGTTTCTCGAACAGTACGGCCACGTCGTCGTCAAGCCCGCGCGGGGCGAGCAGGGGGCGGGCATCAGCGTCGACCTCACCACCGCCGACGACGTGGACAAGGCCGTCGAAGCCGCGCACAACGTCTGCGAAGACGTCATCCTCGAACAGTTCGTCGAAGGCGAAGACCTGCGCGTGATCGTGATCGACGGCGCCGTCGTCGCCGCCGCGGTGCGCAAGCCGCCGGTGATCACCGGCACGGGCCAGCACAGCATCAAGAAGCTGATCGACAAGTACAACCGCCGCCGCGCCGCCGCCACCGGCGGTGAAAGCAAGGTGCCGCTGGACAACGAAACCCGGCGCTGCGTCAAGGCGGCGGGCCACGAGATGGACGACACGCTGCCGCTGGGCGAGTCAATCCGCGTCCGCAAGACCGCCAACCTGCACACCGGCGGCACGATCCACGATGTCACCCGGCAACTGCACCCGGAACTGGTTCGCGCGTCGATCGACGCGGCGCAGGCGCTGGAGATTCCCGTGGTGGGGCTGGATTTGATGGTGCCCGACGTCGGCGGTCCCGAGTACCATCTGATAGAAGCCAACGAACGCCCCGGGCTCGCCAACCACGAGCCGCAGCCGACCGCGGAGAAATTCATCGACTTCCTGTTCCCCCAGACGGTCCCGCACTGACGCCGACCGCTGCCCGCCAACCTCTGCCGCCCATGCCTATGAACTCAGCCACCACGCACTCGCCCAGCCAGCCGGCCGCCCTCCGCAAGATGCCCGTGGACCAGGGCTATCTCGTCAGCACGCTGCTGAAGCTGCTGGCCATCCCCAGCCCCTCGGGCTACACCGACAGCGTCGTCCACTTCGTGGGCGAGGAACTGCAACGGCTGGGCCTGGACTTCGAACTCACCCGCCGCGGGGCGATCCGCGCCACCGTGCCCGGTCGGCGACGCAAGCCCAACCGCGCGATGGTCGCCCACCTCGACACGCTCGGCGCGATGGTCAAGCACATCAAGCCCAACGGCCGGCTCCATGTCGTGCCCATCGGCACCTGGTCCAGCCGGTTCGCCGAGGGCGCCCGCGTCACCGTCTTCACCGACGACGGCAACCACCGCGGCACGATCCTGCCCGACAAAGCCTCCGGCCACGTCTATGACAAACTCATCGACACCCAGCCGGTCACGTGGGAAAACCTCGAGCTGCGCCTCGACGAGCACGTGTTCAACGTCGAGGACGTGATGAAGCTGGGCATCGGCGTGGGCGATTTCGTGGCCATCGACCCGCAGCCGGAGGTCACCGACAACGGCTTCATCGTCTCCCGCCACCTCGACAACAAGGCGGGCGTCGCCTGCCTGCTCACCGCGAGCAAGGCGCTGATGGAAGCGGGCATCGAGCTGCCCATCGACTGCCACCTGCTGTTCACCATCTTTGAGGAAGTCGGCTCCGGGGCCTCGGCCGTGCTGCACCGCGACGTGGCCGAGATGGTCAGCATCGACAACGCCACCCCCGCGCCGGGGCAAAGCTCGACCGAGCACAACGTCACCATCGCCATGAAGGACAGCTCCGGCCCGTTCGACTACCACCTGACCCGCAAGCTGCTGCGCCTTTGCCGGGAGAACGAGATCCCCCACGGGCGCGACGTGTTCAAGTTCTACCGCTGCGACGCCGCCTCCGCCGTGGAAGCGGGCAACGACATCCGCACCGGGCTGATCTGCTTCGGCGTCGACGCGTCGCACGGCTACGAACGCACGCACCTGGACTCGCTGCACGCGCTCACCGACCTGATCAGCCTCTACATGCAAAGCCCCGCCGCCGTCGAACGCGACCGCATGGAGCTCGGCCCGCTCAAGGGCTTCCCCGACCAGCCGACCGAGGCCCCGCCCGTGCCGGAGAAACAGCACGAATGATTGTGGTGGGAGTGCGCTGCGCGGCTAAATTGAGATCTCAACACGCGACCTGATGAATGTCATGAAACGTCACACCCCCCTGCTGCTGCTCATCCTCGCCCTGCTGCTGCCCGCTTGCCGTGACGGTGGCGTCGAGCACGTCGAGATCGAACACGACGCCGCCGCCCGCGAGGCCCAGCGCCCCGACGACATTCGCAGCGGCGGCACGCTCACCATCGCCATCCAGGCCGACGGCAGCACGCTCGACCCCCACAGCGCCACCGACGCCGGCTCGATGCGGTTGATCGAAAACATGTACAGCACGCTCATGCGCTACAGCGAAACGTTCGGCGAGATCGAGCCCGACCTGCTCGCCGATCACGAAGTCTCCGACGACCACCGCGTCTACCGGCTCACCATCCGCCCCGACGCCCGCTTCCACGTCACCGGCCGCAACGTCACCGCCGAGGACGTGAAGTACTCGCTCGAACGCATCCAGTCACGCAAGCTTCGCCACGAGCCGATGGCCGACCTTGAAGCCATTGAGGTCGTTGACACCCACACGCTGGAGATGCGCTTCGCCGAGCCGATGACGCCCTGGTTGAACTACCTCGCGCATCCGATGTACGCCATTGTCGATCGCGAGATCGTTGAACAGAACGACGGTGAACTGGGGCGCGCCGACGCGGGCTCGGGGCCGTTCCGCCTTGTCGAATGGCAGCGCGACCAACAGGCGGTGCTCGAAGCTGACCCGGACTATTACGTCGACGGCCTGCCCCGACTGGACCGCATCGTCTATCGTCCGATTCCCGAAGAACCCAGCCGGATGATCGCGCTGGCGAACCGGGAAGTCGACATCGTGCTCGACGTGCCCACGCAGCAGCTCGCCCGCGTCCGGGACCTGGAGCATGTCGTCCTTGAATCGACGCCCGGCACATACTGGGAATACATCGGGCTCAATCTCGAACACGCGCCGCTGGACGACGTGCGCGTGCGGCAGGCGATCGCGCATGCGGTCGACCGCGACGCGCTCAACCGTGCCGCCCGCTACGGCTATGCCGAGCCGCTCACCGGCGGCCACCTTCCCCCGCACCACTGGGCCCACCTCGACGAAGCGCTCTACCCCGCGCCCGACATCGAGCGCGCCCGGCAACTGCTCGCCGAGGCCGGCCATCCTGACGGTTTCGACGCCGAACTGATCGTCAACACCGACAATCAGCCGCAACTGCGCGCGGCGGAGGTGGTGGCCAACATGCTTCGGCCGTTGAACATCAATGTGACCGTGCGCGGCATCGAGTCGACCACCTTCTTCAGCCGGCTGAACAACCGCGAGTTCGAGATGACCGTCGTCGGCTGGGTCGGCTTCTTCGACCCCGACGAGTGGACCTACCCGACCTTCCATTCCGAAGGGCAGTACAACCAGCAAAGCTACGCCAACCCTGAACTCGACGCCCTGCTCGAACAGGGCCGGCGCACCGCCGACCGCGACGAACGGGCCGCCATCTACCGCGGGGCCCAGCGCATCATCGCCACCGACGCCCCGGTCGTCTTCCTCTACCTCAACGACCAGATCACCGGCTACCTCGACGACGTCTGGGACTTCGACGTCCACCCCACCGCCACCACCACCTCCCTGCGCGACACCTGGATCGACCGTTAAAGTGTGACAAGGTGACAAGGTGAAGGGGTGACAAGGTGACCCCATCAACGCCCGCCTCTGAGAAGCGCAGCGCCGAAGAGCGGGATGACGCACGCCCCCATGCCCACCACCCTCAACCACGTCCACTGGATCGACTCGCAGGCGCCCCGCATGCAACGCCTGCTCACCCGCTGGGCACGCATCAACTCCGGCTCGACCAACCTGCCCGGCCTGGCCCGCATGGCCGACGCACTCGAACAGCCGTTCGGCAAGCTCGCCCCCATCCGCCGGCACAACCTTCCGCCCCACCGCATGGTCGACGCCACCGGCAGGCTCATCCGCCAACCGCTCGGGCAGGCTTTGTCGCTGGTCAAACGTGCCCGCGCCCGCCGGCGGGCACTGCTGGTGATCCACATGGACACCGTCTACCCGGCCGACAGCGCGTTTCAGCGCTGCGAACCGCTCGGCAAGGATCGCCTGCGCGGGCCGGGCGTGGTCGACGCCAAGGGCGGGCTGGTCGTCATGCTGCTCGCGCTCGAAGCGCTGGAGCGTGCCACCCCGACGGTGAGGAAGCGACTCGGCTGGCGTGTCATCCTCAATGCGGATGAAGAGCTTGGCTCGCCCGGCTCGGCCGGCCTGCTCCAACGCGCGGCGAAGCGCTGCGACGTCGGCCTGGTGTTTGAGCCCTGTCTGCCGGACGGCTCGCTGGTGTCGCAGCGCAAGGGGTCGGGCAATTTCACCATCGTCGTGCGCGGCCGGGCCGCCCACGCCGGTCGCGACTTCGAGCACGGCCGCAACGCCGTCGCCGCCGCCGCCCGTCTCGCCACGGCGCTGGATGGTCTCACCGATCCGTCGCGCGGCATCACGCTCAACATCGCGAAGCTCGAAGGCGGCGGCCCGCTCAATCAGGTGCCCGACCTGGGCATCGTCCGCTTCAACGTCCGCTACACGCAGCGCGAACACGAACGCGACCTGCAAGGCCGCTTCGACCAACTGCTCGCCGACGTCAACGCCCGCGACGGCTACCGGGCCGTGCTGCATGGCTCGTTCAATGCGCCGCCCAAGCCGTTGGACGCCGCCGCCGCCGCGCTCTTTGAGCAGGCTCGCGACTGCGGCCGATCGCTGGGACTGCGCATCGACATGCAACCGACCGGCGGCGTCTGCGACGGCAATCGTCTCGCCGCGGCGGGCCTGCCTACCATTGATACGCTGGGGCCAAGGGGCGGCCATCTGCACAGCGATCGCGAGTATGTCGTGCTGCCAAGCCTTGTCGAGCGGGCGAAGTTGACTGCGTTGTTGTTGACAAAACTCGCGGACGAAGGTGTGACGTAACGGGCCGTCGCCTTGTTGGCGACGCGGCGTGCCAGCCGATCGCCAACCGCGTCGCCAATAAGGCGACGGCTAACGACATGCATCGAGTATCCTTTCGACTGCGGGAGTTCAACGGCATGCTGCTCATCCGTCCGGTCACGCTTGAGGATGTCGATCCGCTGCTGGTGCTGGCGCATCACACGGGCTTCGGCCTCACCACGCTGCCGCGCGACCGGGCGATGCTCGAACGCCGGGTGCGCGACTCGCTGCGCGCCTTCGACGCCAACGAAAACGATGCGCCGCGCGGCGACGCCTATCTGCTGGTCATGGAAGACCGCGCCGCCGGCGAACTCGTCGGCACCAGCGGCATGGTCGCCAAGGTCGGCGGGTTCGAGCCCTTCTACGCCTACCGCATCGAAACCAGCGTGCACGAGTCCACAACACTGGGCGTGCGCAAGGAGATTCAGACGCTTCATCTCGTGCTCGAACACGACGGCCCCTGCGAGATCGGCAGCCTCTTCCTCCACCCCGACCACCGGCACAGCGGCAACGGCCGGGCACTCTCGCTGGCGCGGTTCCTGTTCATGGCCGACCACCCGAGCCTGTTCGACCCGCGCGTCATCGCCGAGATGCGCGGCGTGATCGACCGTGACGGCCGCAGCGCCTTCTGGGACGCGGTCGGCCGGCACTTTTTCGACATCGACTTCCCCAAGGCCGACTACCTGAGCATCGTCAACAAGGAATTCATCGGCGACCTGATGCCCCGCCATCCGATCTACATCCCCCTGCTGCCGCCCGAAGCGCAAGCGGTGATCGGCCAGGTGCACGACGAAACCCGGCCCGCGAAGCATATCCTCGAACTGGAAGGGTTCCGCTTCTCCGGCATGGTCGACATCTTCGAGGCCGGCCCGGTGATGCGCTGCCAGCGCGATGCAATCCGCACCGTCCGCGACAGCCACCTCACGCTCGTGCGCGATGTGGTCGACGCTCCCGTTGAAGGCCCGGTCCACCTGATGAGCAACACGCGGCGCGCGTTCCGGGCCTGCCACGCCCCGTATGCCACGCGCGAGCGCGGCCTGCGCCTGACGCGCGACGTCGCCGACGCCCTGCAGGTCACCCCCGGCGACACCGTCCGCCACGTTCCCCTGTACGCCAGCCAATCCACCCCTTAGCCGCGCAGCACAGCGGAGCGCCCCCATGACCACCCACCTGATCGACAACCACTGGCACGACGGCGACGGCCCCTCCATGGCCTCCCTCAACCCCGCCACCGGCGACCCCGTCTGGCACGGCCGGGCCGCCACCGGCGACACGGTTGACGCCGCCATCGCCGCTGCCCGCCGCGCCGCGCCCGACTGGGCCGGGCGGTCGCTGGATGATCGCATCGCACTGCTCACCGCCTTCGCCACCGAACTGGAAGAGCACCGCGATGCGCTCGCGCAGGCGATCAGCCTCGACACCGGCAAGCCGCCGTGGGAAGCGAAAGGCGAAGTCGACACGATGATCGCCAAGATCCCCACCACCCTCGAAGCCTGGCACGACCGCCTCGGCGTCACCGAACTCGACCTCGGCGCCGCACGGGGATTCACCCGCTACAAGCCCCACGGCGTGCTCGCGGTCTTTGGCCCGTTCAACTTCCCCGGCCACCTGCCCAACGGCCACATCGTCCCCGCCCTGCTCGCCGGCAACACCCTCGTCTTCAAACCCAGCGAACAGGCGCCGCTCGTCGCCCAGCACACGCTCGAACGCTGGCTCGCCGCCGGCCTGCCGCCGGGCGTGATCAACCTCGTGCAAGGTGGCCGCGACACGGGCGTCGCCCTTGCCGAACACCCCGGGCATGATGGCATCCTCTTCACCGGCAGCCTCCCCACCGGTTTGGCCCTGTGCAAAGCCCTCGCCGACCGGCCCGAAAAAATCCTCGCGCTGGAAATGGGCGGCAACAGTCCGCTCGTCGTCCACGACGCCGACGACCTCGACGCCGCCGCCTACATGACCATCCACTCCGCCTATGCCACCGCCGGCCAGCGCTGCACCTGCGCCCGCCGGCTCATCGTGCCCGCCGGCGACGCGGGCGACCGGTTCGTCCAACACCTCGTCGACATGATCGGCAACATCCACGTCGGCCCGCCCACCGACACGCCCGAGCCCTTCGCCGGCCCGGTCATCTCACGCCAGGCCGCCGACCACCTCATCAAGTCCCAACGCAACTTGATCGACCGCGGCGGCAAGCCCCTCCGCATCATGCAGCCGCACGACGGCTACGGCGCGCTGCTCACGCCCGGCCTCATCGACGTCACCGACGTGCTCGACCGCGACGACACCGAACTGTTCGGCCCGCTGCTGCAACTCATCCGCACACCCGACTTCGACGCCGCCATCACCGAAGCCAACCGCACGGCCTACGGCCTCGTCGCCGGCCTGCTCAGCGACAACGCCGACCTCTACGACCGCTTCTACCGTCACGTCCGCGCGGGCTTGGTCAACTTCAACCGCCCCACCACCGGCGCCTCCGGCAAGCTGCCCTTCGGCGGCGTCGGCCGCAGCGGCAACCACCGCCCCAGCGGCTATTTCGCCATCGACTACTGCGCCTACCCCGTCGCCTCGCTTGAGGCGGAGACCCTGACCATGCCGGACAAAGTAAGCCCGGGGATCGACATACGCTGACTCCCCTCCCCCCGGGAGGGGAGTCAGAATCACGCCTTCCCGTGGAGCGCCCCGCATCATGCCCGCCACCGAACTCAACTACGACGGCATTGTCGGCCCGACGCATCACTACGGCGGCCTCGCACCCGGCAACCTCGCTTCGCAACGTCATGCCCGGCAGACGTCGAACCCGCGGGCGGCGGCGCTGGAGGGCCTGGCGAAGATGCGGCTGGTGCATGATCTCGGCGTGCTGCAGGCGGTGTTGCCACCGCACGATCGGCCGGACGTGGGTGTGCTGCGAAGGCTCGGGTTCGCCGGCGACGATGCGGCGGTACTCGCGAAAGCGCATCACGACGACCCGACGCTGCTGGCCGCCTGTGCCAGCGCCTCGGCGATGTGGGCAGCCAACGCGGCGACCATCTCGCCCAGCGGTGACACCGCCGACGGCCGGGTGCATGTGACGCCGGCGAACCTGGTGCATGCGTTTCACCGTTCGCTTGAGCCGGCGACGACGGCCGTGCTGCTGCGCAGGCTGCTGCCGGACGATTCGCATTTCGTACATCATCCGCCGTTGCCCGCACAGGGGCGGTTTGCCGACGAGGGGGCGGCGAACCATCTGCGCCTTGCGCTGGCACCCGGGAAGGCGGGGCTGGAGGTGTTCGTGTTCGGCCGGGCGTGTGACGACCCGTTCGAACGGCTGCCGCGCCGTTACGCCGCTCGCCAGGCGCGCGAAGCATCGCAGGCGGTCGCACGCCGGCACGGGTTGCGCCGCGAGCGCACGCTGCTGTTGCGGCAGAGTCCGGACGCGATTGATGCCGGGGCGTTTCACAATGACGTGGTGGCGGTGAGCCATGGGCCGACGGTGCTGTACCACGAACGTGCGTTCGCCGAGGGGCATGTGGCGGTCGATCGCGTGCGGGAGGCGTACCGGGCGATGGCGGGCGAGGAGCCGGTGCTGGTCGAGGTGACGCAGGATGAGGTGGAGTTGGCGACGGCGGTGGAGACGTACCTGTTCAACAGCCAGTTGCTCAGCGTGCTGGATGGAGGCGGCGGTGCGCCGTCTGCCGGCGGGCGAGACACCCGCCCCACTTCAGGCATGGTGCTGCTGGCGCCGGAGGAATGTCGTGAGCATGAGCGTGTGCGGGCGTGCATCGACCGGCTGGTGGCGGAGGCTGAGAATCCGATCGCAGCGGTGCGGTACGTGTCGGTGCGGCAGAGCATGCACAACGGCGGCGGGCCGGCCTGCCTGCGGTTGCGCGTGATGTTGACCGACGCGGAGCGGGCGGCGGCGCACCAAGGGGTGATGTTCGACGCCGGCCTGCACGGCAAGCTGGAGGCGTGGGTCCGCCGGCACTACCGCGACGAACTGACGGCCGACGACCTGGCGGACCCGGCCTTGCTGCGCGAGTCGCGGGCAGCGCTGGATGAACTGACACGGCTGCTGGGGCTGGGCAGCGTGTACGAATTTCAGCGCTGAGCCTGGGGCGGCTACTGGCGGTCGGTGCTCTGGAAGATCTTGTCGGCCGAGCGGGCGACGAACCCGGTGAACAGTTCGCCGTTGGGCTTGGTATAGCGGCGGGCGAACTCGTAGTAGCAGCCGGGCACTTCATGCACACCATCGCTGAAGTCAACCTTCACCTTCTCCGCGCGCGTGGAGGATTGTTCGAGAAACACGTCGGGTGAGCCCTTGATTTCGCCGCCGGCGTCGTTGAGCCTGAAGCCCTGCTTTTTCAGGAAGCTGTTGAGCTGTTCGAGGCTGTCGAAGCTCTTGAGCGCGTTGACGTAGACGGTGAAGTGGTTGGCGCGGAAGCCCAGGGCCGCCAGCCACGCGGCGTATTCGCTTTCGCCGGCCAGTTGCTGGTAGCTGTCGTAGTTGACGTCCCACAGCCGGCCGGCGACGGGAAAGTCCGCTTGTCGCGTGCGTTCGTCGGGCACCTGGTCGACGAGGTTCTGCACCGTGCGGCGAAGGGTTTCGCTAAAGCCGTCGGTTTTCAGTTCACTGATGAAGACCTTGGGCTTGCCATCGTCGGAGTGTTCATAGTGGCGGGCGAAGAGTTTCTTCTCGGGGAAGGTGTAGCTGTCGCGGGCGGTGTAGCCGTGGGCGAGAAAGGGGGCGGCGAGCACGTCGATGTTGACGCGCGGATCGTCGAACGTGCGGAAGGCGATGTGGTCGTTGACGATGGTTTCGTCCCGCTCGCGCAAAAGGTCATGCACGCGCTGGGCGTGGGGGTTGAGGTTGACGTAGTCGTTCCAGAGCTGGTCGATCAGGTCGTCGAGGGTTGGCATAAGTCGCTCCTTTGGAAAATTGTAGGAGCGCCAAGCCGGTCGCGGCTCAGTCGGCGAGGTCCATGGCGGTGCGTTCGTCGGGGGCGAAGCCGCGGCGGAGGGTCTCTTCGGTGACGGTGCGGGCTTCGACGAACTGGAGCAGGTAGTCGGGGCCGCCCGCCTTGGCGCCGACGCCCGAGAGCTTGAACCCGCCGAACGGTTGCCGGCCGACGATGGAGCCGGTGATCTTGCGGTTGAGGTAGAGGTTGCCGACGTTGAAGCGCTGCCGGGCGAGCTTGAGGTGGGCCGGGCTGCGCGAGTAGACGCCGCCGGTGAGGGCGTAGCGCGTGCCGTTGGCGATGGCCAAGGCGTGGTCGAAACTGTCGGCACGGATGACAGCCAGCACGGGGCCGAAGATTTCATCCTGCGCAAGAAAACTGTCGGGCGCGACGTCGGTGAAGATGGTGGGGCTGACGTAGTGGCCGGCGTCGGGCGTCGGCGCTTCGAGCACGCAGGTGGCGTCGCGCTTGCCGCGGGTGATGGCGTCGGCGATGCGCTGACGGGCCTCGGCGTCGATCACCGGCGGCACGAGATTGGCCGGGTCGGCGGGGTCGCCCACGCGCAGGCTGCGCGCCGCTTCGACAAGCCGCTGCACGAAAACGTCATACTGCTCGCCCACCACGATCGCCCGCGAGCAGGCGGAGCACTTCTGCCCGGCATAGCTGTAGGCCGAGTCGATCACGCCGCGCACGGCATCGTCGGGGTCGGCGTCGTCGTCCACGATGATCGCATTCTTCCCGCCCATCTCCGCGACGATGTGTTTGAGGTGTTGCTGGCCTTCGGGCACCTTCGCGCCGGCAACGTTGATCCACGTGCCCACCGCCTGCGAGCCGGTGAAACTCACGTAATGCGTCCGCTTGTCCTCCACCAATGCCGCGCCGACTTCATCGGGGCCGGGCAGAAAGTTGAGCACGCCCGGCGGCAGGTTCACCGCCTCGCTGTGCATGATCTCGATCAGCAGCGACGCGACCACCGGCGACTGCGGCGCGGGCTTGAGCACGACCGTGTTGCCCGTCACCAGTGCCGCGCTGGTCATGCCGGTGACGATCGCCAGTGGAAAGTTCCACGGCGTGATGACCGCCCCGACGCCGCGCGGCTGGTAGTGGTAATGGTTCGTCTCCCCCGGAGCGTTGAGCCAGACGCCCTCGGCCAGCCGCAGCGCTTCGCGGGCGTAATATTCGAGAAAGTCGATCGCCTCGCACACGTCGCCGTCCGCTTCCCGCCACGGCTTGCCCGCCTCGAACACTTCCCACGCCGCCAGTTCGTCCCGCCGATCGCGCATCACCGCTGCCGCCTTGAGCAGATACTCCGCCCGCTCGCTCGCGCTACGATCGCCCCACGCGGGAAACGCCTGTTCGCCCGCCTCCAGCGCACGCTTCGCATCCGCCACGCTCGCCCAGCGCACCCGCCCCACCACTTCGTCCGGCCCGGCGGGGTTGGTCGAGTCTACCGTCGCCCCTGCCTCCTCCATCACACCCGCGATCACCAGCGGATACGTCTCGCCCAACCGGCCGCGCACGCGCTCGATCGCCGCGGCGAACGCCTCGCGCTCCGCGTTCTCAGTAAAACGACGCACCGGCTCGGGCGCATAAGGTGGCAGCTTCATGGCATCCTCTTCAGTGTCAGACGACGCATCTCTAGTAGCCCCACGCGGAAGCGTGGGGTTGGCCGCGAAGTCGGACGGCGCACGAATCCCCTGGAACCCCACGCTTCCGCGTGGGGCTATTGGTTCACGTTGCAACTCCTCGCCCTCATCCGGCGGCGCCAGCAGCGTCTTGGCCGGGACATGCTCCGCAAAGCTCATGCGCAAAAACGACTGGCTCGACGTGTTCTCCAGCAGCCGGCGGACGAGGTACGCCATGCCCGGCAGCAGTTCGCCGAACGGTACATAGACGCGCAGCCGTTGGTCGAGGTCGACCATGGCGTCCTTGAGCACATCCGCCATGCCGTAGAGCATCTGAAACTCATACTGCGTCCGTGCCAGCCCCAGCGTTTCCGCCGCGGCCAACCCCAACGCGAGCGAGCGCACGTTGTGCGTGGCGATGGCGGCTTCCAGGTGCGGGTGCGCCCGCAGCAGTTTCCACAGGCAGCGCTCGTAGGACGCATCGGTGTCGGCCTTGCGCGTCCAGACCGGCGCGGCCCAGCCGTGCTGCGCCGCGGTCACGGTTTCGTAATCCCAGTACGCCCCGCGGACGAGGCGCACCGTCACCGGCGTCGCGCGCTGCTGCGCCCACTTGGCCAGGGCGTCCACATCGTCAGCCGTGTCGCGCAGGTACGCCTGCATCGCGATGCCCACGTCCGGCCAGGTGCGCAGATCGTCCTCCATCAGCAGTTCGCGAAAGGCGCGGAGCGTGATCGCCTTGGTGTCGTACTGCTCCATGTCGAGGTTGACGAACGCCCCCTGCTCGCGGGCGGCGTGGAGGATGGGGCGCAGCCGACGCTTGACAATGTCGAGCGTGAGGTCGGGGTGGTGCGGGCGAAACTGCGAACACAAGGCAGTGATCTTCACCGAGACGTTGAGGCGCGGGGCGGCTCGGCCGTTGACGGTTTCCAGCACGTCGTTCGCCGGCCAGTCGCGCACAGGCGGCACGAGATCGCGGATGAGGCGGACGTAGCGCGTTTCGTACGCGTCGGCCTCGGCTTCGGAGAGCGTCGCTTCGCCGAGCAGGTCGAGGGTGAAGCCCATGCCCTGGCGATGGAGCCGGCGGAGGGCGGGCAGTGCGGTGGCGACGTCGTGGCCGGCGATGAAGTGGCGCGCCATCCGCCCGGCCGCGGCCCGGACCACCGGGGCGACCAGGTGCGCCGCCGCGCCATGCTGCGCGTGTTGCAGGGCCCAGTCGGCCAGCCTCGGGAACCGCCCCACCACCGGCACGGCCGTCAGCAGGTCGTCGTGGTTGGTGAAGTATTCATCGAGATGGCGGACCAGGGCCTCGTCGTCGTCGGTCAGCGCGGGCAGCACGTCGACGAAGCGCAGTGCCTGCACGCGCAGGCGTTCGTCCGTCATCAGCCGGCGCATCGCCCGGCCGCCGGGCGGCGTCGCGCCCTCGGCCCGGCGGAGAATGGCCGTGCCAAGCTCACGGATGCGCGGCTCCAGCGACGGCGGCGTTCGGTCGGCAGTGGCGTCGGTGGTATGCATGGCACAGCCCGGCCGGCGGGGGCGATGGCGGTTGTGGCTTACCGATCCCTTTCATCATACGCCGGTCAAATGTTTTCGGATCGTGAAACCGCTGGCTGAACATCGGCTTATGGCGGCGGCGCAATTCGGCTGCAGATGATGTATTGACACCGCCGCACGAGACCAATACGGTGATGCTAAACTGACTTATGCGATAGCTCACTCGGACGCCTTGGGACGACACAACCGTTGGCGAATGCTATCTTCACTACGGCTCGCGAACGTGCGGCTGCTGGAGGCGGCGCACGGCCCGGGCATCGATGGCGACGGGGCGCCTCCCGCCTTCCCCGAGCAGGACATCGAGCGCATGCCTGAAACCACCGGCACCGTGGCTGGGCACCCCCAGCCTTCCCGCCCGCCCGAAGTCGTCGTGGAGACGGCCAGGCAGGTCACCGAGGCGCACGAACAGATGGTCCAGCAGATGGGACGGGTCATCGTCGGCCAAAAGGACGCCGTCGACCTGCTCATGCTCGGCCTGCTCTGCCAGGGCCACTGCGTGCTCGAAGGCGTCCCGGGCCTGGCCAAGACGCTGATGATTTCCAGCCTCGCCAAGCTGCTCGGGCTCGAGTTCGGCCGTATCCAGTTCACCCCCGACCTGATGCCCTCCGACATCACCGGCACGGAAATCCTCGAAGAGGATCACGCCACCGGCAAGCGGGTCATGCGCTTCGTCAAGGGGCCGCTGTTCGCCAACGTCGTCCTCGCCGACGAAATCAACCGCACGCCCCCCAAGACCCAGGCCGCCCTGCTCCAGGCCATGCAGGAATACCAGGTCACCGCCGCCGGCCAGCACTACGCCCTGGAAAAGCCCTTCTTCGTGCTCGGCACGCAGAACCCCATCGAATCCGAAGGCACCTACCCGCTGCCCGAGGCTGCGCTGGACCGGTTCATGTTCAAGATCCGCCTGGACTACCCCAGCCTCGACGAAGAAGTCGAAATCGCGCTCAACACCACCAGCAAGAGGCCGGAGGAACTGGCCCCCGTGCTGTCGGCCGAGCAGATCATCGGCATGCAGCAGGTGGTGCGCGAGGTGATCGTCGCCCGCCCGATCGCCAGCTATGCCGTCCGCCTCGCCCGCGCCACCCGGCCCAACGAGGAAGACAACCCCGACTTCATCAAGCAGTACCTCAGTTGGGGCGCCGGCCCCCGCGCCTGCCAGGCCCTGCTGCTCGGCGCCAAGGCCAAGGCCCTGCTCGACGGTCGGCCGAGCGTGGCGATCGAGGACATCCGCTTCGTCGCCCGCCCCGTCCTCCGCCACCGCATCGTGCCCAACTTCACCGCCGAGAGCGAAAACGTCAGCACGGATGACATCGTGGAAGAGCTGCTGGAGCAGTTGCCCGAGACGGCGTGATATGCAGGGGGACTGGGGAGCGGGGATCAGGGATCGGGCTTCGAACCAGACACCCGTCTCAACCCGAACCCCAATCCCAGACCCCCGACCCCCGATCCCCGCTCTGCCCATGGCTAAAACGCTGCGAAAGATCGAGCCCAAACGTCTCATGGCGGTGTCGCGCATGGAGCTTGTCGCGCGCCAGGCCGTCGAGGGCGTGCTCGCGGGCCGGCATCCGTCGCCGTTTCACGGGTCGAGCGTGGAGTATGCGGACCACCGGCCGTACACCATCGGCGACGAAATCCGCTCGCTGGACTGGAAGCTGCTGGCCAAGACCGACAAGCATTACGTCAAGCTGTTTGAAGACCAGACCAACCTGCGCTGCAACATCCTGCTGGACACGTCGCGGTCGATGAGTTTCCGCGGCACGGCCGGCGACGCGCAGCGGCTGAGCAAATGCGACTACGCCGCCCACCTCGCCGCCGCGCTGGGCTATCTCATGCTCCGCCAGAACGACGCGGTGGGGCTGGCGATGTTCGACCACCAGCTTCGCCACTTCCTGCCGCCGCGCTCCACCGCTACGCACTTCCGGCACATGCTCGAACGCCTGGAAACCACGCCGCCGCACGAACAGAGCAACATGGGCCCGGTCATGCACGCACTCGCCGGCCGACTGAAGCGCCGCGGCCTGGTGCTGCTGCTCAGCGACCTGCTGGACGACACCGACGCGATGCTCCACGCCCTGGGCCATCTGCGCCACCGCGGCCACGAGGTGATCGTCTTCCACATCATGGACCCGGACGAGCTGAGCTTCCCCTACGACCGCCTGACGCGGTTCAAGGACATCGAGGGCCAGGGCACCGTGGTCGCCAACCCCGCCAACGTGCGCAAGCAATACATGGAACGGCTGGATGCGTTCCTGAACAAGGTCAAGCGCGGCTGCCACGAGCGCGACGCCGACTACGTCCTGGCGTCGACCGACATGCCGTGGGACCGGATGTTGAACGCGTACCTGGGCAAACGGCATCGGATCACGAATTGAACGATGGAACACAATCCCTTAGCCGCGCAGCGCAGCGGAGCGCGCTCCGGCAGGTTCACATCGGCGGCGCGCGCTCCGCTGCGCTGCGCGGCTAAGGGTGCCAACGCGACCGACGGTCAACGATCATGATCAACCCCCTGCTGCTCTGGTTTCTGCCTCTGGCGCTGGCGCCGGTGATCCTGCATCTGATCACCCGGCGGCGGCTGAAGACCGTGGAGCTGAGCACGTACCGCTTCCTCATGGACAGCTACGTGCAGCAGCGGCGGCGGCTGCGCATTCTTGAATGGCTCATCATGGCGCTGCGCGTCGCGTTCGTGGCGCTGATCGTGATGCTGCTCGCCCGGCCGGTGGTGCAGGGGTTCGGCTTTCTCAATCCCAGCGGCAGCGGGCGCGACGTGACGCTGATCGTCGACGTCAGCCCCACCATGGCCCTGCGCAGCGACGGCACGACCAGCCTGCAACGGGCGCTGGGCGCGGCGGGCACGGTGGTCGACCGGCTGGGCGGCGAGGACCACGTGCGCATCATCGCCGCCGGCCGCGAGCCGACGCTGGTCGCCCAGGGCTTCGCCGGTCGGGGGAACCGCCTGCGTGACCGGCTGGAGACGATCGAAGTGGAAGCCGGCTCGGCTGACCTGGGGGCCGCACTGCGCGAAGCGATGGACGCCCAACCGCGCGGGGCGCGGATGGTCTACGTGCTCTCGGACACGATGCGGCAGACCTGGGACGACTTGGCGGGGCAGGGGGCACTGAACGAGATCGACGCCGAGGCGCGGGTGACGGTGATGAACGTCGGCCCCAGCGAGGCGGTGACGAACGTGTCGGTGGCGGGCGAACTTGCCGGCGCGGAGGCCGGGGCGCAGCCGTTGCGGGCGGTGCGGGGCTTGCCGGTGGTGCTGCGGGCGACGTTGCACAACAGTTCGGCCGACGAGCCGGCGGAGACGGTGCTGTCGGTCTACCTCGATGACGAGCGGGTGGACCAGATGCCGGTGACGCTGCCGCCGGGCCAGCGGCTGACGCGGACGTTTCACGTCACGCCCGAGCAGGCGGGCCTCCAGCGCGGCCGGTTTGAGATCACCGGCGACGACTTCGCCGACGACAACGTCTACCGCTTCGCCCTGCCGGTGCAGGAGCACATCCGCGTGCTGATCGTCACCGGCCCGGGCGGGTCCGACAACCCACGGCGCAGCGAGCGGGCGGAGACCTACCTGCGCACCGCCCTCGAAGCCCCGCTGCACGCCAGCCGGTCGGCGCTGCAAAGCGACGAAGAACGGCAACTGGCGTCGGCGCTGGCGATCAACACGGTGGGGCATGACACACTGGACGCCGGCAAGCTGGAGCAGGCCGACGTGGTGCTGCTGGCGGACGTGCCGTTGGATGAAGCGCGCGGCGAGCTGTTGCGGCGGTACGTCGAAGACGGCGGCGGACTGATGGTGCTGCCGGGGCCGAATGTGGACCCGGCAGCGTACAGTGACCGGCTGTTCGCCGCCGGGTCCGTGCAGACGCTGCGCTTCGCTGACCCGGCGGGCGACGTGGATGACGAGTCGCAGTTCCGGCAGGTGGCGAACCTGCGGCGCACGCACCCGGTGCTGGCCGCCTTCGCCGTCGAGGCCGAGGACGAAACGGACGCGGAAGACGCCTTCTTTCAGAGCGTGCGCGTCTATCGGCAGTTTCCGCAGACGGTGACGGCCACCCGTGAAGGCGACGAGCCGCCACTGGCGGACGCGGAAGCGACGCTGATCCGGCTGTCGGACGAGACGCCGCTGCTGACGGAGGTGCGGCTGGGCATGGGGCGGATGCTGGTGCTGGGCGTGCCCGCGACGCCGGCGTGGTCGAACCTGCCGCTGAAGCCCGAGTTCGTACCGTTGATGCTGCGCTCGGTGGCGCACCTGCAACGCGTGCCGGACGTGACGGCCCCGACGGCGGTGAGCCCCGGCCAGCCGGCGCCGGTGCGGATGACCGACCGCTGGCCGCGGGCGCAGGTGCAGGCGATCGGGCCGGACGGCCGGCGGCATGCGATCGAGTTGCATCGCAGCGGTCGGCAGCGGGTCGGCGCGCTGCTGGCGACGCAGCGGCCGGGCGATTACACGTTTGAAGTGCTGCCCCGGCATGACGAAGCGGCGGAGCGGATCGAGCTGGGCTTCGCGGTGAACATGGAGACGGCCGGCGCGTCGTTCGCCATGGCGGACGAGGACGCGGTGCGGCAGGCGATGGCCCCGGCCGAGATCGCCTACCTGCGCGGCTCGGCGGACGACCCGCTGCTGGTCGAACAACTCACGCATCGGCGCGAGATCTGGCGGACGCTGATCTGGCTGGTGTTCGCGGTGATCGGCATCGAGTTTCTCATTGCGACGCTGCGGCCGAGCCCGGAGCGCGTGCGCGGCACAGGGCTGCATCACGCCGGCGGCGGGCCGGGGCCGCCGCGCAGTGGACTGCGGGGCATGGCGGACCGGTTCCGGGAGACGTTGAATCCGTTGGCGGGTGGTGCGCGGGAGTGAGATGCGGGGAGCGCTAAGCTGCAAGCGGCGGGGGCAGGACGCGGGAAGGGAAACAGGTGGTGAGCCATGACTGACATTGATCCACAGACGCACGAGCGCAGCGAAGAGCTGGTGGAGCTGATCCGGGTGACGCGGCAGCATCTGCGGCGGAACGCGGTGCTGGCCGGGGCGGCGCTGCTGGTGGTGGCGGCGGTGACGTGGCTGGCATTGGCCAGTGCGGTGGATTTGCTCGTGGCGTTGCCGGTGGCGTTGCGGGTGGCGGCGTTTGCGGGGTTGTGGGTGGTGGTGTTGACAGTGGCGGCGGTGGCGGTGCTCTGGCCGGCGGTTCGGCCGATGAGCCTGGAGCGGGTGGCGTTCCAGATCGAGCGCGTGCTGGGAAACATGCACAACCGGCTGGTGACGGTGCTGGACCTGCGCAGCGGCAAGCGCGAAGTCGAGCCGGCGTCGCTGCCGTTGATCGACCGGCTGGTGCAGCAGACCGCCGACCGGCTGAGCGACTATGACGTGCGGCGGGTGGCGAGCCCGGCGTTTGCGCGGCGGTGCGGCGTGGCGGCGGCGGTGGTGCTGGTGGTGGCGGGGTTGGCGACGGGGTTGTTTTACGAGTACAGCTCGAACGCGCTGGCGCGGGTGCTGCAGCCGACGAAGGCGATTCCGCCGGTGGCGTGGGTGCGGCTGGCGGCCGAGCCGGGCGACGTGCAGGTGATGCAGGGCGAGTCGGTGACGTTGCAGGGCGTGGTGCAGCGCGGCAGCGTGGAGCGGCTGACGCTGCGGCTGGTTGGCGACGACGGCCGGGCGGTGCGCTACCCGATGCAGGCGGATGGGGATAGCCGGTTCCGCTTCACGCTCGAGCAGGTGGAGGCGGATCATGCGTACCAGATCGCAGGCGGGGGGACGTGGACGCTGCCGCACACGATCCGCGTGCTTCGCCGGCCGATGCTGGAGCAGATCGACGCCCACGTGCACCTGCCCGGCTACATGCGCCGGCCCGAGCCGGTGGCGGTGAGCCAGCCGACGGACCAGATCAGCGCGCCGGTGGGCTCGCACGTGCGACTGGCGGCGACCGTGCGCGGCCACGCGAGCGAGGGGCAGGTTCACCTGTACGACACGGTGACGAAAACGCACGAACGGATCGACGAGCGCGAGACCGTCTGGTTCGACGATGACACGCCCGCGGACGCGGAACTGATCGGGCAGTGGCGATGGATGGACGAAACAGTGCACAGCGGCAGCCGGGCGCATACGTTCGGCTGGTCGCGCGAGCCGTACGGCTTCCGCACGACGCTGAACCGGTTGCCCCTGGAGCCGGACGAGAACCTGTTCGTGTGGGTGCGGCTGGACGCGGACGCGCCGCCGGAGCGCTTGACGCTGGACGTGCACCAGCCTGACGACCGGACGCACCGGCTCATCTGGACGACGGCCGAGCGGCGGGAGGAAGCCGAGGGCGAAGGTGGCGTGCGACTGGTGCGCGAGCTGCCGGCCGAGGGCGAATGGGCGCGGCTGGAGGTGACGGCCGAGGAACTGCTGGGCAACACGCCGAACGAAGCGACGCAGCTGAGCGGCCTGCAATTCGCCATCGACGGCGGGCGGGCCGTGTTCGACCGGGCGGGGGCGGTGTCGCGGACCACGCGCGAGGTGGAAGAGCGCGCGTTCGTCAAGCAGCAGAGCGTGGCGATGCGGCGGGATGAAACGACGGGCCTGTGGATGGGCGACGTGCGGGTGGAGGAGGACGTGCGTTACGCCATCGAACTGAAGAACGAGGCGGGCCATGCGAGCGCGGCGATGCAGCCGGTGCCGATCATGGCGACGCGCGACCAGCCGCCGGGGTTGATCGTCGAACGGCCGGGCCGGAACCTGACACTGGCCGAGCCGGAGCCATTGCCGCTGGCGATCCGCACGTTCGACGACTACGGCGTGGCCGAGGTGCGGTTGCAGGTGAGCACGTCGGCCGAGGGGCTTGACGATGCCGAGTCGCAGGCATTGGCGACGTTTGATGAGGACGCGCCGCGAACCAGCCGGCAGGTGACCGGGGCGCTCGACCCCGAAGCGCACGGCTTGTCGGTGGAGCAGGCGGTGCATTACCGGATCGTGGTGCGGGACACGAAGGGCCAAGAGGCGGTGAGCGAGCCGTACCGGTTGGCGATGGTGCAGGAATCGGACGAGGCGTTTGCCGAGGCGGAACGCCGGACGCCGTTGGACGGCGTGCTGGACGGCCTCGGCGGTCTGCTGGAGGCGCAGGCGGACCTGGCGGGCGGGGCGCTGGAGATGCTGGCCCGCTTGCCGGAGGGGTTGCAGCCGCGGATCGATGAGGATGGTGCCTTTGAGCTGGTGGACGACGAAGGGAACGTGCTCAGCGACGAGGAGGTGGCCGAGCGGCTGGCGCAGTGGCGCGAGGAAGGGATGAGCGAGGAAGACCGCGCGGCGTGGTCGGCGATGGAAGAGCAGTTGGCCCAGCAGCGCGAGCAGTTGCACGACATGGCGGCGCAGTTGAGCGAGGCGGCGGCGGCGGCGGGCGAGTCGCCTTTCGCCATGACCGGCGAGCAGCAGGCGTTGCAGCAGATGGCGGACCGGGCGGCGGCGATGGCGGCCGCGGCGGGACCGGCCGACGCGGACGCGGCGGGCGACACGGTCGACCCGGACGTGCTCGAACGGTTGGCCGAGCTTGAGGCGCTCAGCGACGAGGAGCAGGCCGAGCTGGCGGCGCTGGAAGAGGAGCTGCGCCAGCTCATGGGGGCACAGCAGCAGTTGGCGGCGGACCCGGCCGAGTCGCAGGCGTCGATGCAGAATCTGATGGCGCAGATGCACGCGCGCAGCCAGGCGCAGCAGATGTCGCAGCTTGAATCGCACCTGGCGGCGGAGCGGGCGAACCTGGAACAGTTGCGCGGACGAGTCGAGTCGATGCGCGAGCAGACGGCCGCGGCGGAGGCCGAGCAACTGGACGCCATCAGCGAGCAGCAGGCGGACGTGGACGCGGAAGCGCTGGCGGCGATGCAGCGTGCGGACGAACTGCTGGCGGCGCGTGCGGCGGAAGAGGAGGACGACATTGCCCTGCCGCCGGCCCCGTGGACGCCGCCGGGCGAGACGCGCGAGCAGACGCCGGTGGAGCATGACACGCCGGAGGAAGCGACGGACGCGGAAGGCGAAGGCGACGCCGATCAACTGGCGGACGCGGGGGAGACGGGGGAGGAAGAATCGGCCGATTGGTGGGACGAGCCAGTGGAGACGCCGGACATGGGCGCGCAGGCGGAGATGGCCGAGCGATACGAGAATCGCGACGAGCGTGAGGTGCCGACGGCGGAGGCGGCGGAAGGCGAGGCGGGCGGCGAGCCGGAGCCGCAGACGCCGCGCGAGATGCTGGACGACCACCAGCAGCGGCTGGCGTCGGCGTTGCAGGCGCGGGGTCAGCAGTTGGCGGACGCGCAGGGCGAGGCGGGTGACATGCGGGCGGCGCTGGAGCAGGCGATGGCGGCGCAGGACGCGGCGGCGATGCAGGCGCAGTTGCAGTCGCCGGGGATGCAGCAGGCGATGGCGATGGCGGCCGCGGCGGCGATGCAGCAACAGCAGGCGGCGGCGGGGGAAGCCGGAGGCGAAGCGGCAGGCGAAGGGATGCCCGGGGCGCCGGGGATGACAGGGATGGCCTCGGGCATGGGGCCGGCGGACCCGATGGCGGCGGGCAGCGGCGAGGGGCAGCAGCCGGGGGGGATCGTGTACGGCGCGGTGCTGGAGGACGTGGAGGGGACGGGGCCGGCGATGTACCGCCTGCCGCCGACGCTGCGTCAGCCGATGCTGCAGGGCATGCGCGAACGTGGACCGGCGGCGTACCAGCGGCTGATCGACGCGTACTACGAGCAGTTGAGCGAGCGGGTGGGGGAAGATGGTGAATAGCGGTGGGCAAGGCGGGTGATGGCGGATGAAGACGAACAGGATGACGCGTGAAGCGGCAAGCGGCTGAGATGGGAGTGGCATGATCGGGTGGTTGCTGGAACTGATCGGGGTGGATCCGACGCTGGCCGGGCGCGTGGCGGAGGCGCAGTGGCTGTGGGCCCGGCCGGGGCTGCTGTGGCTGGGCCTGGTGCTGCTGCTGCCGGCGGCGGTGTTCGTGTTTCGACGGCATCGGCGGTCGCTGCCGCACCTGACGCGCGGGCAGCGCGGGGTGTTGACGTTTTGCCGGGTGGGTGTGCTGGCGCTGCTGGTGTTTGTGCTGGGCGCGCCATACCTGCGGCTGGAAGAGTCGGTGACGCAGAAGCCGGTGGTGGCGGTAATGGTGGACGGGTCGGGGAGCATGGCGTTGCCGACGGGGGGTTATGAAGGCGAGCAACTGCGCGGCGTGGCGCTGGCGGCGGGGGTGACGGAGCTGGCCGACGAAGCTTCCGAGGGGGAGGATGGGGAGCGGCTGCCGGCGGTGGATGCGGAAGGCCGGCGGACGATGTCGAACATGAGCCGGGCGGCGCTGCTGGAGCGGGTGTGGGAGCAGTCGGGCGAGGCGATGTTCACGTCGCTGGCCGAGCGGTTCGAGGTGCGGGGGTATCGATTCGACCGGCGGGGCCAGGCGATGAGCCTGTCGGGTTTGGCGTCGGTGGCGGAAGATGCGGCGGCGATGGGGACGCAGACGGCGATCGGGGCGGCGTTGCAGGAGGTGATCGAGGATGTGGGGGGCCGGGCCGTGGCGGGGATCGTGCTGTTTTCCGACGGGCAATCGAACGCGGGGCCGGGGCCGGCGGACGTGGTGCGGCGATGGCGGGAGACGGGAGCGGGAACGGCCTCTGCGACGGCCGGGGAGGACGAAGCGGCGGCGGTGCGGGTGTGGACCGTGCCGGTGGGCAGTGGGGCACGGCTGGTGGACGTGCGGTTGATGGACGTGCTGGCGCCGGCCCGGGTGGCGCGGGGTGACACGGCGAGCATCGTGGCGACGGTGGCGTCGCACGGCTTCGACGGCCGGGCGGTGCGCGTGCGACTGCTGGAAGGCGAGAACGTGCTCGACGACCGCGAGGTGACCTTGACCGACGACGACCGCCAGCAGGTGAACCTCCGCTTCACCGCCGCGGCCGACGATGAGCCGGGCACGCGGCTGCTGCGCGTCGAAGTCGAGTCGTTGAGCGAAGAGCAGGTGGCGGACAACAATGAGCAGTCGCTGGCGGTGGACGTGGACGAAACGCAGTGGGAAGTGCTTTACCTCGAAGGCTATCCGCGGTGGGATTTCCGTTTTCTCGATCACGCGCTGCAGCGCGATCGCGGGCTGGCGGTGCGGATGGTGATGGAAGCGCCGCTGCGTGCCGGCGAAGGGGTGGACCTGGCGGAGCTGCCCGCGCTGGCCCGGTTGCCGGAGGACGCGGCGGGGTGGGCGGAGTATCACGTGGTCGTGCTGGGCGACGTGTCAACCGACCTGCTGCCCGAGCGGGCGCAGGCGCAGTTGGCGCGGGCGGTGCGTGAGGAGGGTCTGGGGCTGATCGTGCAGGCGGGCCCGCAGCACATGCCGCACGCTTTCGCGGACGGGCCGTTGGCCGAGTTGCTGCCGGTGGAACTGAGCGAGGGAGATGCGGGCGACGAGCAAGGCGGTTGGGAGGCGGAAGCGTACTCGCCGTTCAAGATGCAGGTGACGGCGACGGGAGCGACGCACCCGGCCCTCCGGCTGTACGACCAGGCAGCGCGGAACCGTGGCGTGTGGAGCCAGATGCCGCCGTTCTACTGGGCCGCCGCACTGGGCGAACCGAGGCCCGGCGCGACGGTGCTGGCGGAACTGGCCTCGGCCGAGCATGAAGGCGTGCCGCTGGTGGCCGAGCATTACGCCGGCAGCGGGCGGGTGATGCTGATCGGGCTGGACTCGACCTACCGGTGGCGGCGGAACATCGGCGACCACCTGTTCTACCGCTTCTGGGGCCAGGCGCTGCGCCATGTCGCACGCACGACCGAGCGCGACGGGCAGACGAGCTGGCTGGCGGCGTATCCGCCGCGCGTCGAGCCGGGCGAGCGGGTGAGCGTGGAGTTGTACGCCGTGGACGGCGACGGCCAGCCGGCCACGCGCGAGCAGGCGACGTTGCAGGTGCGCCACGGCGAGCAGACCGACACGCTGGAATTGCACCGCACACCCACGCCGGGCATCTACCGCGGGCAGTGGAGCCAGGAAGCCCACGGGCAGTACACGTTGACGCACACCGATGCGGCCGGCGAGGAACTGACCGCCAACGTGCGCGTGGCATCGAGCAGCCGGGAGCTGCTGCGCCCCGACGTCGACCGCGAAACGCTGGGCACGCTGGCGGAGGCGACCGGCGGCGAACTGATCGAACTGGACGAACTGCCCCGCCTCGCCGACGCCTTTGAAGGCGAGCCCGCCACGCTGTCGCAGGTCCACGTACAGGAGCTCTGGGACAACTGGCTGACGCTGCTGCTGCTGGTGTCGCTGTACTGCACGGACGTGTTCGTGCGGCGGATGGCGGGGGTGATGTGATGCGAGCATCGATGATCGCTTATCGATGAATCGATGATCGGGAAGGTGGAATGAACATGGATATGCGGTGCGTCAATCTATTGATGGTCGGCTTGTTGGTGATCGGTGTCACGACGTCCTCCGCCCACGCACAAGCGATCAACGGCGAACACGAGCAGAACCTGCTGCCCGACCCGCGCGAAATGGCGCGCGTCGAAGCGGCGGTCGACCGGGCACTGGAATACCTGCTGCAACACCAGCGCGGCGACGGCTCATGGCCCAGCGGGTTCGGGGACAACAACGTCGGGTCGAACAACGGCGTCAACGCGCTCTGCCTGCTCGCCTTCCTCGGCCGCGGCCACGAGCCGGGACGCGGCCCCTACCAGCACGTCATCGACCGGGCGATCAACTACCTGCTCGCCACCCAGCGCGACGACGGCCTCTACCACTCGCCCAACACCTCGCACGGCCCGATGTACGAGCACGGCCTGGCGACGCTGGCCATGATCGAAGCGTACGGCTTCGTCCCCTCGCCCGAAATGCGCCGCAGCGTACAAAGCGCCGTCGCCCTCATCGTCAACTCGCAAAACGACCAGGGCGGCTGGCGCTACCACCCCCGCCCCAACGATGCCGACCTGACCGTCAGCGTCGTGCAGATCGTCGCCCTCCGCGCCGCCATCAACGCCCGCCTCGACGTGCCCGATGAAACGTTCGAAAAGGCGCAGGGCTATGTGAAGTCATGCATCATCGACGGCGGCGGCTACGCCTACCAGCCCGGCCGCAACGACCGCAGCCTCGCCCGCGCCGGCGGCGGCTCGCTGAGCATGCAGTTGATGGGCCTCTACGACCACGAATCCGTCGACGCCACCCTCGCATGGATGACCGACCAGAAGTACGGCACGAACATCGCCCGCTTCTGGTATTCCAACTACTACGCCATGCAGGCCGCCTACCAGGCCGGCGGCGCGTACTGGAACCAGTGGCACCCGCAGGTGCGCCAGTTCCTGCTCGAAAATCAGCACGCCAACGGAAGTTGGGAAGGCTACAACGAAAATAACCACAACGGCAACGACGCCCGCTGCTACTCCACCGCGCTCGGCGCCCTGACGCTCGAGGTCTACATGCACTACCTCCCCGCCTACCAGCGGTAAGGCCAGGGATTGGGGATTGGGGAAAGAAGTTTACAAGCCGGGGGCTGAGCGCAGCGAAGCCCCGGATCGCTTAACGAGGGAGAAGCCGTGCACCGCATCATTCACCCATTGATTCTGCTCGCCGCCCTGCCCCTGCTCGCAGTGCTCACCGCCACCGCCGTCGCCGACGCCCCCGCGCCCGCCGGCGTCATCGAAGCGCAACTCGCCCTGCCCGACGGCGTCACCGTCCGCCAGGCCATCGCCGTCCAACGCCACGCCCGCCACATGACCACCCGCGACGGCGAAAAGCTCGACATCGGCCTCTACGCCACCCACCACCCCGGCACGCTCGACGGCGACCGCGTACGCTTCGACGACCTCCCCGTGCCCGGCCGATACGACCTGCGCTTCGTGCTCGACGACGGCGCCATCGTCCAGGGCTGGGACGCCACCGTCCCCCAAAGCGACTACGTCGGCGACCCGCCCCTGGAAGAGGGCGCCCGCGAAGCCATCCTCGACAAGCAGCGCTCCGACCAGTTCACCGCCTTCGGCGACGACGTGCACGTGCTCGACCTTCAGGGCAACCTCCAGAACGCCGCCTTGCTCATGATGCAACTTCGCCGACGCCCCTTCGTCGGCGGCGGCTACCGCCAGGGCGAATGGGTCTGGCGGGTCGACCGCTACCAGTGGGAAGACCCGATGGAGCACACGTGGGCCCCGTATCAGGAACGCCCTTACTACGCACTGGTCCGTGAACGGTTGTTTGAAGATGACTTCCGCGCCAAGCGCATGGCTTATGCGCGTTATCTTGGCGGAATTGCATTGACAGCCGATGAACCGACCGTCAATCTGGAGCGAGTGGTCGTGCCCAGCCCCGGGCCGGGGGTGGTGGCGGTGGAGCCGGACGGCACGCCCATCGAACCTGTCATTCTCAAGGGGACGGATCTCTCGCAGTATCGCTGAATGGTGATCGACCGCAACCCGGTTGCGGCACAAGGAGACTCGGCCATGCGGCAGCACAAGTCACGCCAAACATCTCGCACCGGTTCGTTCAACGCCTGGCTCGCCGCCGCGCTCGCCGTGCTGCTCGCCGCCACGCCCCTGCTCGCCCAGGACCGGCAACTGGGCACCGTCGGCCCGCCGCCGCGCCAGGACCCGCAACGCGAAACCGCCGCCGAGGGCCTGCCCCCCCTCCCCCTGCCCGCCGTCCCGCTGCGCCGCTCCGAGCCCAAGGCCGAGCCTTCCCCACCCGTCTTCGTCGCACGCCTGGCCTACGGCGACAGCCAGGACTACATGCCCAACCCCGGCGACATCGACAACCTCCTCCGACACGTCCGCCATCAGATCGACGCGTGGTACGGCCACACCGTCCTCAGCCTCGACGAACTCGCCCAGCAACAGGCCGACGGCCAGCCCGTCCGCATCCCCGTCCTCTACATGTCCGGCTACGAAGCCTTCACCTTCACCGAACCCCAGCGCGAAGCGCTCCGCGAATACCTGCTCGACGGCGGCACCCTTCTCGCCGAGGCCACCCTCGGCAGCCCCGCCTTCACCGCCGCCTTCCAGCAAGAGATGCAGCAGATCTTCCCCCAACGCCAGCTCGACACGCTCCAGGTCGACCACCCCGCCTTCCGCGGCTACTACCAGTACGACAACGTCAACTACTTCACCATCCACGACGGCACGCACAGCCGCTTTGAAAGCCCGCCGCAGATGCTGGGCATCAACATCGCCGCACGCACAGCCGTCATCCTCTCACCCTACGACCTCAGTTGCGGCTGGGACGAGTTCTATGCCCCGCCCGCCCCGCGACGCGGCGACCGCCAGCCCGAACCGACCATGGCCATGCTCCCCGGCGACGCCATCCGCATGGGCATCAACCTCGTCGCCTACATCTCCGCCAACCGCAACTTCGCCCAGGCCCAGGCCTACACCCAGCCCATCGAAGGCACGCAGCAGCAGCACCGCGCCGCCGTCCGCCTCGGCCTGCTCCGCCACCAGGGCGACTGGAACCCCGACCCCAACAGCCTCTACCAGCTCATCCGCCTCGCCGCCCTGCGCACCAGCGTGCCGGTCGCTTACGAACTCGAAGCCGTCGACCCCGAGCCCGCCGCGCTGATCGACACGCCCATCCTCATCATGACCGGCATGAGCGAACCCAACCTCGACGACGCCGGCGTCACCGCACTGCGCCGCCACCTCCAGGCCGGCGGATTCCTCTTCATCAACAACACGTCCGGCTACGCCAAGTTCGACCGCGAAGCCCGCGCCCTGATCGCCCAGCTCGCCCCCGACCACGACCTCGAACGCCTCCCCGCCGACCACGACCTCTTCTCCACGCTCTACGACATCGAACAGATGCGCGACGCCGGCACCCAGCAACCCCGCGAGCCGCACGTCGAAGCCGTCACCCTCAACAACCGCGTCGCCATCATCTACTCGCCCAACGACACGCTCGCCATGCTCAAAGGCATCCACGACCCCTACGCCAACGCCTACGACGCCGACTCCGCCCGCCAACTGGCCTTGAACATTCTCTGCTACGCCTTGCAGCAGTAACCTGAGGCTCGTGAGTGAAGGAACCACATGATGACAACAGGACAGCGCTGGATCTGTGCAATCATCTTCGTCGTCGGCCTCGCCTGCGGACTGATGCTCGCTCTCAACTCGCCGACGTCGGCACAGGACGCCGCGCAAGCCGATGTCCACGCCCGCTATGACGCATCGCTCGGCATCTGGTTCGGAGGCGTGGGCATGACCGTGGTCGACCGTTCCACCGACACCGCCTATTTCTACGTCGCCGAGACCGGGGAGAAGCCGGACGGCGCCGGCGACGCAGCCGGCCCGCCCTTCAATCTGGTAGCCACCTTTGACCTGACTTCCACGGGCGACCCGCAGTTGGACGTCGACTGGCAACAGCCGCCCGAGGACTGATCGAGCGGCTCGCCCGGACCTCTGACCTCTGAACCTCTGACCTCTGGATCTCAACCATGACCAAGCTCGGAACACGCAGCAAGCTCTCCGCCTCCGCCCCTGCGCTCGGCGACGCCGACGTCGAAGCCCTCAAACGTCTCGGCGAAGCACGGCAAGCCCTCCGCGAGGAGATCGGCAAGGTCATCATCGGCCAGCAGCAGGTCATCGACGACCTGCTCACCGCCATCTTCGCCCGCGGCCACTGCCTCATGGTCGGTGTGCCGGGCCTGGCGAAAACACTGGCCGTGCAGACCATCGCCCGGGCGATCAACGTCGACTTCAACCGCATCCAGTTCACCCCCGACCTCATGCCCGCCGACATCACCGGCACGGAAGTCATCGAACAGGATCGCTCCACCGGCGAACGCGTCTTCCGCTTCGTCAAGGGGCCGGTCTTCGCCAACATCCTCCTCGCCGACGAAATCAACCGCACGCCTCCTAAGACCCAGGCCGCCCTGCTCCAGGCCATGCAGGAACGCCAGGTCACCAGCGGCGGGCAGACCTACGACCTGCCCAAGCCCTTCTTCGTCCTCGCCACGCAGAACCCCATCGAGCAGGAAGGCACCTACCCGCTGCCCGAAGCGCAGCTTGACCGGTTCATGTTCATGCTCAAGGTCGACTACCCCACGCCCAAAGAAGAGCTGGCCATCATCCGCCACAGCCCGACCGACGGCGACGCCGCCGTCCGCAAAGTGCTCGACGGCGACACGATCCTCCAACTGCAACAGGTCATCCGCCAGGTGCCCGTCTCCGACCACGTCGCCCTCTACAGCCTCAAACTCGGCCGGTCGACCCGGCCCGACGATCCGATGGCCCCCGACTTCGTCCGCGAACTGGTCACCTGGGGCATCGGTCCGCGGGCGATCCAGTACCTCGCACTCGCCGCCAAGGCCCGCGCCGCGCTCGATGGCGAATACAACGTCACCACCGACCACGTCCGCGCGGTCGCCGCGCTCGTGCTCCGCCACCGCCTCGTGCCCAACTACCACGCCGAAGCGCAGGGCATCGACGCGGACCAGATCATCACCCGGTTGCTCGACGCCGTCGCCGAGCCGACGCCGGAGGAATACGACGCGCTCACCGCCGCGTGATCGGCTGGCAGGCAACGCAATAGCCCCGGCCGGAAGGCCGTTGTTCGCGCTCAGGATGCAAATCATGTCTGACACCACCATTGACATGCAGAAGGTGCACCACCACTTCGCCGCCGACTGTTTCAATCGGACGTGGGAGTTGATCGTGCAACGCAACCGCACGGCCGAACAGGCGCAGCAGATGATCCATTGCGCCCATGCATCGCGGTGGCACTGGTCACAGGTTGCCGACCATACGCCGAATAACCTGGCGATCGGCGATTGGCTGCTCGCCCGTGTTTATGCTCTGACGGAACGACCCGACGAAGCCATGAGCTACGCCAGGCCGGCCTTGCAACTGGCGGTCGACCATGATCTCGGCCCTTTTTTCATCGCCTACGGCCACGAAGCGGTGGCGCGGGCAGCCGCCGTCGCGGACGACGTGGCAACATGCAGTCGTCACACGCAGCAGATGCACGCCGCCATACTCAACATCACTGATTCGGAAGATCGTGACATGCTCCTCCAGGACCTCGACGCATTCCCGATCGTTCCACCCGGCCCAGCCGCGACCGCCTGAACGACCTCAACACCCTTTCCAAACCGGCTTCCACCATGCCCGAACCGCTCAAAGGCACCCGCTACCTCGACCCCGCCGCGCTGGCGCGCCTCAAGAACCTCGGCCTCGCCGCGCGCCTTGTCGTGGACGGCCTCTTCTCCGGCCAGCACCGCTCGCCGCGGCGCGGCTTCTCCGTCGAGTTCGCCGAGCATCGCGAATACTCGCCCGGCGTCGACCCCCGCCACCTCGACTGGAAACTGCTCGCCCGGCGCGATCGCCTTTACGTCAAACAGTACGAAGAACAGACCAACCTGCGCGGCTACCTCGTGCTCGACGCCTCGGCCAGCATGGGCTATCAACACGCCGGCGAGATGACCAAGCTCGAATACGCCTGCTACCTCACCGCGACGCTCGCGCACCTGATGATGGTGCAGCAGGATGCGTTTGGGCTGATCATCTGCGGCAACGGCGTGCGGACGCACATCCCGCCACGGCAGGGCCGGTCTCATCTGCGCGTCGTGCTCGAAGCGCTCGAAGACGTCAAGGCCGAGGGAGACACCGACCTCGTCGCCACGTTCAACGAACTGGCGCAGACGATGAAACGGCGGGCGCTGGTCGTGGTGGTTTCCGACCTGCTGGGCGAAGCGAAGGGGCCGGACACGCTGATGGAGGCGATGGGAATGTTCCGCCACCGCAAGCATGAAGCGGTGGTGTTGCAGACGCTGGACCGGGCGGAGCTGACGTTCCCGTTTCGCGATGCCGGGCAGATCCGCGACATCGAGACGGGGCAGGAGATCATGGCCGACGCCGAGGCGATCCGCAGCCACTATCTCGAACAGCTCAATGCGTACCTCGATGCGCTGCGCAACGGGTGTCTGTCGCGCGAGATCGGGTATGCGCTGGCGGACACGAGTGAGCCGTTTGACGTGTTTCTCGGGACGTACCTGAGCCGGCGGGCGCACATGGGGGCGCTGACGCAGGCGCCGGCCCACTGAAGTGGGCTCGGCCGCTGGGGGAGAGGTGAGTACGCAATGACGTTTCTGGCACCATGGTTTCTGCTCGGGCTGCTCGCGGCGGTGATTCCGCTGGCGCTGCACCTTCGCCGGGCACGGCGGGCGCAGACGATCACGTTCTCGACCAACCAGTTCTTCGACGAGCGTTTCCTGCGGGCGTCGCGGCGGGCGAAGTTGCAGGACCTGCTGCTGATGCTCATGCGGATGGCGCTGCTGGCATTGCTGGCGTTGGCGCTGGCGCAGCCGTTGATCCGCACGTCGGGGCTGGGCATGCTCGGCGGCGGGGGCGAGGCGCGGCATGTGGCGATCGTGATCGACGACTCGGCGGGCATGGGCGTACAGACGCGCGACGGCCTGCTGCTCGAACGCGCCCGCGACGCGGCGCTGCAACTGCTCGACGAATTGTCGCCGGCCCGGGGCGACCGGGCGACCGTCGTGCTCGCCGGCCGGCGCGAGGCGGGAGCGGCCGTGCTGTTCGACGAGCCGACGCCGGAGCTGGCGCAGGTGCGCGAGGCGATCCGGCAGATCGAACTGACCGACCTGGCCAGCGACGTGGACAGCGCGGTGGCTGCGGCGGCGCGGGCCATGGGCGTGGGCGAAGGCGAGGCGGCGAGCAGCGGGCAGCGCGAGGTGTATGTGTTCAGCGATCTGCAGGATGGTGCGCTGCGGGTGGACGAGTCGCTGGCGGTCGGGCCGGGCGTGGGGGTGATGCTGGTGGCGACCCGGCCGGAGCCGGGCGAGGCGGCGGCGAACGTCGCGGTGGAGGCGGTGCAGTATGGCGCGGCCCGGCCGATGGTGGGCGTGCCGTTTCACTTCCGCGCGATGCTGACCAACCACGGCCCCGACCCGCAGACGGTGACGGCCGACCTGGTGATCGGCGACAACACGGTGAGCCAGCGCGACGTCGAACTGCCCGCCGGCCGATCGCGGCTGGTGCGGTTCACGCATCGCTTCACGGACGCGGGCTGGTTCGCCGGCCGCATTGCAATCAGCCGGGCCGAGGGCGGCAGCAGCGATGCGCTGGCCGCCGACGATGCCCGCCACTTTGCGGTGCAGGTGGAGGATCGCGTGCGCGTGTTGGCGGTCAACGGCGCACGATCGCAGGTGCGGCGGAACGACGAGTTGTTTTTCCTCCGCCTGGCGTTGAGCGTGCAGCCTGACCAGTTGCCCGGCGAAGCGATGCAGGGCCAGCCGCCCGTGCATGTGGATGAAACCACCCCGGCCGAGCTGACCGCCGACCGCCTGGCGGGCCATCCGCTGCTGGTGCTGGCCAATGTCGCCGAGCTGTCTGACGATACGATCGAAGCGGTGGAGCAGTATGTCGACCGCGGCGGCAGCGTGCTGATCACGCTCGGCGACCGGGTGCGGCGCGACGCGTACAACCGCTGGAGCGTCGAGCACCGCCTGCACGGCGGCCTGCTGCCCGCCCGCCTCGGCGACCTGCTGGGTGACGATGACGACGCCGCCACCGCCCGCCTCGCCGCACTCGACGTGAACGCCGACGCGGATCAAGACCCGCACATCATCGCCACGATCGACGAAGCGCACCCGATGCTGGCCGGCTTCGGCGCAGGCGGGATGGGCAGCTTTTCCAACGTGCGTTTCACCCGCCGCTACCAGCTTGCGCCGCGCGACGGCGCGGACGTGCTGATGCGTGACGCCACCGGCCAGCCGGTGCTGGTTGAACGGCGCTATGGGCGCGGGCGGGTAATGCTGTTCGCCAGTTCAATCGATCGCGACTGGACCAGCTTCCCCCTGGACCCGACCTATGTACCGTGGGTCTACCGGGCGGTGGGCTATCTCGCCCAGCAGGCGGCGCCGGGGGCGAACTTCATCCGCACGGGGCAGGTGGTGTCGTTGCCGACCGCCGCCAGCGAGGCGGAGCCGATGCGCATTGAAGGGCCCGGCGGCGTGGTCGGCTATCCCGAGCCGGACATGCAAACGGGCGGCGGGCTGGCGTACCGGGAGACGGAGCAGGCCGGCGTCTACGCGATCCGCCCCAGCGCCGCGGCCGTGGGCAGCGCACCGGCCCGGCTGGTGGCGGCCAACGTGCCGTCGGACGTGTCGCAGCGGTGGTACCTCGACGAAGCGGCGCTGCGCGACCGGCTGCACCCACAGACGGCGATGGCGTTTCTCGACCGGCCCGAGGCGCTGGTGAGCGAGGGCGGCGTGGCCCGGCAGGGCCGCGGGCTGTGGAACACGCTGCTGTGGCTGGCGCTGCTGGTGGCGCTGTTTGAGCCGTGGCTGGCCAACCGGCTGTCGAGGCGGCGTGCGGCGCAGGTGCGCGACGCGCTGGACAAGCGGGACCAGTTGCCCGGCGGGCTGCGGGTGAGTGAGGCGGAGGCGGCGCGCGAACGCGAGGCGGAGACGGTGGGGGCGGCTTGAAGAAACCTACGGCTAGAAGCCGTGGGCTTCGAGAGTGGTGGGTGTGTGGGTGACTGGTGGACTGAGAAGAGGATGGACCGATGAACGTGCTGGCAAGTTTCAGGTTGGAGAACTTCGATCCGCCGTGGTTCTGGTTGCTGGTGATCGCCGGGTCGCTGGCGGTGCTGGCGTTGACCTATGCGGGGATCTACCAGCGCAGCGGGCGGCGGCTGACGTGGATGCTGGCGACGATGCGGACGGTGGGCGTGCTTGCGTTGATCGTGGCGCTGGTGAAACCGGCGTGGCGGGAGACGGTGGAGCAGCACGAACGGCCGATCACCGCGGTGATCGTGGACGACTCGCAGAGCATGTCGCTGCCGCACGGCGAGCAATCGCGTTACGAGCTTGCGCGGCAGTGGCTGAACGACGCGCCGGCGGGCGAAGCGCTGCGGCGCGACTTCGACGTGCACTGGTTCGACATGGCGGGCCGGCCGTTGCAGGAGGGCTTGCCAAACGAGCCGATCGCGGAGCAGACGGACCTGGTGCGGGCAATGCGGTCGGTGGAGCGGCAGTTGCGCGGCCGGCACGTGGCGGGCGTGGTGGCGATCAGCGATGGCCGGGACACGACGGGGCGCGAGGGCTACGCGGCGCTGCAGGATTATGCGCTGCCGGTCTATGCGGTGGGCTTTGCGCCGCAATCGCGGGCGGGTGATGCGGCGCAGGTGGAGGTGGTGTCGGTCGAAGCGCCGACGCGGGCGCGGGTGCATAACACGGTGGCGGTGCAGGTGCTGCTGCGCAAGGCCGGCGGGCCGGCGGCGGACGTGCCGGTGCGGATCGAGCGGACGGGCAACGTGCTGACGAGCGAGACGGTGTCGCTGCCCGACGGCCGATCGGAGCGGCTGGTGAGCATCGACTACACGCCGGAGCAGCCGGGCGAGTTCGTGCTGGCGGCGCGGGCGGGCACGCAAGCGCAGCGGGCGCTGGGCGGGCGTGACGCGAAGCTGTTTCGTCTGCGCGTAGAGGCCGAGCCGGTGCGCGTGCTGTATATCGAGGGCGTGCTGCGGCCCGAGGCGCGGTTCCTGCGTGAACGGCTGAGCCAGGACCCGGACGTGGACCTGATCAGCTTCAGCCGGGCGGCGAGCGCGGACGAAGCGGCGCTGTCGGGCATGATGATCGGCTCGGAACTGATCAGCGACGACCGGCTTCAGCAGATCGACGTGGTCCTGCTGGGCGACTTCGAGGCGGCAATGCTCGACGACGCCACCTACGCGCGCCTGCGCACGTGGGTCGAGGAAGGCGGCGGGCTGATGGTGCTCGGCGGCTATCACAACCTCGGCGACCGCGGGCTGCGCCACACCGACCTGGCGACGACGCTGCCGGTGGAAGTCGGCAGCCGGTCGATCGAGCAGATCGACGAACCGTTCCGCTTCACGCTCACCGACGCCGGCCAGCGCCACCCGGCGATGCGCGTCACCGGCGACCTGCAACGCGACGCGGCGCTCTGGTCGTCCCTGCCGCAGTTGCCCGGCATTGTCGCCACGTCGCGCGCCCGGCCCGGCGCGACCGTGCTCGCCCGCCATCCGCGCACCAACCCCGATGATGCGGACGGCGACGGCTTCGTCGTGCTCGCCACGCAGCCGTTCGGGCAGGGCGTGACGGCGGTGATGACGGCGGACACCACGTGGCGCTGGTCGCGCATCGCACGACTGGCGGGCGAAAGCGACACGATGTACGTCCGCTTCTGGTCGCAGATGGTCCGCTACCTCGCCCAGCGCGACGAGGCGAGCGAGCAGTCGGCGATCAGCGTGACCACCGCCGCCGCGTCCTACCAGCGCGGCCAGCGCGTGAGCATCACCGCCCGCCGCAACCCCGCCGCCATGCTGCCCAGCGACGAAGGTCAAGCCACGGCGATGCAACTGTCCGTGCAGCAGCCCGACGGCCGGCGCGTGCAGCTCACCGCCGAGCCCAGCGCCACCGATCCCAACCGCTGGACCGCCAGCTTCTTCCCCGACCGCGGCGGCCGGTTCCGCATTGACGCCGAGCTGATGCAAAGCGACGCCGCCGGCTCGCAGGCGATCGCCACCGAGACGAGCGAGTTTCTCGTGGCAGGCTCGAACCTGGAACTGGACGACCCCACGCCCAACCCCGCCGCGATGCAGCAGGTCGCCCGCCTCACCGGCGGCATCTACGCCGGCGTCGACGACACCGCCGCCAGCCAGCGCCTCGCCGAAGCACTCCCACGCGACGAACGCACCACCTACCAGGCCCGCACCCGGCAGATGTGGAACTCGCCCGCCCTGTTCTTCGTCTTCCTCGGCTTCGTCACCGCCGAGTGGGCCGTCCGCCGCCGCAGCCGCCTGGTCTGACGTGAACCAACGAGGGTATCTCATGAGCACCACCGAAACCTACACGCAACTGATCGAAGCCGTGCACGACACGCGGCGCGCCTGGCGTCTCCGCCGGGCGCTCGAAGGTGTGCTGCTGCTCATTGCCGTCGCCATCGCCGCCGCCACCGTCGCCACATTGCTCGACTGGTGGGTCCACTTCGGCCAGCTCGGCCGCAGCGTGCTCGCCCTGCTCGGCTGGTCGGCCGTCGGCCTCACTGCATGGCACGCCCTGCTTCGGCCGCTGACCGCCCTGCACAGCGACGACTACTTCGCCGCCCTGCTCGAACAGAAACAGCCCACCCTCCGCAACCGCCTGATCAACGCCCTGCAACTCGGACGCGACGCCAACGGCTCGTCGCCCGGCCTCGTCAGCGCCATCGTCAGCGACGGCGCGCAGATGGTCGACGAACTGGAACTGGGGAAGGCCGTCGCCTCGCCGCGCCTGCGCGACCACGGCATCGCGCTGGGCGTCGCCATGGCCGCGGCCGTGCTGCTGCTGGCCGTGGGTGGCCCGGCGGTTCAAACCAGCTTCGCCCGCGTGCTGCTGCCCACCGCCAACATCGCCCCCTTCACCTGGACCACGCTCGACGTCACCCTCACCCCCGCCGACGCCCGCATCCTCGAAGGCCAGCCCGTCACCCTCAACATCGCCACCGCCGGCCGCACGCCCGACGAAGCCCGCATCCACTGGACCGACGCCTCCGACGACGACAGCCGCACCCGCACCGCCCGCGCCGAGCGCGGCCGCGACGGCCAGTTCCGTTACGCCTTCCCCGCCGTGCAAAGCTCGTTCGCCTTCCACGTCACCGCCGGCGACGCGCGCAGCGACACCGTCCACGTCCACGTCGACGCCCGCCCCCGCCTCGACCGCCTCGCCGTCACCTACACCTACCCCCCCTACGCCGACCTCGAACCACGCACCATCGACGATTTCGACGGCCACCTCCACGCCCTGCCCCAATCCCGCGCCGCCCTCACCTTCACTGCCAACAAGCCGCTCGACCAGCTCACCGTCCACCACGGCGACCAGCCTCTCGCCGCCCAACGCGCCGGCGACGACAACCGCACCTGGCAGGCCGAGCTGCCCATCACCGAACCCGGCAGTTACCGCATCGCTTTGCGCGACCAGCAGGGCTACCAGTTGGACGCGCCCGTGACCTACACCATCAACCTCGAACGCGACGCCCCCCCGGCCGTGGCCATCCTCCGCCCCGGCCGCGACCTGCAACTGCCGCCCGACGCCGAACTGGGCTTCCGCGTCGCCGCGCAGGACGACTACGGCCTCGACGAAGTCACGCTCCGCACCCGCCTCAACGACGCCGACGACGAACGCATCCTCCACCGCTGGTCCAACGCCGGCGACCCGCAACACCGCGTCGAACACGACCTGAACACCGCCATCGATCAGCTCGACCTCACGCCCGGCGACCGCCTCGAATACTGGGCCGTCGCCCACGACCGCAACGACGTCACCGGCCCCGGTCGCGCGGAGACCCGCCGCTACCTGCTGCGCGTGCTCAGCCCGGAGCAGGCCCAGGCCGAACTCGACAAACAGATGTCCGACTATGCCCGCGTGGTCGCCGAGCTGATCCAGCAGCAGCGGCGCAACCGCGCCCTCACCGCCGAGCATGACGAAGCCGTCGGCCTGATCGACCGCCAGGGCATGATCCGCCGGCAGACCCGCCAGCTTGCCGACGTCATGGCCCGCCAGTCGTTCCCCGGCCAGTCGATCATTGACGAACTCGTCCGCCTCGCGGAAGAGGACATGGCCCACACCATCACCCGCCTGGAAAGCTACCGCGACGCCGCCAGCCTCGACGCCTCCCGCCCCTTCGCCACCGAAGCCGTGACGCTTCAGGATGGCATCGTCGAATCGCTGGAAGCGATCCTCATCCGCCTCAACCGGGCCGACGAGGTGCGGCAGCGCCTCCGCCGTCGCGAGCAAACCGACCCGGTCGAGCATCGCGAAGTGTTGGACGTCCTCGAACAGCTTGCCGCCGACCTCGACGCCTTCCTCGGCGACCTGCGCGACATGGAAGAGACCTACGAGAAACTGCACAAGCGCGACAACGATGAGGAAATCACCGGCGACCTGCTGGCCGACCTCGAAGACGTCGAGCACCGCCTCGACCGCTGGAAGCAGTGGGAGAAGGACAGCGTGGACGCGATCACCAAGCTGCCGCAGGGCTTCGTGCCCGACGCCTTTCTGCTGGAAAACGTCTCGACGATCTTTGAAGAGATCGAACGGCAGGAGCGCCAGCCGGTGCAGGAGATCGCCACCCCGGTGGAGGAAGGCGTCAAAGCCCTGGCCGAGGAGGTCGCCGAGGACCTGGAGATGTGGATGCCGCACACGCCCGACAGCACGCGCTGGGTGATGGAAGATCCGCCCGAGGGTGCGTTCGAGGTGCCCGAAGCGGAGTTGCCGTCGAGCCTGCAGGACATCATCGGCGACCTGGTCGAGGATGCGACGGAGTATGACGAGATGGCCGACGACGTCACCGGCGCCTGGGGCGGCAACATGCAGATGGGCTGGGAGATCAACGACGGCCCGATCAGCTCGTTCTACGCCCAGGGCAAGACCGGCAACCAGTTGCCCAACGCCAGCGAGATGGGCGGGCGCAGCGGCTCGGGTCGGCGCGGGCGGGCCAGCGGCCAGATGGTCGGCGGCGAGTCGCGCGGCATGGAAGGCCGGCCCACCCCCGCCCGGTTGACCAACGAACCGTACGAAGAAGGCATGCCCAACGTCGAAGCCCAACTCGACCCGCGCGGCGCCACCGGCGGCGGCACGAAGACCGGCGGCGGCCAGCGCGGCCTGCAAGGCGGCACGCCCCCCGACTTCGTCCAAGACATGGAGCGCCTCGCCGAGCACCAGGCCCTGCTCCGCGAACAGGCCCAGCAGGTCGCCCGGCAACTGGAATACCAAGGCCGGCCGCTGAGCCAGGTGCAGCGTGCCATCGAACTGATGGAAGGCGCGGAAACCGACTACCGCGACCTGCGCTACGACGATGCCGCCCGCAAGCGCAAGGCCGCGCTCGACGCCCTGCGCGAAGCCGGACAGGCCGCGGACCATGGCATGCACCTCTCGTTGCAGCAGGCCCGCCATCTGCCGCCGGAGCTGCGCGAACAGGTCGGCGCCGGCTCGCAACGCGCGCTGCCGGAGGGCTACGAAGACCTGGTCGGCGCGTACTACCGCGCCCTGAGCGAAGACGTGGACGAGTAACCGTTAGCCGTCGCCTTTATGGCGACGCGGATGGCAATCAAAACCCAGGCGACCTCGCATCAACATGAACCCAACGACGCACCCGACAACACGACCGCAGGCCCCCATGAAGGTGCAGCGCGGGTGGGCATGCCTCGCATCTACCATGGTGGCACTGACCGCCTCGGTGACTCACGCCGCACCGAACTGGCATGCAGACGAATACCGCTACCGCGCAATCGTCGAACTGCGCGACAACGGCAGCGAGGGCGTTGACGTCGCCGCCGTCCGCATCCGCCACGCCGGCATGACGCGCGACGACGCCCACGACTACCGCCTCTTCAGTGCCGACGGCCAGCCTGTCCCCTACCAGGTCACCTTCCACGACCCGCAACGCGACACGCTCATCAGCTTCCGCTCGCCCAATGACGAAGGCACCTACTACATCTACTTCGGCCACGCCGATGCCGACATCGACCCCCACCGCGCCCGCCTCAATGAACGTCCCGGTACAGGCCCGCCCACTCCCGGGCCCGCGGCCGACGGCTGGATCCCCCGCGCCGGCCTCGTGCTCGCCACCCATCGCCGACCACGCGACACGCCCAACCCCGACACCCCCGACGACTTCGCCGCTCTGCTCACCCACGCGCCCGGCCCCGACGGCGCGGCCTACCGCCGCAACATCGCCGACGGCTACAACCCCTTCGGCGACTCCGACCACTACCTCAGCGTCTACCGCGGCTGGCTCCGCCTCCCCGCCGCCGGCCGATGGGGCTTCGCCACCGCTTCCAACGAAGCGAGCTTCTCCTTCCTCGACGGCGAGGAACTCGTCCACTGGGCCGGCCGACACACCGAAGAACGCGGCCAGCATGGCGAGAAGAACGTCGAACGCGAACTCGACGCCGGTCTGCACTACGTTGAGTACTACCACGAGGAAGTGCTGCTCTACCAGATGGCCTTCCTCGCTTACAAGCCGCCGGGCGAACCCCATTACGTCGGCATCCCGAACAACCTGTTCGTCCAACCGCATCGTGCCCAAGTGGTGCGCTACGAACAACGCGAACATGGCCCGACCGTCATGCCGCACATCGACCTGATCGACAGCCTGTGGCCCACCGAGCGCGGCATCGGGCAGTACACGCGCTTTCGCTTCACGCTCGACGCCGACGACAATGACCTTGACGGCTGGTCGTTCGCCTGGGCCTTCGGCGACGGCCATCGCGGCGCGGGGCGCGACCTCGAACACGTCTACCTCGCCGCAGGCGACTATGACGTGACGCTCACCGCCACGTCGCCGGCGGGGCGGACGGTCGAGCGGACGTGGCCGGTGACGGTGTTTCCGGTGGAGCACATCGACGGCCCGTTCAAGGCCGGCCGGTACAGCGACTTCGCGCCGCTGGTCGAGCGGATCGATCCCGAACGGTTGCCGGCGGGATTGTTGAGCGAGTACGTGCGTTTCATGCGCGAGGCCGGCCGGCATGACGCGGCGCAGCGGCTGGTGACGCGCGACGACGCCGACGACGCCGACCGCGTGGAATCGCACCTTGTCGCCGCGGGCGAGGCGGGGCTGACACACGACACCTGGCGGCAGGGCCATTCCGCCGAGCGGGTGCGTGAAGCGATCGAGCATCTCGCGGCGGCCGTGGAACTGGCCGAGCCGGCCCCGGACAAGCTGGCCTCGCTCGCACGGCTGATCCGCCACGTCGGCGTGCATGATGGCGACGTCGCCGCCGCGCGCGAGCACTACGAACAGGCCGAGGTCGTGGTCCGCGAAGCCGGCCTGCGCGGCAGGGCCAAGCAGGCGTTCCGCGAGGCGACGCTGGCGCTGGGCGACGTTCACCTGATCGCCGGCGAGCGCGACGCGGCGTTGGAAAACTACCGCACCGCCGAGCAGCTCGCCGAGCCGGTCATCCCGCAGCAGGTGCGCGTCGCCCGCATCGGCCAGTACCCGCAGCGCATCGAGCACCACCTGCAAGCTGGCCGGGTCGACGACGCGTGGGCGACGGCCATGGAATGGTACGGCCACTTCCCCAGCGACCTGCCGCGCGGCGAGCTGGCGTACTGGATCGGCAAGCTGGCCCTGGCGCGCGACGACGCATCGCTGGCGGTGCGACCGCTGCGGCTGGGCATCGAGTGGGGCACGGGCGCGATGTACGAAGCCGAGGCCCGCTGGCTGCTCGCCGAGGCGTATGGCGAACTGGGTGATGCGGAGGCACAACGGACAGCATTGGAAGCCCTGGTGCGCAGCGGCCTCGGCGGCCCCTATCGGCAGCGTGCGGTGGAAGCGTTGGAACAATCCCAATAAGTTAGCTGCGCCGCGCAGCGGATCGCCCCCGCATCACGCCAAGCCGCAAGCGGCAGGGGAATGTAACTGGAAGGAGCGATGTCATGTACCACTGGATTACACGGGCAAGTGTGATCGCGATGCTCGGCTTGACGCTGACGATGCACGCCCACGCCCAGCGCGGCGGCGCGCCCGAAGCCGCCCCCGCCGGCAAACCCGTCGCCGATCCCGATCGCGACGCGGACAGGCCCAACCTGCTGCGCAACGGCGATTTTGACGAGCCGGCCGAAGATGGCGCCCACCCCGCCCACTGGCAGCAGACCGACAACCTCGTCTTCCACTGGACCACCGACCCCGACGCCCCCGAGCGCGGCAAGGTGATGCGCATCGACACCGACGTCTACCAGCGACAGGCCTACGCCTGGTGGATCGACCGCTTCGTCCACGACGCCCCGCTTGACGACGCCCCGCCCAAGCAACAACCCACCGGCAACCGCTACGACACCATCGGCGGACTCGACGGCGGCCACTACTGGTCCGACTACATCGAAATCAAGCCCGGCGGCGCCTATCGCGTTTACGTCGACGCCAAGGGCCCGGGCAGCAAGGTCTTCATCCGCGGCTACATCGAGAAAGAGCCGCTCAGCTTCGCCGACGAGCACCCGGCCGTGCAGCAGATCTTCCGCGAAGCCCGCGGCGAACCCACCCTCGACGAGAACGGCCGACCCGTCCGCTACCGCATGCGCTACCGCTACACCACATGGTTCCCCGTCGGCGGCTCGGACGAGTGGGAAACCTACACCCACGACCAGCCGCGCCACCCCAACAACCGCGAGATCACCGAAAACGTCCGCTACATCCGCATCATGCTCTACCCCTACTGGCCGGCGGGCGAATACTGGTACGACAACGTCCGCGTCATCGAAGTCGAACCCGATCCGGCCCAGGCCCGCCCCGACGCCGACGAGGCCGACCTCGAAGAGCGCCGCATCGTACGGTGACGGGGGAGGCGTGGGGCGTGGGGCGTCGAAACGTTACACCCCACCTTGTCACCCCCTCACTCCCGCCCCGGCCAACCCTCGAACACGAACTTCCCATCGCGGTGGATCACCTCGCCGTCGACCGTGATCGTCCCGCCTTCGCGCAGGTCGCAGACCATGTCCCAGTGCAGGCCGGAGCTGTTGGTGTTGCCGGTTTCCGGGTAGCCGGCCCCGACGGCGGCGTGGAACGTGCCGCCGATCTTCTCATCGAACAGCGTGTTCTTGGAGTAGTCGGTGATCGCGTAGTTCGTACCGACGGCGATCTCGCCCAGCGAGCGGGCGCCTTCGTCCTGGTCGAGCATCTGCTGCAGGAAGTCGAGCCCCTTCTCCGCCTTCGCGTCGACGACCCTGCCCTTTTCGAAGGTGAGTTCCACGCCATGCACTTCGCGTCCGCCGTGGACAGCCGGGAACGAATAGCGGACGACGCCGTTGACCCCGCCGTCGGGCGCGTTGAGGTTCGGGCCGGTGAAGACTTCGCCGTCGGGGAAGTTTTCGTGGCCGGCACAGTTGATCCAGGTCATGCCCTCGACGTTGACGGTCAGGTCCGTGCCGTTCGCCGCCTGAAAGCGCAGCTCTTTCTTGCCCGTGAGGTAGTCGACCACCTTCTGCTGGCGGGCTTCGATCTTCCGCCACTCGGCCACCGGGTCGTCCGCATCGAGCAGGCCCGCATGGAAGACGAAGTCCTCGTACTGCCGCAGGCTCATCTCGGCGTCCTGGGCCGAGGCGAGCGTGGGATAGAGCGTGCCGCACCACTTCAAGTCACCTTTGGCGGCACGGTTCATGAAGGTTTCCATCACCGGCTTGCGGGCGGCCGAGGCGAGCCGTTGCCGCTGCGGATCGACGCGCGACATGCTCTTGGTGTTCGTCTCCGCCCAGAGGCCGATGCTCACGTCGACCGTCTCGATCTCCTGCTTCGCCAGCGGGCTGACGTACTGCAACTGCTCGTCGCTGGCATATTCGTAAAACAGGTCGGCCAGGCTTTCCGGCGCGAGGCGCAGATGCACATGCCCCCCGGCCTTGATGATCGCTTCGTAGAGCGCTTCGATCAGCGGCGTCGCCACCGGCTCGCCGCTGAGGCGGACGAGTTGCCCGGGCTTGACGGTGGTGGAATATTCAACAATCACGCGGGCGAGTTTGTCGAGTCGGGCGTCACGCATCGGGTCTGCTTTCTGGCGTCGGGGGATGGCGTTCATGCACAGGGCGTCGCGGTCGGCCGGCGTCAGCCGATCGGCCCGGCCATGGTAGGTCCTATGCGAATTTGGGCAAAAGCGCTTGCCTCCAACGCTTCGCAAGCTTACGGTGTTGATGAGACTCGGGGACCGCTGCCAAGGATGACACGGATGAGCGCCGATCCCACGTTGGATGGCACCGTGGCAGGGCGGGCAGGTCCGATGGATGCACTGGGGGAACTCGCTGGCCCCGGCCAGACCGCGAACGGCCAGCGCCACGACACATCCACCGGACCTTCGACCCACGGCCACCACGCCGTCGCCCCCCTGCCGACCACCGACCGCTTGGCCCACCAGCCGGCCGAGTTGCCCTGTTCCACTTCCCCCGGCCTCTTCGGCACCAGCCTCGAACCCGTCCTGCGACACGCCTGCCAGGGCAAACTCTCGCAAGTCACCTGGTTCCGCACCGACTGGCAACGCGGCGGCGCCGTCACCGGCTACGCCACCTACACCGACGACCAGCAGCAGGCCCACGACGTCGTCGTCAAGCTGCCTGTCCCGCCTTGCGAGCGCCACTGGCTGACGACGCTCCAGCCGTTCGGCCACGTCGTGCCGCGGGTCTACGCCCACGGCGACGTGCTCGGCGGCTACGACCTCGCCTGGGTCGTCATGGAACGGTTGCCGCACGGTCCGTTGGGGCCGCAGTGGGCCGGCCGGGAGTTCGACCTCCTCGCCGAGGCCGCCGGCCGGTTCTACGCCGCCGCCCGGTCGATCCCACCCACCGGCCAGCCGCTGGCGCGGGACTGGATTCACCTCTGCCACCGCGCCCGCGAAACCGCCCGCGACCACCGCCTGCCCGACGCCCCACGCTGGCGCACCGCCCTCAAGAAGTCCCAACGCAAGCTCAAGACCTGGCTCGAGCACTGGGACAACCGGCCGATCGACGACTGGTGCCACGGCGACCTCCACCCCGGCAACGCCATGGTCCGCGAACCCGACGGCCCCGCCCTGCTGTTCGACTTCGCCCACACGCGCGTCGGCCACTGGGTCGAAGACGCCGTCTACTTCGAACACCTCTTCTGGGCCCGCCGCGACCGGCTCGCCGGCCGCAAACTCTGCAAGCAGATCGCCCAGGAACGCAAACGCCACCACCTCCCCGTCGACAGCAACTGGCCGGAACTTGCCCAGACCAAGCGGGCTCTGCTGGCCATGAGCGCCCCGGCCCAGCTTCACCAGGAAGGCGACCCGCACCATCTCCAGGCCGCCCTGGGCATTCTCGAAGCCGCTGTCCGCTGAACTCCACGCCACAGACGCGGAATACCTGTCCCGCCTCGGTCGCCTACAATCTCAAGCAGGTGGAACGCAACGACCTCATCACCGACTCGCCCTCACTGCCTCGTTCACGCCAGCGTGCGCCGCGCAAAGCGTCGTGGCTGGCGCGGAAAGTCGCGCGTGCCACGCTGCGCTTCAGCGGCTACCCCGGCCGACAACTGCTCGGTGCCGCCCGCCGCAAGCAGGCCCACCAGCGCGGCGGACGCAGCTTCACGGTGCGCACGGAAGACGGCCTCGATCTCGAAGCGCTCTACTGCCCCGCCCGCCCGCGCACGGCCGACAGCGTGCCGCGCCTGCCGGTGTTCATGCTCCACGGCTGGATCGAGGTCAAGGAGTTCCACCTCCCCCGCGCCTGGTGGTTCAACCGTCTCGGGCACGACGTGGTCCTCTTCGACAGCCGGGCGCATGGTCGAAGCGGCGGGCGGAACACGACGTTCGGCGTTCGCGAACGGCACGACCTGCGGCAGGTGATCGACGCCGCCGTCGCCCGCGGCTTCGTCGCCGAGGGGCCGGTGATCACCATGGGCTACTCGATGGGCGGCGGCACGGTGCTCCAGCACGCGCCGATCGACGAGCGTGTGGCGGGCGTGGTGGCGATGGCGCCGTTTGCGACCATGCGCGAAGCGGTGCGCTCGTTCCGTTGCAAGCTCGCGCCGTGGATCGACGACCAGTGGCTGATGCGTGGCTTCGAGGCCGCCGCGGGCGAGGCGGGCTTCGACATGGACGAAGCGACCACACTGGGCGCGGTGCGGCAGATCACCGTGCCGGTGCTGATGATCGAAGGCACGCTGGATGAGAACCTGCCGCCGCGCTGGCATACGCAGCAGCTCGCCGCGGTGAAGCATCACGGCTCGGTGGAGGTGGTGACGGTGGATGAAGCGGCGCATTGCTCGTTGTGCCGCCGAACCTGGCCGGGCCTGAATGAGAAGATCGCCGCCTTTTGCGCGGCGTTGCGATGAGGGGGGTGTGGTGGCATCGCGCCGCGGGTCTGCGGATGCAGGCCGCGCGACGCGCATAAAAAAACCTCCGCCACAGGGCTCCGATCCTGTGGGCGGAGGCGCGCCACGGCATTCAGGTTGTTCGGGCCAGGCCCCGCGGCCCGGCGGCATCTATCGTATCGGCTGGTTTCCGAACGTGTCAACGAACCGCCGGGGGGATTCGGAAATTGGTGTAAATAAATGATGTAACATAACTTGCGTGCTGTTTTCGGGGTCTGAACGGGTCCTTTTCCGGTTATCAATTGCCACTTGTGAGCAGCCTGTGGACAACATTTTAAGTTCATTGTTTGATTCAACTTACGTTGAACAAGCGTCTGAATGAGGAGCGCGTGGTGACTAACGGGATCGACGTGGCGGTGGGTGTGCTGGCCGAGCGGGGGCCGGCGGGGTGGCGGGTGTTGATCGCCCGGCGGCCGCAGGCCGGCGTGCTCGGCGGGTACTGGGAGTTCCCCGGCGGCAAGCGGGAAGCGGACGAGACGCTCAAGCAGTGTCTCGTCCGCGAGTTCGAGGAAGAACTGGCCTTGACGGTGCGCATCACCGAAACGTTGGCGCAGATCGAGCACACGTACGACCATGGCGTCATCCGCCTGCACGCCTACCTCTGCGAGCATGTCGAGGGCGAACCGCAGGCGCTGGCAGTCACGGAGTTTCGCTGGGTGGATGTCGAGGCGTTGGCGACGTACCGCTTTCCCCCCGCCAACACGCCCCTGCTCGACCGCCTGCGCGTGGTGCTGGCAGGCGACGATGTGGGGGTTTAGGCTCTGTCTTCACACGCGGCGGAGGAAGTGGTCGACGCTGAAGCGGCCGCCACCGAGGAAGATGAACTGCACGCAGATGAACAGGAACAACAGCGCCCGCTCCTTGTCGCCGAACGGGTCCTCGGCATGATGGATGAAGGCGGCGACGGCCATGGTGCAGGCGATGAAGAACGCCGAGAGGCGGGTCAACAGCCCGGTGGCCAGCAGCAGCCCGCCGACGAATTCCGACAGCGCCGCGGCGTAGCCGAACACGGTGGGGAAGGGAAAGCCGACCCCTTCCGCGCGGGCGACGAGCGCTTCGGTGGGCTGGTTCATCTTGTCCCACCCGTGGGCGAGCGCCATCGCCAGGCCGGTGAAGATGCGCAGCAGCGTGATGCCGACGTCGGGCAGCAGCCGGCTGGGCGTCCAACCGGCGAACAACAGCAGGCGTAACATCCGCATGGCGGCTCCTGGGGGGATGAGGCGATCGGGCGTGGCGGTGGTCAGCGTCTGAGGAATCGGTCGACGCCGAGCCGACCCGAGCCGAGGACGAGGTAGAGCGCCGCGAGGGCGAGGAACAGGAACGCCGGCTCCATGGTCCCATACGGGTCGCCACGGTGAATCACGTGCCAGCCGACGCCGGCGACGACCATGTTACCGCAAATCAGCAGCGCTGCCGGGCGGGTGAGCAGCCCCAGCGCCAGCAGGATGCCGCCGACGAATTCCGCCAGTGCCGACAGCCAGCCGGCGGCGGTCGGGAGCGGGGCGCCCATGGTCTCGGCCATGCCGATGATGGTTTCGGGGTTGCGCACCTTGTCCAAGCCATGCGCCAAGGCCAGGCTCAATCCGGTGAACACGCGGACAGCGGTGAGGATGAGTTCGGCCGGGACGCTGCCGGGCATCCAGCCGCCGAACAGCAGCCAGCGAAGATAGGGCATGACGGGTTTCCTTCTCTGGAGTCATGATGGCCGGCGACGGCACGTGAGGTGCAACCCGCGAGCCGGCCGGGTTATTCCCGGACGGCAACTGCGCGCCCGGGGCCTGCCGATACCTTAGCGCACCTGCGTATGAGAGCACCCGTGGAAGAAGCTCCCAACAAACGCCCGCCTCTGAGCGAGTCCGCGAGCGAAGAGCGGGATGGGGGGAGAGATTTCGAATTGCTGATTGATGATTTCTGATTTGAACAATCAGCAATCAGCAATCATAAATTAGAAATTCGCCACCCCCATCCGGGGCTTCGCGGGCTCCGCCCTTGGTTTGCGAGCATTTTGAGCTCCGCCCCCTGTCACTCCGCCTCGTCCAACGGCAGCAACTGGTTCAGGATGGCCGGGCCGTTCGTCTCGCGCACGCCGACGCGCAGCGGGTGGCCTGCGGTCACGGCATCGGCCACGTCGCGGAAGCGGAGGCGGCGCACCACCGATTCGCCCGGCTCCAACTGCGAGACGATCCGCTCCTGGCGTGGGTGATCGCGCAGGTTGCCGAACACGTTCAGCGCCAGCACGGCTTCGCCGGTGTTCGTGAGGATGCAGGTCGCCACCGCGTCGCGCGTGCCCGCCGTGTCGCCCGGCTCAAGCGTCAGCGTCGCATCGAACGCCACGTCGCTGAGGCCCAGCGCCATCGGCGCCCCCATCTCCACCTCGTAACGCTGGTCCACCGTGAAGTCGAACCGCGCCGCCAGCCGTTTCGGACCCGCCACCTCCACGATCGGAAACTGCAACGCCACCGGCAACCGCACCGTCTGCCCCGCCGCGATGGAAAAGTGATGGCGCGTCGGCGAAATCTGCCACCCCGCCGGGCCGATCATCTGCATGTGCCCGCTGACCGTGCGCGGCCAGGGGTTGGTCAGCTCGATCGTCCGCTCGTGCGGCACCTGCGTCGATTCCACGAACGGCTCGTCCACGCGGAAGCTCGACCGGAACAGCGCCAGCTCCGCGTCGATCCCCTCAATGAACTGCGGCGTTCGCGTCAACGTCACCACATGCTCGCCGTCACGCTCCGACACCGCCTGCCGGTTGCCCCACACGTCCACCACCACCGGCCGGTCACCGAGGTACGTCTCGATCACGCCCGCCTCCCGCGGCGCACGCTCGTTCCACACCGTCAGCATCCCGCCCGCCGGGCCGTCGAAAATCAGGCACCGCAACCCTTCGCCCACCGGCAGCTCGCCCACCACCCGCCGGCCGGCGAGGCGATGCGCCACGTTGCGGAACACGCCCAGCAGCGGGTCGGGCACCACCGCCGGCGTCCGCTCGGCCGAGCCGGTCCACGGCGTGGGCAGCGACAAGCCCTGCGGCGCCTGCTGCCAGGCGTAGACCATCCGCAACGCCAGGTCCGTCACCCGATGCGCATGTGCCAGCCGATCCCCCGGCCACGCACGCAGCACCAGCCACCCCGGCCGGTCGCCGTCGCCCCAGCTTGCCAGGTGTGCCGGCAGATGCTCGGCCGCAATGCCGGGCGAAACGTCCAGCACGTATTCGCTTGACGAGGGCAGATCGTCCCGCCGGCCCTGCGCCAGCGTCCACGGCAAGACCAGCCGCGGCCGCGGCGCCATCGCGGTGAACTGCCCTTCAACCTGCTCCAGCGTCTCGGGCAAGTCGGCATCGTAAAACGCGAAGGCGTCGCGCGCCGTGCCCAGGTGCCACCACCGCACCCGCGGGCCGTGCCGCATCAACACCGGCGTCAGGTAAGGCAGCCAGGCTTCAGGGTCCGCGGCGAGCACTTCCAACGGCTGCGTGAACCGCTGGTCCGTCTGCTCCGTCAACTCATCCGGCAGCGGGTAGAACGAAATGCCAAGCTCCTGCTGGCCCGGGGCGAGCTTCTGCACCAGGTCGTCGAGCAGTTGCACGCGCGTGTCGATGTTCAGTCGCGTCGTCTGACGGTCCCAGGCACTGACCACCGCGCGGCGCAGGCCTGTCGTCGCCAGCACCTCCGGCAGCAGGCGCAACTGACGCTCGGGCACGTCCTCGACCAGCAGCCCGAAGCGTTCGGCGTCCTCGGCGTCCATCGGCTGCTCGCGCGGCAGCCAGAGAAACGCGCCCAGCGTCCGCGCCAGCGGCTCGTCACGCTCCACCGGCGAGCCGCCGTCGGCCGGGTCGTCGCGGTCGTGCACCACCAGGTCCACCAGGTACCAGCCGTAGCCGGGCAGCGCCGGCTCCCAGCTCCAGCGCGGCGGGCCGCCGTCGCCGATGCGGTACTGCTTCCGCTCCACCACCTGCCCCCGGTGGTCGTAGATCGACAGCTCGGCTTGAAGGCGCCGGCCGGTGAGGTCGCGCACCGTCGCACTCACGCGCGGCGTCTGCGCGCCGGGCACTAGGTTGCTCGCATGGGCCGTGCCCACCTCCAGGTGCGGAATCTGCCAGATGCTGATGTCGTCGAACCAGGCTGCCCCCTTCACGTCCGCCAGCACGATCTGCTGCTCGCGCAGCGGGTGATCCGGGTGCGGCGCGGGCTGAACCAGTTCCAGTTCCAGGCCGATCCACGCCGCCTCGGCATACTCGCCGGTGAGGTTGACCGTCACCGGCCGCCAGCGGTCGTTGCTGCGGATCGCCTCGCTGTGGCGCACGCTCTCGTCGATGCGCTCGCCGTCGGCGTCGACGAAGTAGGCGCGGAGGCGCACTGTCGCGCGGGTCAGGTGAGCCGTGCGAACCTGCGCCACGACCAGGTAGTCGCTGCCCGGCACGGCCGGGAGGGTGCCCACCTCCAGGTACGCCCCTGCACTGCCGCCGTCGAGCCCGAGATGAAAACTGTGCTCGCCCGAGACGGCATGGTTCGTGTCGAAGCGGACCTGCGTATGCCGGGGAAAGCCGCGCCGCGCGATGAGCTGCTTGTGCAACGGCTGGCGGTGAAAGCCCGGCTCGGCGGTCTGCGCCGGTCGGCCGATCGGGTACCAGTGCATGGGCATGTCTTCGTAGTTGCCCTGTTCGCGTTCTTCAAAGTCGAACCGATGCACCAGCCGCTGAGGCCGGACGATCGCCCCCTGCGCCAGCAGTTCGCCCACGCCGACCGCCGCCAGCAGCAGCGTCGCCAGGATGTGCCATTTCATCGTCCCCACGCCCCTGTTATCGGGTCCGCGGGCCCCGAATGGTTAGAAGAATGCAGAATCGCCCCTCCAACGCCCGCCCCTGAGCGAGTCCGCGAGCGAAGGGCGGGATGAGTAAACAATGTACAATGGACATATGGACAATTTGTGAATTGACAATTGTGAATTGACACTCAGCCCTCACAACGCCGCCAGCCGCCGCGCCCGGTCGGCCGCGATCAGCGCGTCCACCAGCTCGTCCAGCTCCCCCGCCAGCACCGTGCCAAGATTGAACGATTCGCCCAGCCGGTGGTCCACGACGATGTTTTCCTTGTAGCGATACGTCCGCACCCGCTCGCTGCGCCCGCCCGAGCCGATCATGCTCGAGCGCTGCTCGGCCCGGTCCGCGTCCGCCTGACGTTGGAAGTGGTCGTACACCCGGGCACGCAGAATCTGCCACGCCCGCTCGCGGTTCTGCCGCTGGCTTTTGGTTTCCTGCATGCGGACCTCGATGCCGGTGGGCTTGTGGATCATGTGCACCGCGGTGGCGACCTTGTTCACGTTCTGCCCGCCGGGGCCCTGAGCGGTGGTCACGTGCGTCTCGACGTCGCTGTCGGGGATGTCGATCGCCAGCTTCTCAGGTTCAGGCAGCACCGCGACCGTGGCCGTGGAGGTGTGCACCCGGCCCTGCGTTTCCGTGGCAGGCACGCGCTTGACGCAGTGCACGCCGCCTTCGTAGCCCAACCCCTGCCACACGCCCACGCCGTTCACCGTCGCCACCGCATGCCGCACGCCCCCCTGCTCGCCCGCCGAGGCGCTGACCAGCTCAAACGCCCAGCCTTGCCGGCTCGCAAACGTCTGGTACATCTGCAACAGGTCGCCCGCCCACAGCGCCGCCTCCGCCCCGCCCGTGCCGGCGCGCACTTCCAATATCACCGCCCCCACCGCCCGGTCGTCGGCCGTGACCAGTTCGTTCGCCACCTGCTCCAGCAGCCCCGCCGCCTGCTCGCGCAACGCCGGCAGCTCCGCCTCCGCCAGCTCGGCCAGCTCCGCATCTTCCCGGTCGGCGACGATCTGCTCATGCTCGGCGAGCTGCTTGCGCAACTGCTTCCACTGCCGGTAACGGTCGACCAGGTCGGCAATCGCCGCGCGATGCACGCTCAACGTCCGCAGCTTGTCGGGATCGCTGGCGATGGCGGGATCGCCGAGCTGCTGCTCGATGTCGTTGAACTGCTCGTCAAGCTGATCCAGCTTGCTCACCAGGTTGGCATGCGGTTCGGTCATGGCAGATTCGCAATCAACTTACATTCCGGACTGGTCACTTAAGTGACCAGTCCATGGCGCCCCATTCCCCCGCGCATGAAAAAGCCGCAGCGCGGTCGGCGCTGCGGCTCGGGTGGTTCGTGTGAAGCTACTTGCGCTTGGCGAAGTAGTTGCCAGCGAACTTGCGCTGGAACTTCTCGACCCGGCCGGCGGTGTCGAGGAACTTCTGCTTGCCCGTATAGTGCGGGTGCGACGCACTGGAAATATCCACGCGGATGAGCGGGTATTCCTTGCCGTCCTCCCACTGGATGGTCTCCTTGGAGTCCATCGTCGAGCGGGTCAGGAAGCGGAAGTCCGCGGAGACGTCCTGGAAGACGACCGGGCGGTATTTGGGGTGAATTTCTTTCTTCATCGCAGCCACCTCAAATGGGCTTTACAGGCTTTACGGGTCGCCAGCCGAAACACAGCATTGGCGTTCAAAGCAAGTCGCGTATGATACGCATTTTCCCAGCAGCGAGCAACACCGCATGGATGTCTTTCTCAACGGCCAGTTTCTTCCCGCCGCCGAGGCCCGCATCGCCGCCGCCGACGCGGGGTTTCAGCATGCCGTGGGCCTGTTCGAGACCCTCGCCGTACAGCACGGCACAGCCTTCCGCCTCGACGCCCACCTCGCCCGCCTCGCCGACTCCGCCAAGCAGCTCGGCCTCACCCCCAAACTCGCGACCGGCCCGCTGGCGGAAGCGGTGCGCAAAACCATCACCCACAACAAGATCGACCGCGCCCGCATCCGCCTCACCCTCACCGCCGGCTCGCTCTCCCTGCTCGGCGACGCCCCCGCCAAGCCCCCCACACCCACCCTCCTGATCGTCCCCAGCGAGCCCACCGTCTACGCCCCCGAATACTTCGAAAAAGGGATCATGGCCCTGATCGCCCCGCCCGCCGCCAACCCCTTCGACCAGCTCGCCGGGCACAAGACCCTCGCCTACTGGGGACGCCTGCGCACCCTCCGCCAGGCCGCCAGCGTCGGGGCCGGCGAAGCGATCTGGCTCAGCGTCACCAACCACCTCGCCTCCGGGGCCGTCTCCAACCTCTTCCTCGTCAAGGACGGCTCACTGTTCACCCCCTTCGCCCGCGGCGAAGAGGAAAAAGGCGCCCTGCCCGCCCCCGTCCTGCCCGGCATCACCCGCGCGGCCGTCCTCGAACTCGCCGAGACGATGGACCTGCCCGTGCAGAAGCAGATGCTCTCGGTCAACGACCTGCTCGAAGCCGACGAAGTCTTGCTCACCAACTCAAGCTGGCAGATCCTGCCCGTGACCAAGGTCGAGAAAAAAGAGATCGGCGACGGCAAGGTCGGCCCCGTCACCACGAAACTCCGCGACGCCCTGCTCGCGAAGATCGAAGAAGAAACCACCACCTGACCGCGCACCACGTCCCCGTTTAGCCCTCGTGCCCACGCGAGGGCGCCCCGGCGTGGGCGCCGGGGCTAAACCCGTTACCATTGCCCCCACCATGATCGACCTCAAAGACCTCCGCACCAATCCCGACAAGTACCGCCAGGGCGCCAAGCACAAGCACGCCGACGTCGACATCGACGCCCTGCTCGCGCTCGACGCCGAGCTGCGCAACGCCATGACGCGCCAGCAGGAACTCACCGCCGAGAAAAACCAGATCGGCAAGCAGATCGGCCAGCTCGCCGGCCAACTGAAAAAAGCCAGCGACGACCAGCGCGCCGCCCTGCAACAGCAGATGCAGCAGCTTCAGCAACGCCCCGCGCAGATCAAGGAAGAAGAGGCGACCCTCGCCGAGCAGGTGCAGTCGCTCGAACAACAGCGCCACGCGCTCTGGCTGCAAGTGCCCCAGCCCGCCGACCCCGACGTGCCCGTGGGCGCTTCCGCCGAGGACAACGTCGAGCTGCGCACCTGGAAGCCAGACTGGTTCGACCCCGCCAAGGCATTCGCGGAAAACAAGGGCTTCGCCCCCAGGTCCCACCTCGAGCTCGGCGAAGCGCTGGGCTTGTTCGACTTCGAGCGCGGCGTCAAGATGGCGGGCAGCCGAAGCTACGTCCTCACCGGCCACGGCATGCGGTTGCACAATGCCGTCCTCCAGTTCGCCTTCAACTTCATGGTGCAGGAGCACGGCTTCACGCCCATGAGCGTCCCCGTCCTCGTCCGCGATCAGGTCATGGTCGGCACCGGCTTCTTCCCCGGCGGCAAGGACCAGGCCTACGAAGTCAACGAAACCGCACGTGGCGGCGGGTATGACATGTATCTCACCGGCACGGGCGAAGTCGGCCTCATGGGCTACCACATGGATGAGATCCTCGACGCTGACACCCTGCCGCGCTGCTACACGACCGTGAGCACCTGCTTCCGCCGCGAAGCCGGCGCGGCCGGCAAGGACACCGCCGGGCTCTACCGCATCCACCAGTTCGACAAGGTCGAGCAGGTCGTCATCTGCGAGGCCGACGAACAGACCTCGCGCCACTGGCACCAGAAAATGCTCGGCTACGTCGAAGCGCTCATGCAACGCCTCGAACTGCCCTACCGCCTGCTGCAATGCTGCACGGGCGACCTGGGCCCGAAAAACGCCGACATGATCGACCTCGAAACATGGATGCCGTCGCGCGGTTCCGGGGGAGGTTACGGTGAAACGCACTCGGCGTCGCGCCTCTACGACTACCAGTGCCGTCGGCTGAACATGCGCTACAAGGACGCCAAGACCGGCAAGAACGTCTTCTGCCACAGCCTGAACAACACCGTCGCCGCCAGTCCGCGCATCCTCATCCCCATCCTTGAGCTGTACCAGAACGAAGACGGCAGCGTCACCGTCCCCGAAGCGCTGCGGCCGTACATGGGCGGCCTGGAGCGCATCGAAGCGCTGTGACATGTTCGTACAAGGCAGTGCGGCTTAAGCCGCACTGCCTCGGGCACCGGGGAATGCTCATTTCAGCGCCGCCAACTGCTCCTGCACCGCCTCGGCCTCGCGTTCGACGGCGGCGAGTTGGTCGCGCGATTCTTCCACCAGCTTGGCGGGAGCCTTGCTGACGTAGCTTTCGTTCGACAGCCGGCCTTGCAGCGTCTTGATCTGCTTGGCCAGTTCGCCGACGCGTTTTTCCAAACGCTGGCGTTCGGTGTCCGGGTCGATCAGACCGTGCAGGTAAAGCTCGATGTCGCCCGTCACGGCCGCGGCGGCGTCGGCGGGCCGGTCGACGCGCGGGCCGATCTCCCGGCAGGTCACGTTTGCCAGCACGTCGATCAACCTCTGGTGTTCGAGCAGCCGTTGAGCGATCGCCGGCGGGGCCGCGGCGGAAAGGTCCACTGTCTGCCGCGGCGGCACGGTGTGCTGCGTCCGCACCTGCCTCGCGGCGCTGACCACCTGCCGCAGCAGCTCAAACGTCTTCTCCGCCCCTTCGTCGATCCGGTCGCGCGCCACCTTCGGCCACGTCGCCTGCACCAGCAGCTCGCTCGCCGGCAGCGTCACACCCGCCACCCCGCGCTCCGGCACGATCGCGTTGAGGTGCTCCCACAACCGCTCCGTGATGAACGGCATCACCGGATGCAGCAGCCGCAATGACGCGTCGATGCACGTCGCCAGCACCTGACGCTGGAGCGGGTTGCCCGCCACCGTCGGCTTGACCGCCTCGATGTACCAGTCGCACAGGTCGCGCCAGAAAAAGTCGTACAGCGTCTGCGCATACTGACTGAACTCGTAATGGTTCAACGACTGCCCGCTGCTCTGCACCACGCGCGCCAGGCGGGAGAGGATCCACTTGTCGGGAAGCGACAACCCCTCAACGCCCACGGGCCCCTGCCCGTGGGCTTCCGCGCCTTCGAGGTTGCTCAACGCGAATCGCACCGCGTTCCACAGCTTGTTGGCGAAGTTGCGGCCGAGGTCGAACTTGCTGCTGGTGTTGCGGGCGACGGGCAGGTCACCCCCGGAACCGCTCGGCTGCACTTCGCCGGACGCGACGCCGTAGCTGGTGGCCATCTTTTTCGCGGGGTCGCTGGGGTCGGCCTGAATGGGGGCCATGACCTTGTAGCCGTTTTTGGCGGTGACGAACTTCGGCTCGAACAGTTCGCCGGTGTAGGGGCTGACGAGGTCGACGGGGAGGCGGACGTCCTGCGTGTGGGTGGTCATCTGCGCGAGGGTGAAGCGCATCGCGTCGCCGCCGTGGGTGTGGAGGATGTCCATGGGGTCGACACCGTTGCCGAGGCTCTTGGACATCTTCTGCCCGTGGCCGTCCTGGATCATCGCGTGGACGAAGACGTCGTAGAACGGCAGGCGTTGGTAGTCGCTGCTGGGGTCGAGGTCGGGATCGGAGAAGTAGAGGTTGAACATCACCATCCGCGAGACCCAGAGCGTGATGATTTCGCGGGCCGTGGTGAGCGTGTTGGTCGGGTTCCACGTCTTGAGAACGAGGTCGCCTTCGGGAATCTCGTCGGGGAAGCGTTCGGGGTTCGGCCAGCCCATGGTGGAGAGCGGCCAGAGGGCGCTGGAGAACCAGGTGTCGAGGACGTCGGGGTCGCGGGTCCAGCCGTTACCTTCCAGAAACGTCTCTATATCTATATTTCCGGGAACAACACATGCGTACGCAATACCAACTCGACGACCGTGATCGTAACGTCCCTGAATTGCAACTTTCTTATGGAAATCCGATTTTACCTCTACGCCGATCCACGTCAGATCACTCGAATCAGCGTCATCGGGCAACTCAATTGTTTCAGGTATTTCAGGACCTTCCTTCGTCCACACCGGAATCCGATGCCCCCACCACAACTGCCGGCTGATGCACCAGTCGCGGATGCCTTCGTGCCACTGCTGGAAGCTTTTGGCATAGCGGTCGGGATAGAAGCGGAGGTGGCCTTCCCACGGCTTTTCGCCGACGCGCAACCGTTCCATCGGCTTGTCGAGCGGATGACTTTTTCTGGTGGGGCGGGCGTCTCGCCCGCCTTCCCTGCCCTCCGACTGCCATCCGGGGCTCCATGTGAATGGATATTCCTGATCCTCAGCGATCACGCCCGCCTTGACCGGGTTGAGGCAGATGTAATTCCACTTCTCCTCGAACTCGGCCTGGTCCCGGATGATCCGGTCGAAATACTCATCCTGCCAGACCGGTCCCGCCGTCCCGCGCTGTTTGTTCAACTCATGCGCGGTAAAGCTCTTGATGCTGTGCATCAGGTCGTCGAGCGCATGCCATGTGCCGTCCTCCTTCTTTGAAGGTGTCAGGATCATATGCACATGGTCAGGCATGACCGTCACGAGATGGAGCGTCATTCGCTGGGGATGCCAGTGACGGCAAGCGTTCAAGACGATCGTTCGTTCGTCAGGCGAGAGTTCCCCCTGCGCCAGGCGGAAGGTGACGAAGTAGGTGCTGCCTCCAACCTGCCAGTGTGGAAGACGGCGATGGTGAATGCTCAGAGCAGGGCCGACGCCGCGGCTTTTGGCGGGCGAGACGCCCGCCCCACTAGAGGCAGAAGAGCCAACAGCACCGCTCATGTCGCGCTGGTCGTCGGCCATGGCGCGGAGGGCGAGGCCGGCCAGCGAGTTGGCGGGGACATCGGTGCCGGCAAGCGTGCCTTCGTCGGGCAGCCGTTCGATCTGCTTTTTCACCGCAACGTACCACTGGTCGCTGAGGTAAGGCTCGACCGGCACGTGCGAGCGATAGCTGTGGCCGACGCTGTGGCGGTAGGGGCGGATTTCTTCGAGCAGATCGTGGTCTTTAAACCACTTGACGATGGCCTTGCGGGCATCCTCGCGCGACTGGCCGACGAGCGACTGCTTGAGGAACGCGTCGGCGGCGGCGGCATCTTCCGCCGGCCAGCCGTGGTCGAGGCTGATGGACGCGTCGGGGGCCATGACGTTGATGACCGGCAGGTCGTGGCGCTGGCCGATCTCGTAGTCGTTGGGGTCGTGGGCGGGGGTGACCTTGAGATAGCCGGAGGCGTACTTGGCTTTCGCGTCGTCGCTGTCGGGGTCGGGCAAAACGACGTAGTCGTCTTCGATGATGGGGATGAGGCGGTTGACGATGGGGAGCTTGACGAACTTGCCGCGCAGGTCAGCGGCGCGGGGGTCTTTGGGGTTGATGGCGACGGCGGTGTCGCCGAGCATGGTTTCGGGGCGGGTGGTGGCGACGGTGACGTGGGTGATTGCTGATTGGCCGTCAGCGTCGACGACGGGGTATTGCATGTAGTAGAAGTTGCCGTCGATCTCCTGCATTTCGACTTCGTCGTCGGCCAGGGCGGTCTGGGTGACCGGGTCCCAGTTGACCAACCGTTTGCCGCGGTAGATCAGGCCATCCTTGAACAGGCGGAAGAAGGCTTCGCGCACGGCGGCGGCGCAGACGTCGTCCATCGTGAAGCGGGTGCGGTCGAAGTCGCAGGAGCAGCCCATCGCCTTGAGCTGATGGAGAATGCGCTGCTCATACTCGTCCTTCCACGCCTGCACCTTGCCGATGAACTGCTCACGGCCCGGCTTGCCCTCGGCTTCGAGCTTCTTGTAGTCCTTCAGCGCGGGCTGGCCCTCGGCTTGCAGCCGCTTGTCGACGACGGTTTGCGTGGCGATGCCGGCGTGGTCGGTGCCGGGCATCCACATGGCGTTGCGGCCGAGCATGCGGTGGTAGCGGGTGAGCAC
>JBBDPC010000125.1:0-16308 GCA_040876735.1 Phycisphaeraceae bacterium | reverse complement strand
CCCACAACCTCCCCCACACCCCAACCCCCACCAACCCCGCCAGCAACACCCCATGCAGCACCACCCCCGGCCGCTCCACCGGTAACGCCGCCAACGCCCGCAACCGCGCCGGCCAACCCGTCCAATTCCCCTGCTCCAGGTGATACGCATGCGACAACCGGTGATACTCCACCGTCCCGAACACAAACGCCTCCAACGCCTGCCCCGCCAGATACGCCACCGGCAACATCGCCACCGCAAACCCTGCCCCGAACGCCCCGATCCGCCACAACCACCGCCGCCACGCCCACCCCGTCGTCCCTACCATCAACAGCCCGATCCCCATCGCCACCACCATCGGCTCCCAGCTCAGCCGCATCCCCGCCGCCACCCCCGCACACGCCCCCGCCCCCAGCAGCCACAGCCCCCGCTCCCGCCGCGCCCCCTCGATCAGCAGCAACACCCCCGCCACCATCGCCAACCCCGACAACGCATGGTTCCACGACCGCGACACCGTGTACGGCACCACCTCCACAAACGCCAGCAACACCACGAACGACACCGCCAGCAACCGCGCCGCATCCGCCTCTATCTCCTCCGCCAGCCACCGCCGACCCCACCCGTAAAGCAGCACCAGTGTCGCCCACGCCGCCGCCGCGTTCAGCAGCCGCGTCACGAGAAACGGATTCTCATGCAGCGGCAACGCCGCCGCGTAGATCAACGTCTGCCACGGCACGTGCAGGTGCGGGTGGTCGCGGTACGGCAGCTCGCCTTCCCACAACAACATCGCCGGCACGATGAACTGGTGTTCATCATGATCCAACGGCCACGTCATCGCCGCCACCACCATCAACACCGCCAGCCCCGCAAACACCACCGCCACCGCCGCCCGCGTCACAACCCCGACCCGATCGGTCGACGTGGGCAACATGCGTTCAAGCTGGACAGGCGTGTCACTGCTCATCGGGATCAGCGCTTCAAAAAATGATCCGTCACACCATTAGCCCCGCAGCGCATGCGGAGGGTCAGGCACCGCGCGTCACCGGCGGCCACCCCTCCGCTGCGCTGCGGGGCTAAATGCCGATCCGTGTGCATCCGTGGTTTCATCCTCTTCTCTGTGCCTCTGTGTCCTTGTGGTGAACCCAGACGTTCTACATGCGAGTCCGGGGCGACTCCGGCGTGGACGTGGGATGACGCAGCGGCGGATGGCCGTCATGGCTCGGCGACACCACCGCTTCCGCATCCAGCCGACGCAGGCGAACCTGGCAATCCTCCAGCAACTTGCGGTTCGCCGCCAGCAGGTCGGCGAGCAACCCGAAGAACCAGAGTTGGAACCCGATCAGCACCAGCATCGCCCCCACGATCAGGCTCGGCACCCGCCCATACGGCGGCGCTTCCACCCACGCCAGCACCCCCCACCGCACGAACAACGCACCCCCCAACAACACCGGCAGCAACCCCAGCCAGAGAAACAGCAGCAACGGACGGTACACCATGAAGATCCGGAAGATCGTCACCATCGACCGCATCACGTACGACCGGATGCTCTTGACCAGCCGCGACGGCCGCGTGGGCCCGTTCGTGTGCACCGGCACGCTCGTGATCGGAATCCCCTTCTGCCCCGCCTGGATCACCGTCTCCAGCGTGTAGGTGTAGCGGTTGAACACGTTCAGTTGCAGCGCCGCGCTGCGCGAGATCGCCCGGAACCCCGACGGGCTGTCCGCCACGTGCGTATGGCTGGCAAGGCGGACGATCTGCGAGCCGACTTTCTGAAGCAGCTTCTTCGTGCGGGAAAAGTGAGCCGTCTCGTCGATCGGCCGGGCGCCCACCACGATCTCCGCCTGCCCGGCCAGGATCGGCGCGACCAGTACGGGGATGTCCGCCGCGTCATACTGGTTGTCCGCGTCCGTGTTGACGATCACGTCCGCGCCATGCTTCACCGCCGCATCCAGTCCCGCCACGAACGCCGCCGCCAACCCCCGGTTGGCCGGGAAGGAGACGACATGATCCACACCCAACGCCCGGGCGACCTCGACCGTCTCGTCCGTGCTGCCGTCGTTGACGATCAGCCACTCCACGCAGTCGAACCCCGCCACCTGGCGCGGCAGCGCCGCCAGCGCCGCGGGCAGTGCCTGCTGCTCGTTGTAGCACGGGATCTGGATGACCAGCTTCACGCCATCAACTCCAGCCCACGCGACCGCGCAACTCTAGGCCAGACGCCGCCGCCACCACGACCCGCCCACCCGCAGTTGCCCCTCAGGCCCGGCCCCAATCGCCGCTTGAACCACCAAAGCGCCGATGCGTGATGGACACCGCCCGCCCCTGAGGAGCGCAGCGACAAAGGGCGGGATCAGGGATCGCTAATTGCTGATCGCTAATTGCTGATTGCTGATTGCTAATTGCTAATTGCTGATCGCTGACTGCTGATCGCTGACTGCTGATCGCTCAATCAGAAATCAGCAACACCTCGCCCCCATCAAGGGGCCGCCCGATGGCATCGTGCGCAACAACACAGCGCCCGCCGCCGCGCACCGCTCGCGCTCACCGGCTGATGCGCAGCGTCCGGATCTGGAACGGCCGCATGCACACCCGTACGACGCGGCCGGCCTCGGCCAATTCCACCGCCGTCTCCCCCTGCTCGTGCAGGTCCGTCTCCACCACGCGCTTCGCCGGCTCGGCCAGACGCAACGCCACCTCGCCACGCCCGCCCCGCGCCTCATACAGCCGCAGCACCACGTCCCCGCCCCCTGCCTCCGGCAGCTTCACCGTGTCCACCACCACCGCCTCGGCGTACGGCCCCTCCAGCGCCGCGACCGACAGCGCCTTGACACTCCCGCCCCCCGCCTTCGCCGGCAACGCCCGCAACGGCTGGTTCACCTGCTCCGCCGCCGCGGTCAGTTCCGCCGCGTCGAACGGGCCGTGCGGCAGCAGCGCATACTTGAACCGATGCTCCGCCATGTCCGCCTCGGGGTCCGGCGCCTTGGGCGAACGCAGCAGCGACAGCCCCATCACGTGCCGGTGACACGAATGGCCATACTTGCAGTCGTTCACCAAGCCCACGCCATACCCGGCTTCGGAAAGGTCCATCCACCGCTGCGCCGCGACCTCGAACCTCGCCACGTCCCAACTCGTGTTGAAGTGCGTCGGTCGGCGGACGTGGCCGAACTGAATCTCGTACGTCGCCTGGTCGCTATGCACGTCGACCGGGTGCAGCACGCGCAGGAACAGGTTCTCTTCGTGCCAGTCGACCTTGGTGTCGAACTCGACCATCCGCGCCTCCGCGGCAAGCTGCACGCGCTGCACCAGCGTGCTCTGCTTGCCCAGCTTGCGGCGGAACTCGATCGCCCCGCGCACCGGGCCCTGCTCGACCACCGCGTGCTCGGCCGGCGCGACGATCGGCGTGCCGCGCTCAAGGTAGTAGACGTCCACGTCCCACGCGTCCCAGAACATCGGCCGATCGTCGTAGAGCACGAACTGGTTGGCGGGCTCGCCGGCGCGGATCGCCTCCCGCCCGGTCGCCTTGTCCAACAGCGACGTCACCCGCCCCGCATCGTCGAGCACGACGCGCACGTGCGCGTTCTCCAGCGTCAGCCCCTCCACCTTCAACTCGCCGAGGCTCCCCTGATCCACCGCCGCGGCGGGGCTGGCGCTCAGCGGCGGCACGTCGGCGAGGCGGGCGAGCGTCTTGTCTTCGCCGTCGAGCGTGCGCGTGCGCTGGGTGGGCGAGGCCGGGCCGCCGCCGACCTGCACGGCGTTGCCCTGGAACCGCGGCGACAGCTCGACCACGCCGGCGACGGGGCGCGACGTGGTGTTGACGATCAGCGTGTCACTGTCGCCGGCGAGCTTGCCGGCGGCGCGGGCGGCGACGGCGTCGAGCAGCTTTCGGCCGGTGGTGAGGATGTCGTCGTAGTCGCGCAGGGCGTCCTGGTAGACCCAGTTGATCGACGAGCCGGGGATGATGTCGTGGAACTGGTTCAGCAGCAGCAGCTTCCAGAGGCGGTCGAGCTCGCGGCGCTCGTCGTCGCTGTCGCCGGCGAGACACTGGAGCAACTCCACGTCCTGGAGCAGCCGTTCGCCGAGACGGTTGAACCGCTTGTTGCGGGCCTGCGTGGTGAGCGTGCCGCGGTGCAGTTCAAGGTAAAGCTCGCCGACCCACTCGGGGAGGTTGTCGGCGTCCTGGAGGATGACGTCGACGAATTCGTCGACACGGGTGAAGCGCGTTTTGGGCAGGCCGGCGGTGTCCTGGAGGCGCTTGGGGCGTTCGATCATCGGCTCGGTGGGCCCGCCGCCGCCGTCGCCGATGCCGTAGACCTGGAGCCAGTGGTTGCTTTTGCCGGCCTGCTTGAAGTTGCGGTCGCCGTGGAGCAGTTCCTTGGGGAGGTTGGTGGCGTTGTAGGTGTCGGCGGGGAAGAAGTGGGCGGGGATGGCGGTGCCGTCGATGCCGACCCAGTTGAAGGTGTGGTGGGGGAACTTGTTGAACTGGTTCCAGGAGATTTTCTGGGTGAAGAAGACATCGAGGCCGGCGAGCTTGAGGATCTGCGGCAGCGCGGCGGCGTAGCCGAAGACGTCGGGCAGCCAGAGGTAGCGCTGTTCGACGTGGAAGTGTTGGCGCCAGTAGTGTGTGCCCTTGACGATCTGGCGGATGAGCGATTCGCCGGAGGTGACGTTGCAGTCGGCTTCGACCCACATCGCGCCGCCGGCCTCCCACTGGCCGGTCTTGATGCGCTGGCGGATCTGCTCGAAGAGGTCGGGGTAGTTTTCGCGCACCCACTCGTAGGCCTGCGCCTGGCTTTGCACGAAGCGGTACTCGGGGTGGCGCTCCATGTAGCGGAGCACGGTGGAGAACGAGCGGGCGCACTTGCGCCTGGTCTCGCGGATAGGCCACAGCCAGGCGAGGTCGATGTGGGCGTGGCCGACGCAATGGGCGGTGTTGCGCTCCGCGTCGCCGGGCGAATCGAGCACCGCGCGCAGTGCGTCGCGCACGCACGGCAGCGAGCCGTCGAGGTCGGCGGGGTCAAACGCATTGCACGCGCGACGCAGCCCCTCGGCGACCTGCCGGCCGCGCGGCGTCTCGGCGTCGAGCGCCTTGGCCAGGTCGATCACCAGTTCCAGTTCGACGGCCGCCGCGGCGCGGTCGGGGTGGTGGCGGGCGACGTGGGCCTGCTTCAGCTTCCCTTCGCGGTCGGGCTTGGCATAGTTGCCCAGGCCGAACAGCCCGTTGCAGGCCGCTTCGATGTAAAGCTCCAGCTTGTCGCCGGGCTTGACGGCGTCGGGCAGCTTGACGTCCTGCCGGTTGTCTTCCAGCCCCTGGTACGGCGCGCCGTTCCACCAGGCGAGCGCCTCGGTGTTCGTGTCGAACAGCACGCGCCAGGGGTCATCTTTGAAGCCGGCGGGAACCTCGCCGCGCAGGCGGAACCAGGCGGTGGACCAGAACGGGCCCCAGGCGAAGCCGACGTCGACCGGCGTGTAGTCGCGCGTCAGGGCGTCGGCGTGCGGGATCGGGTCGTCGCACTGGTGGACCGCGACGTCCAGCGGGACGTGGTCGGTGAAGATGGCGGGTCGCAGGACGTCGTTGAGCAACCGGCTGGCGTGGCGGGCGTGCAGCGCGGGGTCGTAGGCGTGGACGGTGTGATTCAGCGTGGACACAGCAATACTCCGTGAACAGATTTGGTGGGTGCGGCCATGGTAACGGTTTCGCTCCGGCGCCGTCGCGCCGGCGGGTCACCGCGCACGGGCGACGAAACCTCAACCGGCCCACGCGGTACAATCGGCCGACTCATGGAACAGTGGCTCGCCGAACTTGCCGCCCACGCCCCGTATATCGGTATTTTCGGGATCCTGGTGCTCTCCGGCTTCGGCCTGCCCATCCCCGAAGACATCGTGCTGATCCTCGCGGGCTACCTCTGCGGACGCGGCGTGGCCGACCCGTGGATCATGTTCCCTGGCACGTTCATCACCATCGTCGGCTCGGACCTGATCGTCTACCTGCTCGGTCGACGCTACGGCCACCACGTGCCCAAACTGCCCGTGCTCCGACGCTTCCTCACTGAAGGCCGCCTGGTCCGCACCGAACGCAAACTCCACGAGCATGGCGGGAAGTTCATCTTCATGGTCCGCTTCCTCCCGGGCCTGCGCACGGCCGCCTACTTCACCGCCGGCACGTTCAAGATCCCCGCGTGGAAGTTCGTCCTTTATGATGGCGCGGCCGCCTTCTTCAGCGTGCCGATCATCCTCTGGCTGGCCTACGCCTTCTCGCACCGGATCGACCAGGTCTACGAGTGGGTGAGCGAAGGCACGTACGCCGTCACCGCGCTGGTCGTGCTGATCGTCGCCGGCTTCTTTTTCGTCAAGTGGTGGATGCGGCGGCGGCGCATCGCCCTCATCATCGCCCGCCGAACCAAACCCTGGTGGAAGCGCCGGAAGGAAAAGCTCCAGCCATGACCTCACGTGAAGCAGACACCGACGCCTACCTCCAGCCCTACCGCGAAGCCCACGGCGACCACGGCTCCGACTTCGCCGTCACCCTCTGGGCCAGCCCCAAAACCCAGAAACGCCGCTTCGAACTGTTCACGCAGATGTGCTTCTTCGCCGGCAAACGCGTGCTCGACGCCGGCTGCTCACGCGGCGACTTCGCCCACTACCTGCTCCAGCACGACATCCCCTACGGCCGATACATCGGCATCGACGGCCTGAACGAAGTCATCGCCTTCGCTCAACAACGCAAACTCGACCGCGCCGAGTTCCACCACGGCGACATCGTCACCCACCCCCAACTGCTGCGCACCGGCAAGCCGCAGATCATCGCCATCTCCGGCACGCTCAACACCATGGCCGACGAAACCGCCATGCGGCTGCTCGACCAGGCCTGGGACGCCGCGGGCGAAGCGCTGATCTTCAACTTCCTCTCTGACCGCTGCGGCCCCGACGCCCCGCCGCAACTCGACCCCGCCCGCCGACTCGACACCCTCGCCCTCATCGACTGGGCCTTGCAGCACACCTGGAACGTGCAGTTCCGCCAGGACTACTTCCAGCACGGCCACGATGCGACGATCCTGATGCGGAAGAAGTAAGGGGATCGGGGATCGGGGATCGGAATGATGGTAAGCCGAGGGCTGAGTCCGCGAAGCCCCGGATCAGACTCGCCATCTTCACCCTCTTCACCCCCTCACCTTGTCACCGTGTCACCTTGTCATCCTCCGTCCCCTCCCCCTCCCGCAGGTCGCGGACGATCTCGGCGCGCCAGACGTCCAGGCAGACGCTCAGCGACCAGGCGCTGACCACCGCGCTGGCGGCCGCCATCCACGCATAGCCGAACGTCAGCGACGCCGCCGACGACGCCGCCATCAGCACCGCCACGCTCAGGCAGACGAACTTCACCACCTGCGGCCACTCGTCGAGCAGTTCCCGCATCATCGCACGCCTCCCTCCACGCGCCCGGCCGGCGACGTCGCACACAGCGGGCGCAGGTCCTGCACGTGCAGGTCCAGCGTCCGCCGACCCTGCCACAGCCCCAGCTTCGCCTCGAACACCACGTCCAACTGCACGCCCGCGGGCAACTGCTCGGCCACATCCCCGAAGTTGAACGCCACCGCCCGCATCACCTGCCCGCCCTGCCGCAACCGCAGTTGCAGGTGTCGGCCGCGCTGCCCCATCGGCTGCGCCGCCGCGTCGAGCGTCACGTTCCGCAGCAGCAGCTTCGGCCGGGGATTGCCCCGCCCGAACGGCCCGATCTGCTGAATCTGCTCGAACAACTCCAGCGTGCAGTCGGCCAGCGTCAGCTCGGCGTCGATCTTCAGCACGGGCGTGAGCTGCTCGACGCTCAAGCGATCGTTGACGTAGGCGATCAGTTCGTCGCGGAACGCGTCCAGCCGGCCGGCGTCCAGCGCCAGCCCGGCCGCCATCGCGTGGCCGCCGAAGCGGTCGAGGTGTTCACGGCAAGCGGTGAGCGCGTCGTGGATCGAGACGCCGTCGACGCTGCGCGCCGAGCCGTGCGCGACGCCCTGCTCGTCGATGTTCAGCACGATCGCCGGTCGGCCGAACTGCTCGACCAGCCGGCTGGCGACAATGCCCACCACGCCCGGGTGCCAGTCCTGCCCGGCGACCACGATCGCCCGCGCGTCCTCGGCGTCGTAGCCCGCCTCGCGCACCATCTCCCCCGCCTGCTCGACGATGGTCCGCTCGGTCGCCCGCCGACGGTCGTTTTCATCGTTGAGAAACGTCGCCAACTCATGCGCCTCCGCCGCGTCCGCCTCCGTCAGCAGCCGCGCCGCTTCGCGCGCATGCCCCATCCGCCCGCACGCATTCAACCTCGGCCCGAGCACGAAGCCGACGTGGTACGCGTCGATCTTCTCATCACGCAGCCGGGCCGCGTCGATCATCGCATTGAGCCCGATGAACGGCGTGCCCTTGATCCGCTCCAGGCCGAACCGCGTCAACACCCGGTTCTCGCCCCGCAACGGCACGACGTCCGCCACCGTGCCCAGCGCGACGTAGCTGAGCAGGTTCACCAGCAGATCGCGATACGCCGCCGGCAGCTTCTCGCTCCCGCAATGCTCCCGCGCCACCTGCCACGCCAGCTTGAACGCCACCCCCGCGCCGCACAGGTCGGCGGCATCGGCGAGATCGGAGGGGGAATGTCCCACGTCGGATGCGTCGCCGCTCACCTTGTCCGACTCCGGCACATCCGCCATCCGCGATGCCACATCCGACATCGGCAGCCCCGGATGCACCAGCGCGTAGGCGTCCGGCAAATTGGCGGGGTCGAAGGTGTGGTGGTCGGTGATGATCAGGTCCAGGCCCAGTTCGCGGGCCGTCGCCGCGGGGCCGGTGGCGGTGATACCGCAGTCGACGGAAATGACCAGCGGCTTGCCGGCGTCGCCCTCGGCCCCGGCCTGCTCGGCGAAGCTGCGAAGGGCGTCGGCGTTGAGACCGTAGCCTTCGTCCAGGCGGTGCGGGATGTAGATGGTCGCATCCGCGCCGGCCAGGCGCAGGGTGTGCCAGAGCACGCTGGAGGCGGTGACGCCGTCCACGTCATAGTCGCCGTAGATGATGATCGGCTGGCGGTCGGCGATGGCCCGGGCGATGCGCTTGGCCGCGCGGGTCACGCCCGGCAGCGCGGCGGGGTCGTGCAGATCGTTCAGGCTGGGGTGGAGGAAGGCGCGGCCGGCGTCGGGGGTGTCGATGCCGCGCGCCAGCAGCAACTCGGCCATCAGCCGTGGCAGCCGCAGCGCCTCCGCCAGCCGGTCCACCTGCTCGCGTGATCGGCCGGGGTCGTCGCCCTCACCGGACAACCCCATCCGCGGCTGCCACCGTTTTCGCATCCCTGCGTCGCTCATAACCACATCATAGCCGAACGCCGCCGCCTGCCGCCGTTTGCCCAACCGCTACCACCCGCACCGCCGGCACAACGCCTCCCACCAACGCGAACCTCGCGCCATCTTGATAAACCTCCGCCCTTCACGAGCCGATCTTACCCCTACAGACATCATTCAACCGGGGCCGTGCCCATTCCCAACTTCTCACGGCCATCGCCGCCAGCAAGGATTACACGATGCATACGCCAACCCCTCATCCCCGGCCCGAGGCCCGACCGCATCGGCAGGCCACCGGCTTCACGCTCGTCGAGATTCTGATCGTCGTGATCATCCTCGCCATCCTCGCCGCCATCATCGTCCCGCAGTTCTCCAGCGCCAGCGAGGAAGCACGCGAAAAGGCCCTGGCCGCCAACCTTTGGCGCATCCGCCAGCAGATCGAGCTCTACAAGCTCCACCACGACACCTATCCAAGCCTCGACAGCTTCGTCGATCAGATGACCGCATCCTCCAACGAAGCCGGCCAGACCGCGCCGCTCAACACCGACGGCTACCCGTTCGGCCCCTACCTCAGCGACATCCCCCACAACCCCTACACCAACACCAACGACATCACCGACCAGAACGTCGGCGCCAGCGCCTGGTACTACAACGAAACCACCGGCGCCTTCCACGCCAACAACTCCGAGTACCACCGCGACCTGTAGTTGTCATCCCACCCCCCACGCCATCACGACGCTCACGCGTCGTAGCCCGAAGCCCGGCCGCAGCGCGACGCGACCGGGCTTCTTTTTTCCCCCATTCCGCAGGCCGTTGCAGGTTGCCGCCGTCTTCGTGTCACCCGAACAACCCGCCCTGCTCCACGGCGTCTTCAACCTTCGCCTTCGACTTGCGGCGACGCCTCGGCTTGACCGGCGGCGCCGGCTCGCGCGGCTCCGTGTCAGACGCGGCCGGCTCGCCCACCGTCGAACGCACCTGCCCATCGCCGAGCATCGTCGTCAACGCGTCGCCCGCCTGCACGTCCGCCGCGCGGCGAAGCACCTGCCCGTCCGGCCCCAGGGTGTAGCTGTACCCGCGATCCAGCACCCGCCGCGGACTCACCGCCTCCAGGTGCCGCACCACCGCCTCCAGCCGTTGCCGATGCTCACGCAGCAACCGCGGCGCGCCGCTGTGCAAGCGCGCTTCGACCGCGGCAAGCGCTTCGCTTTGCTCGCGCAGCCGGCGAGGCAGCGCACTGCGCAGCCGGTCGTCGAGGTGTTGCACCTGCTGCCGCGCCGGCGCGACCCGGTGCGGCAGCGCCCGGGCAAGCTGCAATTGCCGTTCGTCCAGTCGGCGGCGGGCACGCTCCACCAGTTCCGCCGGCCGCCGGAACAGCGCGCGGTTGGCACACGCCGTCACCCGGTGCCGGGCGTGGCGCACCTGCCGTGTCACCTCCTGCGTCAGCCGACCGGCCCAGTGCCCCAGCGCCTGCTCCAGCGCGGCACGCTCGGGCACCAGCCGCATCGCCGCCTGCGTGGGCGTGGCGCAGCGCAGGTCGGCGACCAGTTCCGCCACCGTCGTGTCCGTCTCGTGCCCGATCGCCGCCACCACCGGCAGCCGGCAGTCGTACAACGCGTCCGCCACCACCCGCTCGTTGAACGCCCACAAGTCTTCGATCGACCCGCCGCCGCGCGTCACCAGCACGGCATCGATCTTCAACGCCGGCCCCTGCTCGCTCAATGCCCGGATCGCCGCCGCCACTTCGCCCGCCGCCGACGGGCCTTGCACCTTCACGTCGTACAGCAGCAACTGGCAGCCCGGCCAGCGCTTCGCCGCCGTGTGGATCACGTCCTGCAACGCCGCCGCCGACCGCGACGTCACCACCGCGATCCGCTGGGCGAACGTCGGTAACGGCTGCTTGTGCGCTTCCTCGAAATAGCCCTGCCCGCGCAGCTCATCGATAAGCTGACGCAGACGCAGCTCCAGCGCTCCCTGGCCGACCGGTTCGATCTGGTCGACGTAAAGCTGCACGCTGCCTTGCTGGTTGAAAAAGTCCACACGGCCGGTCGCCACCACCTCCATGCCATCCTCGACCGGGCAGCGGATCCGCCGCGCCGCCGACGCGAAGCAGACGCAGCGCAGCGTCGCCTGGTCGTCCTTCAGGCTGAAGAACCAGTGCGTGCGGTTGGTGAAATTGCTCACCTCGCCCACCACGCGCACCTTGCGCGGCAGGCCGTCCGTCAACGCCGTCTTGATCAGCCCGGCGAGCTGGCCGACGCTGATCGCCTTGTCGCCGCCCGCGGCCTCGGCCGGCGCGCCGCCACGCACCCGTTCAGGATTAAAAGGCAATCTCCCCATACCCCCTGATGGTCCTCTTTCGGCTCCACGACGTCAATCATCTCCACCCCCGACGCCCACGGCGTCGCGTCGTGGGCGTCTCCCCGCGCATAAAAAAAGGCCGCGCCTCACAGCGCGGCCTCCCACAGTCATCTTGCTTCAACCTCGCACGCGTCTACCGCTGCGACCGCCGCTGCTGATCCGCCAGTTCGGCCCGCACCGCGTCAAGGTCGTCCCGCACCTCCTCCGGCACGTTCTCCAGCAACGGAAACTGCTCGTCGATCTCCGCCAGCACGTCGCCGGCCGCCTCGACGTCACGCTGCTGCAACAGCATCTGCGCCAGCGCCACCGCCCACCGCGGATTCGACGCATCCAGTTCCACCGCCTGCCGCATGCTCGCCAGCGCCGCCGCGTCGTCGCCCTGCGCCTGCAACGATTGCGCCAGCGTGTGATGGAACGGCGCATGCTCCGGCGTCAACGCCACCGCCCGCCGCGCCAGGCGCACCGCCTCGTCCAGTTCCCGGCCGCTGCTGTGCAGAATCACCGCCAGGTTGTTCGCCGCGATCGACAGGTCCGGCTCAAGCGCCAGCGCCTGGCGATAGCCCGCCTCGGCCGACGCCTTGTTGCCCGCCGCGTCCTCCAGCACCGCCAGCGCCATCACCGCCGGCGCGAAAGGCGGCTCCGCCTCGGCCATCGGCGCCAGCGTCCGCCGCACGCCGTCGCGATGCGACGCCGACTGCGTCCGTTCGTACAGCGACCACCAGCCCTGCGCCAACTGCATGCGCTCGCCCCGTTCATCGGCCGGGATCGCCTCGTCCAGTCGCTCCAGCCAACGCGCCGCTTCCACGTCGTCCTCCAGCGCGCTCACCGCCAACTGCATCCACGCCGAACGCCACCGCGCCGAACGCTCCAGCAACGGCCCGAGCATCACCGCCGCCTGCTCCGCGTCGCCGCCGGCGATCATCGCCCGCGCCGCACGCAAAATCGACGGCGCGTTCTCATCCGGCGACGCCAGTGCATCCTCCAGGTAAGGCTCCATCTGACGCAATGCCGACGACGCATCGCCCAGGTTCAACTGCGCCTCGGCGATCAACTGGTCCGCCATCGCCGACCGCCCCCCGCCACGCTCACGCCAGCGCTGCGCCACCGCCATCGCCTCCGACCATCGGCCCGCCGCCGACAACGCCTCCGCCAGCATCCACAGCGGCTCGCTCGCCCCCGGCATCGCACGCACCGCACGCTCGGCCAGCGCCACCGCCTCGTCATACCGCTCCTGCGATGCCAGCAACTGGTACACCAATGCCTGCAACGCCAACAGCCGCGGATGACGCTCCGCCAGCGACGCCAGCGCCGGCAGCGCCGACGCCGGCGCGTCCGCCTCCGCCAGTCGTTGCACCGCCGTCAACGCCGTCCCCTGCTGCGACGGGTCGGCGAGCATCATCACCAGCAACGGCCTCGCCGGCGGAAACTGCCCCGCCGCGCGAATCGCCTCGCCATGCGCCGCCAACTCGCCCAACGGCGCATCGTCCGGCAGCGCCCGCGCCGCCTCCGCCAACCCCGACACCGCTTCGTCCACCTCCCCCGCCGCCATCGCATACGCCAGCCAGCGCCGCCACAACGCCGCCCGCGCCGGCGCAGCCTCGACCGCCTGCTGGTAATAGGCGATCGCCTCCGCCGTCTCGCCCTGGCTTGCGTGGAAGTCGCCCTGGGCCAGCTCCCGCTCGCCCGGCTCAAGCGCCATCTCATCCAGCATCGACAGCGCACGCGCCGCGTCCGACGCGCGATCCTGCTGCGCGTAAAACGTCGCCGCCCGAACCACCGCCTCCCGCGTCGGCCGTTCCAGCACCGCGGCGTACATCTGCTCCGCTTCAGCCGTCCGTCCCGTCGCCGCGTACAACTGCGCCAGCAGCAGGTCCTGCTCCACCGATTCGCCGTGGTGTGGCTCAAGTAGCGCAATCGCCTCCGCCACGTTCCCCCGTTGCACGTACATCCCCGCCACCTGCCGCCGCTGATCCGCGGACATCGCGTCGCTGCGGCGGGCCACCTGCTCCATGTGCATCCGCGCCTGCTCGTCGTCCCCGCGCGCCTGCAACAGCCGCGCCAGGCGCAGCCGGTATGCCGGCCGTTCCGGATACGCCCGCACCACGCGCGTCATCTGGTTGATCGCCGACGACAGGTTGCCCGACTGCTCGTAGTGTTGCGCCAACAGCAGGTGAGCTTGCGTGTTCTGCGACGACGCGTCCAGGACATGTTGCAACAGCTCCACCACCTCGCTCGACCGCCGCTGATCCTCCGGCCCCTCCAGCAGCCACCGCGCCCGCGCCACGCGCCAACTCAGCGCCGCCTCCCCCGTCAACGCACGCAGCCGCTCGATCGTCGCCGCGGCCAACGCGCGGTCGCGCCACACCGCCGACGACGCCATCGCATGCTGATGCGCCCGCACGTCATCCGGATATTCGTTCAACAGTTCCGTCCAGGCCGCCAGCGCCCGCGCGTCGTTCATGCGGTCCAGCACCCGGGCCCGCGCCAACCGCCAGCCGCGCCGCTGCCCCGCATCCGCCTCCGCCAACCGCTCTTCGATCATCGACAACGCCTTGTCGGGCTGGCCGGCGTCGAGCAGGGCCTGCGCCTGGTTGAGCGCCGCCGTCGCGCTCACCGCCGCGTCGTCCGCGTCCAGCCGGGCCAGCAGCCGCTGGCGCATCGCATCATCGCCCGCGTTCGCCATGGCGTCCGCCAGTTGCATCACCGCGGCCGCGGGCAGTCGTGCCTCGGCCTCCAGCGCCGCCGTCACGCGCTCCCGCGCCGCCGCCGTCTCACCGTCGCGCATCAACAACCGGACCTGCAACACCAGCGACCGCGGCTCGAACGGCGCCGCCGTCTGAATCTGCTCCACCAGCCGCAGCAGTTCGCGCGCCTGCTCCGGCCGCAGCGCGTCCCAGCGGGCCGTGACCGCCTCGGCCAGAATGATCGCCGCACGCAGATCGTTCGGCGCACGCTGCAACGCCAGTTGCGCCAACGCCGTCGCTTCGCGCGGCTGCCCGTTCTCCAGCGACACCTGCGCCGCCTCGATCGCCGGCTCCGGCCAACTCGGCGCCAGTTGCGCCGCCTGCCCCCAGGCGCCCACCGCCATCTCCCACTCGCCCAACTGCCGGTACGCCTGGCCCAGCCAGTGCTGGAAAAACGCGCCGCTCATGCCCGGCGGATTCGCCCGGCGCACCACCTCGACCATGCGCTGCGGCTCCGCCGGCGTCTCGCCGTAAACCAACGGCAGCACACTCGACCAGTCCACCGCCGTCGCATCGTTGATCCGTCCGCGCAGCACGTCCACCACGCGCTCGCCCGCCGCTCGCTCGTCCTGCTCGAACTGCGCCATCGCCAGCATCGCCAGCAGCAGGCTGTCCGCCGCGTCCGGCATCTCCATCAGCGAGGCGAACCGCTGCGCCAGCGTCTCCCACTGCCCGGCCAGCGCCAACCGCTGCGCCAACACCTGGCGGAACGGCAGCGTGTCGTGCACGCTCGCAAACTGTTCGAGCACCTCCAGCGACCGCGCGAACATCCGCTGCCGGTCCAGTTCATCCAGCATCGCCGACGCCAGCGGCACGCTCGCCTTGTCCAGATCGCCCGCCGCCGCCTGCTCCAGCGCCTGCCGCGCCCGCGCCGCATCCTCCGCCCGCCGGGCCACCCGCGCCTCGAGCACCGCAAACCCCGGGTGCGACGGGTCCGACGCCCGCAACGCTTCCACGTGCTCATACTGCTGCTCGACGGTGTGGCCGGCCTGGTCCATCAACGTCAGCGTCAACTGCTGCATCTCAAAGTCGTCCGGCGCCAGCGCGATGTACTGCTCGGCCAACGGCAGCGCCGCCGCGTGCCGGCCCTGCTGTTCGAGCACCGTCGCCTGCGCCCGCAGGCCCTCGCGCACGATCGCCGGCGAGCGCACGTACTGCCCGTCCGCGTCCTGCTCCAGCGCGACCCGGGCGACCTCTTCCGCACGCTCGTACATCCGCAAACGCAGCAACGCCTCGACCTGGGCGCGCATCGCCTCCGCGTCGTCCGGGTTTTCACGCAGCAGCGCCTCGGCCGTGTCGATCGTCTCGTTGAAGAAACCGATCTGGCTGTAGACCTTCAGCAGCCGGCGGCGAATCGCGCTGTTCTCCGGGTCCAGCGCCAGCGCCCGGCGCAGCGCGTTGGCACCGTGGGTCAGGTGCCGGCCGTCCGCCTCCTCCACCTCCAGCCGGGCCTGGGCGTACTGATACGTCACTTCCGGATCGCTGGCGTGGTGCTGAAGGTAGCGCCCGAGCTTGTGCATCGCCTGGAAATAATCGCCCTCCTCCAGCGCGACCCGGCCTTCGTCGCGGGACTCCAGGATGTCCGCCCGGATCTGCGCCATGCGAACGGTGTAGACCGTCGCGCCCAGGGCGATCACCGCCGCCACCGAGCCGAGCAGGATGAACAGTCGCCGTTTGGTTTTCGCTCGAATAGCCATGGTTCGGTCTTCACTTGCTGTTTCTGAACAGGACGACCAGCACGGTCCTGGCCACGATCTTGAGGTCCAGCGTGATGGACGCTTTCTCCACGTATTCCAGGTCGTAGCGGATCCACTCCTGAAAATCTTCGCCTTCGCGGCGGGTACGCATGACCTGCCACAGCCCGGTGATGCCCGGGCGGATGCTCAGGCGCGCTTCACGCCAGGCGGGGCAGTACT
>JBBDPC010000124.1:0-16458 GCA_040876735.1 Phycisphaeraceae bacterium | reverse complement strand
AACCTCATCGACACGCCCGGCCACGTCGACTTCACCATCGAAGTCGAACGCTCCATGCGCGTGCTCGACGGCGCGGTCGTCGTCTTCGACGGCAAGGAAGGCGTCGAAGCCCAGTCCGAAACCGTCTGGCGACAGGCCGAACGCTACCGCGTCCCGCGCATCTGCTTCGTCAACAAGATGGACAAGATGGGCGCCGACTTCAACTTCGCCTTCGGCACGATCATCGAACGCCTCGGCGCCAACCCCGTGGCCGTGCAGATCCCCATCGGCGCCAGCGATGACTTCAAGGGCATCGTCGACCTGCTGACGAAGAAAGCCTACTTCTTCTCCGCCGAGGAACTGGGCGCGAAGGTCGAAGAGAAAGAAATCCCCGACGACCTGAAGGACGAAGTCGACAAGTGGCGTCACAAGCTCGTCGAAGCCGCCGCCGACCTCGACGACGACCTGACCGAGAAGTACCTCGAGGACGAGTCGACCATCACCGCCGACGAGATCAAGGCCGCCCTGCGCAAGGGCACGCTGGCCCGCAAAGTGCAGCCGGTGTTCTGCGGCTCGGCGCTGAAGTACATCGGCGTCCAGCGGCTGCTCGACGGCGTGATCGACTACCTGCCCAACCCGACGCAGGTGCCCGAAGTGCAGGGCACGGCCGTCGACGACAAGGAAAAGAAGATCAGCCGCCCGCACGATCCCGACGCCCCGTTCGCCGCGCTGGTGTTCAAGGTCGTCTCGGACATGCACGGCGACCTGACCTACGCCCGCATCTACTCCGGCTCGATCGAGAAGGGCAGCCGCTGCCTCAACTCCGCCAACGGCAAGCGCGAGATCGTCAGCCGCATCTTCGAGATGCACGCCAAGGACCGCATCAGCCGGGACAAGGCGTGGGCCGGCGAAATCGTGGCGATGGTCGGCCTGAAGAACTCCGGCACGGGCGACACGCTCTGCGACGCGGACAACCCGATCGTGCTCGAACGGATGGAGTTCCCCGAGCCGGTCATCTCCATGTCCATCGAGCCCGCCAGCCAGGCGGACAAGGAGAAGCTGTCCAACGCCCTGGCGACCATCCGCCGCGAGGACCCCAGCTTCCGCAGCCACTACGACGAAGAAACCGGGCAGACCATCATCGCCGGCATGGGCGAGCTGCACCTGGACATCATCAAGACCAAGCTCACCCGCGACATGAAGGTGGGCGTGAACGTCGGCAAGCCGCGCGTGGCCTACCGCGAGTCGATCACCAAGAAGGCCGAGGCCCGCGGCACGCACAAGAAGCAGACCGGCGGCCGCGGCCAGTTCGGTGACTGTGAAATCACCGTCGAGCCTTACACCGCCGAGCAGGCCGAGGCCGACGAGCTGAAGTTCGAGGCTGGCGTCGCCTTTGAAAACAAGATCGCCGGCGGCGCGATTCCCAAGGAATACATCCCCTCGATCGAGTGGGGCTGCCGGGAGACCGCCAAGTCCGGCGTGCTCGCGGGCTTCCCGCTCATCGGCGTCAAGGTCACGCTGCTGGACGGCTCGTACCACGAGGTCGACTCCAGCCAGGTCGCCTTCGAACAGGCCGGCCGGCTCGCCTTCCAGGAAGGCTGCCGCAAGGCGAAGCTGCAACTGCTCGAGCCGATCATGAAGGTGATCGCCACCACGCCCGAGGAGTTCTTCGGCTCCGTCAGCGGTGACCTCAACAAACGCCGCGGCCTGATCGTCGACACCGAGCAGCGGGCCAACACCCGCGTCATCACCGCCGAGTGCCCGCTCTCGGAGATGTTCGGCTACGCGACGCAGTTGCGCGGCATGACCCAGGGCCGCGCCAGCTACTCCATGGAGCCGCTCGCCTACCGCCCCGTGCCGGACAACATCGCCAAGACCGTGCTCGAAGGCACAAGCGACTGATCCAGCACTTGCCCACCGACCCCAACCCCGCCGAAGCCCCCGGACGCAATGTTCGGGGGTTTCTTTTTGCGCGCCCGACGGGGCAGAGGTCAGAGGTCAGAAATCGGATGTCCCAACGCCCGCCTCTGAGGAGCGCCGCGACGAAGAGCGGGATCAGTGTGACTGATTTCTAATTTCTAATTGCTGATTGCTGATGGCTGCCTTTCATTCGTCATTCGAATTTCGTCATTCGTCATTTCCGCCCCTCCCCCATTTGCCATTTGAATTTTGTCATTTGTCATTCCCCTCATCCCGCCCTTCGTCGCTGCGCGGCTCAGGGGCGGGCGTTGGATCGGTGGGGGCTCGCCTCGCGCATGAGAAAGGCGGACCGACTGTACGCAGCCGGTCCGCCTCGCACGGGTGACGTTCCCTTGTGCCCGGCCGGTTCAGCCGGGTGGGGCGTTCAAATTCACCGTCGCAGGCCGGGCCATGCCCTTACGGGGTAGGCTGCTCCTGCTGCATCTGCTGGCCTTGCTGCTGCTGAATCTGCTGCTCGACCTGCGGGGCGAGGCGCTCGGCTTCCTGCTGCGCCTGCTGCTGGTCGACGCCGGCCTCGGTCAGCGCCTGTTCGAGCTGCTGCTGAATCTGCTCGCGCTGGGGCTGCTCCTGCTGGAACTGCTGCGAGAGGCGCTCGGCTTCCTGCTGCGCCTGCTGCTGGTCGACGCCGGCATCGGTCATCGCCTGCTCAAGCGTCTGCTGAAGCTGCTGCTGGCCCTGCTGATCCTGCTGACCGAACTCGTCCTGCCCGGTCCCCATCGGGTCCTGCTGGTCCTGCTGGCCCGGCTGGCCCATCGGATCCTGCTGGTCGATCGGCTCCTGCGGCTGGGTGTCCGGCGTGGTCGGCGTGGGCTGGTCCTGCGGCTGCTGTTGATCCGTGGGCTGTTCTTCCATTTCCTGGGTCGGTTCCCAGTCCTCCGGTTCGCAGCCGGTCATCATCACGGCCGGGAGGCCGAACATCGCCACGCTGAACGTGGCGGCCAAGGTGGTGCTCGTGCGCTTCATGGTGAGTGCTCCTTTCGACCAAAGTATTTGGTCATCGTGCTCCGTTGCGTTCCGTCATCCGTTCCAGGTTCCTGAAAACAAAAACATCTCCGGGTGATCGGCTGGCGTTCGAACGCGGGCGCTGCCGGCAAACCAATCGATCACCCAGTCACCCGTCAGCCTAGGCGCGTGCCATGAAAGCGAGCTAAAACCGCCATGAAAAATTGCTCACCTTCGGCTTCATGGCGGCGGCCGGCGCAGCGGCTGGGCCTGCCCGTCCGCCGGCTCGACAGGCGGATGGTGCGGGTGTGATTGCGGCAGGCGGACGCGGAAGACGCAGCCGCCGCCTTCGGCCGGGCCCGGGCAGACGTGGACCTGGCCCTGGTGCAGGTCGGCGATGCTGCGGGCGATGGTCAGGCCCAGGCCCGAGCCCTGGCGGTCGGGGTTGTTCGAGCCTTGGGCGAAGCGGTCGAAGATGCGTTCCGCTTCGTCGGTCGGCACGCCCGGGCCGCGGTCGCGGACGTCGATGATCGCCGCGTCGTCCTGACGGTGGACGCCGACTTCCACGGTCCCGCCGATGGGGGAGAAGCGGATGGCGTTGCGCAGGAGGTTGCTGACCATGGTGGCCAGCAGGTCGCCGTCGCCCTGGCAGAGCAGGTCGCCTGCGCTGGGGCAGGCCAGTTGCGGGACGAGCGTGACCTGGCGTTGGCGGGCGAGGGCGGTGCATTGTTCGATGGCGGCCATGACCACGTCATTGACGGCGACGGGCTGGCCGGTGGCGACGGCGCTGCGGCCGTCGGCGCGGGCGAGCACGAGCAGGCTTTCGATGAGCTTGCCCATGCGGCGCATCTCTTCCTCGACGCTGGCGGCGAACCGCTGGCAGGCCTGCTTGTCGGGGTTGGAGAGGCGAAGGACCTGCGCTTCGCTCAGCAGCACGGAGACGGGGGTTTTCAGTTCGTGCGACGCGTCGTGCAGGAAGCGGTCCTGCGCCTGGAAGCCGGCTTCGAGGCGGTCCAGGGCGTGGTTCAGTTCGCCGACCATCTGGCCCAGTTCGTCCTGGGACTGGGCGGGGGCGAGGCGGTCGTCCAGCGTCTCGGGCCGGAGGCCGTGGGCGAGGTCGGCGACGTCGTTGATCTGGCGGATGGCATTGCCCGCGACAAACCAGGAGGCGATCGACGCGGTGACCAGCCCGGCGGGAATGGCGATGAAGAAGAGGGTGCGGACGAAGGCGATCGCCTCGCTGACCTCCGCGAGGCTGGTGGCCGCCTGCAGGTAGAACGGGCGGGTGTAGGGCGTGTTGACGTAGAGCGTGACCATGCGCAGCGTTTCGCCTCGCCCGATCAGCTCCTCCACGGGTTCGCCGGCGAGGCTGGTCATGGTCTCGGCGCCCACCTGCCGGGTCGGCGCGGCGGCGGCGTCGAAGGGCAGGCGGTAGTCGCCGAGGTTGCCCGAGCGTTCGAGCACCTGGCCGTCGGCATCCACGAGTTGGACGAAGATGTCCTGGATCTGGAGGGTCTGGCGTTGCCGGTCCACCGCCCGGGCCAGGGCCGTCCGGGAGAAAGGCTCGTCGCGCTGGAGCAGGTCGACCGCGACATGCTGGGCCCGGCGGGTGAGTTGTTCGTCGAACTGCGTGTAGAGGTACTGCTCACGGGCGATCAGCGCAGCGCCGCCGAGCAGAAGCTGGATCGCGGCGAAGATGCCCACGAACATGGCGACAAGCTTGAAACGCAGGGATCGGAAGAAAGCGAGCATGGGGGGTGTGAATTTCGAGTTTCGAGTTGCGGAAAAACGCCCGCCTCTGAGCGAGTCCGCGAGCGAAGAGCGGGATGAGTGAAGCTCAAATGACAAAATTCAAATGACAAATGTCAGAATTGGCTTTCCGTTGCTTTCACTTGCCATTTGAGCTTTGTCACTTGTCATTTCCCCTGATTCCCTGATCCCGCTCTTCGTCGCTGCGCGCCTCAGAGGCGGGCGTTATAAAAATTCCCCAACCCCCAACCCCCAACATCACACGTGTTCCGGGGCGCGTTCGCCGAAGTAGTAGCCGGAGCCGATGATGGTGTGGATCAGCGGGCGTTCGAACGGCTTGTCGATCTTGCGGCGGAGCATGGAGACGTAGACGTCGATCACGTTGCTGTAGGGGTCGAAGTTCATGTCCCACACGTGTTCGCCGATCGACGCGCGGGAGAGCACACGGTTGGGGTTGCGCAGGAAGTATTCGAGCAGGGCGAACTCCTTGCGTGTCAGCTCGATGGGCAAGCCGTTGCGTTCGGTCTGGCGTTTGACCAGGTCCATGACCAGGTCTTCGTATTCCAGGTGGGCGACGTTGTCCTGGCTGGCGCGGCGCATCAAGGCGCGGACGCGGGCGACGAACTCGTCAAAGTCGAAGGGCTTGGTGAGGTAGTCGTCGGCGCCGGCATCGAGGCCGAGCACCTTGTCGCGCGTGCCGGAGAGGGCGGTGACGATGAGCACGGGCGTGTTGACGCCGCGTCGGCGAAGGTTCTGGCAAAGGCGGATGCCGTCGTGGTCGGGCAGCAGCAGATCGAGCACGATGACGTCGTAGGGTTCGACGGCGGCAAGCTCTTCGCCGTCGTGTCCGCTGCGGGAGACGTCGACGCTGAAGCCGTGCTCTTTGAGCCCCTTCTCGATGGCGACCGCCATCTTGGGGTTGTCCTCGATGATCAGTAGTCGCATCCTTGCCTCACTCCGGGGGGGAGGGGGCCAAGGGGTCAAGGGGCCGAGTGAAAAGGCAGAAGACTTCCCGTCCGTTTCTTCACTTGGCCCCTCGGCCCCTCGGCCCCTTGGCCCCTTTGGTTACCCAAGCATAGGCGGGTCAGGCCGGGCGTCGGCGGCGGCGATCACAGTTGCGGGTTTCCCCGATTTGGTCTTGCGAGCAACCCGTGCCGGCGGGTCATCCACTATGCTTAGGCATGATGCTGTACCGGGTGCTGGCCGATGGGGTGTTGGTGGTGCACGCGACGTTCATTGCGTTCGTCGTGTTCGGGCTGTTGCTGACGCTGATCGGGCGCGTGGCGGGATGGCGTTGGGTGGGCAACCCGTGGTTCCGGCTGGCGCACCTCGGGGCGATCGGGCTGGTGGTGGCGCAGGCGTGGCTGGGCGTGGCGTGTCCGCTGACGGAGTTGGAGAACTACCTGCGCTGGCGGGCGGGGCAGCCGCGGTACGAGCAGGGGTTCATCGCGGACTGGGTGCAGCCGGTGATCTTTTTCCAGGCCGAGCCTTGGGTGTTCACACTGGCGTACACGCTGTTCGCAACGCTGGTGGTGCTGTCGCTGTGGCTGGCGCCGGTGCGTTGGGGTGCGTTGTGGGGCGTCAGGCGTCGATCGGCTTGCTGACGAGGTAGGGCAGCTCGCGGGCGTTGAGCGGGTCGAAGCGGAGGCGGGCGTACATCGCCAGGTGATCCGGGCAGCCCCAGCCGGCGGTGGAGCGGAGGCGGGTGGCGTCGGCCGCTTTGGCGAGCGTGGTGGCCCGACGAATCAGCCGGCCGGCGAGCCCCTGGCCGCGGTGGGCGGGCGGGATGACAAGCTGCTGGATGGAGGCGACCGTTTCGCCGGCCTCGCCGCCCTCGCCCTCCATGCGTTCGATCAGCAGCAGCAGGCCCGCCAGCCACTGGCCCTGCTCGTCGACGCCGGCGATGACGACCGGCTCCGGCGCGGCCGGGTCGGCGGGATCATATCGCTCGAACCGCTGCACCGCCTCGTCGCCGAGCAGGTCGCGGGCTGATTCGGGCGGCGTGTCGCCACCGCGGTAGACGTTCCATTGGGGATCAGGGCGTTCATGCATCACAGCGCATGATAGTCCAGCCGGGCCCGCGCGTCCGGCCCATCCGGCGCTCGCCCCACTGGAAAGCAAAGCACACCACTGCGCCTTGTCGCGAAACGCCGCATCGGACCGGGGCGGTTGTGGTGGCTATGTTGTGGTGGCTATAATGTTCTCGTTGTGACCCCACTGACCCCCAGACGTTTTTTTATCGGGCTCGCCGGCGCGACCGTCGTGCTCACCGGGCTGGCTTTACTCGTGCTGCCGGGGCCGGGCTGGCTGACGGTCTTTGCCGGGCTGGGCATTCTGGCGACGGAGTTCGCCTTTGCCCGCCGGCTGATGGACCGCACCCGCAACGCGGCCTGTCGCACCGCCCGGGCGGTCGGCGTTTCCGACCACTGGCAGCGCAAGCTCCACCTTCACCGACCGCGCCGGCCGGCCGATCCGCCGCAGGCGTAAGGTGATTTCTATTTTCAGGGGGCGATCGTGGCAGACGCCCGCGGATGAAATCCGCGGATTTCGGGCACGCGCTCAACCTGATAATCGGTTATCATTGCATGGATCGGGCGCGGGGGGCGTGCCCGCCACTCTGCCGGAGTGTCTGCCATGCGAATGAAGCCAGGCGTAGCGGAGATGCGGGGCGGCGGCATGGGCCCGCTGCTGCTCCAGGTGGTGGCGGGGCTGGGTGTCGTGGCGATGGCGCTGCTGACGGCCGGCTGCGGCGATCAGGGCGAGTCGGCGGGGGGTGAGTCGGGCGAGACGCGCGTCATCGTGGCGAGCATTCACCCGCTGGCGGACCTGGCGTCGCAGGTGGCCGGGCCGGGGTTCGAGGTGCAGACGCTGCTGTCGGCCGGGGCGACACCGCACGGCTTCGAGCTGACGGCCGAGAAGATGCGGCTGCTGGGCCGGGCGGACCTGGTGCTGGCGGTGGGGTCGAACGTCGACCCCTGGGCCGACCGGGCCGCGGAGCAGGTCGCCGGGGATCTGCCGGTGCTGCACATGGCTGAGATGGTGGATCGTGCGGCAGCCGGGCACGAGCACGCTCACGATAACGAGCACGATGACCACGGCCATGGGCATGCGAGGCCGGAGGATCATCTCTGGCTTGATCCGGTGCTCGCCCGGCAGTGGGTGGACGCGCTGCGCGAGGAGCTGGTGAGCCGGTTCCCCGACCGGTCGGCCGAGATCGAGCGCAACGCCACGGCCGTGGTGGCGTCGCTGGAAGAACTGGACCAGGCCTACCGCGAGCAGTTGGCGAACGTGCCCCGCAAGGAGCTGGTGACGTTTCACAACGCCTTCGACCGTCTTGCCGAGCGGTACGGCCTGGAGGTGGTGGCGCACCTGACAGAGGTGGAACTGGACCATGGCGCCGAGATCCGCCCCGACCGCTGGCGGCAGGCGGTGGCGGCGGTGCGGACGCATGACCTGCGGGTGCTCTACAGCGAGCCGCAGTTTCCCGACCGGGCGATCGCGTCGCTCCAGCGCGAGGCCGGCGTCGACGTGCTCCGCCTTGACCCGCTGGGCCATCCGCGCCGCGAGGGGTTTGAGACATACCAGGCGATGATGCGCTCCAACCTCGCCACGCTCGTCGACGGGCAGAGTCGTAGCAGATGGCGAGGTGAGGCGGTGACATGGTGACAGGGTGAAGAAAGCCCGTGTCACCTTGTCACCCTTACACCTTGTCACCTTGTCATTGAAAAAATGCACCAGTCGGCCACGCACCAACACGACCCGCACGGCGCCTCGCTCGGCCACCACGACGCGACGCACGATGCGGTCTGCCTCGAACGCGTCAGCTATCGCTATCCGCCGCGCCTGCTTGACGACCGCCGGCAGGCCGGGCAGCTCGCGCTCAAGGACGTCACGCTCCACATCGAGCGCGGCGTCAACCTCGGCATCATCGGCCCCAACGGCGCGGGCAAGTCCACGCTGCTGCGCATCATGCTCGGCCTGCTCGATGGCTACACCGGCAGCGTGCAGATCACCGGCCTCACGCCACGCGAAGCCTGCCGGCGCGGCGACATCCTCGGCTACGTGCCCCAACGCGCCGACGTCGAGTGGCGCTTCCCCCTCACCGCCGCCCAGGTCGTCCGCATGGGCCTCGTCGGCAAGACCGGGCTGCTGCGCTGGTACAGCTGGGCCGACCGCGCCTATGCCGAGCACATCATGGAACGCGTCGGCGTCGCCGACCTGCGCGACCGCCCCGTCGGCGCGCTCTCCGGCGGCCAGCAGCAGCGCCTCTTCATCGCCCGCGCCCTCGTCGCCAAGCCCCGCGTGCTCATCCTCGACGAGCCGTTGGTTGGCATCGACGAGGCCGGCCAGCAGCAGTTCGCCGAGCTGATCCACGACCTGCACGAATCGCTGGACCTGACCATGGTCATCGTCAGCCACGACCTGCAAGCCATCGCCGCCGGCTGCAACCGCGTCGCCTGCCTGAAGCAGAGCATCCACTACCATGACGCCCCCGAGGGCCTGACCCCCGAAGTGCTCGCGGAAGTGTTCGAGCACGAAATCGCGCCCGTGATGCGAAGGAGTGGTGACAACGCCAAGACGCCAAGTCGCCAAGACGCCAAGGAAAATACAGGGAGCAGATGATGGAAGCGACGAACAACAAGCCGGTGAGTCGATTAGAGTTCTACTCGCTCATCTCGAGTGTGTTCAGTTTCTTCACGATCGCGTTCGTGGCCACGCTGGTTGAAGTGCCGTGGCTCGCCGCGATCGGGGCATTCACCAGCCTTGGCGTGCAGGTCATATATACACGGATGCTGCTCCGCGAGCGGCGAGCGCTGCGTTCCAGCGACGAGGTACCCGTCCAATGAGAATCGCAGCAGCCGACTATCGCGAGGCCATGCACCGGCGCCTTCGCTGCATCCATGCCACTTCCTCCACCGCTTCAGTCCCTTTTCGTTTTCATGGCGACTTGGCGACTTGGCGGCTTGGCGTGTAACTCTGATGACTCTGAGGGCCACGCTCCCATGCAGTTCATCGAAGACCTGCTCAACCCGGACATCGCCATCTTCCGGCACGCGCTGCTGACCGGGCTGGTGATCGCCGTGGTCTGCTCGGTCGTCTCGGTCATTGTCGTGCTCAAGCGCATGGCGTTCATGGGCCAGGGCATCAGCCATGCGGGCTTCGGCGGGATCGGTACGGCCATCCTCGTCGGCCCCGTGCTCGCGCCGCTGACCATGCTGCTGCCCGGCGGCGACGTGCTGCCGATGGAAGAGGTGATCGTGCTGCTGTTCTGCGTCGGCACCGCCGCCCTGATCGGCCTGCTCACGCGACGCCGGCAACTGGAGACCGACTCCGCCATCGGCATCCTGCTCGCCGGCACGATGGCGTGGGGCGTGCTGATGACCAACCTCGCCAGCACGCTGCATGCCACCGACTGGTGGATCGAGCGCTTCGGCGTCCCCGAGCGGGCGCCGGGGTTCGAGCAACTGCTGTTCGGCTCATTGATGAGCGTGCGCTTTGAAGACATGGTGATCGCGGCGCTGCTGGGCGCGGCCGTGCTGCTGGTGCTGGCGCTGCTGGCGAAGGAGATTCTCTTTTTCGCCTTCGACGAGACGGCCGCGCAGGTGTTCGGCGTCCGCACCGGCGTGATGTACTACCTGCTGCTGGTGCTGTTGAGCGTCACGATCGTGATGTCGATGCGGCTGGTCGGGTTCGTGCTGGTCTCGGCACTGCTGGTCGTGCCCGGGGCCACGGCGGTGCTGGTCAGCCAGCGGCTGTGGCAGGTGGTGGCGCTGGCGGTGACGGTGGGGGTGCTGGGGGTGACGGGGGGGATGGTGCTGAGCCTGGAGTTGAACTTCTCCAGCGGGGCGGCGATCGTGATGATGCTGTGCGTGATCTTCGCCATGACGTTTGCTGGACGGGCGGGCTTGAATCATTGGGTGGTTCGGGCGTAAAATGTTGACGTAGGGAGGGAAAATGACTTTCGGCCTTGCTCGATCTGGCCGAAAGGGTTAAATAGGGGCATCCTCATTGCGGCAACCGTGCTCGAACGACGGCTTGCCGCCTCGCTCTTGGGGCTGGTCGACCGGCATCGCGGGTTGATGGAGGGGGTTCAGGCTCTTCTGTTGTAGACCCGGCATGGCGACTGGCGCCGATTCTGGAGAGGTTGACACGTTGTGCGTGGGTCGCGAAGGCGGCCGACGCCTGCCCTGCGATGGGAACCGTTTGCGCATCATGCGGCCGAAGGTGGGCGTCACGCCCGGACGACGGCTCCCTGAATGACGGTCGAAGTACGCAGCGCCCGCCCGCCCGGTGGGGTGACGGGGCGGAGCCAACTGGCTGGTGATAACCCAGGAATGAACGCGCGGCCCGGCGCCTCAAGCCGCCCGGCCGGTCCCCGGCTGACCGACGGCACCCGATCCGTCCAGCCATGCTTTTCAGTACACGCTCGGAGACGAGCGGGAACCACTCCTCCAACCCCCGGCCACGTCCGACCGACGCCTGGCCATGGAACTTGCCTTTCGGCAGCGACGTCATGGAGACGACAACCGGTATTCTCGAACTGTCCGGCCGGGCCGACGGCCGACTCCGCAACCTCGACGGCACCTACCTGGCCTCGCCACGCGACCCCGTCGTGCCCGCCAAGCTCATCGACCGATTCGACCTGCGACCCGGCGTCCAGATCGAAGTCGAACTCGGCAAGGCCATGGGCGGCGGCTCACAAAACAACGGCCAGGGCGGCAACAACCGTCGCGGACGCAACCAGCGCGGCGGCGGCAAAAAAAAGCAGAAACGCAACGCCATCGACCCCGCCGCCCGACGCGTGCAACGCATCATCAGCGTCGAAGGCGAAGACCCGCAGAAGTATGGCGACACGCCACGCTTCGAAGACCTCACCACCATCGACCCCCAGCCACGCATCACCCTCGAATACCCTGACTGCCCCGCCACCTGCCGGCTGATCGACCTGTTCTGCCCCATCGGCTTTGGCCAGCGCGGCATGATCGTCTCGCCCCCCAAGGCCGGCAAAACCACCATCCTCCAGAACCTCGCCACCGCCATCAGCAAGAACCATCCCGACGCGATGGTCTACGCCCTGCTGATCGACGAACGGCCGGAGGAAGTGACCGACTTCCGCCGCAACGTGCCCTGCACCGTCTGGGCCTCCAGCAACGACCACCCGCCCGAACGCCACGTGGGCCTGGCCATCCTCGCCATCGAACGCTTCAAACGGCTGGCGGAGTCCGGCAAGGACGTCGTCGTCGTCCTCGACTCGCTCACCCGCCTCGGCCGGGCGTTCAACACCGCACCCGGCATGCAGGGCACCGGCCGAACGCTCTCCGGCGGCCTCGATGCCGGCGCGCTCGCCATCCCCAAGCAGCTCTTCGGCGGCGCACGCAAGTTCGAGGAAGGCGGCTCGCTGACCATCATCGCCACCGCCCTCGTCGACACCGGCAGCCGCGGCGACCAGGTGATCTTCGAGGAGTTCAAAGGCACGGGCAACATGGAGATGATCCTCGACCGCAAGATCGCCGAGCAGCGCGTCTTCCCCGCCATCGACCTCGCCGCCTCCGGCACGCGCAAGGAACACCTCTTGATGACCGAAGGCGAGTTGAACACCATGACCGCGCTTCGCCGCCGTCTGCTGAACATGCAGCCGGTGATGCAGGTCGAGCAGTTGCTCAAGGCCCTCGAGCGGTTCAAGACCAACGAGGAACTGATCGGCAGCCCGCAAAGCCCCGGCAGCCGACAGGCGACGGCGCGGGTGTGACGTAGTCTGCGACGTTTCGCGACCGGGAGCCCGAGATGGGGGAAGTACGCCAACATGTGCCTTGCCGGCAATGTGGCTATGACCTCTTCGGGCAAACGCAGGGGGAGCCATGCCCAGAGTGCGGCACAACGGTGTCACGAAGTCGGAAACTACGTCGGCCGAAGAATCCACGACGACAGGCACCGCATTTTCGCCGACAACTTGACAGCGCACACAGCCGCATCAAATTCGGCATCACCGGCTTAACTGTCAGCACACTGGCTCTCGTGGCGCTGTTGATCTGGTTTCCCAACCTTCTGCTCGTTCTCCTGGTGGCATGCGTTGCCGTTGCAAGCTTGGGCGATCTGCTGCTTGGCCGGTCAGAGCACCATGAGGCAAAGGCTCGTTTGGCTGAAGTGGAATGGCGCATTGAAAATGAGGATTATTGACGGACCAGTACGTTGTGGCGGTCGAGGTCGAGGCGGTGATTTGCGCGGCCACTCCGGGCGAGCCGTGACTGAAAGATTCAATCAACACCTGTTGCGGGGGTAGCTGATGCATGTCAGTGGATGGGTGATGATCGGTTGCATGTTGCTGGCGGGCGGGTGCGTGAAGACGGTGTCGCCGGAGCGGCTGGGTGAAATCCATCGCGGCCGTATGGGCAATAGCTTCGCCACGGAATGGTACTACCTCGGCAGCGACGATCGGCATCACTACTTCTCGCGCAACTATCAGGGCCAGCCCAAAGGCGGCCCGCACTACCGCGTCGCCGTTTCGCAGATGCAGATCACCGATCCGTTTGACTACACTGCACGCGCGCCGCGATGGTCGCCGCTGCCGGAGCATTATGCAGATTGGTATCCCCGGTACGAGCAATATTTCCATGTGTGGGAAGACGAGCCGCTTGGTCCGCCGCTGGAGATCGACACCGAATTGCACATCCGCCATCGCCGGCAAGGGGACGTGATCTTCATGCCCGCGCCGCCTGTCGAACCTACCCCGCAAGCCGAGCCCTGAGCGAGTCCGCGAGCGAATGGCCGGATGAGGGGAATGTGTGATGTGTCATCGATGATCGATGATGTCAGAAGTGCACGGCGCTCATCGATCACAGATCATCGCTCATCGATCGATAGATCCCCCTGATCCGGGGCTTCGCGGACTCAGCCCTCGGCTTTGGGATAGTAGCTGTCACAACACCCGCTCATACGCGATCAGCCTCACGCCATACACGTCCAGCTTCGCCCGCCGGTCGTAGCCCTCGCGGTCGTAAAACGGCCACGCGCCGGCGGCGTGATCGTACGCATCAAACCGCAGCGACCGGCAGCCCCAGTCGCGGGCGATCGTCTCGGCCTGGTGCATCGACCATCGGCCGATGCCGTGCCCCTGGTGCTCGGGCTGCACCGCCAGCGCGGTGAGGAATGCGGCCGGCGCCTCGGGATCGCGAAACAGCTTCGGTTGCAGGAACGGCGGTCCCTTGCGAGCCAGCACGAACGTCGCCAGCGTCTGGTCGCCACGGCGCACCGCGTAGAGATGCTTCTGCCCCGCCAGGCGGCGCAGTTGCGCCACGCTGGTCACCTTCGCCCAATGCCCGTCGCCGAACCGCTGGGCCAGATGCTCGGCGCAGGCCGCGCGGATCTGCCAGACGTCGTGCAGCAGGGGATCGTCGCTGCGCTTGACTTGGGTCAACGCCAGTCGCTCAGCCGTGGTGGTCATGGTTCTCTCACCTCCCACAAGGCCCACCGTCACGCCACGCGGTGTTGCTGGGTCGCCACCTGCGTCATGTCCTGCACGAAGCGCTCGACCGCTTCGTGGCGTTGCAGTTCGTCGGGGATGCGCAGCAGTGCGGCCGGGTGCAGGGTCGCCATCGTCCACGGCGCCCACGTGGTCTTGAACACCTCGCCGCGCTGTTGCGTGATGCGGAAGTCCGGGCTGATGATCGCCTGCGCCGCCACCGCCCCGAGGCAGACCAGCACCTTCGGCCGAACCAGTTCGACCTCTTTCTCCAGCCAGGGCAGGCACGCGCGGATCTGCCCCATCGTCGGCTTCAACGAGGATCGCCGACCATTCTTGCGCTCGAAGCGAAAGTGCTTGACCACGTTCGTGATGTAGACCTCGCGCCGGTGCAGCCCGGCCCGTTCGAGCACGTTGTCGAGCAACTCGCCCGCCCGGCCGATGAACGGCCGACCCTGCCGGTCCTCGTTGTCGCCCGGCTGCTCGCCCACGATCATCACCGCCGCGTTGGCGGGCCCTTCGCCGAACACCGTCTGCGTGGCGTCGCGGTACAGGTCGCAGCCTTCACAACCTTCCGCCGCGTCGCGCAGTACGGGCAGCGTCAACGTCTGCTGCTTGGGAATGTACGCGGCGGCGCTGGGACCTGCCATGACTCACGCTCCTGCCGACCCACCAGGGCAACCCGGCCGGCACCGCAGTGTAGCGCGACCACCGCATCACGTCTGCAACAACGCGGTCGGGGCAACCCGGAACTTAGAGCGTCTAAAAGAACCACCCACACAGAGGCACAGAGAAGAAGATGAAACCACGGATGGACACGGATCGGAGAAGAGAGGTGGGGCGGACGAAAAGCCGGCGGCAGCCTGTCACTGATTTTTGACCGGATAACAGAATTGGCGGGATGGACAGGATCAAGACAAGAAAGACAGGAATGAAAAACTAAAAATCCCCATCCTGTCGATCCTGAAAATCCTGTGATCCGGTCAAAACCCGGTCACCGTCGATCTTCTCCGATCCGCGTTCATCCGTGTCCATCTGTGGCTAACTCTTCTTCTCTTCTTTGAGCTTCTGTGTTTCTGTGGTTCATCACACTGTTTCGGATTTTCCAAAGCTCTCGCTCAGCAACGCCCGGCAGACCTCGGCCGGCGCGGCGTCGCCGCAGACGCAGGCGCTCACCGCCACCCCCTGCACGCCCACCGCCGCCAGCTCGTGCACGTTGCCCGGCGTCACGCCGCCGATCGCCAGGTGCGGCAGCTTGCCCCATTGCACGAACTGTGCGAGATAGCCCGGGCCGACGATCTGCTTTTTCACCTTCGTCGTCGTGGCGAACATCGGCCCCACGCCGCAGTAGTCCGCCCCCTCGGCCAACGCCCGCTGGGCCTGCTCCAAGCGGGACGTGCTCACGCCCACCAGCAGTTGCCAGCCAACCAGGCGGCGCACCTCCCGCACCGGCAGGTCGTGCTGGCCCACGTGGACGCCGTCCGCCCCGGCGAGCAGCGCGACGTCCGGCCGATCGTTGACGATCACCGACACGCCCGCCGACCGCGCCAGCTCCACCAGCCGGGCGGCGCGGTCGAGCAGCTCGCCGCTGTCCAGCGTCTTCTCCCGCAGTTGCAGGCAGTCGGCCCCCCCTTCGATGCACGCCTCGGCCACCGTCAGCCAGTCGCGATCGGGGCAGAGCGATTCGCTGATGAGCACGCACAGCCGCCACTGTTGCCGCCGACCGGCGCCCAACGCGCGGTTGAGCTTCTGCTCCACGTCATACCCGCGATAACGCAGCGCCTCGATGCAAGCGGCGAAGGCGGGCGCGGCCGGGTCGTCGCCGGCGGGCAACGTCTTGCCGAACTCTTCGAGTGCCCGCAGCGCTTCGCTCAAGCGCTTGCCCGCGGCGATGGCGACCTCGGCAACGCTGCCGCGATCCAATTCCGCCTCGGTCTTGATATGCGTGCCGACATCGCCCGGCGTGTCGCGCGCCGCTTCGGGTGCGTTGATGTGCGCCATCGCCCCGGCGAAGTCGTGCCGAAGCTGCTTGATGGTCCGCGTCAGGTCGGCGTCGTCGAGCAGGAAACGGGCGGCCTCTTCCATCACCCGCAAGGCTTCGCGGGCGCGGTTGGCGTTGGCGTCGAGGATGCGTTTGACGTCGGGCATGGGCCGGTAGTGTAGTCCGGCCAGACCCCGCCTGTCGCCGTAAGCACGTCAGTACATTCCGATGCGGAGTTTCGCGCGGAGAGCGCCAAGAGCGCGGAGATCGCAGAGAAGAAGATGAACGCGGACAGGGCAGGGCGTCCCGCCATTAGCCCCGCAGCGCAGCGGAGGGCGCGGGAACCGTGCGTCACCGGCGGCCGCGC
>JBBDPC010000123.1:0-2990 GCA_040876735.1 Phycisphaeraceae bacterium | reverse complement strand
TTGCCAAACTGTTGCCGTCACGGCCATGCCCCGGTAGGCTATGTTGGGCTTATGGTGACGACGATGGATCGCTCGCCACTCACAACGCCGCTCGCAGGAGAATCGAATGCTCGAAACATACGAACAGCTCAAGACCCTGATCGACTCCCTCGAAGACGACGTGCGCAAGGCCGCCGGCGGCAACAAGGCCGCAGGCACCCGCGTGCGGAAGCAGCTACAGGAAGTCAAAAACGTTTCGCAAGCCCTGCGCGTGCAGGTGCTCGAGCAGCGCGAGGACGCGCCACAATAAGCGCCCTCGCCCGTCTCACAACATTGGGAAAGCGGCGGCCAACGTCGCCCGGCTTTTCCATGAATACTCCCGTCGCCTTGCCGACGTTGGAGAGTGACCGTGCGTGTCCGCCAGCACCGGTGATCAGCACACCGATCGGCGGTTGATATCCCATCCTGTCGCCCGACCTCACCCAAGACCCTCGACGCCATGGCACCAACGCTCCTGTTCGATATTTCCAACATCGACCTGAACCAGGTCCAGCACGACGTCCACGAAATCGAACGCATCAACCCCCACCGCGGAGCGATGCGCCTGATCGACGGCATCATCTGGCGCACCGACGATTACCTCCACACCGTCGCCTACAAAGACATCCGCCACGACGAGTTCTGGGTGCCCGGCCACATCCCCGGCAGCCCCGTCTTCCCCGGCGTGCTCATGATCGAAGCCTCCGCCCAACTTGCCAGTTGGGTCTGCCTCCGACGCATCCCCGACGAAGCGTTCATGGGTTTCGCCGGCGTCGACAAGGTCAAGTTCCGCGGACAGGTCGTCCCCGGCGACCGCCTCATCATCCTCTGCGAAGAAACCGAGTTCCGCCGACGACGCTGCATCTGCAACACCCAGGGCCTCGTCAACGGCAACCTCGTCTTCGAAGCACAGATCACCGGCATGCCCATGCAGGTCAAAGCCAGCGTCTGAAGACAACCCCGCCTTCCCTTTTGCCCGCTGACAACCTCGCCGAAGCCCACGGGTTCAATCCGTGGGCGCCTGATACACATCCGTTTCATATCCTTTTCAATCCCGCCAAACCATCGCCCGGCTTGACACTTTATATCTCGCACCGCAACATAGTGTCAGAATATCAATCGTATGCAGTGGGATTGCTTGCCTCTCCCAACGTCACATCACGTGTTTGTGACACACGCACCTGACTCTTTCCCGGAGACACCTATGGCCCGCCAGAAAACCGCCGACGAACTTTCCAAACTGATCGACGGTCTGCGCACCGAACGAAAAGAGCATGAGAAAGCCATCGCGGAGATCGACAAGACCTTCGCACGCTTCGGCATCGAAACCGACGGCGCCCCCGTTCGCCGCGGCCGCAAGCCTGGTCCCAAGCCCGGCCGGACCAAGACCACCCACACCAAGGGCAAGAAGAAAACCAAACGCGCCGGCCGGCAGAAACGCCGCACCTTCCCCCGGACCGCCGAGGAGTCCGTCACCAACTTCGTCAAGCAGCACGGCAAGCCCAACGCCGCCGAGGTGAACAAGCACTGGCGCAAGGAAGGCCGCGGCGGCAAGGCCGACAACACCCTCACCAAGCTGGTCAAGGAAGGCAAGCTCAAGCGCGTCTCCGTCAAGGGCGAACGCGGCGGCCGCTACCAGGTCGCCTGACCCGGACTCGCCCCAACCCAGTCGCGCATCGAACACAAGCCCCGGCCGCAAGGCCGGGGTTTCTTCATGGACCCCCATTGACCGAAGCCCACGGATTCAATCCGCAGGCTTCGGCAAGCATCACATTGCATGTGGGTTGAAAACAGAATCCCCCAACTACTCCGCGAGAATCGCGTCGAGCTTCTCCAACTCCTCCGCACTGAACGCCGCCGCATCCAGCGACTTCACATTCGCCTCGATCTGGCTCACCCGGCTGGCGCCGAACAGCACGCTCGTCACCCGCTCGTCCCGCAACAGCCACTGCAACGCCATCTGCGACAGGCTCTGTCCACGCTCCCGGGCGACGTCGTTGAGCTTGTGCAACTGCACCTGAAGCTCGGGCGTGATGCGATCGCGCTGGAGGAAGCCGGTGGGCGACGCCGCACGCGAGTCGGCGGGCACGTCGTCCAGATACTTGTCGCTCAACAGCCCCTGCGCCAGCGGCGAGAAGGCGATCACCCCCACGCCCAGCCGGCCGGTGTGTGGCAGCACGTCATGCTCAGGCGTGCGGTTGAACATCGAGTAGCTCGGCTGGTGGATCGTCAACGCCGTGCCACGCTGCTGAAGCTGATGATGCGCCTCGACAATCGCCGGCCCACGGTAGTTGCTCACGCCCACGTACAACGCCTTGCCCTGCTTCACGATCAGATCCAGCGCCCCCATCGTCTCGTCCAACGGCGTGTGCGGGTCGAAGCGGTGATGGTAGAAAATATCCACGTACTCCAGCCCCAGCCGTTGCAGCGACTGGTCCAGACTGGCGATGAGCGACTTCTTCGAGCCCAGGTCGCCGTAAGGCCCCGGCCACATGCGGTAGCCGGCCTTGGAGGAGATGATCAACTCGTCGCGATGGCCCTTGAACTCGCGCCGCAGCACGTCGCCCACCTGCGTCTCCGCTTCGCCCGGCGGCGGGCCGTAGTTGTTCGCCAGGTCCACGTGCGTGATGCCCAGGTCAAACGCGGCGGTCATCATCTCGACCACGTTGTCGCGGTCGGTGAAGTTGTGCCAGCCGCCGATCGAAAAGGCCGGCAGCATCAACCCCGACCGCCCGCATCGGCGATAGTGCATCCGCTGGTAGCGGTCAGGATTGAACTGGGCCGTCGCCGTGGTGGTGGTGGTACTTGTCATGCCCGCCATGGTAACGGATGAAGGGATGAACGGGTGCGGGGGTGACAAGGTGAAGGGGTGACAAGGTGACAAGGTGAAAGAGATGGCTGGCTGAACTCCCCTCCCGGAGCTCACCTCCCGACACTTTTTACGGTGGAGGGCGTTCCGTGGCGATCAGGCG
>JBBDPC010000122.1:7115-16980 GCA_040876735.1 Phycisphaeraceae bacterium | reverse complement strand
GGCTGCGCCGGCGCCTTCTCCCCTCAGGGGCGAAGGATTTTTCAGGCGCTCTAATGACCGCCACTGCTGGAAGCTGCCGGGGGATGCGAGTAGGATGCGCGATTCGAGAAAGGAGCGCATCGTGGCCTCACAAACCGTGAACCAAGCGTCTGATGTGAATTCGCCGAACGTGCCGGAACTGTGCCGTGCGATGGCCGAGCATGCCCAGCGCGCCAGCCGGTCGCTGGCGGGCGTGTCGGGCGATCGGCGGAACGCGGCGCTGCATGCGATGGCCGAGGCGATGACGGCGGCGGCCGAGACGCTCAAGCAGGCGAATGCGAAGGACCTGGCGGCGGGGCGCGAAGCCGGCCTGCCGTCGGCGATGCTCGATCGGCTGGAACTGACGGATGCGCGGATCGCCGGCATGGTGGCGTCGGTGCGGCAGATCGCCGACCAGCCCGACCCGGTCGGCCGGGTGCTGGAAGGGCGGGTGCTGCCCAACGGCATTCGGCTGCAAAAGGTGCGTGTGCCCATCGGCGTGGTGCTGATCATCTTCGAGAGTCGGCCGAACGTCACCAGCGACGCCGCGGCGCTCTGCCTCAAGAGCGGCAACGCGGTGATCCTGCGCGGCGGCAAGGAAGCGCGGCACTCCAACGCCGCCATCGCCGACTGCGTGCGCGAGGGGTTGGAGAAGGCGGGCCTGCCCTGCGATGCCGTGCAGCTTGTGCCGACGACCGACCGGGCGGCGGTGGGGGAGCTGCTGAAGATGGAAGGGCTGATCGACGTCTGCATCCCGCGCGGCGGCGAGTCGCTGATCCGGGCGGTGGTGGAGCAGGCGCACATTCCGGTGATCAAGCATTACACGGGCAACTGCCACTTGTATGTCGATGCGGCGTGCGATGAGCGGATGGCGGTGGAGATCGCCGTCAACGCCAAGACGCAGCGGCCGGGCGTCTGCAATGCGGCCGAGACGATCCTGGTGCATGCCGACGCGGCGGACTGGGGCGTGCTCAAGGCGATCTGCGAAGCGCTGGCGGCGAAGCAGGTGGAGATTCGCGGCGACGCCCGCACCTGCTGTTACTACACCGCCGCAAAGACCGCCACCGACGACGACTGGGCCACGGAATACCTCGACACCATCGTCGCCGTGCGCGTGGTCGACGCGATCGAGCAGGCCATCGACCACGTCAACCGCTACGGCAGCAAGCACACCGACGCGATCGTGACCAATGACCTCGCCGCCGCCGACCGCTTTGTGCAGGCTGTCGACACCGCCAACGTCTTCGTCAACTGCTCCACCCGCTTCAGCGACGGCGGACAGTACGGCCTCGGCGCGGAAATCGGCATCAGCACCGACAAGCTCCACGCCCGCGGCCCCATGGGCGCCGACGACCTGACCACCTACAAGTGGGTCGCCTACGGCTCGGGCCAGGTGCGCGAATAACAGGTTGAAACCAGTCAACCGGGACTGTTCCAAGACCACCAGGAAAGGGGACAGGCATGCTGGGGCCGAATACGCGATCTCGAAAAATGGCCGTGCTGTTGTTGTGTGGCACGTTAACTTTTCTGGGCGCAGTGGTGTTGGCCGGGATGGTGTTCACGATGTTTTCAGCCAGGGCGGCAGAAGACTGGCCGAGCACCGAGGGGTCGATCATCCGCTCCGGCACCCGGACCGAAGTCTACCGTGACGATGAACCGCCAAACCGTGTCCGACGGAACACCTATCCTGATATTGCCTACCGTTACCACGTCAACGAGCAGGAATACCAAAGCGACGTCATTCGCATCAGCACATGGGTGATCGAGGGCAAGCAGGAGAGCGAAGCATATGCGGCGAAGTATCCGCTCGATGCGACGGTCGAGGTGTTCTATGATCCAGCCAGCCCGACGCGTTCGGCTCTCGAAAGAGGACCAGCCAGCCTGAACCCAAGCAACGTCATCGTCGGCGGTCTGCTTGTCGGACTCGGTCTGCTCGGCTTCAAGTCACGCCAGCGGTTGTACGCTCAGACGGACTTCAGCAGCCGAACATGAAAATGTACCAACCAGAATCCACCGTGAACGACATCCCCCCATCACGCGGCCGCGGCATCAGTGGCAAGTGGGTGCTGCTGGCGCTGATCGGCGGCGCGCTGATCGTCGTGCCCGTCGCCACCTGGGCCACGCTTCGCTGGGTCGAGTCGGGGCTGATCGAGACGCCGCGGTTGAACTGGCACAGTCGCGAACGCTGGCCTTCGCCGACCGTGCGATGGACGACCGTAGAGCGGCAGGGGCTGCAACTGTCGAGCGATGCGGGGCGGTGGCGCGAACTGGCGTTCAACCTTGACGACCATGACCTGGCCGTCACCGAGATGTGCCTGGACCTCGCCCGCCGGGCGGAGGCCGACCGCGAGGCGTTCATCGAGCCGGCGGTGGGCGGCACGCTCCGCCAGCTTGCCGGGCAGGCGGGCGACAACTTTTATCCGCACTACCTGCTGGGGACGTGGCATCGGTTGCGAGGTGATGAAGACCTTGCCGACGCCAGCTACCGCCATGCGTTTCAGCTTGCCCACGGTGCGATCAAGCAGCGGTACGTCACGCCCGCCGGCCAGCCGGTCGCGGACCTGGCGGTGGGCACGTTTGAAATCGTCCACGCCCGCAGCGACGGCCACGAGTTGGATGAATCGCTGGTGCTCGTCTATCCCGCGCTGATCACCGACGCCGACGGCTATGTTTACCTGCCGGTTCACGAAACGCTCTACCGCATCCACCGTGCGCCGGAACCCGGGGCGGGCGAGGCGGTGTACGACATGGAGCAGTGGTTCGACTTCCCCGACCGGGTGGGCACGCTGCGGCCGGCGGTGGTGCGGCCGGCGACGCCATGACGTGTCGGCGCCAGGTATCTGGTGTAGGGTCCGCGGTTCGCGGACCATGCCTTGCGGGGTGCCCCGTGGTGACCGATGGTCCGCGAACCGCGGACCCTACGCCGCCGGCTGGTGTTGCGGTCGGCGGGGCGTGAAGATGCGGACGCAGTTGCGGCCGGCTTCCTTGGCGGCGTAGACGCCCTTGTCGGCGGCCTTGATGAACTGCTCGACGCGTTGAAAGAACGTGCCGTCATGCGTGGCCACGCCGATGCTCGCGGTGATCTGTAACTCTTTGCCTTCGTCGGAGAACACGGGCGTCTCGCCAATGCCGACGCGAATCGCCTCCGCAAGCTGGGCGGCGGCGCGGCGGTCGATACCAGGCAGGACCACGGCGAACTCTTCGCCACCGTAGCGGGCGACCAGCCCCGGCTCGGACACCTGCTCCTTGAGCAGGTCCGCCAGTTGGACCAGCACCCGGTCGCCGGTCTGATGGCCGTACGTGTCGTTGAAATCTTTGAAGTGGTCGGCGTCGAGGAACAGCAGGCTCACCGTGCCGCCGTTCTGTCTGGTGCGGTCGAACTGCTCGTCGATGAAACTGTTGAACCGGCCGCGGTTGGCGGCGCCGGTGAGCGAGTCGGTCCAGGCCTGCATGGCCAGCTTGCGGTTTTCCTGTTCGAGCTGGCTCGTCTGTTTCTGCGTCTGGAGGCTGATCTGGAGCAGCGCTTCGTTGGCCCGGCCGAGGATCGCATCGGGATTGCCCAGGTCGCCCACTGGCAGGTCGAAGAGGCGTCGCATCTCGTTGGTCTGCGTGTGCACGGTGCGCAGCAGTGGCTCGGCCTGGTCGGGCGTGAGGTCGAGCCAGCGCTCGACGTCGACGTAATACTGCTCCAGCGCCTCGCCCGGATTTTCGGTGATAAAGATGTCCGCGATGCGCGAGCCCAGGGCGATGCAGCGGATGGTGGCGGCGTGGTCGTCGGTGACGCTGTCAGGCGTTTCATGCTCGCGGATGGCGGTGGTCAGCAGCGGCGGCAGATGCCAGCGCTGGGCGAGCGCTTCGCCGACCTGCGCGTGGTCGAGGTCGAAGGCGTCCTGCTCCAGCGGCGCGAGGCGGTGGTGCTCGTCGCCGACGTCGATCAGCAGGCGGGTGTAGTCTTCGCCGAGCACCTGGTTCATGGCGAGCATGCCCAGGTTCTGAAGCAGGCCGCCGAGGAAGGTTTCTTCGTGATGGACCAGCGACACTTCCCGGGCCAGGGCGCGGGCGGCGGTGGCGCTGTAGAGGCTGCGTTTCCAGAACGCCATGTGGTCGAAGTCGTCGCCGCCGGAGTGTTTGAGATTGTTGGCGAGGCTGAAGCCCAGCGCGAGCGTCTTGACGCTGTTGAGCCCGAGCACGACCAGGGCGTGGGAGACGGTGCTGATGGCGTGCGATTGGCCGTAGAAACTGGAGTTGACGGTTTTGAGAATGCGTGTGGCGAGCGCGGGATCGTGCTGGATGGTCTGGGCGATCTGCTTGATGTTGACGTCAGGCTGCTGGACCAGGTTGATCACCTCCAGCGCGATCGCCGGCAGGCTCGGCAGGCGGGGCGACTGAAGCAGACGCTCCATCAACTCCTGGTTCATGACGGACACCTTGCTGAACAGATCCGGCTGGCAACGAACGAACGCCGCGGATTCCGTGTGAACACGAACGGTTGACGCCCAGGACAACGCTGTTATCGGCCTGCTGAAACTGATCAGGTCGTTGGATATCCATCGTCCGTTCCCACCGCCGACTTGACAGGGGATGTCCGTGATCTGCCCGCGGAGTAGCGTAGTGGAATGCTTTCCAAGTGGGGCGGGCGAGACGCCCGTCCCACTGGAAAAGCAACGTGCACACGGCCCAAAGTTGGAGCAAGGTGGGTGATGCGCCGCTACTGGCGGACGGTCATCGCCTCCTGGTGGGCGAGGCGGACGCCGGCCTCGGCTTCGAGAAAACCGACGCGGACAGTCAGTTCGGTCTCGCCTTCCGGCAGCGTGTCGGGCAGGGGCAGTTCGAGCGTGTAATGCGTGCCGGTGAACCCTTCGCGCCAGGCGCGGTCGAAGTCGTCCGGCTGGTAGATGCGTTCGGCGACGACCTGCGGATCGCCTTGGCCGGGAATGATCGCGGCGCGGACGGTCGCCCGGCCGGCGACGGGCATCAGCCGGCCACGCTGGTCGAGCGGGCGAAGATAGATGCGGATCAGGTCGTGGCGGTCGTCGCCGTCGGTGTCGACGGGGCCGGAGAGTCGGCCGAACGTCAGCCGGGCGAGGGTGGGCGGCTGTGCCCCTTCAATGGCGGGCGAGCCATGCTCGGCGGCGAGCTGCTGGCGGAGCGCCTCGACCTCGCCGGCGCGCAGGTTCAACTGCTGCTCCAGGTCGGCGGCTTGTCGCTCGAGGGCGAGGTTCTGTTCGCGAAGGCGTTGGTTCTCTTCGCTGACCGATCGCTCGCCGCCGACTCTGACGGTGCAGCCCGGCAACAGCGTGACGCCGGCCAACAGCAGTGCAAGGCCCGCCGCCTGCCAGCGGGGCTTGCGGGCGGTCGCCTGCGGTGGGGGGGATGCTCCGCGGTCGCTGGCCATCAGCTCTCGCCGTCTTCGTCTTCGTCGCTGGGACGGACGAGGTTGTCGGGAATGTGGGTCAGGACCGAGTCGGCGACGCCGTAGTCCACGGCCTCCTGCGCGTCGAGCCACTTGTCGCGCTCGCAGTCGCGGGCGAGGGTGTCGTGGTCCTGCCCGGTGTGGTCGGCCATGATCTTGTAGAGCCGTTCACGGGTGCGGACCATCTCCTTGGCCTGGATGGAGAGGTCGGTGGCGGGGCCCTGGAGGACGCCGGAGATCAACGGCTGGTGGAGGAGGATGCGGCCGTTGGGCAGCATGAACCGTTTCTTCTTGGCGCCGGCCATCATGAGCACCGCGCCCATGGAGGCGGCGACGCCGATGCAGTAGGTCGCGACCTTGGGCCGGACGAACTGCATGGTGTCGTAGATGCCCAGGCCCGCGGTGACGGAGCCGCCGGGGCTGTTGATGTAAAAGTGGATGTCGGCGTCGGGGTCTTCGTTGGAAAGGAACAGCAACTGGGCGATGACCAGGTTGGCTGTCTCGTCGGTGACCGCGCCGCCGAGGAAGATGATGCGGTCGCGCAGCAGGCGGGAGAAGATGTCATAGGCCCGTTCGCCGCGGCCGGACTTTTCGATCACGATCGGTACCAGTGATGCCGTCGTTGTCATACGCCTGCGTTCCTTCCAGTGGGTCGAGAATCTTGCGAGCCGAATTGTAGCGACCACCGTGGCGTGCGGCCAACATGACGGAACCGGGTAGTGGGAACCGTTCAAAGTGGGGCGGGCGCCAAAGCCCGCCAAGAGAAGCAGGCGGGTGTGACGCCCGCCCCACTGGGAAAGCGAGTTTCCCAAAACCTCCCGACTTTCCGGGCCGGGCTGGCGCACCTGTTATGATTCTCGCTTACCGCAGGAGACGCGACATGCCCCACGCCCCCAGCCTCGAACAGCAGACCACCGACACCGCCCGCCGGTTTGAGCAGACCTTCGGCGACCGCCCGACCCACGCGGCCGTCGCCCCGGGCCGGGTCAACCTCATCGGCGAGCACACCGACTACAACGACGGCTTCGTGCTGCCGATGGCGATCGAGCGCCAGACCCTCCTGCTCGCCCGCCGCCGGGCCGACCGCACCGTCCGCCTCGCCTCCACCGGCATGCCGGGCCAGGCCGAGCTGAACCTCGACCAGCCGATCACCCCCGGCGAACCAGGCTGGACCAACTACGTCCGCGGCGCGATCGCCGGCTGCCTCGAACGCGGCTTCGACCCCGGCGGCCTCGACGTGCTGATCGACTCCACCGTGCCCACCGGCGGCGGCCTCTCCAGCAGCGCCGCCCTGGAAGTGGGCACAGCCACGCTCGTCGAAACGCTCGTCGGCCGACGGCTGGACCCGGTCGACAAGGCGCTGCTCTGTCAGCATGCGGAGCACGCGTTCGCCGGCATGCCCTGCGGGATCATGGATCAGTTCATCTCCGCCATGGGCGAGCGCGACCACGCGCTGCTGATCGACTGCCGCAGCCATGAAACGCGGCGCGTCCCGCTGGACGACCCCGGCGTCGCGGTGCTGATCGTCAACTCCAACGTCAAGCATGAACTGACCGGCGGCGAGTACGCCCAACGGCGGGCCCAGTGCGAAGCGGCGGCGAAGACGCTGGGCGTGTCCGCCTTGCGCGATGCCACGCTCGAGAAGCTGAACCAGGCGTACAGCGATCGCGAGGACGTGACGTACCGCCGTGCGCTGCACGTCATCAGCGAAAACGACCGCACCCAAGCCGCGGCTCAGGCGATGCAGGCGCGCGACTGGGCCGCCATGGGCCGGCTCATGTTCGAAAGCCACAGTTCGCTGCGCGACCGCTTCGAGGTCAGTTGCAGGGAGTTGGACATCCTCGTCGAACTCGCCACGCGGCGTGTCGCCTCGGGTGAGCTGTACGGGTCGCGGATGACCGGCGGCGGCTTCGGCGGCTGCACCGTCAGCCTCGTCCGCACCGAGACGATCGAGGCGGTGGGCGCGTTCCTCGGCGAGCAGTACGAACAGATCACCGGCATCCGGCCCACCCTCTTCGCCACCCGAGCCGCAGAAGGCGCCCGGCCGATCGCACTCTAGATGGGGGTGTCGCCGTGAGCCGCGGCCTTTACGGCCGCGTGCATCGGTCGACCGGCGACGCACAACGCGCGGCGGCGAAGAGCGCGGCCGTAAAGGCCGCGGCTAACGGGAGACGGGTGGCGCGGCAGGGGCGCGTCAGCGCTGCGGGCGCGGGTTTACATTTCGCTGAAACAGTGCGTCTCCTATACTGAAACCACCCGGCCGACGGGCAGTTTTTCCGGTCCACCCTTTCACGAGGAGCCGTTCGCATGGCCACCTACACCACCCGGGACATCCGCAACATCGCATTCGCCGGCCAGCACGGCAGCGGCAAGACGACGCTCGTCGAGGCTCTGCTGCACGCCACCGGCGCAATCGGCGCCATGGGCAGCGTCGAAAAAGGCGACACCGTCGCCGACTTCATGGAAGAGGAAAAGCACCACGGCCACAGCCTCGCCGACGCCATCATCCACTGCGACCACCAGGACACGCACATCAACCTCATCGACACGCCCGGGGCCGGCGACTTCCTCGGCCAGGCGTTCACCGCCATGTCCGCCGTCGAAACCGTGGCCGTGGTCGTCGACGCCGCCGCCGGCGTGGATTCGATCACCCGGCGGATCATGGAAGAGGCCAAAGCGCTCAAGCTCTGCCGCATGATCGTCATCAACAAGATCGACAGCCCCAACGCCGACCTGCCCGCGCTGCTCCAGCGGTTGCAGGACGCGTTCGGCAGCGAATGCCTGCCCATCAACCTGCCCAGCGGCGGCGGGAAGGCCGTTGTCGACTGTTTCTTCAACCCCGAAGGCGACAGCGACTTCGGCTCGGTCAAGCAAGCCCACACCGCGCTGATCGACCAGGTGGTGGAGGTCGACGAGGATCTGATGGCGTTGTATCTGGAACAGGGCGAAGAGTTACAGCCGGACCAGTTGCATGAGCCGTTCGAGAAGGCGCTGCGCGAGGGGCATCTCGTGCCGGTCTGTTTCACGGCGGCCCGTCCGCACGATCAGCCGGAGAACCCGGTGGGCATTCAGGAGTTGCTCGACGTGTTTGTGAAGCTGGCGCCGAACCCGAGCGAGGGCAACCCGCGCCCGTTCATCCGCGGCGATGACGGCGAACACGAAATTCACCCGCAGCCCGATGCGGACGCCCATGTGCTGGCCCACGTGTTCAGCGTGCGGGTGGACCCGTTCGTCGGCAAGCTGTCGCTGTTCCGCGTGCATCAGGGAACGGTGACGCGCGACACGCAGCTTTACATCGGCGACCCGCGCAACGGCGAGAGCAAGCGGCCGTTCAAGGTCGGCCACCTGTTCAAGCTTCAGGGCAAGGATCACGTGGAGATCGACAAGGCCGTGCCGGGCGACATCGTGGCGGTGGCGAAGGTCGAGGAAGTGCACCGCGACGCCGTGCTGCACGACCACCACGACGAAGACCGCATCCACCTCGCCCCCGTGCCGATGCCCGAGCCGATGCAGGGGCTGGCGATCACGCCCAAACGCCGCGGCGACGAGCAGAAGATCGCCGACGCCTTGAGCAAGCTGGCCGAGGAAGACCCCAGCTTCCGCGTCACCCGTGACCCGGCCACGAAGCAGACGGTGATTCAGGGGCTGGGTGAACTGCACCTGCGCGTCGTGCTCGAGAAGCTCAAGGAGCGGTACAACGTGGAGGTGGACACCGAGCCGCCCAAGATCGCCTACCGCGAGACGATCACCGCCAAGGCCGAGGGCCACCACCGCCACAAGAAACAGACCGGCGGAGCGGGGCAGTTCGGCGAAGTGTTCCTGCGCGTCGAGCCGTTGGAGCGCGGCGAAGGCTTTGAATTTTCCAACGACATCTTCGGCGGCGCGATCCCCAACACGTTCATCCCCGCCATCGAAAAAGGCGTCCGCCAGGCGCTGGAAGAAGGGGCCCTCGGCGGCTATCCGGTGCAGGACGTGAAAGTCAGCGTCTACGACGGCAAGCATCACCCGGTGGATTCGAAAGAGGTGGCGTTCGTCACGGCGGGCAAGCGGGCGTTCCTCGATGCGTTCCACAAGGCGAAGCCGGTGCTGCTCGAGCCGATGGTGGAGTTGGAAGTGTCCGTGCCGCAAAGCGCGATGGGCGACATCACCAGCGACCTCTCCGGCAAGCGCGGCCGCATCATGGGCACGGACATCGAGGGCGACCAGGCGGTGATCAAGGCCGTGGTGCCCATGGCCGAGGTGAGCAATTACCAGAGCCAGCTCAAGAGCGTCACCGGCGGGCAAGGCAGCTTTACCATGCAGCTCAGCCACTACGACCCCGTGCCCGCCCACGTGCAGGGCCAGGTGGTCGCGGCATATCAGCCGCGCGTGGAGGAAGATTGAAACCACGGATGCACACGGATCGGAACTTTAGCCCCGCAGCGGATGCGGAGG
>JBBDPC010000122.1:0-7105 GCA_040876735.1 Phycisphaeraceae bacterium | reverse complement strand
GGCGCGGCCGCCGATGACGCATGTTTCCCGCGCCCTCCGCATGCGCTGCGGGGCTAATGGCGCTTTTCTTCTCCGCGTCCTCCGCGCTCTTGGCGCTCTCCGCGAGAAACTCATCGCCCGACCTCGCTAGAATCGCCTTCCATGGAGCAGCCGCCCCCATCACGCCCGTCCGCCACGCCCCCGCCGCCGCGGACCCATCCGCCCACGTTGCACCGCGCGGGCCGGTCGCCCTCTGCGGTTGCCATCTTCGTCGCGGCCACGCTGGCGGTGCTCGTCGGCGACCTGGCGCTCAAGTACGTCGCCTTCCGCACGGTCGCCGGCCAACCGGTGGAGCTTGACGCAGCGGAGCCTCGTGCCGCCGCGATCCCCGAGCATGAGGCGGTGGAAGTGATCCCGCACGTGTTGAGCTTGCAGTTGACGCTCAACGAAGGGGCCGTCTTCGGCCTCGGCCAGGGCGGGCGGTGGGTGTTCATCGTGGTCAGCGTCGTCGCGGTCGTGGTGATCCTGCACATCTTCCGCCGCAGCCGGGCGGACGCGTGGGTGTTTCATCTGGGCCTGGCGCTGATCCTCGGCGGCGCGCTGGGCAACCTGTACGACCGCGTGCGCTACGGGGCCGTGCGCGACATGCTGTTCCTGTTCCCCGACGTGCGCGTGTTCGGCTACCGGCCGTGGCCTTACATCTTCAACCTCGCCGACGCGGCGCTGATGGTCGGCGTCGGCCTGGTGATCGTCATCATGTGGGTGAATGAGCTGCGGCAACGAAACGCTGAAGCAGCGTCCCGTTGAGCCCGGCATGCTCCGCCCCCGCCCGCTCGGGATGCCATTGTACGCCGACGTAAAACGGCCGACCCAGGTCTGCCACCGCCTCGATCGTCCCGTCCCGCGCCTGACCGATCACCCGCAACGCCCCCGGCGTCGCCACCGCCTGCCGATGGTTGGACACCACGAAGTGCCGTTCCGGCTTGTCCCGCACGCAGTCGCACAGCGGGTTCGCCGCGTCCGGCTCCAGCGCCACCTCGTGCAGCCGGTTGCCCTGGTGCGCCTCGGCATTCTCCGGCGTCAGCGTGTCCGGCAGGTACTGGTTCAACCGCCCCCCCGCGTGCAACGCCATCATCTGCATCCCCAGGCAGACGCCCAGCACCGCCTTCTCCGGCCGGGCGGCGACCGCGTCCAGCACCGCCAGCTCGAACGCCTGTCGCGTCGGGTCCACCACCCGCGCCCGCGGGTCCGTCGGCTCGCCGAACGGCTCCGTCGCCGGGTCGTCCCCGCCGGTCAGCAGCAGCCCATCGCACAGCAGCACATACTCCCGCGCCAACGCCGGGTCCTGCGGCAGCAGCAGCGGCAGCCCGCCCGCCTGCGCGATCGCCCGGCTGTACGCAATGGCGGAGCAATACTGCCCGCTCGACGCCGTGCGGTCCACGTTGTCCACCGTAATGCCGATCCGGGGCCGGGCCATGGAAACATTGTAGGGCCGGGCCGAGCAGGGAACATGGAGCAAAAACGCCCGCCCCTGAGCGAGTCCGCGAGCGAAGAGCGGGATGAGGGGGGGAAGAGATTTCTCATTGCTGATTTATGATTTCTGATTTGAGCAATCAGCAATCCCTGCCCTCTGCCCTCCGCCCCGCACCCCACTTGGCACACCTCGCGCATCCCCACTACAATTCCACTTCTGACACCGCGACGCCCGCATTGACCGATCAACGCCATGCCCTACGACCTTAAACCCATTGACGTGGACGTCGAGACGACGCCCTATCTCAAGCCCCAAGAGCAGCGCGGCGACCGCTGGACGCTCAACTTCGGGCCACAGCATCCCTCCACCCACACCACGCTCCGCTTGGTGATGGAACTCGACGGCGAACGCGTCGCACGGGTCGTGCCCCACATCGGCTACCTCCACTCCGGCTTCGAAAAGCTCGGCGAGGCGCTGGACTACAACCAGTACGTCACCATCGTCAGCCGAATGGACTACATCTCCCCCATCGCCAACGACATCGCCTGGCATGGGGCCGTGGAGAAGCTGTTCGGCATCGACCTCACCCCGCGCTGCAAGGTCGTCCGCACCATTCTCGCCGAGCTTGGCCGTATCCAGAACCACCTGCTCTGCATCGGCGCCGCCGCCATCGACCTCGGCGCCATCACCAGCTTCCTCTACGGCTTCAACCAGCGCGAATACATCTACGACATCATGGACTACGTGTCCGGCCAGCGGTTCCACCCCGACTACACCCGCGTCGGCGGCACCATGATGGACCTGCCCGATGAGGAAACCTTCAAGCAACTGGTCAAGAACTTCCTCTACAAGCAGCTCCAGCCGGCGATGAAGGACATCGACGGCCTGCTGACCAAAAACCGCATCTTCCGCGACCGCACCGAAGGCATCGGCACCATCAGCCGCGAGGACGCCATCGGCTGGTCGCTCTCCGGCCCGCTCGCCCGGTCCGCCGGCGTGAAGCGCGACCTCCGCAAGGATGAGCCTTACCTCTGCTACGCCGACAACTGGGACGGTGACGGCGCCGAGCCGGTCAAGTTCAAGGTGCCCATCGCCACCACCGGCGACGTCTACGCCCGCTACCTCGTCCGCATGGCCGAGATGCACGAATCGATCAGCATCATCGAACAGCTCATCGACAACATCCCGCCCGGCCCCATGAACGTCGACGCCGACGGCAAGATGGTCAAGCCCACCAAGGACCTGGTCTACGGCTCGATCGAAGGGCTCATCCAGCACTTCGAGCTGATCATGACCAACCGCGGCTGGGAAGCCCCCGTCGCCGAGGTCTACGCCGCGCAGGAATCCGCCAACGGCGAACTGGGCTACCACATCGTCAGCGACGGCGGCCCCCGCGCCTGGCGCGCCCACACCCGGCCACCGAGTTTCATCCACTTCGGCGTCTTCTCGCAGATGATGGAAGGCCACCTCCTCGCCGACGCCGTGGCGATCCTGGGCAGCCTGAACATCATCGCAGCGGAGTTGGACCGGTGACAAGAGAGTCGCTCATGATCACTCACCCGACGACATTCTGGCTCGCGATGCTTGTCACGATGTTCGCGGCCACCATGCTGTTTCAGGCGGTGGTGATCGGGTCGGCAGCAGAGGCCGTGGCGTACGGATTGGCGGGTGCATTCCTGGCACTGCTGGGGCATTCGTTTTTCAAGCACTCGATCAGCATGAAACAGCAGCAGTAGGACTGGATACTTTCCATGGCGTGGATTACCAAAAACTCAGCCGAAACCCAGATCGAGCGCCGCACCGAGCCCTGGCTCGATGACGAGCTCAAGGCGACCCTGGAAAAGGAAGTGCTCCCGCGCTTCCCCAACAAGCGCGCCGCCGCGCTGCCGACGATGCACGCCATCCAGGACAAGCACGGCTGGCTGCCTTACCAGGCGATCGAAGAGGCCGCCGCCTTCCTCGACATCAACGCCGCCGACCTGCTCGACACCGCCACGTTCTACGAAGAGTACTGGCTCAAGCCGCATGGCAAGTACGTCATCTGGCTCTGCCAGAGCCTCAGTTGCGAGATCATGGGCGAGCCGACGCTGATGAGCCGGCTCAAGAAGAAGCTCGGCATCGAGGTCGGCGAAACCACCGAGGACGGCAAATTCACGCTGATGCACGTCGAGTGCCTCGGCTCCTGCGGCACCGCCCCGTGCGCCCTGGTCAACCACAAACTGCACGAAAACCTGACCAGCCAGAACTTCGAACAGATCCTGGATTCGTTGGAGTAACGAAGTACCGAAGTGGAAGCCCACGGATTCAATCCGTGGGCGTCGGCGCTGAGATGCAGCATGACCTGGTTCACCCGCCTCTGCCGACAGACCGGCCTGACGATCCACCACATCGTCCCGCCCGTGCAAAACGACGCGCACAAACGCGAGGTCAAACGCGAGGTCAAGGAAACCAAGGTCAACGACAGCGTCACCCTGCGACGCACGACGATTGACGAAATTGAGGTGCGGCCGTCTAACCAGAATCCGGGAGAGCATGATGGACAACACTGAGCCGATCGTATTCGCCCTGATCACCTTGGCAATCATTCTCGGCGTCGTTGCTCGGCGCCTCGGTCGTATTGCTACCGCCTTGGAGCGTCGTGATCAGGAAAACGAAGTGCGTCGGATTGCCAAAGCGATGGAACGCCGCGAAGCATCGGAATAATGCCTCCGATCTAAGAAGACTGAAACGAGCAGCAACATGGCCCTGAAAGAACCCGTCCTCACCAAGCGCATCCCCACGCCCCCGTTCGGCGACATCGCCGACCGCAAGCTCATTACGTATGACGAATACGTGAAGACCGGCGGCTACACGTCGCTGGAGAAAGCGGTGGGCATGGAGCCCAAGGAAGTCGTCGACCTCGTCAAGGCCGCCGAGCTGCGCGGCCGCGGCGGCGCGGGGTTCCCGGCGGGCATGAAGTGGTCCTTCCTGCCGCCGCTGGACGACGGGCAGCGCTTCCTGGCGATCAATGCCGACGAGTCCGAGCCCGCCACGTTCAAGGACCGCCTGCTGATCGACTTCGACCCGCACATGACGATCGAAGGCATCGCCATCTGCATGTACGCCTGCCAGCTCGACACCGCCTACTTCTACATCCGCGGCGAGTACCATCACCAGCGCGAAGTCTTCGAGAACGCCATCAAGGAAGCCTACGCGAACAACATCTTCGGCCCCGGCTCGCGCATGGGCAAGGTCAACGGCCGGGACCCCAACCTCTATCTCCACCGCGGCGCGGGTGCCTACATCTGCGGCGAGGAAACCGGCCTGCTCGAATCACTCGAAGGCAAGCGCGGCTGGCCGCGCATCAAGCCGCCGTTCCCCGCCGTCGCCGGCGCGTTCGGTCGGCCGACGATCATCAACAACGTCGAAACACTCGCCATGGTCACCCCGATCATCGAGCACGGCCCCGACTGGTTCAAGAGCATGGGCAAAGGCCGGCCCGAAGGCGCGCCGCCCCAGGTGTCCGCCAGCTTCGGGCCCAAACTGTTCGGCATCTCCGGCCACGTCGAACGCCCCGGCGTCTACGAGGAAGAACTCGGCATCAAAATGTCCGAGGTCATCGAACGCCTCTGCGGCGGCATGCGCGGCGGCAAGAAGTTCAAGGCGGCGGTGCCCGGTGGCATCTCCATGGGCATCCTCTCCGCCGACCAGTACGACGCGGAACTGGACTTCGACATCGGCAAGAAGTACGCCTGCCTCGGCCTCGGCACCGCCGGCGTGATCGTGATGGACGAGGACACCGACATGGTCGCCGTCGCCCGCAACGTCGCCCGCTTCTTCGCCCACGAATCCTGCGGCCAGTGCACGCCCTGCCGCGAAGGCACCGGCTGGATGTACCAGATCCTCAAGCGCATCGAGGCCGGCGACGGCACGACCAAGGACCTGGACATGCTGCTGGAGCTTTCGGGTTCGATGGGCTCGATGCCCGGCACGACCATCTGCGGCCTGGCCGACGGCGCGAACTGGGCGGTGCGCACCATCGTCAACAAGTTCTGGGACGAGTTCGAGTCCCGCGTCCGAAAAGAGAAATACGTCAGCCTGGCAGTGATCGGGCAGTAGCAAGCACGCTGCACAGCGAAACCGCGAGCAGTCGACCTTCCTCTTCTTTCCGCTCCAAATTCCCTTGACTCATGGCATAGGGCGAGTTACTCTAAAAAAAAAAGTAATCTTCACAAAAAAGATATGGAGCGTCTAACCATGGGGCAGCCGAAACTGGACCATCTGCGTCACGATCTTGAGATCATCAAGCAGGCGGCGGGGCTGACGCCACCTTTCCAACGTGAAAAGATCAGCATGAATCTCGCCTGCGCGGGGGGCGGAACTCTGGCCTGCCTCTGGGGGCTTTTGCCACATGGATGGCCAACGTACTGGGGGCTATTGCCAGGGCTCGTGATTGCGGTGGTGTGGGGTGGACGGCTGATGCTGCGTCAGCCAACGTCAGTCGCCGGTTCATCCGCTCGCGACCTCGTTGTCGTGCTTGTAATTGTGGTTTCGATTGCCGCCGTTGGCATCTTATCGCGCGTTTATGATGTTTCCGGCATCTTCATCCGTGGGGCAACGATCATGGGCATGGCGGCAGTCATGATCGCAATCGGCGTTGCCCAGCCACAATATCGCTACGCGGTGGCAGGAGGCCTCCCGATCGCCGTGGCGGGGCTGGCAATTCTGCTCGTTGGCTCTCACTGGGTTGCTTTTTTCGGTGCCGGTATTGCCTTGGGATGCGTGGCCATGGCGATGATGCAGCGTCGTCAGCTTCAGCAGGTTGAACAGTGGCAGGCATGACGCCTATTAACTTCAACGGCCTCGATACAGCTGTGCATGGACCCATCCGGCTGGCGGTGCTCACCGTGCTCCAGACGACGGGCGCGACGGACTTCACTGCGCTCAAAAAGCGCCTGGAGGTGACGGACGGAGCCTTGGGCCTGCACCTGCGGAAGCTGGAAGAGGCAGGGTACATCCGCTGTGAGAAGTCCTTTGTCGGGCGCCGGCCCAGGAGCACGTATCGCATTTCCGCCGCCGGCCATCGTGCATTTGCGGATTACCTGGCGGCCATGCAGCGAGTCATTGATGCTGTCCATGGCTCCGAGTCAGAGGGCTGAACCTTTGATGGAAGACGAATGTCGGCCATCTCTCTATCATTCGATCCATGTCCCCACAGACGAATCATGATCTGCGTCGGGTCCGCGAACGGCTGGAAACAGGTGTGGCGGATGGCCTGCACGTCGGGGCACAGCTTTATGTGTCGCAACGTGGTCAGGCGGTCGCCGATTTTGCCGTGGGCGAGGCTCGGTTGGGGGTGCCGCTCACGCCTGACCACCTCACGCTCTGGATGAGTTCGACCAAGGCGGTGACGAGCGTGGCGGTGGCGCAGCAGTTGGAGCGGGGGGCGCTCGATCTTGACGCGCGCGTGGCGGATTATCTGCCGGACTTCGCGCAAGGGGGAAAGGAAAACATCACGTTGCGTCACGTGCTCACGCACACCGGCGGGTTTCGGCCGACGCCTTTCGAGCATCCCGAGGATGACTGGGAGACGATCATCGCGAAGATCTGCGCCATGGCGATCGAGCGCGACTGGCAGCCGGGCGAGAAGGCGGGCTACCACGTGCACACCGG
>JBBDPC010000121.1:0-17026 GCA_040876735.1 Phycisphaeraceae bacterium | reverse complement strand
TGAATGCACAGGTTGCGTCTGCCCGCCGGCTTACTTGTTCGCGTCTGCGGGCTCGTCAGCGTGGCAAAGCTGCGTGAGGTCGGTCGCCTCGCCCCAGCCTTCCATGAACAGGTTGGCCATCGCCAGCCAGCCGGCGGTTTCGGCGGCTTGGCCGGCGACCTGCTGCCAGACTTCGATCTTGATGTGCGGCTCGACGTCGCTGACGACCTGTCGGCGGATCGAGGCGATCAGCGCTTCGGTGAATCGTGGATGACGGGTCAACTCGCTGACCAGCACCAGGCGGTGAACACGCGAAAAGCTCACCGCGTTGGCGATCCCCATCGCCAGCAGGTCGATCAACTGCGTCATCGTTTCGTCCGTGCCGTCGTAGTCGGCGGCGCGTTGATCGAGCGTGCCCGACTCTCCGCCATACCGCTGAAGGAACGGCGTGGAGCAGATGCGTTCGAGGCAGCCGATCTTGCCGCAATGGCACAGGTCGGTCTCGATGGGCAGGCGGGTATGGCCCAGTTCGTTGGCGGCCGTGATGCAGCCGCGGTTGGGTCGGCCGTCGATCAGCAGCGACGCGCCAAGGCGACCGTCCTCGAAATCCACGAGCAGGGTATCCTCGTCTTGGGCGATCTTGCGATGCAGCCCCCAGCGCGCCGAGAGGGCGTGCATGTCGTTTTCCAGGATCAACGGTCGATCGCCGGCGACCTCGTAGATCGATTGAAGGCTGATCGTGTCGGTCTTGGACCATGCCGAGCCGTGCAGGCTGCAGCGGTTGATCGGATCGACCGAGCCGGTGGCGCTGAACCCGACGCTGAGCGTCGAGTCGCGCATGAACGATTTGAGCATGGCGCGGGCGGTTGTGACGATGGCGTGCGGATCGCGGGCGCCGGTTTCCTGCCGTGTCTCGAGCACGTCGCCGCCGAGATTCAGGCGGGCGACGCCGACGCGGTGCGGCTCGATCGCCAGGCCCACCACATCGCGCTGCCCCCGATTGATCTCCAGCGGCACCGACGGCCGGCCGCGCTGGCCGGTGGGGCTGTCCTTCTCCGACAGCACGCCGCACGACAGCAGCGTGTTGACGTCGAGCGTTATCGTGTTCGGCCGAATCCCCGTCTGGTCGTGCAACTCCCGCCGGCTGAGCGACTTTGCCTTCCACAACGCCGCCAGCAGCCGCCGTTGACGCGCCCCCGTCACCGCCGACCGGCTCGCCCAGCGCGGGACGCTGGTTTTGCCGTCCGTTGTGTCCGAGACTTGCTGCATCTTCGTTCCAGCCTGCGTCGAAGCGGAAATCACCACAGGCGTGAGTCTAGCAATCCCTCGAAGATGCACAACGTAGCTCCCGTTGACGCGCTGCGCCCGCCAAGCCCCCCCCCCGGACGGCGCGACAAATAAATCAAGTAATATTTAAACCTTCGGATATTATAAGCGCCTTGACCGGTCGAGGCAACAGAAAGGTTCTCGGATGTGGCAAGATTGCACGCCGGTTCGTGCGCCCGCCCGGACATGCCTGGTCGACGCGAGCCCCTGCCTCCAGACGCACCCGCGTCTGCCCGACCTGTCCCAGGCCGCCGTCAATTGGGGAAGGCTTTGTTGGGCTCGTGAAAGATCATGAAGGCGTCGTCGTCGCCGTCCTCCACGAGGATGTCGTCATCGGTGTGGGTGCCGCTTGAACCGTAACGGGTTCGCAGGATGCGCGTGATTTCAAACGATGCGCTGTTTTTGCATGATTCATGCCAACGCTTCGCGTGGGTCTGGTGCGTCCTCTGACCCGAGCCCCGGCGAAAGTATAATATATAATAGTTATTTTATAGTTTTCCTTACCGCTGTCCAGCCTTCTTTCGGCGGGGCAGTGGGTCAGTCTGAATTTCTTGATTGTCAGGGGGGAGGGGCGTCTCGCCCGCCCCACTTCATTCAAACAGATCCACGACCTTCGGAGGTTGGGAGCCGTTGTGGAGAGGGGAGAAGCCATGAAGGGCCTGATGACGTTTGCTGATCTTCGGATGGAACAAGCGCTCCGTCGTGCGGAGGGTCATTTCTGTCCGAGCCGGCTTTTGTGAAGCCGGGTCGGCCCAGACAGGCCATGGTGCGCTTGATCCATCCGGAAGCCAGTAAGCGTGACAACGCCGTTGGCACTCTTCCTGATGCCTCGGCTTTCGCTTATCGCGTAGGGGGGGCGGCGACGAGGGGGCCCAACTGTTCGTACATGCGGTACTCCGGCTCCAGCATGTCGCGGAGGCGGGCGACGTCGGCGTCGGCGATCTCGACGGTGAAGCCGCTGCTCTTGGCGCGGTGGTTCTGCAACGGCAGGCCGATGGTGCGCGACAGGTCCGCGAGGCCGGCGGCGAACTGCTCCGTGCTCAGCACGCAGGAGCAGTCGGCGATGGCGTCGGCGGCCTCGGCGGGATCGAAGCGGCGGGAGAACATGCAGACCTGACGCAGCAGGTGCTCGCGCGGCAGGCGGTCGAGAAAGTCGCTGAAACTGGCGCCCAGCCACCGGCCTTCGGCGCGGAAGACGGGGCGTGTCGGCTCGGTTTCCTGGAACTCGCGGAGCATGCGGTAATGCGAGATCACCCGCTTCACCGGGTCGCGCAGGCAGGTGACGGTGAACGTCGCCGGCGGCAGGGTCAGCGAGTGGGCGGGGATGTGGGAGAAGCCGAAGTAGTACTGCCCCTGCTGGATCAGCCGGCGATTCCAGCCGACGATCACCTTGTCGCCGAGCACGACGCGGGCGACGAACTGCCGGGCCAGTCGGTCGTAAAGCTGCGCGCCGTCGCGTCCGCTGGTGGCCAGGAACGCCCAGCAGAGGCTGGTGCCGGCGGTCTTGCGGATGTGGTGGAAGTAGATGCGGCGGTGGTCGCCGGCGATGCGGTAGCCGGCCGCGAGCGCCTGGCACCGACGGTCGCCCGGCCAACAGGCGGCGGCCTGGGCGAATTGCCGGGCACGGCTTTGCAGGGCACGGGGGGTCAGGTGTGCGGTCCACGGCATGCCGGTTGCTCCATCCGGTTGCTCCCTCACAAGGGCGGTTCGGCAGACAGTAGGCGCGCAACAGGATGGTCTCTCGGCATCACCGCAAAGTTGCAACGGAGGCGAACAGGTGAAGGCTGGGGCAGGTGACCGTGGTTTTTGGCCGAAAAGGTGAAGATTTTCCGGTTTCGGACTCGGAACGACCCGGGCGCACATGAATGGCTCGGCCCACCCCGCTTTGAAAGCAAAATACACCACTGCCGGCAAATGCGCTTGCCGTCTTGCGGAACGAGGAGGCGGTAGAGTAGCACCCCCTGTCACGCACGGCGGCGGGTGGATTCGCCGTAATCTGTTCTTTGGCAAGTGGATATAGGTGTGCAAACCGCGCCGGGCGTCTGACGGGCTGTCGCGGCGGCGTCAGTGCGTAAGTGATGGTGGGTGCGCCGGTTGACGGTTGAAAAGGGAGCCAGGGGGAGGGGGGCGGTGTCAGGCGGTCACGGCGGCTCAGCGGGCGAGGACCGGGCCGGCGGGCTGGGGTGGGGTGGTGTCGTCGGATTCGAGCTTGCCGTTGGCGAGCAGGGCGTGGACGAGTTCGTCGACGTTGACGGTGGCGAAGCTGGTGGCGCGGTCGCTCATGGCGTAGGGGATGATGAGGTTGTCCTGGTGGACGACGGCGCCGCAGGAGTAGACGACGTTGGGCACGTAGCCGTCGCGTTCGTTTTCGTCGGGCACGAGCAGGGGGTCTTCGAGGTGGCCGATGACCTTGGCGGGGTCGTCGAGGTCGAGGAGGCTGACGCCGATGCAGTATTGGCGCATGGGGCCGACGCCGTGGGTGAGCAGGATCCAGCCAGCCTCGGTTTCGATCGGCGCGCCGCAGTTGCCGATCTGGACGAATTCCCATGGGTAGCGCGGGGTCTGGAGTCGCTCGGCCTGGTTCCAGAAGTAGACGTTGTCGGACTTCATGAGGAACATGTTCTCGCCGTCGAGCCGGGAGATCATGTGGTACTGGCCGTTGATCTTGCGGGGGAACAGGGCCATCCCCTTGTTCTGGACGTACTGGCCGTTGAGGGTGTGGATGTCGATCTGCTGGAAGTCGCGGGTTTCGAGCAGTTGCGGGAGGATGCGGAAGCCGTTGTAGGCGGTGTACGTGCCGAAGTAGGTGACGGTGCCGTCGTCGTCGACGAAGCGGGTGAGGCGGACGTCTTCGATGCCCTTGGACTCGTTGTCCGAGCTGGGGAAGATGACGACTTCGCTGGGGTCCGTGCCTTGGGGAACGGAGAGGCGGTAGTTGCTCCGCGCCAGCCAGAGCATGTTCTCGGCGGTTTCGGTGAAGACGTTGGGGTTGGCGTGGGTCTGGCGGACGGCGTCGACGGCGTCGTCGAGCTGGCCGTAGTTGAACCGATCGTCGAGCCGGTCGAGGATCTGACGGGCGGTGTCGTTGTAGGCGGTCATCTCGATGAGCTTGAGGCGGAAGAGTTTTTTCTCGTACGCGCGGTCCTGCCGGACGGTGAGCTTGGCGGCGAACCGGCTGGGGGGATGGAAGCGGATGTGGCCCTGGCCGTCGATGATGGCGGTGCGGAAGACGATGGAGGAGATGTGGCCTTCGCCGGTGGCGCGGAGGCTCATGAGCAGGCGGGTCTGGCCGGCCTCCAGGCCTGACTGGTCGGGATGGAGGACGATGGAGGGATTGAACAGGGCGGCGGACTCGACGGAGTACTCCATGGTGAAGTAGGCGCCGATGAGCAGCTTGCGGACCGGGCTGACGTGGTCGGGATCGGGGACGTGCGGGCGGACGGTGTCGAAGTGGCGTTCGAAGGTCTGTTCGATGTTGCGGTGGCGGGAGCTGAAGTGCTCGCGGACGCGCTGGAGCAGCGTATCGACCTCGGCGTCGGGCAGGTTCATCACCCGCCGAATGATCGCGCGGACCCGTTTTTCGCCGCCGACGTCGAAAAAGCGGGTGATGACGCGTCGGTCGTCCGAGATGAACTTCTCCGGCAGGCGGGAGACCTTCAACTTCGTCGCAGTCTGCATGGGATTGGCCGCTCGCGTTTGGCTGGCGTGTTGCGGAGGGACGGTTCGACAAGCAGATTCGCCACGGGCAAGCATATCGGCGAAACCCGCATGCGGCAATGCGATTTCCTCTTAGTTTTTCAGGATTTATGAGCAAGCCGGGCGGCGGGCTACACCGCCTCGGCATCGCCGAAGAGGGCCCGGCCGATGCGGACGATGTTGGCGCCTTCTTCGATGGCGATTTCGAAGTCGTTGCTCATGCCCATGGAGAGGATGTTGAAGTCGTCCCGGCCGACTTTCTCGCCGCGGATCTCGTTGAAGATCTCGGCGGTGCGGGCGAAGGTGGCCCGGCTGTCTTCCGGGTTCTCGCTGTAGGGGGCCATGGTCATCAGGCCCCGGCAGCGGAGGTGGAGCATGGTCTCGATCTGGTCGACGATGTGCGGCACGGCCGGGGAGGTGATGCCATGCTTGGCCGTCTCGCCCGACGCGTTGACCTGCACGAGCACGTCCACCACCGTCTCGGCCCGGGCGGCATAGTTGTGCAGCTCTTCGGCGAGGCGGAGGCTGTCGACGCTGTGGACCAGCTTCACCAGCGGGACGACCTGCTTGACCTTGTTCCGCTGGAGGTGGCCGATCATGTGCCAGCGGACCTGCTCGGGCATGGCGGGGTCGCCGGCTTTGGGGGTGACGACGCCGCCGAGCGTCTTGCGCCGGCCGAGAAACTCGTCGAGCTGCGCGACGCGCTGCCCGAGGTGCTGCACCCGGCTTTCGCCGAGGTCGATCTGGCCGAGCTCGACGATGCCGCGGATCTGGTCCGGCGTGGCGTTCTTGGTCACGGCGACCAGGTGCACGTCCTTCGCCCGCCGACCGCAGCGCTCGGCAGCAGTGGCGATGCGATCACACACCTTGCGGTACGCGTCGCGAAGCGGGGATGTTCCGGGAGTCGATCCAACCATGGGTTCGGTCACCATCGCTCCAAAGTAGGCGGTTTGGCAGGATGAGGCAAGAGGGAGAATGCGCCAGGGTTAGCCGTCGGCTTCATGCCGACGCTACCGCCACGGAGGCCGATCATCCTCGGCCGAGTGGTCGAGCAATCTCGGAAATTGCAGTGCTTCCGTATCGTCGCTCTCAATCGCCTGCTGCCTGACCAGCAGCAGTACGCGACTCGGGCCGGCATCGTCAGGGTCGAGGTGGGTCAGAATCTGTTTCACCAACTCACTGTCCGCGGGCAACTCAAGCAGAAGCGTGCGATCCGTCTGGCCCCGCCATGCCCAGCGGTACTGGCTCGACATCGCGGCGGTGACCGTCTCATCGCCCGTCAACTCAGGCTCAATGGTGTCGTGCAGCGTCAAGGATGCAACGGTTCGCAGGCCGCCCTCGCTGTCGTCGGCGTCGGCCAGCTCAGTGGTGAGCCGAAGATCAGCGGGGAACGGGGGTTTCGGCTCCTCCGACTCCAGTTCGATGCCGACGAAGTGGGGGGGCTTCCGAAACGTGGCTTGCGCCGTTTCACCGGATCTTACGCTGATACGAGGCGCGATGAAGCTGAGGCTACGATTCGACGCAATCGCAGTGTGCACGATGAAGTTGACCTCAAACTCATCCAGCCAGACGCCTCCAGCCGCATCGGCGAGATCAAACCCGAGGTCGTCTTGAGTAGCCTCGGCGAGTCGATCAAACTCCGCCGGCTCCACGATAAGCAGGCGAATCTCGTTGGTAATGAGGGTGTGCGCTGGCTCCCGGTCGGTATCGGAAGGGGCCGTGTCGGTGTCCGCTGACGCGATCCTGGTGGTGCCGTACATCAGGCCGAGCAACATCAACGCGGTGGTCGTGGCGGCTTTCATGGTCGGCTCGCAAGTTGGAGGATAGAACGATGATGCCGAACGACTGCGCGTCGCCGTGAAGGCGACGGCTAACGGGGGGCACGACTTCTATACGCTCAGGTCGGGTTGGTAGTCGATCGCGTCCGCGTAGCGCTGGCGGATGGGGGCGATGACTTCTTCGAGGAACTGGTCCACCTGCTGCGGGGCGCGGCCGACGAATTGAGCGGGGTCGAGCACAGCCGCGAGGTCGATGCCGGCGAAGGCGGGCTCGTCCTTCAGGCGGTCGAGCAGGTCGTTGGCGGCGCCTTCGGTCTTGACGCGCTCGGCGGCGGCCTGGCTGTGGCGGCGGATCACTTCGTGGACCTCCTGCCGGTCGGCGCCTTTCTGCACAGCCGCCATGAGCAGGTTTTCCGTCGCCATGAAGGGCAGCTCGGCGGCGAGGTTGGCTTCGACGGTTTTCTCGTAGACGACGAGGCCGGCGGTGACGTTGACGAGCAGGTCGAGCACGCCGTCGAGGGCGAGGAACGGCTCGGGCAAAGTGAGGCGGCGGGCGGAGGAGTCGTCGAGCGTGCGCTCCATCCACTGCTCGGCGGCGGTGACGAACGGCGTCTGCGTCAGGCCGATGACGAACCGCGCCAGCCCGGTGATCCGCTCGCAGCGCATCGGGTTGCGCTTGTAGGCCATGGCCGAGCTGCCGATCTGCTCCTTCTCGAACGGCTCCTCGATCTCCTTGCGGTTGGCGAGCAGGCGGACATCGGTGGCGAACTTCTGCGCGGCGGCGGCGACGCTGGCGAGGCTGGCGGCCACCATGCCGTCGATCACGCGCGGGTAGGTCTGCCCGGTGACGACGAAGCGGCGGTCGGGGTCGAAGCCCATCTTTTCAGTGACGAGGCGATCGAGCTGTTCGACCTTGGCGTGCGACTCCGGTGTATCGCCGCCGAAGAGGGCGAGGAACGACGCCTGCGTGCCGGTGGTGCCTTTGACGCCGCGGAAGCGGAGGCTGGTGAGGCGGTGCTCGACTTCTTCCAGGGCGAGGCTGAGGTCGTAGGCCCACAGCGCCGCCCGCTTGCCGACGGTGGTGGGTTGCGCGGGCTGGTAGTGGGTGAAGGCGAGGGTGGGGCGATTTTTGTGCTGCTGGGCGAATCGGGCGAGGCGGTCGATGGCGGAGGCGAGCTTGCGGGCGACGAGGCTGAGCGCGTCGCGGATCTGCAGCAGTTCGGTGTTGCAGTTGACGAACTGGCTGGTGGCGCCGAGGTGGATGATGGGGCGGGCCTTGGGGGCGACTTCGCCCAGAGCGTGGACGTGGGCCATGACGTCGTGGCGGAGCTTTTTCTCGTAATAGCTGGCCTTTTCGTAGTCGATGGGCAGCTCGACGGCCGCGCGCAGCTCGGCGAGTTGGGCGTCGCTGATCGCCAGCCCCAGTTCCTGCTCCGCCTCGGCGAGGGCGAGCCAGAGCTTGCGCCAGGTGGAAAACTTGCGGCGGGGGGACCAGATCGCCTGCATCTCGGGCGAGGCGTTGCGGGTCGCCAGCGGCGAGCTGTATTGCAGATCGGTGTCCATGAAGCTCCTCGGATCGTTGACCGTGGGGGGAAAGCGGGTCATATTACAGGATGTCGGAGGTTCGGGATTCGGGTTTCGGGATTCGGGTTTTCACGCCGGAAACCCAGCCCTCCCTCAGCTCCAATCTCGAATCCCGAAACCCGAATCCCGAACCGCCGACTCTTACCCATGCCCCAGCAGCCTTCGGACCAACACTGGCTTGACCGCATCCGGGACGGGGACACCTCGGCCATGGGGGAGCTGTTGTCCGCCTACCAGGGTCGGCTGTTCAACGTCTGCCTGCGGATGCTCTCGAACCGCGACGATGCGGCGGAGGCGACGCAGGAGGCGATGCTCAAGATCATCCAGCACATCGACAGCTTCCGCGGCCGGTCGCAGCTTTCGACGTGGATGATCCGCATTGCGATGAACCAGGCGACGACGCGGCTGCGTCAGCGCCAGCGTCGGCCGACGTTCAGCCTGGACGGCAGGGGTCACGCCAACGGTCGCGCGCATCGGGTCGGGGGGGATGATCAGGCGTCGGGTTTGCGTGAGGTGTTGTCCGATTCGCGGGAACCGGAGCCGGGCGCCGGCGTCGAAAAGGAAGAGCTTCGCCGGCAGTTGCAGACGGCGTTGGGCACGCTGGAGGAGGAGTTTCGAGCGGTGCTGGTGTTGCGTGACATTGACGGGATGGATTACCAACAAATTGCCGACGTGCTTGAGACGCCGGTGGGCACGGTGAAGAGTCGGCTGTTCCGCGCGCGGCTGGCGATGCGGCAGCAGTTGCAGGCCATGGAGGACCGGCCCCGAAGTAACCCGGCGTCTCGGCCGGAGGTGCATGATGGCTGATCGATACAACCACGAACTATTGCTGGGATACCTGGAAGACGAACTGTCGCCGGAGAAGCGCGCGCGCTTCGAGGCACAGCTCGGCTCGGACCCGGAACTGCGGCGACTGGTGGAGCAGCTTGCGGTGGATCGGGCGGGCTTGCGGGCGTTGCCCCACGAGCCGCCGCCGCCGGCGCTGGTGGAGGAAGCGATCCAGCAGATCGAGCGGCAGATGTTGCTGGGCGACCCGGCGGACGAGCCGATTCCGATCGACACGACGCCCCGGCCGCCGCGCCGGCACCGGGTGTTGAAGGCGATGGCATACACGGGCCTGGCGGCGAGCCTGATGCTCAGCGGCGGGTTGATTCTCGTGTCGTTGACGGACATCAGCGCCTTGGAGACCGCCCGCCAACTGGCGGGGATCGGGCAGGAAGCGGAGCCGGAGCGTCCGCCGGTGGCGTTTGACGATTCGGTCGAGCGCGGCAGGCGGGAGACGGACGGCGTTGATTCGCCGGAGTCGCCGCGCTCGACGCCGACGCTGGGCGATGCTCCGCTGGATGCGGCTGCCGAACGCGACGTGACTGACGAGGCGCTGCGGGGGGGCGATGATGACGAGGCGGGGGACCGGCTGGCGCTGGATGCGGCGGATGATGCGGTGGGCGGTCGGCGTGGGCGGGAGCGGGCGGACAACGAGATGCCGTCGATCGAGTCGCAGTTGCCGGCGTTGGCGGACTTGGGGTGGGACGAGGCGACGTCGCCCGCGCTGCCTGGTGGTCGGTCGGCCAGTTCGCCGTGGGAGATGCGGCGGCTGACGAGGGCCGAGCGTCCCGAGACCGAGTTGGAGGAGGAGGCCGAGGCGGATATGGGTGCGGGGGGAGGCGGCGCGTTCGGCCATGAGTCAGCACTGGTGTTGCGCGAGGCGGACGATCGGCGAGCCAACGCGGAAGCGGGAAAGGATGCGGATACGGACGCGGCACGGCTTGACATGCCGGAGCTGACGCTGTCGCAGCGTGGATCGGGGTTTGGCGATCACGCGGCTGACATGGATGCGGCGACGAGGCGGGAAGTGGCGTCGGCGATGGAGGTGGCGTCGGCGATGGCGGCGGAGGCGGCGGCGCACGAAGGGCTGGCAGAGGCGGGGGCGGCGAATGAGCCGGCCGCGTCTGTGGCGGGTGACGCCAGGCCGGCCGCACGATCGGTGGCGCCGCAGCGGGTGCAGGTGCAGGTGGTCAGTACGGACGCCGAGCGGACGCGTGCGGAAGTGGTGAACTGGGCGGTCAGCAACCGGGTGGCGGTATTGCCCGCCGAGGCGACGCCGGCGTCGCTGCGTGAGATGGAGGGCGTCAAAGGCGGTGCGGCGGCGGGCGAGTTGATGGCGCGGCGTCAGGCCGATGCGGAGGCGGAGCAGTCGGGGGCGCAGCAAGCGGCTGGCGAACGGCAGGCCGAGCCGGCTGCGATGGGGCAGAACGTTTACGTACGGCTGGAGCAGCAGCAGTTGCCGGAGTTGGTGGCGTACCTGAACCGCGACGTACGGCAGCAGCGGGCGAAGTTGCTGCCGGCGGATGGGTATGTGCCGGCGGATGGGTATGGCGAGGCGGATGAGCCGGTCGACCAGCGGTTGCGGCAACAAGGGCAGGTTGCCCGGTTGGTGGAGCCTGCGGAGCCCGAGGCAGAGCCGGCGGAGCGTTCGGAGTCGACGCCGTTGCAGTCGGGGCCGTTGTCGCCGATGGCGTGGGAGCAGTTGCTGCGTCCGCAGTTGACGCCGGCGCCGATGCGTGTGCCGATGCGTCTGGCGGAGGCGGCGTTGATGGAGGTGGAGGTGTGGATCGTGCCGTCGGCGGGGGGGCCGGGGGGGCCGGGGGCGGCGGAGGAGGGGGCGGCGGAGGAGGGGGCGGAGGCGTTGGAGACGGTTGAGCCGTAGGCGGTGCGGCGCGCGTGTGGCGACTTGTTGAGCCTTGATCCATTAACTTTCAGCCTTGAGCCAGCGACGGGGCGAGCGGACGGGCCATTCTGGCTGATGGCTTGAAGCTGACTGCTCAAGGCTCAACCGCTACCATGCCGGGCATGCTTGAACGTGTGGCTCATGACAATGGCGTGGTCTTTTACCGCTCGCCGAAGCTGGCGGCGCTGGGATTGCCCCATGCGTTCAGCACGCGCGTGGGTGGGCTGAGCAAGGGGCGGTTCGCGTCATTGAACCTTGGCACGCTGGCCAAGGGCGAAGGCGGTGACGGCAATACGACCGTCTCGGCCAACTTCCGCCTGCTGCGCGAGGCGGCAGGGTGTCAGCGGATTCCCCGGCTGGAAGCGAAGCAGGTGCATGGCCACGCGGTCTGGTCGCCGGACGCCGACATCGTGCATCCCCGTGCCGCGCCGGAGGCGGACGCGCTGGTCACCGCGCGGCCGCGCCAGTTGCTGACCATTCGCACGGCCGACTGCGTGCCGGTGCTGCTTGCGGCGGGGGATGGCCGGTCGATCGGAGCGGTGCATGCTGGCTGGCGCGGCGTGGTGGCGGGTATCGTGCCGGCGGCGGTGCAGGCGATGGCGGATCGGTTCGGCGCTGAGCCGGGCGCGATGAGCGTCGCGATCGGCCCGCACATCAGCGTCGACCATTTCGAGGTCGGTCCGGAGGTGGCGGCGGCGTTTGACGAGGCGGGCCTTGCGCCGGCCGTGGTGCGCGACAACGGGCACGGGCCTCACGTCGACCTGCTCGAAGCGGTGTTGTTGCAACTTGATGGTGCCGGCGTGTCGCGCGATCACATCGACGCCACCGACCGCTGCACGTACGCCCATGCGGACGAATTTTTCAGCCACCGCCGCGACGGCCCGCCCACCGGACGCATGGCGGCAGTGATTGCGATGCCAGAGTAGGGGTACAGGGATCGGGGATCAGGGAGCGGGGGCGAGTCAAACCCTCGGCCCCCCTGTTCCTCTGCCCGTTCCCTGATCCCTGCACCCCTAACCCCTTCCCCATCTGGTACCCTTTGGCGCGACATGACCCCGATCACCCTCCGCAATCTCAGCAAGCATTTCGGCGAGACCGTGGCGGTCGACGACATCGACCTCGACATCGCTGCGGGCGATCTGTTCTTCCTGCTCGGGCCCTCCGGCTGCGGGAAGACGACGCTGCTGCGCATGCTCGCCGGGTTCACCGACCCCACCGCCGGCGTGATCCGCTTCGGCGATCGTGACGTCACCCACCTGCCGCCGAACAAACGCAACACCGGCATGGTCTTCCAGGGCTACGCCCTCTGGCCGCACATGAATGTGGGGCAGAACGTCGGCTTCGGCCTCGATGTGCGGAAGGTCAAGGGTGACGCCCGGCAGCAGCGCATCGACGCGGCTCTGAGCATGGTGCAGATGCAGCCGCTCGTCGCGCGCAAGCCCAACGCGCTCTCCGGCGGCCAGCAGCAGCGCGTCGCCCTGGCGCGGGCCATGGTCATCGAGCCCACCGTGCTCCTGCTCGACGAACCGCTCTCCAACCTCGACGCCAAGCTCCGCACGGAGATGCGCAGCCAGATCCGCGAGATCTGCAAGCAGGCTGGCATCACCGCCGTCTACGTCACGCACGATCAGAAGGAAGCGCTGTCGATGGCCGACCGCGTGGCCGTGATGCGCGACGGCCGAATCATGCAGACCGGCTCGCCGCGCCAGATCTACAACCGGCCGAGCAACCGCTTCGTGGCTGACTTCCTCGGCGCCACCAACTTCGTGCCCGGCGAGCTGCGCGGCATGGAAGGCAACCTCGCGGTGCTCGAAACCCCCGCCGGCACGCTGCACGCCGAAGTCTTCCCCGACGACCTGCCCGCCACCGGCAACGTCACCTGCTCCATCCGGCCCGAAGCGATCCGCCTCGAACCGCTCCACGGCCACGCCGCCGCAGGCAACGGCCAGTCGCCCAACACCTTCACCGTGCAACGGCTGCATGCCACCTATCTCGGCGAAGTCGCGCAATACGACCTGGCCGTGGGCGATCAACTTCAGCTCAAGGCGTACGAGTTGAACCCCCGCCTGCTGGAGACGCCCGACGAAACGCTGCGCGCCCGCATCGAGCCCGCCGACGTGGTGATCCTCGGCGACTGACCGGCATTTGACAGATCTCCAGATGAATCAAGCACCTCGCCGTGTGGGTGATTGTCTCCGTCCGAGCCGGTTTCTGTGAAGCCGGATCGGACAAGCAGGCAACTCTGCGCTTGATACCCCCTGAACCAGTCGTCTAGGTCATTTGTTGACGAACCGCATCATCGCCTTCCACCCGATCTCCGCATAGAAGCGGTGCCCTTCGGGGCCGACCACGAGTTTGCAGTTGTCCGCGGCATCGGCCGCGCGGTAGATCGTCTGCAAGTCGGCGAAGCCGCGCTTGACGCCGGCGATGGGGAAAATGTCATCCATCTTGCCGTTGACCACCACCACCGGCTTGGGCGCGAACAGGCCCAGCACGTCGGCGGACTCGGCATCTTCCAGCAGGCCCGGCACGTAGTTGTCGCTGCAATGGTAGATCGACATGATCGACTCGCGGTAGGTGCAGAACGAACACGACGGCATGGCGAACTGGATGCGCGGCAGCAGGGCGGCGGCGAAAATCGTGATCGTCCCGCCCCCGCTGTTGCCCATCACGCCCAGACGCTTCATGTCGATGTCGTTACGCTCAGCGAGCAGATCAATGCCGCGGTCCACGTCGTACACCCGCTCGGCGGCAAGTGTTCGCCCGAGCATCATGGCGTGCATGACGGCGTCGTGACAGGTGTTGTGATCGCATTTCATCGCCTGGTCGCGTTCCCCACGCTCGCCGAAGCTGCGCTGTTCGATGCACAGCGCCGCGACCCCACGGCGCATGCAGCCGAGGCCGAAGTCGCGATCGCCCTTGACCTGGATGGGAACCGTTTCATCGTCCTTTGCGACGGCAATGGAGTTGTGCATGCCGGTGCTGTGGCCCTGGAGGCAGATGAAGGTGGGGTAGGGCGGCTGCGCGTCGCGCGGCAGGCAGAGGTAGGCGACCACGTCGGCGTCGCGCTCGCTGGTGAAGACGAGCTTTTCGATCGTGCCCAGCTCATGCTCGCGCCGCCAGGGGCTGCGCACGTTCAACGGCGTGCGCTCGGGCGTGTTCGGGCGGGGCATGCGGTCGTAGCCGAGGCGCTGACGCAGCTTGCGGCGCAAGCGCTGCTGCCACGACTTGACGTCGCCGCCGTCGTAGCGGAGGGCGGGTTTCATCTCCGCCATCAGCCGGCGGTGAACGAGCGAAGGCGAGAGCGCCAGCGGCTTCACGGTCTGCGACTGGCGACGACGGGGGATGGAGGTGGTCATGCCGGCGATGGTACCGCCGAGCGCGTCTGCTGCAAGCGGATCGTGGGGCGGGCGTCTCGCCCGCCAGAGGGGGAAGGCGGGCGAGACGCCCGCCCCACTTTGAAAGGAGCCCGCGGCCGGTGGCTCACCGCTGTCGGCCGGCGCCGGGCTCGTCGACAAAGTTGTGTTCGAGGTAGCGGGCGACGTAGTCGATGATGCTCATCGCTTCGGGGATGTCAGGGTTGGAGGTGGCGCCCATCGGCTCGAAGCGCATGCCCTTGAAGCGGGCGACCGCTTCGTGCAGCGGCAGGCCGTACTGGAGCGCGAGTGAGAACGCCCGGCAGAAGCCCTGCACCAGGCCCGAGAGCGTCGAGCCTTCTTTGGCCATTTTGATGAAGATTTCGCCCGGCCGGCCGTCCTCGAACAGGCCGATGGTGAGGTAGCCTTCGTGGCCCATGATCTGGAACTTGTGCGTCACCGACTGGCGGACCGGCGGCAGGCTCTGGCGTTGTGCGACCATCCCTGGTTTGTCCTCGTTCGGCGCATCCTTGCGCGGCTTGTTGGAGTCGTTGGCCATTCGCAAAGCTTAGCCGGTCGCAGCGCACCGGCCAACCCGCGTCGCCCTGTTTCCCCTGCTATGATCGGTGATCCGCCGCCACCGGCTGTAAAACCCAACCCATTGAGCCTTAAGCAGTCAGCTTTGAGCCATTAGCCAGCGACAGGCCGAACGGACGGGACATGCTGGCTGACGGCTTAAAGCGGATTGCTCAAAAGCTCAATCCATCAAACCACGCCCTACGTCCTACGCCCTACGCTCCACGACATGTCCCCCCGCCTGCCTCAATTTCGCCGCCGCCTGCTCGCCTGGTACGACCAGCACCACCGCCGGCTGCCCTGGCGCCTCTCCCCGAACCCCGAATCCCGAACCCCGAATCCCACCCCCAACCCCTACCACACGCTCGTCTCCGAAGCGATGCTCCAGCAGACGCAGGTGGCGACGGTCGTGCCTTACTTCCACCGCTTTCTGGAGGCGTTTCCGACGCTCGAAGCGCTGGCTGCCGCCGAGGAGCAGCAGGTGCTTCGGCTGTGGCAGGGGCTGGGCTACTACCGCCGGGCGCGTCACCTGCACGCGGCGGCGAAGGCGATCGTCGACCGTCACGCCGGCCGGGTGCCCGACACGCTCGACGCGCTGCTCGCCTTGCCGGGCGTGGGGCGGTACACCGCCGGGGCGGTGGCGTCGATCGCGTTCGACCGGCGGGTGCCCATCCTCGACGGCAACGTCGCGCGTGTGCTCGCCCGGCTGTTCGCGGTGGACGAGCCGATCGATCAGCCGACGACGCGCACCGCCTTGTGGGAACTGGCCGAGCAGGTGCTGCCGCGCCAGCGGGTGGGCGATTTCAACCAGGCATTGATGGAACTGGGGGCGCTGGTCTGCACGCCGCGCCAGCCGCAGTGTCTGGTTTGTCCGTTGCGTGGTGAGTGTGCGGCGCGGGAGGCGGGGCGTGAGGCGGAACTGCCTCGCCGGTCGCCGCGCAAGGCGCCGCGTGCGGTGCGGCATGTGGTGGCGGCGATCGAGCGCGGCGGGCGATACCTCTTCGAGCAGCGGCCGAGCGAGGGGCTGTGGTCGAACATGTGGCAACTGCCGACGCACGAGGCACTCGACGGCGAGGTGGCCGACGCGCTGCCTGCCTGGGTGGCCGAGCGGTACAGGCTGGTGTGTGAAGCGGGCGAGCCTTGCGAGCCGTTCACGCATCAGACGACGCACCGAACGATCGCGTTCGTGGTCTGCCCGTTGCGCGTGAATGGCGGTCGGTTGCGTCCCGGCCGGGGCGTGTGGCGCAAGCTCGACGCGCTGGACGATCTGCCGCTGGCAAACCCGCAGCGCAAGGTGATCACGATGTTGCGACAGACGCCCACGGATTGAATCCGTGGGCTTCGGCGAGGTTGGCGCTACCGCGTCGCCTGCTCCAGGCGCTGGCGGATCAGCTTGGCGCGGGCGATGCGGCGTTCGGCGGCGTCCATCTCTTGGCCGGTGAGCTTCTGGAGGTGGGCCGGCTGGGTGAGCAGGAACAGTTCGTTGATCGCGCGGATGTCGACCTTCTGAATCCGACTGAGGTTCACGCCCAGCCGGAGGTGGCTGAGCAGTTGCAGCACTTCGTCCGTACCCATCACGCGGGCGTTGGTGAGGATGGCCCAGGCGCGCCAGACTTTGTCATCCAGTTGCGACTCGCGCTGTTTGAGCAGGGCTTGGCGGGCCTGCTGTTCGTACGCGATGATCTGCGGGACGACGGTGTGCTCGAAGTCGGCGAGGATTTCCTGCTCGGCCTTGCCCAGCGTGGACTGGTTGGAAATCTGGTAGAGGTCGCCCAGTGCTTCCGAGCCTTCGCCGAAGAGGCCACGCACCGCCAGGTGCATGTCGCGGGCCGCCCGGCGGACCTTTTCGATTTCGCCCGTGAGCTTGAGCGCGGGCAGGTGAAGCATGACGCTGACGCGGATGCCCGTGCCGAGGTTGGTCGGGCAGGCGGTGAGGTAGCCGAAGCGACGGGAGTAGGCGAAGTCGAGCTTTTCTTCGAGCACGTCGTCGATGCGGTCGATCT
>JBBDPC010000120.1:0-17069 GCA_040876735.1 Phycisphaeraceae bacterium | reverse complement strand
CGACTGGGACGTGCAGGGCAAGCTGCACATGACCCGCTTCGAGAAGGAAGAGTGGGTTATGTCGCCGCACGGCAAGTTCAAGGTGTTCGACACGGAGCTGGGCAAGATGGCGATCACCATCTGCTACGACGTGGAGTTCCCCGAGCTGGCCCGGGCGGCGGCACGGCAGGGGGCGTACATCCTCATCGTGCCCTCGTGTACGGACGACCGGCACGGCTTCCTGCGCGTGCGCTACTGCGCGGCGGCGCGGGCGATCGAGAACCAGATGTACGTGATCCATTCCAGCACCGTCGGCTCGCTGCCGCAGGTGCCCGCTGTGTCGCTGAACTACGGGCAGGCGTCAGTCCTCTCACCCAGCGACTTCGCTTTCGCCCGCGACGGGATTGTGGCGGAGGGGATTCCAAATCAGGAAAGTATGGTGATTGCGGAGCTGGACATTGATAGAATCAAGGAGAGCCGGGAGACTGGCACCGTGCTGCCGCTGACCGACAGCGTGAGCAGCGCGGAAGTGGCGGCTTCGCTTGAAGTTGTGCGGTTGTAGGCCGTACGGCCCGGGAGGGCCTGAAGCAAGATCGCCATGGCCCGTTTCCGGCCGCCCGCGCTACGTGCGCCGGGCGTTGGCAGAAACCTTCCCCCAGCCCCTCCCGGGGGGACGGTAGACCGCATCTTTATGAGCACCAAGATCGACCTGTCGGCGGCCAACGCCACCTCGCTTGTCACCGTCCGCAACACCCGCCCGGAGGACGTGGACCACATCGCCGCGATGAGCCGGCTGGTGTACGGCTCCAAACGCCAGCAGCGCTGGCTGCCCCACGAACTGCTTTCGCACCTGCGCATCTTCCCCGAAGGCCAGCTTGTCGCCATCGAGTCGCGCACCGGCGAAGTGGTCGGTATGGCGGCGAGCCTGATCGTGCAGTGGGACGAATACGAAACCAGCGACACGTGGATGGACTTCACCGGCGGCGGCACGTTTGAAACACACGACCCGGAAGGGCGCACGCTCTACGGCGCCGAGGTCATGGTCCACCCCGAGCACCAGGGCAAAGGCATCGGCAAGCAGCTTTACGCGGCGCGGCGGGCGATCTGCCGGTCACTGGGCCTGCGGCGCATCCGCGCCGGGGCACGGCTGCGCGGCTATGGCCGGCATGCCGACACGCTCAGCCCGCGCCAGTATGTCGCCAGGGTGCTCGCCGGCGAGATCGGCGACCCGACGTTGAGCTTTCAGATCAAGCAGGGGTTTCAGGTGATTGCCGTGGTGAGCAATTATCTCAGTGAAGACGAAGACAGCCGTGGGCATGCGGCGCTGATCGAATGGGTCAACCCCGAAGTCGTCCGGCCCGAGGACACGGCAGGGCGGGGCAAGGCGTTCGCCCGCCAGCTTGCGGCCGAGAACGCGGCGAAGCGATAAGCTTCTGAACGTACAACCCGGCGGGGCTAAATGCCGATCCGCGTCCATCCGCAGCTCTATCCTCTTCTCTGTGCCTCTGTGGTTTCTTTTCTTGGCTTACTGGCGCACGCCGACGAACAGGGACCACGCTGGCTCCTCATGCCAGTCCACGTCGAAGCCGGCGTCGTGCATCATCGTGGCCCACGCCTGCACGCTGAACAAGCCGCAGGTGTGGCGGTCTTCCACCACCGTCGCCGGCCCGGTCGGCGGCTGCTTGATGATGTAGAGCAGGATCAACTCGAACGTCGTGTCGGCCGGGTCCGGGTCGTGCACGTAGCCGAAGTAGGTCAGGGCGACGTCGTCGTTGGCGCGGTGGTCCTGCTCCGTCTCGTGCTCGGGGAAGGCGTCGGCGGTGTAGGTGGGGGCGATCAGCACCACGCCGCCCGGCGCGAGGTGGGCGGCGGCGGTGTCGAGCGTCGCCCGCACGTCGTCGGCAGTGGTCATGTAGTCGATGGCGTCGTGGATGAGCACCGCGTCGAATGTTCGGCCGAGGCGGGCGGTGCGCATATCACCGACGACGGTCTCGACGTCCGGGTTCAGCGCACGGCAGTTGGCGAGCATCGGCTCGGAAAGGTCGAGGGCGACGCAGTCGAAGTCCTCGCGGAGGTAGTGCAGGGTATGTCCGCCGCCGGCGCCGAGTTCGAGCACCGTTCGTCTTTGGCCGGGAGCGGCGGGCCCCATGCGTGCGTCGATCACCCGGCGGACGGTGGCCGTCTCCGCAGCGTAATGCTCCGGCGGGCTCAGCAGCGGCCAGAGGTAGGCCAGGTCGTCATAGAGGCGCGGCGTGGGCATGGACGTTTTGATTGCTGATGTTTGATTTCTGATTGCTGATTGAACGGGGCATCTCGCGACCCCCTTTCCGCTGTCTTTTCACATCAGAAATCAGCAATCAGAAATCAGCAATTCGATCTCAACTCGTCACCCGGCTGAGGTAATCGCCGGACTCGGTGTTGACGCGGACGACGTCGCCGATGTTGATGAACGCGGGCACCTTGACCTTCAGCCCGGTCTCGAGCGTCGCTTCCTTGATCTGGTTGGTGACGGTCGCGCCCTTGATGCCCGGCGGGGTGTCGGTCACTTCCAGGTCGACGGCGGCGGGCAGGTCGACGCTGATGACGTTGCCGTTGTAGACCAGCCCGGTGATCTGCGTGTTGGGCTTGATATAGAGCAGGCTGTCGCCGAGCACGTCGGTGGGGATGGTGTGCTGGTCGTAGGTTTCGTTGTCCATGAAGACGGCGCCGGTGGCGTCGGAGTAGAGGTATTCGAGGTCGCGTTTGTCGAGGTTGATCTGGTCGACGTCTTCGCTGGAGCGGAATCGTTTTTCGATGTTGCTGCCGGTGATGAGGTTTTTGAGTTTGACCTGTGCGTAGGCCGGGCCCTTGCCGGGCTTGACGTGTTCGTACTTGGTGACGAGCCAGATCTGGCCGTCCATGTTGATGGCCATGCCGGGTCGAAGGTCCTGGGACTTCACGGGTGCTGCTCCTGCTGGCGGTTCGGGGTTTTCCGGTAGGGGCGGCAGCCTGCGCTGCCGAGCCGGGCATTGTCGCCGAAACCGCGTTGATTTTCAAAAAACGCGGCGCATCCCGCTTGATCCTGTTCTTGTGGCACAAACAATGACTCCGCCGTCGCCATGCCTTGGCAGGCTGAGGAGGCGGCGGCGGGGCTGCGGCAATGGCGAGTGCGAAGGAACGGGACAGCGTGCGAGTGAATGCAACCAGAAAGGGGGACGAGATCGCGCCGGCGGCCGCCCGGCCGTGGCTGGCGCGATGGCGTCGGCCGCTGCTGTTGATGCTGGTGATCGCCGTGGCGATGGCGGCCCGCGTGAACAAGCTCGACCAGACCCGGCTCTGGGTCGACGAGGCCGAGTCGAGCATCAACGCCTTGACCATCCTCGAGCACGGCTATCCGACCGACAGCTACCTCGGCCTGCCGATCTACGAAAACACGCTCATCAGGCCCTGGCCTGACCACCGGGAATACGAGTTCCGCGACGTCAGCTACTCCGACCGCGGTGTGGCGGTCTACCACGGCTGGCTGCCGTTGTACGCCATGGCCGGCTCACTGGCGATGTCCGGTATCGCGTCCGACCCGGTGACCGAGACGCCGACGGTGCGCCACTCGATCAGCGACTGGCGGTGGCGGACCGTGGCGCCACGACTGCCGGCGCTGGGGTTCAGCCTGATCTTTCTCGTGGCGCTCTACCTGGCCGGCCGGGCGATCGCCGGTGAACCGATGGCCTGGGCGGCGCTGCTGCTGGGGGGGTTCGCCCGCATGGCGGTGTCGTTCGGGGCACAGGCGCGGTACTACGCGCCGACGCTGGCGTTCGCGGCGCTGTGCGGGCTGGCGGTCTGGCAGTGCATGCGGCGCGGCCGGTGGCGCGACTTCGCGCTGGCCGGGGTGGCGTTTTCGCTCCTGTTTCACACGCACATTCTCTCCTGTTTCGTGCTCGTGATCGTGTTCGGCCTGATGATCCCGTTCATGCTCAGCCACCGGCACGCGATCTGGAAGATGGCGCTGACCGGGGGCATGCTCAATCTGACCGCCTGGCCGTGGCTGATCGGCACAGGGTTCCTCGGCCACGCCGCGGGGCTGCCCAAGGCGTACGAGTTGATGGACCTGCCGGGCGATTTGTGGGCCTTCCCCGCCGAGCGCATCGAGGTCGTCGTGCTCTTCGCCGCCGGGCTCGGCTGGCTGGCGACGGCCACCGCGCTGCGCCGTCGACTGCCCGCCCGGCTGGTGCGGCCGTTCGTCCCGCATACGCGGGCCTACCTGTTCCTGGGCAGTTGGGCGACGCTGACGTTCCTCTGCTTCAGCCTCTTCATCCCCGCCGCGAGCTACTTCGAGCAGCGGCTGACGCTCATGCTTGAAGTGCCCTGCATCCTCTTCCTTGCGCTGGTGATGACCAATGCCGTGCAGGTGCTCGGCCGACGGTATGCCCTCCCCGCCACCGCCGCGCTGGCGATGCTGTTCCTGCTGCTCAGCGGTCGCATGGCGATGCCCTCCCACATCGACGGCCCGATGCCCGGCAGCATGCTCGCGCTCGTCAGCCACCTCGACCGTCAGACGTTCGCACCGGGCACCCGGCTGTACGGCACCCCCAACCGCCACCTGGCGATCACCTATTACACCGGCTTGCCCGTGCAGAGCGTCGCCCCGGTGCGCAAGACGTTCCTCGACCGCTACGAGCAACCGATCGTCTTCATCGACGTGCTCGACTACGCCCCGCTGCTGCCGACCCATGACGTGCGGGAACGCGCCCGGCGGCTGGGGATGCCGTTGTACCAGACGCAGGCCCGGCAGCAGGTGCTTCACCTGGCGACGCAGCCAATGGTGGCGGAGGTGGACGAACGCGCCGGCGCCGTCGAGGTCGAGCCCGTCCTCGCGCCGCTGTTGCCGTTTGTCGAGCAGCTTCGGCCGGAGATGCACCGCAAGTGGGAGCGTCAGAAACGGCGGGACGCCAATCGCTACAGCCGCATCCTCGTCTTCCGCGGCTACACGGTGACCAACCACGAACAATGGTGGCAAACGTTCTTCTACCGCTTCGTGGACCCCGAAAGCCGGCGGGGTGAAAACCTGAACATCACGGACCGACTGCGTGACGCGCGGGCGGTCGTCCTACCCTACGCCGGCTGCGCCATCTACTACGCGAATGAGCCCGTGACGCCGCCCGGTGACGGAATCGACGGCATTCTGGCCGGCGAAGGTGAATGACTTTTTCCCCTGTTCCGAGGACACCCCATGACCGCCACGACCGGAAGGAACGCCAGCCGTTCGACTGCCACGCTCAACAAGAAGCCCGCCGCGCCGGCGACAGTCGAACTCTCGATCGTAATGCCTTGCCTCGACGAGGCCAGGACCCTGCCCGTCTGCATCGGCAAGGCACAGCGCTTCATGGAAGTGTACGGGATCGACGGCGAGATCGTCGTCGCCGACAACGGCAGCACCGACGGCTCACAGCGGATCGCCACCAACCTCGGCGCCCGCGTGGTCGACGTCGAAGCCAAGGGGTATGGGGCCGCGCTGGCGGGCGGCATCGCCGCGGCCCGGGGCGATTACATCATCATGGGCGACAGCGACGACAGCTACGACTTCTCCGCCCTCGCCCCGTTCGTGGACAAGCTGCGCGAGGGGCACGACCTGGTGATGGGCAACCGTTTCGCCGGCGGCATCGCCGACCGCGCCATGCCCGCCCTGCACCGCTACTTCGGCAACCCGCTGTTGAGCTTCGTCGGCCGGCTGTTTTTCAAGAGCCGGTGCGGCGACTTCTACTGCGGCCTGCGCGGTTTCCGCAAGGATGCGTATCAGAAGATGCAGCTTCAGTCGCCGGGCATGGAGTTCGCGCTGGAGATGCTGGTCAAGGCGACCATGTTCGGCATGAAGGTGACCGAAGTGCCCACCACGCTTTCGCCCGACGGCCGCGGCCGGGCGCCGCATCTGCGCCGCTGGCGCGACGGCTGGCGGTCGCTGCGGTTCTACCTGCTGTTCAGTCCGCGCTGGCTGTTCTGGTATCCGGGGATGGTGCTGATCGTGCTCGGCACGGCGCTGGGGCTGTGGCTGCTGCCCGGGGCGCGGACGCTGTTCGGCGTAACGCTGGACGTCACGTCGCTGGCGTTCTGCACCGCCGCCGTGATGGTGGGGATGCAGGCGGTGCTGTTCGGCGTCTTCGCCAAGGTGCTCGCCATCCGGGCCGGGATCCATCCGCCCAACCCCCGCCTTGTCCGCCGGCTCAGCCAGGCCACGCTCGAAGGCGGGTTGATTGTCGGCGGGGGCCTGTTTCTCACGGGCCTGCTCGGCGGCGCGGTCGTGACCGGCCGGTGGTTCGCCCACGGCTTCCCCGACTTGGACCCGGCCATGACCATGCGCTGGATCATGCCCGCCATGCTCGCCACCGTGCTGGGCGTGCAACTGATGTTCTCCTCGTTCTACCTCGGCTTCCTCGACGTCCTCCAGCGCAGGGCGTGAGGCGTGGGGCGTAAAAAAACGCCCGCCTCTGAGCGAGTCCGCGAGCGAAGAGCGGGATGAGGAGGGTGAAGAATTGCTGATTTCTAATTTATGAATTCTGATTTGAGCAATCAGACATCAGCAATCAGCAATTAGAAATCGCTCCCCCCGCCTCCGTGCCGCTGCAACAAATACCAGTTCCGCAACACGTCCACCTGGAACCGCTGCACCTCCCGGTCCGCCCACCACCAGAACGGCGGCGCGTCCGCTACGCCGCCGGGCAACCGCCGTCGCGCCACGTACCACCAACGATAGTGATCGAACAACCGCACCAGGTCCATCGCCGGCTCACCCTGCGGCGCCAGCAGATAATCCCACGCCGCCCGCCGCGACCCCGGGCCCGCTTCCAGCATCGCCAGCAACACGCTCGTCCGCGGCAGCTCCTCCCGCCCCAGCAGCCACGCCGCCTGCCCCGACATCGCCGGCAACTCGCCCTGCATCCACAAGCCCAGCCGCATCATCTGAGCCATCGCCCAGTCGTGCTGCCGGCCCGCCCGATCGCGCAGCAACGCCGTCTGCAACCCCGTCATCCCCGACAGCATCGCGCCGCTCATCTTCGCCGCGTCGTGATAGTCGACCAGCAACTCGCCGATCACCGGCTCAAGCGTCGCATCATCAAACCGCTCCACCGCCACCACGCACGCCAGGTCCCGCATCGCCGGCTCGTCATGCGACAGCAACGGCAGCAGATCGTCCACCGCAGGCTCGGCCATCGTCGCCACGTAGACCAGCCGCAGCATGTCCGGCAACGGCCCGGCCCACTCCCGCGCCACCGGCGCCCACGCGTCCGGCTCCAGCCACCTCCGCTCCAACGCCGCCAGCTCGCGCAGCACCTCCGGGTTCACGCCCGGCTCATCATCCAACGCCGGCTCATGCAACACGGTGTATGGCGCGAACGCGGCGATGCGGTGCCGGGCCGCCAGCTCCACGCGGTCGATCGTCTGCGCATCCGGGCTGTGCCGGGCCTCGGCGAGCTGTTGCAGCGCGTCGCGCGACGCATCGGTCAACGGCACACCTCGCACCGTTCGCCACAGCACAACCCCGTCAAGTCGTTCCCGGCTATCCGCCTCTACCTCTGCTTCCAACGCCGCCTCGATCGCCGGCAGCAGCGCCGCCTCCGCCTCGCCCGGCTCGGCGAACGCCAGCGCATACGCCGCCGCCCGCCGCACCGACGCCGGCGCCGACTCGTCCGCCAACGCCTCGACCGCCGCCGCCGGCCGATCGGGATTCGTCTGCACGGACGCCCACAGCATCGCCTCGGCCACCCACGGGTCTGCCTCCCGCCAGTTCGCCGAGTAGCCGAACAACGGGTCCAGCAGGCCAATCAGCAGCCACGCCTCGCGGGCGATCACCGACTCGTCGTCGTCCGCCCGGCTGGCGATCATCGCTTCGTAAGGCAACCGATCGTCCGCCGCACCGGCCAGCTCCGCCGTCGCCGCCAGGGCGTTGTAGCGCACGTTCGCCGTTTCATCGTTCAACAGCCGTTCCAGCAGTGACCGCACCCGCGCGTCGTCCGCCAGCTCCGGCAGGGCGGCCACCCGCTGCGCCGCCCGCAGCCGGGCACGCGGCTCGTCCAGCTCGGCGATCATCATCAACCAGCGCAGCCACGGATCGTCCGGCACCGTCGGCCGTCGCCAGACCCCCGCCAGGTCCAGCGCCCGCGTGAGCTGGCGAAACTTCTCGTCATCTTCCACCTCCTCAAGCTGCCGGATTGCCCCTTGCCGCACCCGCTCGTCCTCGCCCGCCAGACGGAGCACGTAGTTCAACGCCCGCTCCCGCCGGTCGGCGTCGTCGGCCGTCAGATCGCGGATCATCACCCACCGATGCACGTCCGGCCCGAAGACGTACATCGCCGGCACGATCAGCGTCAACGACACCATCAGGCTCAACGCCAGCCACATCAGGTTCGGCAACCGGCGCGGGCGTGTGGAACGGCGCATCATCCCATCAGCGTACCCCCAAACGCGGCAGGCGTCAGGGGCAGGGGTCGATTGTCACAACGCCCGCGTCTGAGCGCAGCGAAGACCGGGATTTCCGATGGCCACTTGTCATTTGTGCTTTGTCATTTGAATGTCCTCATCCCGCCCTTCGTCGCTGGGCTCCTCAGGGGCGGGCGTTGTCTGACCTCCGACCTCCGCCCCCTGCTCCCGGATTCCTCCCCCTTGCCCTGCTATGATCTTTTTCTATGGCTCGATCCACCGTTCAATTTCTCTGCCGGTCGTGTGGCAATGTGCAGTCCAAGTGGATGGGCAAGTGCCCGGATTGCGGGCAGTGGAACACCTTGGAGGAGTATCGCACCGCCTCGACCGGCGCGAAGCGCGACGATCATCGTGGTGTGGCCGGGCCTGCCCCCGGGGCCGATGCGCCGCGGGCGGTGCCGTTGCACGAGGTGGGCGACGACCTCGGCGGCACGCGCGTCAGCACCGGCATCCACGAGTTCGACCGCGTCCTCGGCGGCGCCATCCCCGCAGCGGCCGAGCCGGCGCCAGCAGGCGGGCGCAACGGTGAGACAACCAAAGCCCCCGCCGGCCTCGTCCCCGGCAGCGCCGTCCTGCTCGGCGGCGACCCGGGCATCGGCAAGTCGACACTGATGCTTCAGGCCGTGCATCAACTCGCCCTTCACGGCAAGCGCGTGCTTTACGTCACCAGCGAGGAGTCCGCCCAGCAGTTGCGCGTCCGGGCCGAACGGTTGGGTGCGCTGGCGGACAAGAGCGATAACCTGTTCGTGCTCGCGGACACGAACCTCGCCCGCATTGTCGAGCAGGCCCGGCAGGTGCAACCGGACGTGATGGTGGTCGACTCGATCCAGATGATCTACAAGGGCGACCTCCCCGCCGCGCCCGGCAGCGTGACGCAGCTTCGCGCCTGCTGTCTGGAGCTGGTCTACTTCGCCAAGGCCAGCGCCACCGCCATGCTGCTGGTCGGCCATGTCACCAAGCAGGGGCAGGTCGCCGGCCCGCGGCTGCTGGAGCACATGGTCGACACGGTGCTCTACTTCGAAGGCGACCGCTACCACAGCCACCGCGTCATCCGGGCCACGAAAAACCGCTTCGGCACGACGCTGGAAGTCGGCCTGTTCGAGATGGGCGAAGACGGCCTGCGCGAAGTCACCGACGGCGCGGGCGTCGCGGCGGCGGAGTACCAGTCGCGCCCCGGCTCGGCGGTCTGCCCGGTGATGCAGGGCTCGCGCTGTCTGCTGGTGGAGGTGCAGGCTCTCACCGCCACGGGCATCCTCGGCGCGGCCAAGCGGAAGGTGAGCGGGCTGGACTCGAACCGGCTGGCGATGCTCATTGCCGTGCTGGAGAAGCGGGCCGGGCTGCGGCTGGCGGACCAGGACGTGTTCGCCTCCAGCGTGGGCGGGATGCGCGTGGTCGAGCCCGCGGCCGACCTGGCGGTGGCGCTGGCGATCAGCGGCGCGCATCACAACCGCCAGCTCGGCGGGGGGGTGGCGGCCATCGGCGAGATCGGCCTCGGCGGCGAGGTGCGCCACGTCCAGCGCCTCGAACAGCGCGTGCGCGAGGCCGCCCGGCTGGGGTTCAACACGATCTACTGTCCGCCCACCGACATGAAAGCGCCCAAGGGTGCGAAGCTCGTCAGCGCCCGCACGCTCGACCAGGCGTTGCAGGAGCTGGTGTGAAGACGAGGGCGTAAGGCAGTGCGACTGAAGTCGCACTGCCTCAAGCGTGCACTCGTGAACCAGGAGTGGCTGAATGTCGCGCAACTGGATCGTCAGCGTCATGCTGCTGCTTGCCTTGACATCGCCGGCAGCGGCGCAGGTGTTTGAAGGTGAGTGGGTGCAGCGGACGCAGCAGCGGATCGACCGCGTGCGGAAAACCGACGTGCGCGTGATCGTGCTGGATGAGCACGATCGGCCGGCGGCGAACGCGCACGTCCGCATCGAACAGCGTCGGCACGACTTCCCCCTCGGCTTCACATTGCATGACGCCCACTGGCCCGAGCCGGACGACGCCGCGCCGCTGTGGCGGGTCTTCAATGCGGTGGCGCTGGACGGGTGGACGCAGTGGTCGGCCTACGACGAGGCGGACGACGCCGAGCGTGACGCGATGGGGCAGGTGATCCGGCAGGCCCGCGAGCGCGGCATGTTCGTGCGCTGGGGCGGCGGGATCTCGGCCGATGCGGCGCGCAACCCCGACTGGCTGGCGGGGCAGGCGCCGGGCGATCAGCTTGTCGCCATCGATACGCACGCGGGCAACCTCGTCCGCCGGTACGGCTGGCAGGTGGACCAGCTCGACCTCTACACCCACGCGCTCGACCACGACCTGATCGAACGGAAGTTCGGCGAACCCGCCCTCCGCCGACTCTACGAGCAGGCCCAGGCCGACGCCGCCGCCACCGGCACGGTCATCGGTCTGCGCGTCACCGACCGGCTCACCGGCGACCGGTTGCAGGACCTGGTGCGGGCCGTCACCGACTGGCATCACCTGTTCATCCCCTTCGACGTCGTGGCGATCGAGCAGCGCGTGCAGGGCTCGCTTTCGCACGGCCTGATCGAGCGGGCCCTGGCGGCGCTGGGGGGGCTTGACATCGATCTGGTCCTGGTGGACCTGGAAGTCGGCGGCGCAAGCGAGGCGGCGGCGGCGCTGAACATGGAGACGCTGCTGCGCACCACCTTCGCCGACCCGACGGTGACCGGCATCTGGTTCGGCGGCATGACGCCCGACGCCGTCGGCGCGGCCCATGGCGAACTGTTCGACGAGGCGGGCGCGTTGACCCGCGCCGGCCGGCTGGTGGACCAACTGTTCGGCGAACTGTGGTGGAGCGACGAAACGCTTGAGCCCGACGAACTGGGCAATGCCCGGGCGCGGGTGTTCGCCGGCGTCTACCGCATCACGGCCGTGCTGGAGGACGGCCGCACGATCGATACGACGGTGCACCTGCCCAGGCAGGAAGACGAGCGGATCGTGGTGCTCCAGTCGAGTGGGGATTGAGCGGCAATTTTCGAAGAAGCGTTTCGCGCAGAGATCGCCAAGCGCGCGGAGAACGCAGAGCCGTCATGCCGTTAGCCCCGCAGCCAGCGGAGGGCGCGGAAACCCTGTGTCATCGGCGGCCGCGCCCTCCGCTGCGCTGCGGGGCTAACATTCCGATCTCCGCGCTCCTGGCGCTCTCCGCGCGAAACTCCGTCGGGGGCTGCACACAGCGGACGGGAGCGCTAGGATGGGGTGTGGCTCGGGCGGCGTGTGGAGGGACGCCGATGATTCGTGCTCAGCTCGACGTACCGGTGGCATGGTTGCAGGCGCGGGATGTGCGTGACCTGTTGCGGTCGCCGGGCTCGCCATGCTTGTCGATTTACGTGCCGTTGCGTCCGCCGCTGTCGCGGGTGAACGAGAGCAACGTACGGTTCCGCAACCAGGTGAAGAAGGCGGAGCAGGCCCGGCTTGGCCGAACGCCTGAGCCGGGGCAGGCGGACGATCCGTTTTTCGCCCCGCTGTACGAGTTGGCGGACACGAGCCAGATCTGGCGGGACCCGCAGGGGGCGGGGCTGGCGGTGTTTCGTTCGCCGCAGCAGTGGTGGGTGCGTCAGGTGGTCGACCCGGTGCCGGAGTTGTCGGTGCTGGCCGAGTCGTTTCACGTTCGACCGGTGGTGCGGCAGGTGCAGATGCTCGAGCGCTGCCAGGTGCTTTGTGTGAGCAACGAGCGGGTGGCATTGTACGAGGGCGATCGTCGGCGGCTGGTGGAGTTGGCGCTGCACCCGGACGTACCGCAGTCGATGGCGGACGCGATCGGCGAGCCGTCGCACGTCGCCAAGACCCGGCGGACACGTTACGACCAGGGCGAGACCGACCCGCGCGATGAGCAGTTACGCCGCTACTTCCGCCGGCTGGACCAGGCGGTGTGGGAGCATCACAGCGAGCGGGCGAAGCTGCCGCTGATGCTGGCGGCGCTGCCGGAGTACCACGGCTATTTCCACGAGGCGAGCCACAACCCGTACCTGCTGGAGCAGGGCATCCGTCGCGACCCGTTCAAGGAACTTGACGACGCGGAGCGGACCCGGCTGGCATGGGAGGCGCGTCGGCCGAGCTTCGAGCAACACGTCGCCGACCTGCATGAACGCTTCGGCGCCGCGCGAGCACACGATCAGGCGAGCGACGACCTCGCAACGGTCGGCAAGCTGGCGGCGTTCGGCCGCCTGGCGACGCTGCTGATCGAACAGGACAAGCACGTCGGCGGCACGCTCGACCGCGGTACGGGCGAGATCGCGTACAAGCCGATGGAAGACCCGGCGGTGGACGACGTGATCGACGACATCGCGGAGATCGTGCTCGGCCAGGAGGGCGAAGTGCTGGTGCTGCCCGCCGAGCAGATGCCGACGACCACGGGGGTGGCGGGGATTCAGCGGTTTTGAGGCAGGGGGTGGAGGGGGAAATGACGAATGACGAAGTTCGAATGACGAATGAAAGGCAGCAATCAGCCATCAGCAATCAGCAATTAGAAATCTTTTCCCTGATCCGGGGCTTCGCGGACTCAGCCCTCGGCTTAAAATCTTTCCGATCCCCGATCCCCGCGGCTCACACTGAGCGGGGGCGGGCGGCCCAGTGCATTTTGTGGGCGAGCATTTTCCAGTAGTTGATGTCGGGGTTGTGGACGAGCTGGATGGCTTTGGGATATTTCTTGACAAGCAATTGCTGGCCGGCTTCGAGGTCGGCGGAGACCTGGCCGTCGATGACGAGGGTCGTGCCGGGGTTGGCGCGGTGGAGGGCGAGCCAGGTTTCGCAGTTGGCGTTGAAGACGATGGGTCGGAAGGCGAGGGTGTGCGGGCAGATGGCGGTGAGGCAGAGGCCGTCGATGCCGGGCGAGACGATGGGGCCGCCGGCGGCGATGTTGTAGGCGGTCGAGCCGGAGGGCGTGGAGACGATGACGCCGTCGCCGGTGAAGGTGGTGGCGCTGGTGCGTGAGAGTCGCGGCTCGATGGCGAGCTCGAGTTCGATCATGCGGTAGGGCGGGCCGGCGGTGATGACGGCGTCGTTCATGCCGATGGCGCGGAACAGCGGCGCGGGCATGGGCGTGCCATTGCCGCCCCATTCCGGCGCGCCTTTGGGGTAGACGGTGACCTCGAGCATCATGCGATGGCTCATCCGGCAGGTGCCGTTGGCGATCAGCGACCAGTGGCGGATGACGTCGTCGATGGTGAACTCGGCGAGGAAGCCGAGCTTGCCGAAGTTGACGCCGAGCAGGGGGATCTGACGGTCGACGAAGGCGCGGGCCTGGGAAAGGAACGTGCCGTCGCCGCCGAGGACGATCGCCAGGTCGGCGGCGGGAAGCTGCCCGGCCTCGCCGGGGTCGAGTTGGCCGGTGTCGACCTCGGCGGCAATGTGAACGCGATGCTCCAACCACGGCCGAAACTCGCGCAGCGCCTGCGTGACCAGCGGCTTTTGCTTGTTGGCCAGGATCAGCACGCGCTGAATGGGGCGCAGCATCGGTTTGTCAGCGATCGGTAGTTCGGACATGGCAGACAGTGTAACGGGGGAGCGGTCAAGAGGAACCCCCCGAGAGGAAGACCCCCACGCCTGCCTCTGAGGCGCGCAGCGACGAAGAGCGGGATCAGAGGAAATGACAAATGACAAGATTCAAATGACAAATGAAAGCGACGAAAAACCGGTTCTGACATTTGTCATTTGAATCTTGTCATTTGAGCTTCACTCATCCCGCTCTTCGTCGCTGCGCGCCTCAGAGGCGGGCGTGGGGGCGATTCCGTCAAGCCGGGGGCGCGATGAGCCGACACAGTACATAAGGGACGGTGCGCTCAACGCCCCAACCCCGAACCCCGAATACCGCCCAAGGACCCCCGCGTGCAGGCAATTACCTTCGACGGCAAGCAGGCCAGGTTCGTCACCAACCGCTCCCGCCCCGAGCCCGGGCCGGGCGAAGTGGTCATTCGGCCGACGCGCCTCGGCGTCTGCTCGACCGACCTGGAAATCTGCCGCGGCTACATGGGTTTCACCGGCGTGCTCGGGCACGAGTTCGTCGGCATCGTCGAAGACGCCCCGGGACGCGACAGCCGAAAGTGGATCGGCAAGCGCGTGGTGGGCAGCATCAACTGCGTCTGCGGGCGGTGCGACATGTGCCGCAAGGGCTTGAAGGAGCATTGCCGGTCGCGCACCGTTCTCGGCATCGCCGGCCGCGACGGCTGCTTCGCCGAGCAGTTCACCCTGCCCGCCCGCAACCTGATCGAAGTGCCCGAACACGTTGACGACGACCAGGCGGTGTTCACCGAACCGCTGGCCGCCGCATACCAGATCGGCCGACAACTCACCATCGAGGGCCGGCCCTACATCACCGTGCTCGGCGACGGCCGGCTGGGCCTGCTCTGCGCGCAAGTGCTCAGCGGCCTCAACGCCACCGTCCGCTGCCTCGGCAAGCACCCCGAGAAGCTTCAGCTTTGCGAGAAGTGGGGCGTCAAGCATCGCCTCGTCAGCGAGGTCGGCCTGCGGCAGGACCAGGACATCGTCGTCGACTGCACCGGCTCAGCCAGCGGACTGGAGACAGCGATGCAGATGGTCCGCCCGCGCGGCACGATCGTGCTCAAGACGACCGTGGCGACGAAACAGGACAGCCAGCCGGTCGACCTTTCGCCGCTGGTGATCCACGAGATTCACGTCATCGGCAGCCGGTGCGGTCCGTTCCCCGAGGCGATCGCCGCGCTGAGCGCGCAGCAGGTGGACGTGGTAAGCCTCATCAGCCGACGGATGAAGCTCAGCGACGGCTTCGAGGCGCTGCGCGCGGCAAGTCGGCCGGGCGTGGTGAAGGTGTTGCTGGATGTGTGAGGGATGAGAGGTAATTTCTGATTTCTAATTTTTGATTTCTGATGTGCGGAATACGCGTTGAACGGTCTGTTCAGACTTTCGATCAGCAATCAGCAATCATAAATCAGAAATCACAACCCCTTCACGCCTGCCGGCAAAGCTGTTCGCCGCGGATGCCCAGTTGCTCGAGCGCGGGCTCGACGTCGCGCCAGAAGCGCTTGGCGTCGGCGGCGTAGCCGGCGGTGGGAGCGACCTCCGGCAGGTGCGTGGTGAAGTAGGCGTTGAACCGGGCCATGAACAGTTCGCGGGTGTATTTGCTGATCATCGACGCCAGCGCGACGGGCATGTGGGCCTGCTCCGCCTCGACCTCGAAGCGCACGGTCATGCGCCGCTCGGCCCCGGCCAGGTGGTAGACCGACCGCTCGGGCGATTCGTCGAGCACGGTCATCGCGGCGTCGGGGAAGCTCAGCGCCAGCAGTTCACGGTAATGCGTTCGGCCACCCTGGCGGTCGACGGCGACCAGCGGGCCGTGCTGGCCGTAGGTCTGCCAGACGTGTTGCAAGTGGCCGGCGACGAAGGTGAAGCTTGTGGCCGCCTTGGAGCGGGTCGCGGCGACCATGCGGTTGAACCGATCTTCCAGCACCACCGCTGCGCCAATGTCCGCCACTTCCACGCCCGCCCGCTGGCATCCCCCGGCCAGCATGCTCCGCGCCACCGCCAGCTCCCCCGCATCCACCCGCACCGGCAACACGTCCCACGGCCGATCGGCACACGGCGCATACCACGGCAAACCCTCCAACGCCTCATGGCACCGCTCGCCAAGACACGCCACCCACTGATCCAGCGTCGTCGGTGTATGCCCGGCCGCCGCGGCGAAGGCCAGGCAACCCGTCTCCAGATGGCGGATGCCCGCCGCGGCGGTGGTGAGCTTCTTCGAGTCGTTCACCGCCAGCCGGCGACGCTTGTCGTTGACCTTCCGGCAGACGACCTTGCCCAGCAAGTCCCACAACGCCGGCGGGTCGGCGGCGGGGTCGGCGCCGGCAGGGGGACGGTCGGGTAATGCGAAGACCGCCCGGCCGACCAGCAGCGGGCCGAACAGGGGGCCATACCCCGCTTCGTCGATGCCAGCATAAATGAACATGACGCCGTCAGTGTCACTCACGTCGCCCGGCAAGGCAAGCGGCAGTCTTCGACGAAGTCATTAGCCATTAGCCATTAGCCTTTAGCCAGCGACAGCCCGAACCGACGGAGCGCTCTGGCTAAAGGCTTATAGCTAACAGCTAATGGCTCGCTACCCCATCGCCTCGCCAAACGCCGCCGCATACCGCACCCGCCCCCGCCACATCGCCGGCAACGGCCCGCGCAACAACGCCACCATGAACTCCGGCCCCTCCCCGTAATCACTGCTCAACCCATGCGCCGCCCCCGGCTCAAACCCGAACCGCCCGTAATACGCCGGGTCGCCCAGCACCACCACCGCCCGCGCCGCCAGTTCGTCCCGTGCCGCCGAGAGCGCCCCCCGCACCAGCGCCGCCCCGATGCCCTGCCCCTGCCACGCCGGCAATACGCCAACCGGCCCCAACCCCATCACTCCGCGCAGTGAGGCCTGCTCCGCAAACGTCACCGGGCTCAACACCACATGCCCGACCACCTGCTCATCCACCGCCGCCACCAGCGACACCGTCGCCTCCCGCCGATCACGCAGCAGGCGCACCAGCTTCGCCTCGACCTCCCCCCCAAACGCCTCCCGATGCACCCCCTCCACCGCCCCCGCATCCCCCCCGCGCTCCCCCCGAATCACCACCACCCCCCGAGGCCGTGCGGCTTCAGCCGCTCGGTCCCCTGGACCCCCCTGGACC
>JBBDPC010000119.1:0-17073 GCA_040876735.1 Phycisphaeraceae bacterium | reverse complement strand
TCCACGGCCACACGCATCGCGCCGACTCCAGCATGATCCAGAACATCTGGTCGCCGGGGCAGATCGTCCAAGCCCGCAGCGGCGGGTGCCTGTGCAAGCCCATCCCGCTCTACGGCACGGGGCGGCCGGTGGAGTGGGTCAACGGCTTCATCCTCGGGTATCTGGGCCGGCGCAGCGACACGCTCTACACCATTCCGATCCTGGACGACCGCTGCATCCTGCCGGATGGCACGGAGATCAACCCGGGGGCGGGGGTGGCGGCATGAGCACGGCGACCGCGCCCTCCAGTCCCATGACGCTGCGCCCGTACCAGGCCGAGGCGGTCCAGGCGGTGTACGAGCACCTGCGCACGCGCGACGACAACCCGTGCGTGGTGATCCCCACCGCCGGGGGTAAGACGCCGGTGATGAGCACCATCTGCCGCGACGCCGTCCAGCAGTGGGATGGCCGGGTGCTGATCCTCGCGCACGTGAAGGAACTGCTCGAGCAGGCGGTGGACAAGCTGCACGTCACCGCCCCGGACCTGTGGCATCGCATCGGCGTCTACTCGGCGAGCCTCAAAAGCCGGGACACCGACCACGCCATCATCGTCGCCGGCATCCAGAGCGTGTACCGCCGGGCGGCGGAGCTGGACCGCTTCGACCTCATCCTGATCGATGAGGCGCACATGATCCCGCCCTCGGGCGACGGGATGTACCAGCAATTCCTGAAGGAAGCGAAGCTGGTCAACCCGCACGTGCGGCTCGTCGGCCTGACCGCCACGCCGTACCGCATGACCACCGGGACCATCTGCTCTGCTGACGGTCTGCTCAACCACGTCTGCTACGAGGTGGGCGTGCGCGAGCTGATCGTGCAGGGCTACCTCTGCCCGCTCAAGAGCAAGGCCGGCCGGCGCAAGGCCGACACCTCGGGCCTGCACCTGCGTGGGGGTGAGTTCATCGCCGGCGAGGTCGAGGCGCTGATGGATGACGACAACCTGGTGCGTTCGGCCTGCCGGGAGATCGTCGATCAGACCGAGGATCGCAACAGCGTGCTGATCTTCGCCGCTGGCGTGGACCACGCCCTGCACATCCAGAAGGTGCTGGAGGAGATGGGCCGCGAGTGCGGCTTCGTCGGCGGCGAGACGCTGCCGTTCGAGCGGACGCAGACGCTGCAGCGGTTCAAGGACGGCGACCTCAAGTACCTGGTCAACGTCAACGTGCTAACCACCGGCTTCGACGCGCCCAACATCGACGCGGTGGCGCTGCTGCGGCCGACCAACTCGCCGGGCCTCTACTACCAGATGGTCGGGCGAGGCTTCCGCCTGCATCCGAGCAAAGAGAACTGCCTGGTCCTGGACTTCGGCGGCAACATCCTGCGGCACGGGCCGGTCGATGCGCTGCAGGTGGAAGATCGGACTCCCGACAATGGTGAAGCACCCGCCAAGGAATGCCCGCAGTGCCAGGCGGTGATCCACGCCGCCTACAGCGTCTGTCCCGAGTGCGGGCATGAATTCCCGCCGCCGCAGCGCGACCAGCACGAGCGTGAGGCGTCGACCGCCGGGGTGCTTTCCGGCGAGGTCACGGAGACCGAGTACCAGATCCAGGACGTCTACTTCTCCGTCCACACCAAGCGCGGCGCGCCGGAGGACCACCCGCGCTCCATGCGGGTCGACTACCGCGTCGGCTTCAACGATCACCAGAGCGAGTGGGTCTGCTTCGAGCACAGCGGCTACGCCCGGGACAAGGCTGAGGCCTGGTGGCGGGCGCGGTCGAATGAGCCGGTGCCGGACACGGCCGAGGAGGCGGTGGCCATTTGTGAGGCCGGCGGTATCGCTCCGACCCGCACCATCACCGTGCGCAGCGTCACCGGGGAGACCTTCGACCGCATCACCGACTACCAGCTCGGGCCGATCCCGCCGCGCCTCGATGGCAGCGACGAGCGCGAGGACGCCGCTGTGCCGGCGTTGGTGGACATCCCAGAGGATGAGATCCCGTTCTAAGCGGGCGAGGCAAGCGCATGCAGGATGTGGCCAGACAATATCTCGAGGCAGGGCTATGCGTGCTGCCGGCCAAACGAGCTGAGAAGCGCCCGACCGTCGGCACGTGGAAGCGGTATCAGAAGCGCCGGCCCACCGATGCGGAGCTGTCGGCGTGGATGGCGAACGATCCGGACGCCATCTGCATTCTCTGCGGCAGCGTGTCGGGCAACGCCGAGATCATCGACTTCGACGCCGGCGGGGAACTGTTCTTGGCGTGGTGGAAGCGCATCCCGGCCGATCTGCAAGATCGGCTGGTGGTCGAGGTCACGCCCTCGGGCGGCTATCACGTGATCTACCGCTGTGAAGTGCCCGTCTGCGGCAACCTCAAGCTGGCGCAGCGCAAGGTCGGCGACAAGATCAGCACGCTGATCGAGACGCGTGGCGAAGGCGGCCTGTTCCTGTGCGCTCCGACCATGGGTTACATCCTCGGGCACGGCGATCTGCGCGAGCTGCCCGTGCTGACGGAGGCCGAGCGTGATCTGTTGCTCCAGGCGGCGTGGGAGCTGAACGAATATGTGCCGCCGGTGGTGGATGGTCCGAACCGATGGGCGAATGTCGGCCGCACCGGCGCATTGTCGGCAGAGAGTGACCACCTGTCGGCGGACCATTCGGACAACGGCCATGGTCCGTCGGACAATGGCATGGTCGGCCAGAGAATGCCCATGTCCGACGGACAGTGCGGCTCTCCGGCAGAGAATGCCGATCGTCCCGGCGATGACTTCAATGTCCGAGGCGATGTGCGGGCGGTGCTCGAACAGCACGGATGGGTGCGCACCAAGGGCGGCGACAACGAGTACTGGCGACGCCCGGGTAAGGAATCGGGCTGGTCGGCGACGCTCAAGGACCGCGTGTTCTATGTTTTCAGCGCCAACGCCGCGCCGTTCGAGCCGAACCGCGCCTATTCGCCGTTCTCGGTCTACGCGCTGCTCCACCATGGCGGAGACTTCGAACAGACCGCGCGATCTCTGCGACAGCTCGGCTACGGTGGGGATTCTCTGACCGACAGCCACCCAGGCATCGACATCTCGGGCATTGTCGGCCAGGTCGGCGGAGGTGCGTCGCACAATTCGAACAATGGCGATGGTGCGACCGACAATCCGCACATCGGCGATTGTGGGGCCGACCTCACCGACATTCGCGATTCTCGGCCAGAGATTGCCGACCCCGGGCCGATGCTGGACGAGATGCTGCGGGTGCCGGGCTTCATCGGCGAGGTCATGGACCACTGCCTCGCCACCGCGCCCTATCCGAACCCGGTGATGGCGTTTGCCGGGGCACTCTCGCTGCAGGCCTTCCTCGCCGGCCGGAAGGTGCGCGACAGTGGGGACAACCGCACCAACATCTACCTGCTGGGCCTGGCCCACTCGGCGGCGGGCAAGGACTGGCCGCGCAAGGTCAACACCCGCATCCTCCACGAGGTCGGCCTGGCCGAGTGCCTGGGCGAACGGTTCGCATCCGGTGAAGGCATTCAGGATGCGCTCTTTCAGACGCCGAGCATGCTCTTCCAGACCGACGAGATCGACGGCATGCTCCAGTCGATCAACAAGGCCAAGGACGCCCGGCACGAGGCCATCATGTCCACCCTGCTGACGATGTACTCCTCGTCGAACAGCGTCTTTCCCATGCGGCGCAAGGCGGGGAAGGAATCGCCGGGCGTCATCGACCAGCCGTGCCTGGTGATCTTCGGCACCGCCATCCCCAACCACTACTACGAGGCGCTGAGTGAGCGGATGCTCACCAACGGCTTCTTCGCCCGCATGATCATCCTGGAGGCCGGGCAGCGCGGCAGCGGCCAGGAGCCGAGCATCCGCGACCTGCCCGAACGCGTGCTTGAGGCCGCCAAGTGGTGGGCGACGTACCAGCCCGGCGAGCGACGGGGCAACCTGATCGATGTCTACCCGGTGCCGGCGATCGTCGAGCATACCGACGCGGCGAAGCGCGTGCTGGTCGAGACGCGCGAGCAGGCCGAGGCCGAGTACGCGAAGGCAGAGGAGAACAACGACTCTGTCGGCACGACGGTCTGGGGCCGTGTCAGCGAGCAGACGCGGAAGCTGGCGCTGCTTTACGCCATCAGCGAGAACCACGAGTCGCCAAGCATCGACCTGCCCGCCGTGCAGTGGGCGTCGACGTTCGTGATGCACCAGACGCGCCGCATGCTGTTCATGGCCAGCAGCCACGTCGCGGAGAACCCGTTCCACGCCGAGTGCCTCAAGGTGATGGAGAAGCTGCGTGGTGCGCAGGGGCACGAGCTGCCCCACAGCGTGCTGCTCAAGCGGATGAAGACCGACGCCAAGAGCTTCTCGATGCTGATCGACACGCTCGTCCAGCAAGGGGAAGTGGAGATCGTCACCACGCCCAAGCCCGGCTGGCACATGCGGTCGTACCGCCTGGTCTCGGGGGTGAATCTTCAGGGTGAACCTTCACCGGGGGGTGAAACTTGAGCATGTTCCGAAGACCCGAAAACGCCGTTCAAGCGGCTGAAGATTCCCGAGTTTCACCCAAGATTCACCCGGTCAGGGTGAATCTTCAGATCGCAGGAAATGGCGTAAATAAAGGAAGAAACAACAACTCTCTCTCCTTCTTTCACCCTTTCACCCCCACCCCCTCGCGCGACGCCCGCGTGTGTGTGTATGTGAGGGGTGGGGTGAAAGGTGAATCTTCGGCGACGTGCCCGCCCTCGTTGGCCCACGTCGCGGCCGGCACGCCGGGCGGGAGCGCCGTACCACCCGCCGCCCCTCGCCGACACGGGCGAACGTGGGCGAAAGGGCGCGCTGCCAAGATGGCACGGGAACGCGTACAGCGGGTTCCTGACAACAATCGAGTTCGCGTGGGAGAGAGGGAAGATCGCCGTACTGGAGGGATAGCCGAGAGAGACGAAGATGTGCGAAACAGGAGCAGTGAGCATCTTCAACACTCACTGAAGCGGATAGCGTTCTGGTTCAAACGGATAACTGGAACATTCCCATACCCATTGACGGCACTGGCGGGTTAATTCCAGCCGGTTGGCGGGATCCGGAATAAAGGCGATCTCAAGCTGTGTGTTGGCCTGTCGAACTACTGCCAGAAGGTACGTCATGCCTTTCTGGCGCGCGACCGCCTCTTCGTTGCTTGTCAGCGTGAAGGGTTGTCCGGGATGATCCACTGACTTCACTTCGACGCAGATTGTGTCTCCGTTCGGATTGGTGCCTTCAATGTCATAGCCGACATTCTGGCGACTGACATCTTCCACATTCCACCCGTGCGCCTTAAGCACCTCCAGCACCTGCTGCTCCGCACCGCGCCACTTTTTGAGGCTCAACGCATCGGCAGCTTTGCCGAGAATTCCATTTTGTCGATCTGACCTGTCGGTTGCTTTCTTTGATTGAGCAGCCGATGAGTGGGCGGGATCAGGGCTCAGCAGGTTTGCCGCGTCCTGGTCTGCAAGTTCTCTTATCAATCGGTTAAGACCGCCCGGCATAGCGGCTTTTTCCGAAACCATGTCGACAAAGTCACGATTGAGCGATTTCTGAGATTTCACTGCTTCGTCACATGATGCTGGGCTGTCACCGATGGGCCATAGATTCCAGGACCGTTGAATCCGGCTGGTTGAAATTTGCTTCGTTGAATAGCCAGTGACCAAGTGTGCGACAACATCCGCAGCCCCGGTGAGCGTCGGTGTTACGGTGTCAAGCGCGGGCGACAATTCATCAAAGCTCGCCTCCTTCGCACCAAGAAATCGGAGAAACGAGGTAAGCCCTTCAATGCTTTCACAGTGCCGGGCTGGAATGATGACGCCCGCGACCGTTGCGAGCCTTTCAAAATCTGCCGCATTAAGCCACGCCGGGCGCAACCGCAGAGATGTCAATTCTGGTGTGCCGATTCGACGTAGGACATCGAACCACTCGGTTTTGAAACATTTACGCTGAAACGCAGCCATGCGCGGATCGACCGTCGGAGCCACGGCTGCAAGAAACTGCTGCGACGTCTTTCCCGTCTCTCTAATCGCCTTCACGACGCGAGGCATGACCAGCTTGGCCACCAGGCGCATGTTGTTGCTGGTCCGTTCATCGAGCACCACGCGCGTGCGGGATGGATCCGTACTGAAATCGCCGTGGATTTTGGCATTGATTCCGGTTGATTCATTGGTTGGCAGAAAAGCATGGACTACTGCCTGCTGGTCGTCGAGTTTCGCAATGTTGTCGCCGTCCATTCGATAGGCCACGGCAACTGCGTCGTCCTGCACGACCATCCATGAGGCCACGCTGTCGCAGTCGGTCAGCCTGATATGGAGTGTGTTCGCATCCAGTTGTTCTCGGCGTACGGTGACAATGGCCTGGGTCGTCGTGCGCAGTTCGACCTGTCGAACGTGGCGGATAAACAGCAGCGATGTGGAGTCGAACGCTTCAAATTCTTTTTCAACGCCACCTGCCAGTAGATCGGAAAAGACAAAGACCGTCCGCATCCCGTCCTGTGCCAGACGATCCAGTGCGTCCGCAATGTGCTGACGGTCGGCAGTCAGCAATGGATGTGGAATCCTGACCAGCGGAACACGCGTCGCCGCCGGCACTTCCTGAGCGGTGCGCTCGCGACTGAACGTGGCCTCCAACTTCCCGCTGATCAAATGGATCGTTCTCGCCAGCCCCACGACAGATTTGAACCCGATTCCCCGAAAGCCGATGCTCTGCCCCCGCTGCTTTTGGGATGTAGCACTACGACAAAGACTTTCAAAATCGCTGGGCGTGAATGGTCGGCCGTCATTGGCAACGAGCACGAAGTCTCCCACACGCTCAACCACAAATCTGGTCGCCCCGGCGTCGTCAGCATTCTGCAACAGTTCAACGAATGACCGGGCATCGTAGCTCTCGGCAATGTAATGCTCCAACCCCGCCAGATCGGAAAGTAGACCAGGCGATCGTTTGGCTTCTTCAACAAGAGATCGTCGCACTAGTTCCAGCATCTGGCTATAAGGCCTTGGGATAGAGTCGAATCTTAGTAATTGCGACCGAAGGCAGGTCGCTTATGTGACATTGAAAAGTTTCAAAACCAAAAAAGTCCTCTGCGTATATCCAGTGGAGATTCCGGCCGATTATTCGCGATGAAGAATCATGCACCGCAGCAATAAGTTCAATGTCCTGATTAAGTGACACCCCGTCGCGAGGGTGCAATTCGCCTAGAATTGTAACTCCTCTGGTATGCCCGTAGTCTTTCCATTCTGCATAAATAGACTCGATGCGAATCCCAAGCCGCTCTTCAAACGCTTCAAGACGCTCGACAAGTGACGTAATATCCTTTGTAGATATCATTAACAGGCTCCCGATCGCTTTAGCGGTCTCAGGACGCCCCGCAATGACCAAGCATGCGTTTCCATTTTGTCGCTGAGGCCTCCGGGGAATATGTCGCCAACAAGAACCACATCAAACCAGCCAGCCTTGGCTGCCGTCAATTGGAGTTCCTGCCATTGCGCCTGGTTGTAGTGGGACGCGAGAAAGATAAGTACTCCAAGCATATCGACATCGACCGCAAGTACTACCTCCTTCGGGTCGTCGTAGGTCCTTGTCCATTTCGACGTTTTGTTCTTGATCGCGCTTGCAATTCGCTCCAGTATTCCTTCGAGCGACGTGTCTTGTTTAGCGTCGGGATTCTGGGCAACCCTTTTGCAGAAGGTTCCATCCACAGCACGGGTTATCTGTACCAGACGCCTGGCATCATCGACCCCATAAAGATAGGCGTCGGCCCCGTCCTTGTCCGCCCCTGTTGCCGGTACACAATTCGCGGTCAACCAGATTCCAAGCGCCTTCGCAACTCGCGGAACGTTTCTCTCGTTCTGAATGTCCTTGTCCTTGCCGCGCTGAAACTCCACCACGCTGCCATCGTCGTTTACCGTCATCTCGTGACAAAATGGACCGCTATGTCTCGGAGCCTGTTTCATCGGTGCCACTTCATATAGTCGACGGTCGAATGGCTGGCATTCAATTGTGAGCCGCGAAGCGCGGGTAGCGGCTTGAATGGCGAGGCTGGCAGAGCCCGGAGACCGCCCCCGAGCCGGTTCAGGGTAGTGTACCACTGATCTGGCACGCGAGCCCATCAGATGAGCAGCTTCATGTCGCCTCGCCTCGACACCACCGAACACCACTCGCCTCTCCCTCTGCTCATCCCACCGCACCGGCAACTCCCGCCGCAGCTTCTCAAAGCTGATGCCGTCGGGCTCATCGCCGCGCAGGATGGCTTCACCACTCAATGGCGTGGTCGAGGCGAGGCCAGCAGCTTGCCACAGCGAGTGGCGAGTATTTTGAATGCATCCACGCAAAAAATCGGCCTCACCTGCAAAAAGACAATAGTGGAGGACGGCCTGCCGACAGTCGGCGGAAAATCGACGCTCACCCTGGGACACATTCGCCGCAGCTGCAGATATAGACGATGGCGAAAACAGCGGGTCTTCGGCCCAATGCCGGCGTGTCTCGCGCAACAGATCGGCCACTCGTGCAGATATAGAAAGAGGGCAAACCGGCACGCGGTCGGCCCGCCGCCGGCGGCGCGTTCCAATGCTGGAACGATCTTCGGAATCTTCACTTGATCCCGAAAAGCCATGTCCGGTTTTGTGGCTCAGCGGGCAACCATTGGGTGGCGTGACAAATTTTCTTTCCAATTCGGCGGTACACCCGCCGCCGGACGGCATAGGTAACCAAGGGAGGGACGACCGACTTTCGGCCGACCTTCCGTCAGTTTGCCGCCACGCCGGGTCGATCAACGGCGAAAAATCGGCCAGCCGTTCCAGATGTGGAACAATCTGCACTTTTTTCGCAGACCCACCCCGTGATTTCGGCGTGAGCGGCAATTAGCACTATGGGCGCGGTGGTCGTTTCACCGGGCACCGGTGACAAGCCCGCTCACATGAGCCTCATGTGATTTTGCATGTCACCGCGAAGTTTTGGACCTCTGCGGCAATAAGCACTATGGGCGGCGAACGACCCGCTCACCCTCGGCCGACCTTCGGCTGAGACAGCCACACCACCAGCCACCCACCAGCGTTCCACCGGCGGTGCGCCGTAGCGCCGCCGCACCCATCACCCTCGTCCCGGAAAGGACATCCATGAGACACGTGTTGAATCGCAGCGATTACGAGGATCTGTACGGGCCGCACCAGTATCCCAAGCGGACCCGGGCGGCAGTGAGCGAACTGGTCACCCGCGGGCTCAAGGCCACCGTCGGCACGCTGGACCACCTGGCCAGCAAGGGCGTCGTGGCGGTGCCGCAGAACGACGCCGGGCGTCGGCTGTGGGAGCGCCGGCACATCGACCAGGCGGCGAAGCACCTCGACGAGATTGAAAGCTTTACGCCGCGCACCTGGCAGCACGTGCTGGAGGACACGCACCCGGCCCAGGACATCCGAGCGTTCCGCGAGGCGTGCCGCAACACGCCGGACCTGCCACCCGACCCGACCTACTTCGTCCGGATTGTGACGCCGGGCGTGCCCGGGCTGGGCATCTACGCGATGGTGCACTACCGGCCGATGTCGCAACTGGAACTGGCTGAGTGGCACCGGCTGATCGAGCAGGCCGAGGGCCCGGCGGTGGCGGCATGACTACGGCCACCATCGACACCAACGAGACGGTCGCCGCCATGCCCGATTCGCTCGATCTGGCGGCGGCGTCGGTGAACACGCTCAAGCTCCCGGGCGTGCAGATCGTCGCCTACACCGGCGGGACGATGACGGTGCCCATGTGGAACCTGATCGTCATCGACCTGGCCGGGCTGGAACTGGGCACGGTGCCGATCCTGGCGGATCACGAATCGCGGCGCAGCGGCGTGATCGGTCACGGCCAGGCCATGGTGCAAGACGGCAGGCTGATCGTCGCCGGCAGCGTATCGGCGACGGGCGAAGCAGCCAGGGAGGTCGTCGAGGCGGCGCGGAACGGCTTTCCCTGGCAAGCCAGCGTCGGCGTGCAGGTCATCGAGCATGAGCAGGTGCCGGCGGGCCGGCGCATCGAGGTCAACGGCCGGACCATCACCGCACCGCCGGGCGGGCTGACGCTGGTGCGCAAGGGCAAGCTGCGCGAGGTCAGCATCACATCATTGGGCTGCGACGGCGGCACGGCCGTGGCCATCGCGGCATCACAACGCAACAGGGAAAGGACGAGCATGACGACGGACGTGGCAAACAACATCGACGAGGCGGCGGTCCGCGCCGATGAGCGTGAGCGCCTCAAGCGGATCGAGGCGACCTGCGCCGGGCCGAAAGGCGGCTGGGGCGCACAGCAGGAGCGCGTGGATCAACTGAAAGCGTCGGCGTTGAGTGGCGAGATCAGCGAGAGCGATCTGTCGGCGCAGATGCTGACGATCCTGCGCGAGTCGCGGCCGAAGCTGAACTTCGGCGCGATGCGGCCGGCGCAGGTGGTCAATCATGCCACGGCGCTGGAGGCGGCGCTGCTGAGTCGGATGGGCATGACGGACCTGGGCGAGAAGACCCTCGGCCCGCTGGCGATGGAGCATGGGGCGCAGCTCAAGGCCAACCACGCCTTGGACCTGTGCCGGGCGGCGCTGGTGTACGAGGGCCACGAGGTGCCGCGCGGGCGCGAGGAGATGGTCAAGGCGTCGCTGAGCACCACCAGCCTGCCGGTGGCGCTGGGCAACCTCGCCAACAAGGTGCTGCTGGACAGCTACAACGAAGCGCCCGCCACCTGGCGCTCGTTCTGCGCCGTGCGGTCGGTGAGTGACTTCAAGAAGAACACCGCCATCCGGCCGTCGTTCAGCACGCCGTTGGAGCCGGTCGCGCCCGGCGGCGAGATCAAGCACGGCACGGTCGGCGAGTGGCTGGCCGAGTACCAGGTGGACACGTTCGGCAAGATGCTCAGCATCGACCGCCGCGACATCGTCAACGACGACTTGTCCGTGTTCGATGAGACGGCGCGCACGCTGGGCCGGTCGGCGATGCGGAAGATCAGCGACCTGGTGTACTCGGTGCTGCTGGCCAACGCCGGCTCGTTCTTCAGCGCCGGCAATGGCAACTACTTCGACGGTGCCGACAGCGCGCTGACCTTCGACGGGCTGGCCAAGGCGATCACGCTGATGCTGGTGCAGCGCGACGACGAGGGCAACGACCTGGACCTGCGCCCGCGCACGCTGCTGGTGCCGCCGGAACTGCAGACGGCCGCCAAGGCGCTGCTGGAGAGCGAGTACCTGCAGCAGATCGCCGAGAAGGTGCCCACCGGCAACAGCCTGCGGCGGGCGGTGAGCATCGAGGTGGAGCCGCGCCTGAGCAACGATGCCAAGTTTGGCAACCAGGCCAGCGATCGGCACTGGTATCTGTTCAGCAGCCCGGCGGCGGTGCCGATGGTGGTCGGCTTCCTGCAGGGCCAGCAGAGCCCGACGGTGGAGTTCTTCGGCCTCGACCACCAGCCCAACCGTCTGGCGGTAACGTGGCGGGTCTACCACGACTTCGGCACGGCACTGGTCGATCCGCGTGCGGCGGTGCGCAGCAAGGGCGAGGCCTGATTCCGACTGGTGGCTGCGGGCAACGGCGGGCCGGTGACCTTCCACATCGGCCCGCTGACCCGCTTTCTTCACATCATCTCTCACCATGTGACCGCAGCGCCGTCGCTGTGCCGGCGGTCGCATGGCACGGAGGCATCATGACGGCAGTTGCGGAGAAGTCCGAGACGACGCATCGCGTGGGCAAGTTCGAGTTCACCATCGTCGCTGACGAGGGTGGCGATGAGGACGTGCAGCAGCAGCGGTCGCAGCGTCGGCGGGCGATCACGGCATGGCTGCTGGCCGAGTGGCAGCGCGAGCAACGCCGGCGCATGGCGGAAAGGAACTGATCATGGTCGCCATGAACGGGCAGGCGATCCTGCACTACGACGACGGTGCAGGCTGGCCCAACTATTCGCGTGAGAAAGAGCAGGCATTCCGCCAGGGCTTCGTCGAGGAAGCGCGACGCGTCGTGCGCGAGTGGGTCGATCCCGAAGATGACACTTTCGATCCGTGGGCTGAGGTGGCCACCGCCGAGCGGACGCGCCGGCGTGTGCGGGATCGCTTGGGCTGCCAGCCCGGGCACGAGGTGCCCGCCGCCCGCGCCCGTGGTCGCCATCATGCCCTCGCCTTCGTCACGCAGGCATGGGACGAGGTGGGCGACCTCGATGCGTTCGACCGCCTCGTCATGCCCGCGTGGCTGATGGCGGTGGAGCGCTGGGCACGGAAACCGATTCGCATGAACGTCATCTCGCCGCCGCCGAGGCCGATGGAGATCGAGGGCACGGAGGCTGTGGGTCATACTGGTGTCCAACACCAGTGTGGTGACGAATCCGCCGACGCGGAGGCCGCGCCACCACCGCCAGCCCACCGTCTCAAGCTCACCCGCGCCGACCAGATCGAGATGCGTCCGCCCGTCTGGCTGCTGCGTGGCATGTTGGAGCGCGACACCTTCGCCCTGGTCTTTGGCGACCCGGGCACGGGCAAGTCCTTCCTCGCCATCGACTGGGCGTGCAGGGTCGCCACAGGGACGCCGTGGCGTGGTCATGGCGTCACGGCCGGGCCGGTGGTCTACGTCGCGGGAGAGGGCCAACAGGGCTTCGGCAGGCGTATCCGGGCGTGGAGCGAGCACCAAGGCGTGAGCCTGGCCGGTGCGCCGCTGTTCGTTGCGCCGGCCGTGGCGATCCCGGAGATGCCGCAACTGGGTGAACTGGCAGTGGCCATCGACGAGACCCTTGCGCCGCCGGCGCTGATCGTGCTCGACACCCTCGCCCGCTGCTTCGGCGGCGGCGACGAGAACAGCACGCAGGACATGAGCCGATTCGTCTCGGCGTGCGACGCCCTGCGCCGGCGTTATGGCTGCACCATCCTCGTCGTGCACCACACGGGGCACGCCGACAAGAGCCGTGCCCGTGGCGCGATCGCGCTGAAGGCCGCGCTCGACGCCGAGTACCGGCTTGCGGACAACGAGGCGGGCCTGACGCTGACCGCAACGAAGATGAAAGACGCGGAGACGCCACCGCCATTGGGTCTGGAACTGGTGAGCGTGGACCTGCCGGGTCTAGTGGACGACTACGGCAACCCGGTCACATCGGCGGCCATCGAGGTCATCGACGCCGACACCGGCGCGATCGAGTCGCAGGTGAAGGCGGCCAGGCCGCGCGGCAAATGGCAGGAGGTCGGTCTCGCCGTGGCCAGGCGTCTGATCGCCACCAGTGACGATGGGCAGGCCAGCGTCAAAGTATGGCATGCGGAGTGCGATGCCATGGGCATGCGCCAGTCCACGCGCTACGACGTGCTGAGCAAGCTGCACGACCAGGGCGCGGTGATCGTCGATGGCGACGCGCTGATTCCAACGTGAGCACCTCGCCCTTCCAATTCCAAATTCCAATTCCAATCTCCTTAAGGAGATTGGAATTGGAATGGAAATTGGAATGAGGGCCTGAAAGAGAAGATTGGAACTGGAATCCGGGAATTGGAATTGTCGTAACGCGTGTGCTTGCATTGCCTTGTGTGGCCATTCCAATGTCGTCCGGCAGGCCAGATTGGAACATTGGAATCGGAGATTGGAATTTCCCGGCCGAGCGGGTCCTCCGACGCCTCGACCGCCCGAGATGGCACGGGAACGAGTCGCGCCCTTGCTCTCAGTTTGTTGAAGGTGCGCCGATTCTGCCGTAACGCGCCGAGGGAGATGGCAACCATGTTCACCCGCCGCATGCTGCTGGAGATGGCGTGGCGGCGACATGGCGACCATCGCGGCTGCTATCGCCGGGCATGCGTGGCGTGCCGCGTGACGATCTATGCCAGCCGACCCGAGGCGCGGTACTGCCGCCCGGCGTGTCGGCAGCGGGCGTATCGGCGGCGACGGGTTCAACGTCGCGGTCGCAGCGCGTCGCCATCGACGAATCGGCTGCGGTAGACCGGCGGCTTCGGCTCGGTCGGCGGCAGGTAGGCGACGATCTCGCCGTAGGTCGCCACCTGGCGGGCGTATTCCGCCACGCGGCGGGCGCGTTCTTCGACGGACAGCTCGTAGCGGAAGTGGCCGTTGGACCAGAGCCAGCGGCGGGATTCGGTCAGGTTCTGGACCTCGATCTTCTCGTGGGCATGCATGGCCTCGTCTCCTTGATGCGGCGTCGATGTTGACGCCAGCGATGAGGGCGAGGCGGGGCAATTAAATCAAGCTGTAAATGTCTGCCGGTAATGTCCTTGGATTGCGTTCGGGCTTGATGTTTCGGCGAGCTTCGGCCCTCATGGCGGTGGCTCGTGCCGGGCCGAAAGGAGCATGATTCGATGAGGAAGACCATCGACGCCGTGGGCTACGCCCGCCGCAGCACCGACATGCAGGAGCGGTCGATCCCGGACCAGAAGGCCTACGTCGAGAAGTGGGCGAAGGAGAACGGCTACCGCATCCTGCGCTGGTACGCCGACGACGCCATCAGCGGCACCAGTGTCCGGGATCGCGACCAGTTCGAGACGATGATCGCCGACGCCGAGGATGCCGGGCGTTCCGGGGGTGGCAGGGACTTCGACGCCGTTCTCTGCTACGACCTCTCCCGCTTCAGTCGCGGCGGCACCAACGAGACGGGCTACTACATCCATCGCCTGCACATGGCCGGCGTCGAATCCATCTTCCCGGCCGAGGGCATCCCGGATGGCGACGAAGGCGAACTGCTCCAAGGCGTGAAGTCATGGCAGAACCGCCAGTTCAGCGTGAAGCTGTCGCGCGACACGCTGCGCGGCATGGTCTCCAGCGTGACGCAGGGCCGCAATACGCCCGGCGGCTGCAATCCCTATGGCTACGACCGCCAGCACGTCACCGCCGACGGCACGGTGCTGCGCACCATCCGGCAGTTGCCCGATGGCCGCAGGCAGGAGTTCGACGCCCAAGGCAATCCGACCCGCATCCTCAGCGCCGGCGACCGCGCCCGCAAGGACAAGAGCATCTTCGCCCGCCTCGTGCCCTCGTCGCCCGAGCGCGTCGCGGTGGTGCGGCGCATCTTCGATCAGTACATCAACGGCTATGGCATCACCACCATCGCCTACGAACTGAACCAGGAACAGGTGCCCGCCGTGTTCAGCAGGCATTGGACCGTCTCGTCGATCAAGGGCATCCTCTCGAACCCGGTCTATCGCGGCGCGATCGTCTGGAACCAGTCCAGCACCGGCAAGATTCACGGCGTCGATGGCACCGGCAACACCAAACGCAAGCGCAGCCGGAACCGCGAGAAGAACGAGCGTGGCGACTGGTACGTCATTGAGGACGCCCACGAGCCGCTGGTGTCGCGCGAGGTGTTCGAGCAGGCCCAGAAGATTCGTAGGCAACGCGCCGGCGAGCGAACCGGCGGCGCGGCCCGTGTGGCCAACCGCTCGCTGCTGTCGGGCCTGTTCACCTGCCGCCACTGCGGCAACGGCTACCACCACATCGCCGACAGCAGCACGTACAAAGGCCGCAAGCGGACCTATCGCTACTACCGCTGCACCGGCTTCTCCACCGGCGGCACCGGCGTCTGCCCGTGTTCGAGCATCCCGGCCGGGCAACTCGAAGCGGTGGTGCTGGATCGCATCCGACGCATTTTGCTCGGCGACCACCACGACACCGACGCCGCCATCGACGACTTCGTCGCAGCCGTGCTCGGTGGCAAGGGCCAAGTGCCGGACACCGCCGAGATGAAGAAAGCGGTCGCCGCCGTCACCCGCCGCATCGAGGCGACCGTGGACATGCTCGCCGACCCGGACTTCGAAGGGCTCGACGAACTCCGCGCCACGCTCGTCAAGCTCAAAGCCCGCCGCGACGACCTTCAGGCCGACCTCGAACAGATCGAACGCACCGGCCCGGCCGCGCCCAACGAGCTCGACCTGCGCGACTGGGCCGGCACCCACATCGCCGCGCTCGATGGCGACATCGACACCTACCAGCCCTCGCCCGTGCTACGGCAACTGGTGCAGCAGTTCGTGAATCGCATCGAGATCGACCCGCACGCCAAGCGCGGCGCGATCCATCTACCCAAAGACCTCGCCAGCGCATACCAGCATGTTTTTGTAGGGAACGCAGCGCACGGGAACGCGTCGCCTGTCCAGACAGAGTTTGTTTGATCCGCGCCGAATTGCCGGCGCTCCCATTTCAACGCACATGGAGGTGCATGCATGACGACCGCAACCTATGACGTCCAGCTTCGCAAAATCGATGACATCCAGCCCTACGAGCGCAACCCGCGGATCAACGACCAGGCGGTCGATGCCGTGGCGGCCTCACTGGCGGAGTTCGGCTTTCGCCAGCCGATCGTGGTGGACGAGGGCGGCGTGATCATCGTCGGCCACACGCGCTGGAAGGCCGCGAAGAAGCTGGGGCTGGCCAAAGTGCCGGTCCACGTCGCCACCGACCTGAGCCCCGAGCAGATCCGCGCCTACCGCATCGCGGACAACAAGACCGGCGAACTGGCGGACTGGGATCTGGAGATCCTTCCCATCGAGCTCAACGAGCTGCGCGAGGGCGGGTTCGACATGGGCGTGCTCGCCTTCGACGACGAGGAACTGGCGAAGCTGCTCGACCAAGGCCACGGCGTCACCGAAGGCCTGACCGATGCCGATGCCGTGCCCGAACCGCCGGACGATCCGACGACGCAGCGCGGCGACCTGTGGGTGCTCGGTGATCATCGTCTGCTCTGCGGCGACAGCGGCAGCGTGGAAGATCTGGACCGCCTGCTCGACGGGAACACGATCGACCTGGTCAACATGGACCCGCCCTACAACGTGAAGGTCGAACCGCGCAGCAACAATGCCATCGCGGCCGGCAATTCTTCGTTTAAGGCCAGCGGCAAAAAGCAGACGCACCATCAGAAGCTTGACCTCGCGCGTCACCCGGGCAAGGCCAGGGGCACGCACAAGCAGATGCGGGCCAAGGACCGGCCGCTGGAGAATGATTTCGTCACCACCGAGGCCTTCGACGAGATGCTGCTGGCGTGGTTTGGCAACGCCTCACGCGTGCTCAAGCCTGGCGGCTCGTTTTACATCTGGGGTGGTTACGCGAACCTCGGCAACTATCCCGGGCCGCTCAAGGCGAGCGGCTTCTACTTCAGCCAGGGCATCGTGTGGGACAAGCAGCATCC
>JBBDPC010000118.1:0-77751 GCA_040876735.1 Phycisphaeraceae bacterium | reverse complement strand
CGGCCTCCATGCCGAAAAACGATGCTAGGCAGGCCGTGAGACAGAACCTAGTGGGGACGCTCCGCGCGGAACTGGCGTTCTGAAATGCGTCTGAAGCGGCGGCAGATGCGGGTGGGCATTCCGCAGGAAAGCCCGCGACCGCACGGAAGACCGTCCGTTCGAGTGTTCGCTCGATGAACGAACCGTTTGCTCGCGGCAACCGATGCAGATAAGGTAACTGATTCATGCCGACTCGCTTCCGCCCTATTTGCACCTGGGTCACATTGATGGCCCTGCTGCTCACGCCGCTGATAGGCAGTGGCGCGGTGGTGTACTGCGTGGCGCCGGGGGATCATGCGGCGATCGAGTTCGCTCACGCAGAGCAGCGCTGCGATCATCCGGCCGATGGCGAGGAGAACAGGCCAGGCGTTGCCGGGACGAACCTGGTTTCGGCTTCACCATGTGTCGATCAGCCGCTGGTCGAAGAGGCGACCTCTTCGTCAATTTCCACATCGCGTGAGCTGGTCATCGTTTCACCGGTTTCGCTGCGCTACGAGCTTCCTGACCTGGAAACGCTTCACACTTCCCATACCTTCGCGCGGTGGCAGGATCACCTTATGCATCCGGAGCTGTCCGTGGTGCAATCCGTCGTTCTGCTGATCTAGATTCTTAAAGCCTTTCGCTCCGGAGCCGGGCAGAAGGGGTTGCGGTCTGCGCCGCTCCATGCCCAACAGGCGCGGTCGAGCCGGCTTATCTGCGACGCCCGTCTTCCCTTGTAGAACGCAACGCGACGAATCCTCCGCCCACTGGCCACCTCTCGGTGTCCACGGCGGCTGGCTGGAGAAACGCATGGATTGCAGAACACGTCATCCCACTGGTGCGGTAGCGATCCTGATGGCGACGGCCCTTGTCGGGTGCCAGAGCTACCAGCCGCGCCCGCTGGAACTGGCCGCGTACCGGCAGGCGTGGCAGCGCCGCGATGTCACCGACGCTTCGGTGGCGGCGTTTGCTGAGCAGCTCGAGGCCCGCGAAGGCGTGGAACTGGAACATTTCGATCCCACCGATGGGCTTTCGCTGGCGGAAGCGGAAGTGGTGGCGCTCTGGTTCAATCCGGATCTGCGTGTAGCGCGTCGGCGGGCGAATGTCGCCGAGGCCGGTCAGCGCGAGGCCGGCTGGTGGGAGGACCCTGAGCTGAACGTGGATGCCCTGCGGGTGCTTGAAAGCGTCAGCGAGCCATGGATCCTCGGCGGGGGCGTTTCACTCACCGTGCCGCTCTCGGGCCGGCTGGCGGTGGAGCGCGATCAGGCGGCGGCCCGGTGGGACTTGGCCCGGTGGGAGGCGGCGGTGGCGGAGTGGCGGCTGCGCGTGGCGTTGCGGGAGGCGTGGCTGCATTGGTCGGCGCAGCAGCGGCAGGCGGAACTGCTCGACCGATACGTGGATCGGGTTGGCACGATCGCCGAGGCGGCGGAAAGTCTGGTCGAGGCCGGTGAGTTGAGCACGGTCGAAGCGCGGGTGCTGCGGCTGGAGTTGGCCCGTCGGCGGATCGAGCATCGGCAGGTGGAGGCCGAGGTCGAGCGGCTGCAACTCGACCTGCTCGCCACGCTCGGCCTGGTGCCGGACGCGCCGGTCAAGCTCGAGCCGGCATTGGAAGTAGCGGACGTGCAGCCGAGGGGCGAGCGGCGGCGGGCAGCGCTGCTGAATCATCCGGAACTGCGCCGGGCGGAAGCGACGTATGCGTTGGCAGAGCAGAACCTGCATCGCGAGATCCGCCGGCAGTACCCCGACCTGACGATCGGCCCGCGCTACAGCCATGAGGAGGGGCAGTCGCGCCTGGGCGTGGGGGCCGGCCTGCCGCTGCCGCTTTGGAACCGCAATCGCCAGGGCATCGCCGAGGCCGAGGCCGAGCGTGAACAGGCTCGCGTGGAAGCCGAAGCAGCCATCGAAGCGCTGACCGCCAGGCTGGCGCAACTGGAACATCGGCGACGCGAAGCGCGGACCCGGCGCGAGGCTCTGCGCCGTGAGGTGGCGCCTGTGGCCGAGGCGCAGATGCGCGAAGTCGAGCAACTGATCGAGTTGGGCGAACTGGAGATCCTGCTATGGCAGGACGCCTTGACCCGCGACCTGGAGGTCCGACAGGCCCTGCTGGATGCGGCCCTTGATGAGGCGCTGGCGGCTTCGACGCTGCGCGAGCTGGTCCAGCCGCGGTTGAGCCTGCCCCACCGAGATACAACCAGGGAATCTTCACGATGAGAACCATGCAAACCCACCGGCGAAACGTGTTGCTGACCGTCTTGGGGCTCGTTCTGGCAGCAGCGCCCGGGTGCGAGCGTGAGCACGCCCATGAAGCTGCACACGAGGCGCCCACGGCCGTCGCGCAGCCGGAAGCAACCAACCGCATCGACGTGCCGCCGAACGTGCGGCGGAACCTCGGTATTACTTTCGCGGAGGTCGAGCGCCGCCCGGTGCGTCGAACACTGCGGCTGCCGGGCCGGTTCGAGCTGCGTCCCGGCGCGCGTCACGCGTATCGCGCGCTGGTGCCGGGGCGAATCGAGTTGGCGGTGGCGCAGTTTGAGCATGTCGAGGCCGGGCAGGTGCTGCTGCGGATCGATTCGCCGCGCTGGCAGGAGCTGCGGCACGAGGTCGTCGAGGCCGAGGGCGAGATCAAGCTGGCCGAGGCTCATCTGGCGGTGGCGGAGGCGTCAGCGGCCGAAGCGCTTCAGAACCAGCGGTTTCTGGAACAGCGGCTGGAACGACTGGCGACCACCGGCGTGCGGCAAATCGAACTGGAGGCCGAACGGCTCGGGCTCGAAGCCCGGTTGCCCCGCCTGGAGGCCGAGGTGCGAGCGAAGGAAACCGAGCTGGACGAGGCACGCGAGCATTATGCGTCCATCTTGAAGGTCGCGGCCTCGGTCACCGGGCTTTCGGTGGATGAACTGCTTCAAGCCGTCGAGGTGTACGACGATGAGCATGGCCACGAGCGGGTGCGCTGGCGGAATCTCGAAGCCCTGGAGATCAGGGCCGAGGCCGACGGCGTCGTGCAGACGCTGCCGCGAAGCAGCGGCGGCTGGGCCGAGGCGGGCGAGCTGGTCATGGAAGTGGTGGACCCGCGGGCGATCCGCTTTCGTGCCGATGCGCCGCAGAGCGACCTGGGTCGGCTGCGCGACGGCCAGGCCGTGCGCATCGCCCCATCCCAAGGCGGCAGCGTAAACCTTCAGGACGCCATCGCGGGCACGTTGCGGATCGGCATCGAGGGCCACGCCGGCGAGCGCACCATGCCGGTCTACGGCCTGCCGGAAACAGCGGCGGCCTGGGCCCGTCCCGGCGTCAGCGCCTACCTGGAAGTCTTCGTCGACGGCAGCGACCACCCCGAACTGGCGATCCCCGCCTCGAGCCTGGTGCGCGACGGACTGGACACGATCTTCTATCGCCGCGACCCGGCTGACCCGGACAAGGTCTACCCTGTCGAGGCGGACCTGGGCGCCAGCGACGGCCGCTGGGTCGTGGTCTACAGCGGCGTGACCGACGGCGACGAGGTCGTGCTCGACGGGGCGTACGCCTTGAAGATGGCCGGCGGTCAGCGGCAAGCCCCATCCGGCTACCACTATCACGCGGACGGCTCGCTGCACAAGGACCACTGACTTCAGGAAGACACCATGCTGCGACGACTGATCGCCTTTTCGCTGAACAATGCTGCGCTGGTGCTGGTCCTGGCGGGCCTGCTGCTGCTGTACACGCTGGTGCAGATCCCGCGGATGCCGGTGGACGTGTTCCCCGAACTGAACGCGCCGACGGTGGTCGTGCTTTCCGAAGCCGGCGGCTTCGCGGCCGACGAGGTCGAGCAGTACGTCACGTTCCCGGTGGAAAGCGCGGTCAACGGTCTACCCGGCGTCCGGCGGGTGCGCAGCGGCAGCGCCATGGGCCTCTCGATCGTCTACGTCGAATTCGACTGGGGCACGGACATCTACCGCGCCCGGCAGGTCGTGGCCGAGGGGCTGGCCACCGTCCAGGCACAGTTGCCCGAGCAGGCCCACACGGAGATCGCCCCGATCACCGGGATCACCGGCGAGATCATGCTGCTCTCACTCTCCTCGCCCGACGGCAGCGTCAGCCCGCTTGAGCTGCGTTCCTTCGCCGAGTTCGACCTGCGCCAGCGGCTGCTGTCCGTGGCCGGGGTGGCGCAGGTGGTGGCGATCGGCGGCGAACTGCCCGAGTACCAGGTCCACGTCCGGCAGGACCGGCTCCGCCTTTACGACCTGACCATCGAGGACGTGACCGAGGCGGCGGCCCAATCCCACAGCACCGCCAGCGCCGGTTACCTGCCCAACGTCCAGGGGATCGAGTCGGCCTTGCGCCAGCAGGCCCAGGTGCGCTCGGTCGGCGATATCCAGAACACGATCGTCAAGTACCACGACGGCGTCGCCGTGACCATCGGCGAAGTTGCCGAGGTGGCGATGGGCCCGGCCCCGCCGCGCGGCACGGGTTCCGACGCCGGCCGCCCCGCCGTCGTGATGGGCGTCAAGAAAGCCCCCTTCACCAACACGCTGGCCATCACCGACGCCATCGACCACACGCTGGACCAGGTCGACGCGGGCCTGCCCGAGGGCATGCAGCTTGACCGCCACGTGATGCGGCAGGCCGACTTCATCGACGCCTCCGTGAGCAACGTCACGCACAAGCTGCGCGATGCGTCGATCATCGTCGCGGTCATCGTGGTGCTGTTCCTGTTGAACGTGCGTGTGTCGGTGATCACACTCACCGCCATTCCGCTGTCGATCGCCATGGCATTGCTGTTCCTCTCGGGCATGGGCATGACGATCAACGTCATGACGCTCGGCGGGCTGGCCATCGCTGTGGGCGAGGTGGTGGACGATGCGATCATCGACGTGGAGAACATCCTCCGCCGGCTGCGGGAGAACGCCGCACGGCCCGAGGCGCAGCGCCGGCCGCGCCTGCGCGTGATCTTCGAAGCCAGTAACGAGATTCGCTCGGCGATCGTCTTCGCCACGATCATCATCGTGATCGTGTTCGTGCCGCTGCTGTTTCTCGAGGGCGTGGAGGGGCGGTTCTTCCGGCCGATGGGCGTGGCGTATGTGGTGGCCATCCTCGCGTCGCTGCTGGTGGCGATGACGGTCGTGCCGGCGATGGCCAAGTACCTGCTGCGCGGGTCGCTGGGGCAGGAACGCGGCGAAGGCCTGCTGGTCCGCTGGCTCAAGCGAGCCTATGAGCCGACGCTGCGCCAGGCGATTCGCTTCCGACGCACTGTGCTGGTGCTGGCGCTGCTGGCGACGCTGGCGAGCCTGTGGCTGGGCAGCACGTACGGCCGCGATTTCCTGCCGCAGTTCAACGAAGGCACCTTCACGATTTTCATCGACGCCCCGCCCGGCACATCACTGGGCGAGAGCAACCGCATGGTCAGCGGCGTCGACCGGCGGCTGAGCGAGATCGAGGGCGTGCGGTCCGTCGTGCGCCGCACCGGTCGGGCCGAGCGCGACGAGCACGCCCACGGCGTCAACCGCAGCGAGATCGAGGTCTCCGTCGAGCCGGGCCAGGCGCACGCCGAGGTGCAGCGGGAAATTGACGCGGTGCTCGCCGACATGCCCGGGCTGACCACCGAGGTGGGTTCGCCGATCGGCCACCGCCTCTCGCACGTGCTCTCGGGCACGCAGGCGGCGATCGCCATCAACGTCTTCGGCAACGATCTGGCGACGCTGCGCCGCATTGCCGAGGACATCGAGGCCGAGCTTGCAAACGTGCCCGGCGCGCGCGACGTGCTGGCCAACCGTGAAGCCACGATCGAGTCGCTGCCCATCCGTTACCGCCACGAAGACCTCAAGCGGTGGGGCCTGACACCCGCGGCTGCGGCGGCGCAGGTGGAGGCGGCGTTCTACGGCCGCACGGTCAACCGCATCAACGAAGGTGTGCGCCTGTACGACCTGGTCGTCCGCCTGCACCCCGACGAGCGCCGCAATTACGACGACGTCAGGAACCTCCTGCTTCGCGGCCGGGAGGGCGCACTGGTACGGCTGAGCGAGGTGGCGGACATCGGCCCCGAATACACGCCGCTGGGCATCCAGCGCGAGAACGGCCAGCGCAAGGCGGTGATCTCGCTGAACGTCGCCGAGGGGCACAACCTCGGACATGTGGTGGACGAAGTGCGTGAGCGCGTCGATCCAATTGTGCACGCGCAAGGCTACACCGTCACCTACGGCGGACAGTTCGAAGCCCAACAGTCCGCCAGCCGTACGCTCTACGTCATGGGCGGCTTCGTCGGCCTGATCATCCTCGTGCTGCTGACGCTCGCCTTCGGCTCGACCCGGGCGGCGCTGCTGGTGATGGTCAACCTCCCGCTGGCGCTGATCGGCGGCATCGTCGCCATCTTCCTCACCGAGAGCGGCAACCCGCTGGCCAACGTCGCGGCGCTGCTCACCGGCAGTGACGCGTACCAGGCCCCGGTGATCTCCATCGCCAGCATGGTCGGCTTCGTCACGCTCTTCGGCATCGCCGTCCGCAACGGCCTGCTGCTGGTCAAGCACTATGCCTACCTGATGCAGGTCGAGCAGCTTCCGTTCGACGAGGCGGTGGTGCAGGGCTCGATGCAGCGGCTGACGCCCATTCTCATGACCGCCCTCACCGCCATGCTCGGCCTGGCCCCGCTGGCGTTCGCCCACGGCCAGCCGGGCAGCGAACTGCTCGCCCCGCTGGCGGTGGTCGTGCTCGGCGGGTTGGTCAGCTCGACTTTCCTGAACCTGATCGTCGTGCCGGCCGGCTACTACCTGATCTTCCGGAACCATCCAATCAACAGCAATGCGAACGGCGGCGATGAGCGTATCATCGCCCTTGATGAACGCGAGGCTCCGTAAACTTCTCACTGTGTTTACACTTTCGAAAGGAACCGATCATGCAACGCACCTCGACTCTGCTGGCTGTCCTCTCCATCGCTGGCCTGACGCTCCTCGGCTGCGATCAACAACAACCACCGGCCGAGCAGGACACCGCCTCGCCCGACGCGCACGCGCATGAGGATCATGAGGCGCATGACCACCATGAAGGCGAGTCTGACGGCGGCGTCCACGGCGGGCCGAAGCACGAACTGGGCTCCACCGAGGTTGGTCCCTATGCGGTGACGGTCACGCAGGTGGGCGCGGTCGAGGCCGGCGGCCCGGGGACGTTCGAGATCGTGCTCGACGACGAGGCAGCCGCTCCCGAAGCCATCCGCGCCTGGGTCGGCAATGAGCAGGCCGTCGGCTCGGTCAAAGTGCGGGCCGTGGACCGCGGGGACTTTTTCGACGCGGACCTGCAAGTGCCGGACCCGATGCCGGAGGAGAGCCGGCTCTGGGTTGAGATCCAGACCGACGATGGCCAGCGTCACACGGGCAGCCTCGACCTGCAATGAGAGGCACCGCCTGCTGAGCAGTCATTCGCTCGGCTCGAAGTTGCTTGCGCGGCGAGCGGCCGCAAGGAAAACCGGGCATCACATCAGACCATCTGCCGGCTGCCGCGGCGGTGGAGCATCAGCAGTGAACCGAGCCCCACCAGCGCCAGGCTGGCGGGCTCGGGCACGACATGGATGCTCAGGTCAGGCGCGTTGGCGAACAGGGTCGAGAAGTCGGCGTCACCGACGTCGGACGAGTTGATGCCGTATGTCCCGGGCGCGAGACTGGTCGACCCGACCTGCCAGGAGAGGACCTCCCAAGTCTCGGTCTGGCCGGTGTTGAAGGCGGCGAAGTCACCCGCGTCGAACGTGAGGTTGTTCCCGCCAAGCTTGGTGAAAACCCGCCGAACGGCCTCAGCCCCGGCCGCATCATGGCACGCGGAGGGCCCAGCGGAGGAGGAACATGGCTGGGAGGTAGGCGAGGATGTAGACCAGCAGCCAGCCGGAGAGCAGCGGCGGGACGGTGAACGGCTCGACGGGCGCCCAGAAGACGTCGGCGCCGCGTTCGCGCTGCACGGCGTAGCTGAGGCGCAGTTCATGGATCGGGGCGTCGGACGCGTCGGGGGTGCCGGGGGATCCGGGGATGACCTGGCGGTTGGGGTCGGTGGGGGTGCGGGGTTCGGGGGCGAAGCGGTCGCCGAGGACGATGTGGCTGGTCAGCGTCTGGCCGTCGCCGGCGGAGAGGCGGAGGGGGAAGCGGCCGCCGCGGTCGGCGGGGGTCTGGACGGTCCAGGCCAGTTGCTGGGGCGGGATGCGGGCGTCCAGGAAGCGGCGCAGGTCCTGCAACAGCGTTTCGCGAGCCTGCAGCGCGGCGGCCTGCTCTTCCCAGGTTTGCAGATGCGCCAGATCGCTGGGCTGGCTCCAGCGGCGGCGCAGGGCTTCGAGCGTGGGGCGGATGGGCGGGTTGTGCTGCACGGCCGTCTCGCCGGCGACCGTCAAGGCGGGGTCGGTCTCGAGCGTCACCGGGCCGAGGTATTCGCCGTCGACGGTGGCCGAGACGTAGACGGTCGTGCCCGGCGGCGCGTTGCGCCAGGCCGGCTCGACGCGTTCGGGGAACCAGAAGAACGTCAGCAGCATCGGCCCCAGCAGCACGGCCAGCGGGACGAGCGAGGCCTGGAGGTTGCGCCCGGTCACGGGGCGGGCCAGTTGCAGCATCCGCGGGCGGCGCGGGTGGTCGGCGGGCAGCTTCTGCGCTTCGCGGCGCAGTTGCCGGGCCCGGCGGGCCGCCTCGCGCAGGCGGGGCGTGTCGGTGAGCAGCCGCTGGCCGACCATGCACAAGGCGGCGAAGAAGACCGCGACGCAAGCCACCACCGCCGGGGCGCCCAGCCCGGCGACCAGCGGCAGCAGCAACTCGTCGAGCCCGCGGGTGATGGGGCGCTCCAGCCAGCTTGCCGGCAGCGTGTAGTAGGCCGCAAAGAAGACCGCCCAGCCCAGCAGGAAAGACTTGCACAGCGTCGCGCCGCGGGCCTCGACCGGGCCGGGCACGGGCGGGATCAGCGAGCGCGGGACAGCGTCGCCCTCGTCGTCCGTGGCATCGGAAGCCGGCTCATCCGCGGCCGCACCGGTCACCACCACGCCGCGGCGGCCGTCGACATGAACCGGCTCGCCCTCGCTCAGCCGCCGGGTGGCGTCGGGGATCACCACGGCGGGCAGGCCCATCTCGCGGGCGACCACCGCCCCGTGCGAGAGCGCCCCGCCGCGTTCGAGGATCAAGCCGGCGGCGCCGACGAACAGCGGCGTCCAGTTCGGGTCGGTGCTCGGGCAGACCAGCACGTAGCCCTGGCCCAGTTCGCCGGCGTCCTCGGGCTTGTGGACGAGGCGCACCGGGCCGTGGCAGCGGCCGTCGCTCACCGCCAGGCCCGTGTGGCGATCCGCCCCTTGCACGGCGGCCGGCTCACCCAGGGCGTCGAGGTGCGCCGCCTCGATCAGCGGCGGCAGCGCCAGCCGGCCCTCGGCGTCGCGCTGCCGGCGGCGCTGCGCGAGCACGTGCAGCGGGGCGTAGCCGGTCAGCAGCGCGTCGTGCAGTTCATCGAAGCCAAGCAGGCACAGGTCGTCGCCGACGTTCAGCCGGCGCTGCGCTTCGAGCACCAGGTCGCGCAGCAGGTCGTAGCCGAGCATCAGGTGATGCTTGCCATCTTCGCGGAAGCGCTGGTAGCGGTGGACCATCGCCAGCCGCTGGTCCAGTTCCGCCTGGCGGGCAGGCGTGAGGTGGCGTTTGAGTTCAGCCACGTGCTGCTGCGCCGCGTCGGCCTGCCGGCGGTGGCGCTCGATGGGGGCCCGGCCCTCGGCCAGGCGCTGGGCCATCGCCGTCACCGCCTCGGGCCGCTCACGCCAGCGGGGGGTGGCCAGGTCGAACTCTTCCGGCGCCCGGTGGCCGAACCGGGCCAGCCAGGCGTCGAGCTTCGCCGGGTCGTGGCCGACCTCATAGAGCAACTGCGTGGACTGCACCGTCGTGTCCGGCTCGCCGCCGCTGGCCAGCTGCCGCGCCAGCGCGTCAGGGTCCTCGTCCCAGACCTGCTGCTCGAGAAAGTCGCGCAGTTGCCGGGTCGCCTGCGTCACGATCAGGCTTGGCAGCAACGACGCGGGGGCGAAGTCGTCCATCACCCGCTGCTCGCGCTGCTGCCAGAGTTCGCGCCACTGCCCGGCGGTGAGCGTGGTCAGGTCGCGCTGCTTTTGCTCCTGCACCCAGGCGGTGAAGGCGGGGACGAGTTGCCGCTCGAACCGCTGGTCGTACTCCTCGGCCAACTCATCAAGCCGGCGGGCGACGGCGGCGAGGCGGCGGCCGACCTGGTAGCGGGCCCGCAGCGAGCCGGTGGGCACGGTGGGCGGGTCCTGCGCCGCCCCGGGGTTGCGGCGAAGCAGGTCCAGGTCGTAGGCGAACGGGAAGTCTTCGAAGAACATCTCCGACGCCCGGCCAAGGTCCATGTAGAGCCGGCCGGCCACGCGTTCCAGGAACCCCGCCCGCCGCACGCGCGCCGCCGGCTCGAAGCCCGCCTGTTCGTAGAGCCTGCCGAACCCGCCGTCGCCGCCCATGAACCGGCGGATCACGTCCCAGGTCAGCGGCGTGGGATGCGGCAGCGTCTCGGCGAGGTTGTGCACCACCCACGGTCCGCCGCCCTGCTCGGCCGCGGCGCGCAGTTGCCGCCGCGCGTCGCCCAGGCATTGCTCGTACGCCTCGATCGCCTCCAGGGTGGTGATGGCCCGGCTTTGCACCACGTACAGCACGTCGCCTTCAATGGCCCACTCGATGTCCTGCGGACTCTGGAAGTGCGTGGCGATCCGCCGGCCAAGCTGCCACAACGCATGCACCTGCGCCGCATCGAGGCAGGGTTGCGCCTGACGCTCGGCGGGCGTGGCCTGCGCACCGTCGCCGTTGCCCCCGGAACCCCCGGACCCCGCCGCCGGCAGCAGTTGCGTCTGCTTGGCTCCGATCGTGCTCTGGCGCACCACGCCCGTGGCCGCGTCCAGCACCAGCGTGTCCGGCTGCACCTGCCCGCTGACCACGCTCTCGCCCAGGCCCCAACTCGCCTCGATGAGCATCTCACCCATCGCCCCCCCGGAACCGCCCCCGGAACTGCCGCGCGGGTTGGCCGTGAACAGCACCCCCGCCACGTCCGCCGCCACCTGCCGCTGCACCACCACCCCCATCGCCACCTGCTCAGGCTCCAGCCCCAGCCGCGCCAGGTAACTGCGCGTCCGCGGCGAGTCCAGGCTCGACCAGCAGCGGGCGATCGCCGCCAGCAGCGCGGCCTCGCCCTGCACGTTCAGCACCGTCTCGTACTGGCCGGCCATCGAGGCGTCGGCGCCATCTTCCGCCGTCGCCGACGAACGCACCGCCACCGTCGGCTGGCCCATCTGCGCGTACGCCGTCCGCACCGCCTCGGCCAGGTCTTCGGGCATCGACGCGCCGGCGTCACCGGCTTCGCCCGCCTCGCCCCCCTGCCGGGCCTGACGGAACGCGGCCGTGGTCAGCACGAACCCCTCGGGCACCGTGAAGCCGGCCTGCACCAGCCGCGCCAGGTTGATCGCCTTGCCGCCGACCTGCTCATGGTCCTGGCACTGGCCCAGCGGCAGCACCCACGGCTCGGTGGTCGAAACGAGCATGCTCATGGCGACGACACTCCTTCGTACGCCCGCAGCCCGCCGGTCTCGCTGCCGACGTACACCTGGCCGTCGGCGACGAACGGCGAACTGATCGACAGCCCCTGTTCGCCCGGCCGACCCGACTGGTTGACGTAATGCTCTTCCACCAGCGACCCGTCGGCGCGGTCCAGCACCAGCAGATAGCCGTCGGTGCTCAGCGCGTACACATGGCTGTCCGTCAAGGCCGGGCCCGCCAGCGCCAGGGCGTTGCGACCAAGCTGATAGCGCCACACCTCCCGGCCCTGCTCGCTGACGTCCAGCGCCACGATCTGCCCGCTTCGCCGACCGTCATCATGCTCGCCGCTGCGCACCGCCGCCACCGCCAGCCCCTGATCCACCGCGATCGGGCCCAGCACGCTGTCCGGCAAATCCACCTGCCACCGCTTCTCCCCGCTGGCGGCATCCAGCGCCAGCACCAGCCCCGCCGGGTTCGGGTCGGCGAAGACGTAGTCGCTGTTGCCGCAGCCGATCAGCACCAGGTCGTCCACCAGCGTCACCGCCCCCACCGCCGGGTGCGGCGTCTCGGTCCGCCACACCAGACGCTCAAGTCCCTCGGCTTCCAACTCCGCGTCCGTCCCTTCCACCCGCAACGCCACCACCGCGTTGCCGTTCACCCCCGAGCCGATGTAGGCAATCCCGTCGCGGATCACCGGCGAACTCTCGGGATCATTAACCTGGTAGCGCCACAACTCCTCGCCCGTGCTGATCCGCACCGCGAAGACGTAGCCCGGATGCCCCCGCCCCTCCGGGTCCCCCTGCGGCGTGCGGTCCGCCCCTGCCTCGATCGCCCCGGCCCCCACCACGGCGATGTCCCCTTCGATCGCCGGCGAACTCTCCACGTGCAGCGGCGTCGGCACCGACCAGACCACCTCCCCCGTCTCGGCGTCCAGGCAAAGCAGTTCGCAGTCCGCATCCGCGTGCAGCCCCTGGCCGATCAGCACATGCCGCCCGTCCGCCGTCACCGCCGGCGAACTGAAAAAGCCCTTCATGTCCTGCTCCGTCGACGCGTCCACCACCTGCGTCTGCCACAGCCGCTCGCCGGTCCCGGCATCCACGGCGAACACCGTGCCGTACGTCGCCGGCGGGTCCAGCAGCGTCGACGCCCCGTACACCCGCCCCTCATGCACCACCGGCGAGGCGAGCACCATCGCAAACTCCTCCGCGTGATACGCCCACGCCAGGTCCAGATCCACCGGCGACCGCCCGCCGCCGTACCCCCGCCGGCTCGTACCGCCGCGGAAAATCACCGGCTGATCACCCGCCATGCCCGATGCCGCGTCACCGTCCGCCTCCCCCTCGGCAGCCGCACCCTCGCCCGTGCCGGCAGCCCCCCCGGCCGCCTGACGCCGTTCGTGCCGGAGAATCTCCAACGCCACCCGCGTCCAGTCCGTCTGCACCCCCCCGGCTCCCCCGGAACCCCCGGCCCCCCCGGAACCCACCATCGCCGCCCCCCCGGCCGTCGGCCGCCCGCCGCCCGCTGCCGCCGCTTCGCCGCCCAGCAGCCAGCCGATCCCGAACCACCCCCCCACCGCCAGCGCCAACACCAGCAGCGGCGCCCACGGCTTCGCCTTGCACACCCGCACCAGCTCCCGCGGCTTCAGCAGCAGCGCCGCCGCACTCGCCAACGCCGCCAACCCCGCCGGCAACAACGCCGCACCCGTATTCACCAGCACCGGAACCACGCCCAGCAGCGTCGGGATCTGCATTTCACTGCCATCCATGATCAAACCTTTTCAAAGAAACGTGCCGCGAAAGTCATCGCGATCGCGAACCTCGACATCCATCTGACTGATTGACACGCCTCGGAAGCATGGTAGCATGATCTGCACTTAATTGCACTGGTGCAAGTTACTCGATCTTGCTTCACGTTCAATCGAAATGCGGACACAAGATCCTCCAGTCGGATGCGGCGCCTGGCCAGTGGAAGAGCATGGGATACCACCCTTTGCTTGTCGCAGCGATGTTTGCCTTCCGGGCTCGCTTCGCTTCACAACCTGGGCCGACTCTTCCCGGAGCGAATTGTATGCGAAATTCATGCTGCGTGGCTCTTGTTATCGCTCTTGTGCTTTACGGCGTGATGACTGTGCAGGCAGTGCCCCACGGCATCGGGACGGTCACCTTGGCCGACGGCACGGAGACGAGTTGCGAGGTGCTGTTTGAGCATTCGCATGCCCCGCGGCCGACTTTCCCGGCGAAACCGGTTTCAACGGTGAGGTCGACGGTTACTTCTACCAGTCGCGGCATCATCGTCAGCGAGGAGGCCTGGCGCCGCTGGCGGAACGTCTCCTTCGCTGAAAAACAACCGTGGCGGACCTGATGAAAGTCTTCTCCGTGCCCTGTGAGCCCACACGACCAGCCAGGTTGTGCCAACCCGCCACCACCCACCAGGTGAACTTTATGAAACGTCTCTTGTCCGCTTCGTTCACACTGACCCTCATCGCCCTCATCGCGACGCCTGCCATGGCGCTGGTCAACCCCTCCATGCAACCGCGCCACCTGTATGACCTGCACCAGAACATCATGGCGTGCCGGGTCACGTCGGTCGATGCCAGGGAGCTGACCATCACGCTCTCGGTGGAAGGCGTTGCCAAGGGCGAGTTCGACGCCGACGAGGTGGTGATGAGTGCCAGCCGCGATGAACTGGCCTCCTTACTGGCGGTGGAGGAAGGGCAGTTGGTCGTGGTGTTCGCCGGCAAGCGTCGGGCTCCCGAGCATGTGCTCTATTACGCTGGCGGCGGCAAGTGGTATGAAGCCACAATCGATGCGAATGACGACAGCCAGTGGCAACTTACTGGTGATGCCGATGAAGGCACGCCTTCTTCCAGCGATCAGATCATGTTCGGCGTTTTCAACGGTGCGGTCGATCAGCTCTGGCAGATGACCCGGGACCTCGCGGCCGGCACCGCCTACTTCCCCGCGGACCCCTTCACACGCTTTACGGCCAGGCAGATCGACCAGTTGGATGACGCGGTCGGCGGCGTGGCGCTGTTCGACCTCAACGCCGACGGCAGGCTGGACATCCTCGTCACCAGCGCGGCCGGCAACCGCGTCTATCTCCAGGACGAGGCCGGTGAATTCGAAGACCGCACCGACGCACTGGGCTTGGCCGACACCGCCAGCCAAAGCGTCAGCGTGGCGGACGCCAACGCCGACGGCCGCGCCGACCTGCTGCTCGACGGCGTGCTCTTTCTCAAGCAGGACGAGGGGCCGTGGACGCGCACGGATCTGGTGCCGGAGCAGGATGGGACTGTCGTCAGCGCCGCGTTCGTCGAACTGACGGGCGATGGCTACCCCGACATCGTGATCAGCCGTGCCGGAGCGGGTCTGGCGGCGTATGCCAATCCCTTCAGCCGCGAGGATGACACGGGCGAGGTTCCATTTGAAAACCTGACGGAGCAGTTGGGTCTGGATGAGGCATCCCACGGCTCAGGCGGCGACGGTTACTTAGAAGCCGGGGATTTCGACAGCGACGGCCGCACGGACCTGCTCTACCTCAGCGGCCCGGGATATCTGCTCCTGCGTCAGGACGATGGCTTCGAGTCGATCACCATCGGCTGGGAAGGCGACGAATACGACTTCGGCACCGCCGCCATCGCGCCTTTCATTGACCCGGCCCGCAACGGCGCGATCATCCTGCTTGACGACACCAAGATGCTCGTCGAATACGACGAAGAACAGGCCTTCCGCGAGGTCACCCGATACGGCAACGAAATCCAGGACGATGTGCCGGGGCTGTTGACGGTGATCGCCAATGATCTCAATGCCGACGGGACGATCGATCTCTACGCCGGCAACCGCGGCCACGGATCAACCGCCTTTTTCTGCACGAACCGCGGCTATGGCTCGTTTCTGCTCGAAGAAAAATACGCCGGCGGGCAGATCGTGCCCCCGTCGCTCTACAACCTTCCCACTGGCGGACTCGCGGCGGGTGATGTCACCGGCGATGGCGCCAATGACATACTCGTTGGCGGTGACGACGGCGCGGTCTGGCTGCTGGTCAACCAGACCGCGCAGGACCGCCCGGAACAGCCGGACCCGGCCACGCCGCTGGATGTCCGCAAACAGATCGAAACCCGCATCGCCACCGTCCGTCTCGATCGGCCTGTCGGCGCGGTCAACGCCTGGCTGCGACTGCACGGCGACGAGGGTGAACTGGTGGCCGCCCGGCAACTCGGCGGCAACATCGGCCTCGGCTCGGCGGGGCCGCAGCAGGTGAGCTTTGCTGTCCGTGAGCCAGGCGCTTACACCCTTGAGGTGACCTTCGCCGATGGTGAAACGGCCAGCCAGGCGGTTGATCTCTCGGAGACTCAGCCGCGTCATCAAGTCATCACGATCAGCGGCGTTCAGAGCGAGTGACCGCGGCCGATCAAAGATGCTTACTTCCGTACGTTTCCACTGTTTTCCGGTTGCTCAACAGGAATCCACCATGCGATATGCGTCGATCTATCTGTGCGTCTTACTGACGGCCGTCACCGCCCCGGCGTGGGCCGTGCCCCAGGGAACGGGGGCGATCGTGCTGGTCGACGGCACGCAAACCGAGTGCGAGATCCTGTTCCGTCATCCGAATGCGGATCTGTTGATCCTGCGCTCCGCGCGTGGCGGCACGGTGCAGAGCCTGCCGGTGTCACTGGTGCATGCGGTCACGGTCGGCGATGAAACCACCACGTTCTCACCACGTCGTCAACTGACGGCTGCCGAGGCGCAGACACTGGCGCGGAATACGCTCTGGGCCGACGAGCCAACCCCGGCCGAACTGGCGCAGTGGGCGGAGCAGACATGGGAGGAGCGGCCGCTGATCGTCTGGGCCGAGCCGGGGGTGGACGGCAACGCCATGCAGGCGTCCAACTGGCTGGACGAACGCGGCAAGCCGTTGCGGGAGTCGCCTTGGCAGGAACAGCGCGGCAACCGCCGGGGGCCGGAACGGCAGGATGGTCATTTTGATGGCGATGTCCTGCTGCCCGCCGCGGACGAACCTTATCGCGCCATTCAGCCGGGCAACCGCGACCACCTCGGCGCGTTCCGCATCCGGCATCTGACCGTCGAACGTCACGGCTCCTATGAGGTGCGATACACCGTCGCGGGCAACCTCTGGGTCAAAGACGGCGCGGAACTCGGCCAAGGCACGCAGACCGGCGGACTCGGCAGCGGCGACGACAACCGTCACACCTTCGCCCGCTTCTGCACCCACCACGATCTGCCTGACCCCAAGTGGGCGCACGCACCGGCCATCTCCCACTGGGTTCGCATCGACACCGGCGACGAAGGTTCGCTGGAAGTCATCGGCGTCGCCGGTGGCCCCAGCGACCGCCTCACCCACACCCGGGGCACGCTGATCCTGGCCGAGGACAGCTTCATCGGCAACGGCCCCCGCGGCAGCTTCTACACCCAGGAAGAAACGACCACCATCATGCTCGACGGCTCGGGCATGGGCTGCCCCAGCCCCATCGTCTCCGCCGATCGCGGCACCTACGGCATCAGCGGCACGCTCCTGTTCGGCCACCCCGACAAACCACTCACACGCGATCTCGAATTCACCGGCAATTACTACCGTTATCAAGACATCAAGCCCAACGCCTCCCCCAGCCAACGCACCAACGGCGCCAGCTTCGTGCTCGGGTCCACCGGCCGCATGGTCATCCACAGCGCCGATCCCGAAAATGCCCGGGTCATCTTCCGTCCCCGCCCCAAGGACTGGCCCAACCCCGCCGTCGCCCCCTGGCATAGCCCGTTCATCCGTGACGGCCGCGCTACGCCTGAACTGTGGCAGCAGCCGGATATCCCCACCGGCGTCGCTGCCGTCTTCCTCGGCGAAACCGACTTCAACGGCGTGGTCTTCGACGGCTTCTACAAGGGCGGCATCGTGGCCAGACCGGATGATGCCGCGCAATGGAAAAACGTCTCCTACGGTTCGGACAACCACGGCCAACCGCACGCCCTGCTCGCCCATCCCACCTCACACAACCCGGTCGTCGAAATCGAACCCGATGGTTCGCATATGGCCAAAGGCAACACCGTCCGCGTCCGTCTCCGGGCCCTGCACGATGATCTGCCCGTTCGCTACACGACTGACGGCACGATCCCCGACCGTAACGCGCCGCGGTACGAAAGTCCGATCGGACTGACCGACACCGTCACCCTCACCGCCGCCGCCTTTAAGGGCGAGCATATCTACGGCCTCGCCAAACAGGCCGAGTTCCGGTTCGAGCAGAACCTTAACCTCGCTTCCCTCGCTTCCATCGAGGCCAGTGCCTCGTTCGGACGTAACCCCGCAAACCTCGCTAACGACCTTGATGAGCGAACCTACTGGCGCGGCGGCACGGAGCAGACCCAGACGCTCGACCTGACCTGGGATGAGCCGGTCACCTTCGGCCAGTTCCGCCTCGCGGCCGATCGCATGGCCGGCTGGCAGTTCCAGGTGCGTGAGGGCGACCAGTGGATCGACGTCGCGGAAGGAGCGGACAGCTTCCCCGCCGAGGCGACCTTCGAGCCCGTCACCACCACCCAGGCGCGCCTGGTCGTGGAAAAGGCGGGGGACCGGCCGATCGTTCACGAGATTGAAGTGATCGAGAGCGAGTGATACGCATCGGACATCATTCACAGGCACAGGCGCCCCCCGCTCCCCGTGTAGCGGTGCGGCGCAGCCGCCGCTTTGACGGCCACCTGAGTCCGTAGGGCAGTGCTTGCCCTGCCATCGCATCACGTTAATGGGGCCACCGGCAGGGCAAGCCCTGCCCTGCAACTACCCAAGCGGGACGCCTGGCGTAGAGTCCGCTGTTCGCGGACCATTCCTGTCCAAACGCGGTCCGCGAACCGCGGACCCTACGTTGACATGCACCGCCCCTCAAGTCTTTGACACGCGGCATGGGGGGGACATGCCGCAGTCGCGGGCACCGCACGCCACGCCTCCACGACAGACCCGCGGCCTGCAGCCCAGGCCCGGCCTCACAGAGGCCGGCTCTGATCGGATGCGATCAGGGCGCACCCGATCGACTGCAATGCGCTATCAGTTGGCCCATGGCTTGTCGAGCACATCGACCCAGTACAACTCGATCGATGCATGACCTGGCCAAGAATATTCCGGCAGTTCGTACAGCCGTTCCGGGTCCCCGCGCCACTGCGCGTGGCCATCGGCGAACGCAACGTTGTGGCCTTCACCATTGTGACGTTCGTCGGCACGACCCAAGGTGCCGACCAACGCCCCGACGTGCGAGCCGTCACGTGTGGTCACAGTGCGAAAGTCTCCGTCCTGATCGATCGTGTTGCGAATCCAGTAACTGCTGACGATGGCGTTCTCGTCCTCGGGGTCGCCATCTTCCGGCCACGCAGCCGAGCCCCCATATATCTGATTCTCGTTGCCATGCCAGCCCGGATCGTAAAAGCCTCGCGGATCGCTGAAGTAGCCGCCGTCCCAGAGCAGACCATGACCGACCCAGCGTGCACCGCCACCATCATTGAAACCATAATCATTGCGCACTGTTCGCTCGTGTCCACCTTGACCGTACACCGGTGAGTTTGGCGCATAGCTATCGTCGTTATCGTTCGCGTAGGCATGATGCCCGATATTCAACTGCCTGAGGTTGGAGGCGCATTGCATGCGCCTCGCCACCTCCCGCGCCTGTTGCAGCGCCGGCAGCAGCAGGGCGATGAGCAGGGCAATGATGCTGATGACCACGAGCAGTTCGATCAACGTGAATGCCCGACGGGTTTGTGATCGAGACATGATTCAGCACTCCTGTACAAGGGGAGAACGAAGCGAGACGAAGCCCGCGGATCGCCGGTGAGCGGTCCGCGGGGGAAAGCGGTTGCTCGCATCAGGCCGACTGTCGGCCATTGCGGCGGCGAAGCATCAGCAGGCCGCCGGCGGCCAGCATCGCGAGGCTGGCGGGCTCGGGGATCACCTGAAGAGCGCCGTCGCCGACGAGGAAGTCGGGGTGCGTCGAGGCATCAAACGTGCCAAGGCCCTGGTCGACGCCGTCGATCACCAGTCCGGCGATGGTGTCGGTGCCGGTGAAGTTCAGATCCACCGTGCCATAAATGGTCGTTTCATCGACGACGGCGCTGTTCAGGAACAGCGTGATGTCGTCGTTGAGCAGGTCGGCCGCGTTCAGTTCGAGGTTGGCGACGTTGTCGGTCAACGAGCGATCGAGTTCGCCGTCCGGGCCTTCCTGGATGGCGGTGACCTCATCGGCCGGGGTGACCTCGATGTCGCCGGAGCCGAGGGTGCCGGCCTCGTTGACCACGAGCGTGCCGCGCGTGATGACGATGCCCGGCGAGTTGCCGGAGAAGCTGTTGCCGGTGTTGGTCAGTTCGATGCGTCCGCCCTGGCCCACGAGGTGGACGGCGAGGGTCGCATCGCCCTGCCCGCCATCGCTGATCAGGCCGTCGTACGTCGCCGTGCCGCTCTGATGCCGGCGGTTTTCGAGGTAAAGCACGTTGTCGCCGGTGGCGCTGTCGTCAAGGACGAGGTCGCCGTCGTAATCGCCGCCGCCGCCGAAGCTTTCGCCATCGACGCGCAAGTTGCCGCCGAAGTTCACATCGAACGCACCGTCGACCGAAGTGCGTCCGACGGTGATGGCAGAATCGGCCGCCATGAACGGAGCCACCGTGTTCGCGCCCGGATCCTCGTCAATCTCCAGCACCGAACCGGTGCTGAAGCTGAACAGGCTCAGGTCGCTGCCCTGGGCTCCGTCGGCGAAGGTGACGCGACCCCCGCTGTTGACCGTGCCAGCCGCGCCGCCGGTCGCGTTGGCGCTACCGAGGGTGAGTTCGCCGTTCACGGTGACGTTTCCGGTGACGGTGTTGTTCCCGTTCAGCCGTGCTCCGCCGTCATCGCCAGCCAGGCCGATGGTCAGGTTGTTGGCGGTGATGTTGCCGTTGACGGTGATGGTGTCCTGAGAGCCGCTGGAACCGATCTGGAGGTCGACCGCAGCGCCCCCGATGCCGCTGATGTTGCCGTTGATCGTCTGGCTGTCGATGTTCGCCGTGTCGCGGATCGAGGCGCCGACGCCGAGTTCGAGGTCGCTGTTGATGTTCGTCGAGCCCTTGCTGGTGACGTTGACCTGGCCGTTGGTGACCGTGAGCGTTTCACCCGAGGGCGTAGTGCCAAGCTGCAGCGTGTTACGGGCGCCGCTGCCGAGTTCCAGTGAGTTGACCGTCTTGTCGCCGTCGAGGTCGACGGTGACGTCCGGGTTTGTGCCACCGGGGCCGTCACCGTCGTACTCCTTGACCTGCACGTCATCGGTGCTGGATGGGGCGGCGTCACCAACCCAGTTGTCGCCGTTGGTCCAGAGTTGCGTGGTGCCGGTGTTGTCGACCGAGCCGGCGGGATCGGGCTCGCCGTCCCACTCGATGAGATCGGCCTGGCTTGTTCCTGCGAAAGCCAGGGCCACGGCGACGGCCGAGGTCAGGCGATACGCGGTTCGTGCGGTGTGCTTGGAACGTGTGGTAAACATGTCAATCCTCCTATAGGGAAAACGGAAAAAGGCAAAACTGCCCCGTGTCAAGAAAAGCTTTCAAACGATTCGGTCACTATGCGTTCAAGTCGCCGTCGCTGAACGGGACAACAATCGGCATCAAGTCCTGTTCCGGGTGTTCGATCTTGCGAAGCAGCAGGTCCACCGCAGCCCGCCCCATCCGCTCGTGATCGGTCAGCAAGGTGGGGAGGTCGACACCACCGACGTTCAGAGGCGCGTCGGCGAAGGTGAACAGGGCCAGGTCGTCCTGCACGGCGATGCCCTGCTGCAGCGCGGCGATCAGAAACGGAGCGGCGGCCCCTTCGCTGTACCCAAGCACGGCATCCGGCCGATCAGCTTGCTCAAGCAAGCGGCGGGCTTCGTTCAGACGTTGGTGGGCATGCGGGTTCTTTTCCCCCCGCACCACCCACGGTTCGCGGCCGGCCTGATGCATGGCGTCGCGATAGCCGGCCTCACGGGCGAGGTGGGAGTAGTGGGCGTCGGCCAGTTCGGATCGGCCGCGCGAGAAGTCGACGTAAGCGATGCGCTGGCGGCCGGCGTCGATCAGGTGCTGCGCGGCTCGGCGGGCGGCATCCCGGTCGTCGAGGTAGACGCAGTCGTGGTCGCGCTGAATGTTGAGCCAGACGGCGGGGATGCGGTGGCGTTCGATCAGGTCGATCATGGGCGGGGGGACGGCATGGGTGTAGCCGATGAGCAGGCCGTCGACCGCGCGTTCGCGGAGGATGCGGGGCATCAGGTCCGGGTCGGTGAGTTGCTGGTCACTGAGCCGGGCGAGCACCAGTTGCAGGTCGTGCTCGGCCAGTTGTGATGTCAGTGCCCGCTCCAGCCGCCACGGCACGGTGCTGGTGCTGGCGCCGGTACCCACGAGCAGACCGATCTGGTGGAAGCGCCCGGTGGAGATGGCCCGGGCCGCCGCATTGGGACGGTAACCCATCTGGTCGGCCAAGGCGCGGATCTGCCTGGCCCGACGCTGCGCAGCGGAACGGACCGGCTGCGACTGCCCACTGAGGACGGCGGCCACCGTGCGACGGCTGACCCCCATCTGTTCCGCAATGTCTTCAAGAAGTGCCATAAGAAGAGACCGGGAAAAATTTACTGCACTGGTGCAAAGATGCACTAATGAGATTATCATCCGATTTCAGCTTGTCAAGAAATTAGCGGCTTACCACGTGCATAAACGCCCTGGGGGGGGCGACAGAATGAACAGGCATGGCCCAAGGAGCGATTCGCATGCGATCTCTGTTTTCGATGGCGAGTGCGGTGGCTTTTTGCGTGGGTGTGGGCGGGGGCCTCGCCGGAGCAATAGCTGACGAACCACGCCCCGAGCGGTACTTGTACGATCCCCTGACCGGGCAGTCGCAGCCGTTCGATCCGGCGGTGGCATTGGGCGGAGACCGGCCCGGCGAGGCGACGTGGCCCGAGCAGTGGCCGAGCCTGGACTTGCCGGATGCAGCGACGGGTTTCACGCTCGAATTGTTCGTGCGCAACGACGCGTTGCCTGCGCCTCCGGGGCACGCGACGGCGGCGCCTGTGCTGCGTTACACGACAGACCAGGCGACGGACGATGCGGTGGCGTTGCAGGTGTATGCCAGCCCGCGACCCCATGCTTACCACTGGTGGGCCGGTGCGGTGACGCAGGACCAGCAGACCCGCCGGATGACACGCAACCAGTACAACGGCTGGACCCATGTGCGCGATCCACAATGGCGTCACCTGGCCATCGTCTACAACCACGACACGCGGACGGTGACGACCTGGCTGGACTACACGAAACTGGAAACCATCGAACTGGAACGGCCGCTCCGCTTTGGCCAGGGCGCGTTGCGGCTGGCTGACGTCGAGGGCGAGCAGACATTTCACGGCCACGTCACGCCTCCCCGGCTCACGACGGAATCGCTCGAGCCATGGCACTTCCAACGGGCGACGCCGCATGACCTCAACGATGTGAGCTTCAAACCCACGGACGGACCGCTTCCCCAAGCCAGCGGCTACGTCGACCTTCGCCTGCGCTACGGCGCGGTCGGCGATGGCGTGCATGACGACACGGCCGCAATCCAGCGGGCCTTCAACGAGCTGCAGAACCGGGTGCCGACGGCCTACGAAACGCTTTACTTCCCGCCGGGCACCTATCTGATCTCCAAGCCGTTGACGTGGACACGGTTCCTGGTCGTGCAGGGGGCCGGGGTGGACAAAACAGTGCTTCGTTTGAAAAACGACGCCGAGGGCTTTGGCGACGCTGGCGCACCTGACGCCCTGCTTTACACGGGCTGGGACCAGTGGCGCAACCGCACAGGCAAGGGGAATGCCGGCAACGTCATCGGCAACTACCTCTTCGACCTGACCATCGACACCGGCACGGGCAACCCCGGTGCGGTCGCGCTGTCATTTCACGCCAACAACCATGGCGCGATCGAAAACGTCACCATCCGATCCGGCGACGGGACGGGGCATCGCGGGCTGGATTTCTCCACCAACTGGCCAGGCCCGACGCTGATGAAAAACCTCCGCATCGACGGGTTCGATACGGGCATCTACGCCCGGGCCGGTGAGTACTCGCTTGTGTTCGAAAACATCGAACTGGCGAATCAGCAGCAGATCGCGATCTCCAACAACGGCAACGTTCTGTCCATCCGCAACCTTCGCAGTGACAACGCCGTGCCCGTGATCGAGACCGGCGGGTGGGGGATGGTCATCCTCCTCGACTCGCAATTGCACGCCCCCGAGGAACTGGACCAGCCGGCGATCACCAACGCCAGCGACGGCGCGCTTTTCGTCCGTAATGTTGAAGCCTCGGGATACCCGGTCGTGATCCGCGACGGCGATCGGGAGGTGCGCGACGCCCATGTCGAGCACTATCTTGCAGGCGAGCCGCAGAGCCTGTTCGACGCGCCAGCCCGATCGTTGAATCTGCCGATCGAATCAACACCCACCATTCCGCTGAACGATGCGGATATTGAATGGGTTGATGTGCGGGACTTCGCCGACCACGTCGACCAAGGCGATTGGGCGCCTGCGATTCAGGCGGCGATCGACTCCGGCGCCGAAGCGCTCCTGTTTCCTGCCAACTTTCAGGCTCGCGTGCGGCAGCCGGTCGACATGCGCGGCAGCGTCCGCTACGTGCTTGGCATGAAGTCGACCATCGGCCCGCACAAGGGCTACGAAGGCCCGGTGATGCGCATCGCCGGCCGCGACGACAGCACCGTTATCTTCGAACGTCTTGACATCGATCGCCAAGGCGACAGCGGCGGCGTTGAGCATGTCACCGGCCAGCGGGCGGTCTTCCGGCATGGTGGGCCGGAACTTTATCAGGGCCGGGAAGGAGCGGGCGACGTACTCGCGGAGAACGTGTCAACGCTCTGGCGCCTCGCGACGGGACAGCGGCTCTGGGGCAGGCAACTGAATCCGGAAAGCCATGACATCTCCGAGATCATCAATGACGGCGGCGACATGTGGATCCTGGGCCTGAAGACGGAGTATGCCAGCACCCACGTCGAAAACCGCAACGCCGGCCGGCTTGAAGTGCTCGGGGGGTTCCTCTATCCCGTCACGCAGGTGCCGCCGGACATGCCGCTGGTGCTCAATGGCGATGCGGCCATGAGCATGATATTCTCCACCAGCGCCTACACCCACGATCATCGGATCTACTTCCGCGACACACAGAACGACGTAACACGCGAGTTGGTCAACCGTGAGATCGACTCGAAAGGACCACGCCGACACGTGCATCTGTATACTTCGTCTCCATTGCCATCATCTTCACCCTAACAGCCGCCTTCCGACATTACGCTACAAGGGAACATTCGCCATGCTCAAGTTGCAGATGATTTATGCATCGATCCTCGTCACTCTCGCCTTGACCGTCGGTTCACTCCATTGTGCTGCCCAGACCATTGAGCCCAAGCCCGAGCCGGTCGACCCGGCCAGCATTCCCGAGCGTGACTATCTCGTCGTCCAGGACGGCCAACTCTGGTCCGACGGCCAGCGGCAGCGCTACTGGGCGGTGATCGGCAAGCTGTATCCGAGCAGCGGCGTTCAGGACGGCGACAGCCCCGAGCAGGTGGCGGAAAAGGTCCGGCTGCAGCGTGAAGGCACCGACCTGCTGCTGGACCGTTTCGAAGATCTGGGCTTCAATGCCATGCGCTTGTGGGCCGGCTTTTCCGATCCCGACGCCCGCTTCACGCCCGGCGACGGCTCGGGCATGGACAGTGCCAACTACTTCATCGCCCGCGCCGGCCAGCGGGGCTTTCGCATCTGGATGGCGGGGCTCAACGCCGTGGGCCAGGCCCGGCCTGAAGACGTGGACGTGATCGACGACCCTGACACCGTCGCCGCGTGGCAGGCCGCCATCGAGGACGCCGGCGGCGCGATGAACCTGCGCAACAACCCGGCCCGCATCTGGGACGAACGTCTGGAAGCCCTGGCCATCGAACGGATGCAGACCGCCGCCAACCAGTACAACCCCTACACCGGCCTGCGCTGGGCTGACGATCCGACGCTGGGCATCTGGGAGTTGTCCAACGAGGAGTGGTGGGTCAGCCGGATGGTCGGCGGCAGTTGGCAGAACCTGCCGGCGTTTTTCCGCAACCAGCTCATCGCCCGCTGGAACGGCTTCCTCCGCGACAAGTATAGCGACGATGCAGCGCTCGCCGCCGCGTGGGACGGCCTGCTCCCGGGCGAGTCGCTGGCACAGGAGACGGTGCTGCTGGCCCCGATGACCGGCACGACCGATGCCCAGGTGTCGATCAACGACGCCGGCGCCCATGCCGTGGCGGCGCTCGAAGCACTGGAACAGGCATACAGCCGCGACGACTTCGCCGAGCAGCGCGGGCGCGACGTGCTGGAATTCTTCACCGGCCTGATCGTGACGCACAAGCAGCGGGAAGCGGCGGCGATCAAGCCGCTGGGCCGCAGCACCCGCCTGAGCCCGATGATCTATGACACCGGCATCGGCTACCGCATCCAGGAGCAGTACCTGCACCAGCACGCCGACGCGGTTGCGCACGACGCGTACATCAACGGCATGGGCAACGACCGCTGGGACCGCGTCGACGAGGCCGAGGACGAGTTGGGCCGGATGCTGGCGGAACTGGAGGCGATGGCGGTGGAGCCGAACGAGAACCGCTGGATCAACTGGCTGCTCAAGCCCCCGGGCATCGCGCAGGGCGTGCCGTGGCTGGAGCACAACAAGGCCCCGGGCATGCCGTACCTGGTCTACGAGACGCAGATCCAGCAGCCGGCGAAGTACCGCGCCGACTTCCCGCTGCGCCTCGCGGCGCTGGCGAGCATCCAGGACTGGGACTGGGTCTGCTGGCACTACTTCGGCGACGGCTCGCTGGACGCCATCGCCAGCACCGAGCGCCCCTTCGAGCGGCCGATGGACATCACCACCGGCGGCCACCCGCAGGGCTACCACTACACCTACGACCAGGTGCAAAGCGCCACACTCCGCGCCGCCGGCCACCTGTTCCGCAACCGCCTGCTGGAGCCGACGGAGCATCCGACCGTGTTCATGTACGGCCGCGACAAACTCTACGATCCCGACTCCATGCCCTACGGCCGCAGCTACGGCACGCTGGGCATGAACATGCTCGGCACGGTCTACGAGCACGGCGTCCGCCTCTGGATCGATCCGAACCTGCCCACCAGCACGGTCGTCGGCCCGCAGGTGACCTACGAAGACCGCAAGACCCACAACCCCTACCAGCCCACCGACCAGATCACCTTCGACTGGGAAGCGGGGATCCTCCGCTTCGACGCCCCGGGGGCGGCAGCCTTCGCCGGCTTGATGAGCAACGTCGGCGACACGCTCCGCTTCGACGCCGGCGACGTGACGCTGCGCGACGTGCACATCGCCAACGACGAAGGCATCTATGAGCCGATTGAAGCCGATCACAAGTACATCGCCTTCGCCTTGCACAGCCACGATGGTCAACCGTTGAGCGAGGCGCAGCACGTGTCGCTGTCGCTGGTGAGCACCAGCTTCAACAGCGGCTTTGCGATAGGCAACGACGAGCAGCCCACGCAGCGCGGCGAGTTGCCGGTCTTGCACGCCCGCGTCGCTGGCACCATTGAAGCCCCGGCAATTGATGGCATGCGCTATACCTTCTATGACTGGCACCTTCAGCCGATCGGCTCGGGGGTCGTCGAAAACGGTGTCCTGCACGTACCCAATGACACGGAGCAGCCGATCTTCGTGATCGAACTGCAACGGTGAACCGCGCCTCAAGCCCCGCGACCCCAAGCGTAGAAGGCGCTTGGGGTCGCGGCACGCTAGATTACGTCTCCTTCTCACCGCAACACGGACCAGACTTTGCTTGATGCGCTTTTGATCAATGCACCTGTCCAGGGGCCGGTGTCCGAGCAGGAATTTTTCGCCGAGCGTGTGCGCATTCCGCACCTGCCGCCTTGCCGCCGGCTTGGCGTCGGCACCGCCCACCTCGGGCAGATGCTCGACACCGACCGTCAGTCGCAAGGCGTGCGCGTCTTGCACGAGGCCTGGGGGGCCGGCTTCCTGCTGACCGACAGTGCGCCGATCTACGGCCAACCCCATGGCGAGAGGACGATGCGCCACCGGGCCGAGCAGATGGTCGGCCAGGCGCTCGGGGCATGGCAGGGACCGCCGCCGATCCTGTGCACCAAGCTCGACGTCGTGGCTCCCGGTTCCGGTGAGTCCTGGCGTGACACGCTCGCGGCGCAGCACCGGCAGAGCAGGGCGCTTTACGATTCTCATCCGGTGCAGGGGCTTGCCCTTCATGATCCGCATCGCGCCCGTGAACAGGCGGACACCTTCGTGCAGACGGCGATGGACTATCTGCACGAGCAGCACGACCGCCGCACCGTGGCGGCCATCGGCGTGGGCGGGGGCGGCCCGGCCGTGCAACAGCAATGCCTGAGCAGGGGCGCCGTCAGCTATGTGCTGACTTACATGCGACTGAGCGCCTTGAGCTTGCAGGGGCTGGCGGACATCGTGCCGGCGGCCCGGGCCCATGGGGCGGCCCTGATCCTCGGCAGTCCGTTGCTGATGGGGTTGCTCGGCGACCGCTTTGAGGCGTGGACCGCCAAGCCGCCGCGCTTTCTTCCGCCGGTGCTGATCGAACGTGCCCGGCAGTTTCACCGCCTGGCAAAGCAGGTCGCCCTGTCCATGTCCCAACTCGCCCTGCGCTTTGCGCTCTCACTGCCCATGGCCGAGATGGTGCTGACCGGCCTTTCCAGCCCTGAAGCGCTGGCCGATACGCGCCAGGCGTTCGAGCAGGGACCGTTGCCGCCCGATCTCTATGCGGACATCTGGCGGCTGGCCCAGTCGGGCGGAGCGGAGCCGCGCCTGGGCGGCTGATCGATGTTGTTTCGCTGGCGGCGCCATGCCTTGACTGCTCATCTGCACCGTTTGTCCCAGAAGGAATCCTGCCATGTCCGACTCAACCCTCCGTCTTGTCCGGGCCCAGCAGTTCGAGCTCGATCCGGGCCCGCTGCCCACGCCGTTTTGTGACGCCACGATGGGGCCGTTCACCCACTGGAAAGTCAACTGGCTGCAGCTCACCGCGGACGACGGCGTCGTCGGACAGGCGCCGGGCGGACTCCACCCGCTGGCCTGCCCGCTGCTCCTGGATGGCCAGGCCCGCGATCTGGACCAGTGGTGGCATGACCTGTGGTGGGCGTTGCGGAACAGCGGCCACCGCAACGGCGCCACGGCCGGAACGCTGTTTGCCATCGACATGGCGCTGCGCGACATCCGCGCTCAACGCGCCGGGCAGCCGTGGCACCGCTTCAACGGCGCTCAACGCGACGTTGTGCCCGTCTACGGCTCGGGCGGCGGCACGAACCTCGACCGGGACCAGCTCACCGCGCAGATGCGCCAGTTCGTGGAGGCCGGCTTCACCACGGTCAAGATGAAAGTCGCCACCGACTTCGGCCGACGCCCGGACGAGGACGTGCAGCGCGTGAAGGCGGTGCGTGAGGCGATCGGGCCCGACGTGCAACTGGCGGTCGACGCCAACCAGGCCTGGTCCGCCGTCGATGCCCTGCGCTTCGCCGACCGCATCGCAGGCTGTGACATCGCCTGGTTCGAGGAGCCGGTTCACTCGGCCGACCGCCACGCCATCGCCGCGGTCGCCCGCCAGTGCCCGTTCCCGGTCGCCATGGGCGAGAGTGAGAACCACTGGCTGGGCTTCCGCGACCTGGTCGAGTGCGGCGTGCAACACCTCCAGCCGCCGCCGCACGGGCTGCCGGGATTGGCCCGCTGGTCGGAGGCGGTCGCTTTCGCCGAGCAGGCTGACCGCACCTGGTCTTCCGGCGGCACGTCCCCGTTCACAGCCATGGATGTCGCCACCCGCTCCGGCGGCATGGTCGAGTACCTGGCCCCGATCATCGGCCACCTGTGCACCTGCTTCGCCGACTGCCCCCGCATCGAGCAGGGCATGATCCGCCTGCCCGCCGATCGGCCGGGCCTGCCGGTGCGCGTCGATCTGGAAGACCTGCATGAAAAGGGAGCGATGCGCGTGCGCGCCGATCATACGGCCCCATGACACGCCCGGGCAGGCACGCTGCGGGATTGATCGTTACCCTTGCGCAGGTGGGCTTCATGCGGTTCAGCCCCCGCCGCGCATTGCCTGGAGGAAGACAAGATGAGTGTGACAGCCGACGGTCTGGAGAAGGTGGAGATTCACGTGGCGCCTGACGGCGATGACCGTTTGGCCGCACCGGGGACCGTTGCGGCGCACCAGAGCGAGCATGGTCCGCTGGCCACGCCGCAGGCGGCGGTGGCCCTGGCGCGGCAGGTGCGTCAGGGGCAGGACCCGCCGCCGGCGGTGCACATCGTGCTGCGCGGGGGGCGGTATGCCCTGGACGAACCGATCGTCTTCACCGCCGACGACGCGGGCACGCCGAGTACGCGGCGGGCCTGGCGCGTCAGCGAGCCGGAGCGAAGCATCCGCCTCGAAGCGCATCCGGGTGAGACGCCGGTGCTCAGCGGCGGCCGGACCGTGACCGGCTGGCGCGAGACGCAGCTCGACGGTCACCGCCTGTTCGTCACCGAGGCCGACGACGCGATGCAGGGACTGGCGGGGTGGCAGTGCCAGCACCTGCACGTCAACGGCGAACGGCGTCAGCGCCCGCGGTGGCCGCGCGATGGCGTGTTCCATGCCGAGCGGCTCCTGGACCCGCCCAACGCGGAGCGGCCTTGGACGCCGGGCGTCGACCGTTTCATCTATGCGCCCGGCGACCTTCAGCCATGGCGCAATCTGCACGACGTGGAACTGGTCTCGCTGCACAACTGGATGGAGTCGCGCGTGCGGATCCAGTCGCTGGACCCGGACCAGCGGCGGGTCCAGCTCGATCGCCCGACCTGCATGCGGATGGTGCGAACGCACCTGGACCAACTGCCCGGCCCCTACTACCTGGAGAACGTCTTTGAGGCGATCGAGCCGGGCGAATGGTACTTCGACCGCGGCGAAGGCCGGCTGTATTACATGCCGCTGGCGCACGAGACGCTCGATCGCCTGGAGGTGATCGTGCCGGTGCTGGCGGAACTGGTGCGACTCGACGGCGAGGCGGGCCCGGGGCAGGCGGTGACCTGCGTCCACTTCGCCGGCCTCACCTTCGCCCACACCACGGCCGCCTATGACGAGCAGCGCTCCGCGCATGGCCAGGCGTCGCACGCCCTGCACGGCGCGGTGCGCCTGCGCCACGCCCGGCAGTGCTCGATCCGCCAATGCCACTTCACCGGCCTGGGCAGCCACGCCCTGGAACTGGAAGCCGGCTGCCGCGACGTGACCATTCAGGGCAACCGCATCGAGCAGATCGGCGGCGGGGGCGTGAAGGTCTGGCATGCGGCCGACGACGCGCCGCCGAAGAAGTCCGATCCGCCCGCCCATGCCTGCCGGGAGATCCGCGTGCTCGACAACGGGATCGCCCACTGCGGGCTGACCTTCCACAGTGCCGTGGGCATCCTCGTCGGCCGCTGCAGCGGCATCACGATCCAGCACAACCATGTCCATCACCTGTTCTACACCGGCATCTCCGTCGGCTGGACCTGGGGCTACGGCGAACAGAACAACGCCTTTGGCAACGTCGTCGAACACAACCACATCCACGACCTCGGCCAGGGCCTGCTCAGCGACATGGGCGGCATCTACACGCTGGGCATCGCCACCGGCACGCGCCTGCGCTTCAACGTCATCCACGACATCCAGTCGGCTGGCTATGGCGGCTGGGGCATCTACCCCGACGAAGGCTCGAGCAACCTGCTGATCGAACACAACCGCGTCTACCGCACCAGTTCCGGCGGCTTCCACCAGCACTACGGCCGGAACAACCTCGTGCAGCACAACGTCTTCGCCTTTGCCCGCGACGCCCAGATCCAGCAGACCCGCGGCGAGGACCACCTGACCGTGATCTTCCGCCACAACATCGTCTACTACGATCAGGGCGAACTGATCGCCGGCAACGAAGGCCAGTTCATGGAAGGCCACTACAGCCCCGCCAACATCCGCTTCGACCACAACCTTTACCACCGGGCCGACGGCCAGACGTCGCAGTTCCTGGGCCGATCGCTGGAACAGTGGCAGGCCCTGGGCTTCGACGCCCATAGCCTCGTCGCCGACCCCGGCTTCGCCGATCCCGCCGCCGGCGACTTCCGTCTGGCGACGGACTCGCCGGCGCACCGCGTGGGCTTTCTCGAGGTGGACCTTGCGCAGGTCGGCCCGCGGGAAGCGCACCGCTACCGGGCGCCGGACTGTGCCGAGGGATAAATCTGCGCCTTGTTGATGCGGCCGATCCCTTGGACCAGCACGCATCGTTCTTTTTCACCTTGAAGGACAACCATGCCTCCCACTGACACCACCACGACTTTACGCCTCTCGCTTGACCTGCAACACACCCGCCCGCTGAACCCGATCTGGAGCTTCGGCGGCAACACCTGCCACGCGCCGCTGTGGCTGCGCGACGACCTCAACCGCCACCTCGCCGCCGTGCGCGAAACGCTGGGGTTCCGCCACGTGCGCGCCCACGGCACGCTCGGCGACCGCATGGAAACCATCCGCGACGACGGCAGCTTCAACTTCGACAAGCTGCTCGCCGGCCTCGACCGCCTGCTGGCGCACGGCTTCAAGCCGTTCCTCGAACTCTCCCACATGCCCACGGCGCTGGCCCGCGATGAGAAGGCCATCTGTCACTACCGCTTCGGCAGCGCCCCGCCCCGCGACTGGCAGCAGTGGTACGCGCTGATGGAAGCGCTGATGGAAGCGCTCATGCAGCGCTACGGTGCGGACGAGTTGCGGCAGTGGTACTTCGAGGTCTGGAACGAGCCGGACATCGCCTTCTGGTCCGGCACACAGGCGGAGTACTTCAAGCTCTACGACCTCGCCGCCCGGGCCGTGAAGCAGGCCGACCCGCACCTGCGCCTCGGCGGCCCCGCCACGGCCCGCACCAACTGGATCGACGAATTCCTCGACCACGTCACCAAGCCCTCGGCCGACTTCGGCCTGGACCTGCCGCGCTGCGACTTCATCAGCACGCACGCCTACCCCTCCGACCTCGAGTTCCTCGACGACGCCCAGGGCGAAGTGATCCTGCAAGGGTCGGACGTCATGCGCGAGCTGTTCGCCGAGGTGCGGCGGAAGGTCGATGCCGTGCTCGGCGAAAACTTCCCGGTGATCTGCGGCGAGTGGAACTCCTCGGCCGGCCCGCTGGCGGCCAACCACGACGAGTGCAACAACGCCGCATTCATCGCCAAGACGATGGTCGAGCTCAGCGACCTCTGCCAGGGGTCGCTGGTGTGGAACATCTCCGACATCTACGAGGAGTGCCGGTTCCACCACGAGCCGTTCCACGGCGGCTACGGCCTGCTGACCGTCAACGACCTCCCCAAGGCCGCCTTCCACGCCTTCACCTTGCTGCGCGAGCACGACGGCGGCCAGCGGCTGGCGGTGACGCTGCCCGACGCCCCGCCGGGCGTGGGCGCGCTGGCGTCGCGGCAGGGCGACGTGGTGCGCGTGCTGCTGTATTACTACCAGGAGCCCGACGCCCCGCAGGCCCCGCCGGTGGACCTGCACCTCGACGGCCTGCCGCAGAGGACCGGGCAGCTCGTGCAGGTGCTTCCCGGCCAGGGCAGCGCCTACGAGCGGTGGCTGGAACAGGGCCGGCCCGCCTACGTCAACCAGACGATTCTGAGCGAACTGGACGCCGCCAGCCGGCCGGTGGTCCGGGAGGTCAGGGTTGGACAGGATCCGCTGCGGCTGGAGCCGGGGACGATTGCGCAACTGTCCCTGCATGGTGTCCGCAGCCGTGCATGACCATGCGGCCGTGGCGGGGTTCAGGTACAGACGATCTCATTCTGGCCAGAGATGCTCGACTGTGTGGCCCGGATAAGGGCGTCGCTGTTTGCCGCCGTGCCATGCCACTGGCAATTGACGAATCGGCACTGCGTTTGGTGCAGCCGGGCCAGGCCACGGTCACGGCCCACCCGCGAGTCCGTCGGCCGTTGGATCACCAGGTTCTCCACGCGCAGGTTGTTGATACAGGATGCGATCAGGTGATAGGGCTCATTTGCCAGACTTGCCCGGTTCGCATCTCGCCGCCCGCGGGCGCCGCCAACGGGCTTCGTCACAGAGGTGAAGTCGCGCGACTCGGTCACATGCCAGTCAATGTTGCGTAGCGTCAGACCTTCGATCGGTTGATCTTCAAGACCTTCCAGATGCAGGCGTCCCGATCCCACGACGTGAAGATTTGTCAGTGTGATCCGGCGAATGGATCCAACTTGCGGATCAGTATAATCGCGTGGCGTCACGTCTACGATGATCGGAAAATCACCATCGCTGGCAATCATCGTGTCGCCGATGAACACATCTTCGTAGCTGCCGCGATCCTTCAGATAGATCGCCACTGCCACAGCCGCCCGGCGCACGATGCATCGGCTCATGCACACCTGACGGATCAGGCCTTCCGATTCGGTTCCCAGCTTCAGCGCGGCACAGGAGGTTGAAAGCAGACAGTTGCTGACGAGGATGTTCTGGCACGTGTCGCCGCGCGTGCTCTTGAGACAGATGCAGTCATCACCCGCGGTGATGTCGCAGCCGGTGATGATCACGTCCTCGCAGCCGTCGGGGTCAATGCCGTCGGAGTTGGGCCAGTGGTTGTCGATGTGCACATCGGAGATACGCACCCGCTTGCACCGCAGCAGGTGCAACGTCCAGAACATCGCATCCCGGATCGCGAAGCCTGCCAGATGCACGTCACGGCAATTGCGCAACAGCATCATGGTCGGGCGCAACGGCAGTTTCTTGGCATCATGCCAGGACATCGCCCCCACACCTCGGCCGGCGATGGCACCGGGCCCGGTGATGGTGACGTTCACGACATCGTCTGCGAGCACCAGGGCGGTCAATTCGCCATTGCCCTCCGTCATCATCTCCAAGACGGGAAAAATCGCCGGCTCATCGCTGGCCAGCAGCGTCGCCCCGGCCTGCAGGTGCAGGTGCACGTGCGACCGCAGGCGGATCGTGCCCACTTCATGCCGGCCCGGCGGCACCACGACTGTTCCGCCGCCGGCCGCGGCGCAAGCATCCATCGCTTGCTGCAGTTGGGCAGTACGCTGTTGCGGCGTTGCTCCGCTGAGGTCGACAACCATGCCGTCAGACCCGGTGGACAATGCGGAGAACGGTACGCTCATGAAGACTCACACCCTGCGGTAGAAGGAACAAGTTACAAGGCTCCATACGAGCCACCGCGCCGACTACTCCTGCGTGCCGACAAACAGCGGCACGCGGCGGCCGAACGTGCTGCCCGTAGGCAACTCGCGCGTCTCGCCGTGGCGTGTCTCATGCACATGCACCTGGTAGCGGACGCCGGTGACCTTGTACGACAGGCTCACGTCTGATGCCTCGTCCACCATGAACGCGGGCATGGGCCCGACGCGTTCGCGGTTCTTGTAAAGCAGACCGCCAATCGCTTCGGTCCTGCCCCCGTGACGCGTGCCGATGATCGTGCGATCCTTCTCCGTCTTGATCCCCAGCACCCACAATCGCCCGCCGTCGTTGAGGATCTGCGGCTGGTGGGTGTAGGTTTCGGGGTTGACGTGCCAGGCCCAGACCGACTGGTCGCCGGTGACGACGCTGCCGGCTTCCAGGCCGGTGTCCAGCATGAACGCCTTCCCGCCTTCCACCGTGTTCCGGTAGTTGCCGCGTGCGCCCCAGAGGATCAGCGTGCGATCGGAAGCGTGTTCGTAGGTCCAGCCGGCGTCGCCGTACTCGTCGCGGAAGAGTTTGATCATCACCACGTCAGCCTCGCCGTCTTCGATGCGGAAGACCGGCTTCTGTTCGCCCTCGAAGGGCGTGACGGTGTTGGTATTGCCGTCAAAACCATGGTCGTCCTCAAAACCACGCGAGCGGAAGAGCGTGCCCGCACCGTGGATGACGCGAACGCGGTTGCGGATGTGAATCGTGTCACGAATGAACAGCAACCCGTCGCCGCGCTGCACGAAGATGTATTCCGCTCCGTCGTCGATGGCCTGTTGCAGCGGGCCGGTGAGGTCGTCACCGTCGGCCTTGACCAGCGTCCAGCCCTCGGCGGTGGCGGGCAGGCCGGGAATCGGCGGTTGCTCGATGGGCAGATTCAACGAACGCCTGTCATTGTCGAACAGCGTCAGGACGTCCGGGTAAGCCACTTCGTCGATGTGCGCATCGCTGATCTGCCGTTCGCCGTTGCGCAGCGACAGGCCGTAGCCCTGGGTGTCGATGTTGCGGGCGAAGAGCGTGGCGTTGTTCTCGTTGATGATTGCCGCCGCCTCGCCGGCGCCGCCGTGGAACCGGCCGTTGACGATCGCCAGGTGTGCGTCGCCGCCGCCGTTGCGCAAAGCGGGCACGGTGTTGTGGCTGACCAGGCCCTCGATGGAAACGGTGTGGTTCTGATTGTAGAAGCCGAACGCCCGCTGGTTCATCACCGTGATCTGCGAGAAGGCCATCGAGTGCAGCGCATGGGTCACATGCACGCCGCGGTCGAAGCCGTCGACGGTCAGGTGATGGATCAGCCCCGGCCCCGAGCCGTGCACCATCGAGAAGCCCGCCGCACCACGCCGCTCGGGGTCGAGCGAGCGGATGAGCACGTTGTAGACGTCCCCGCCGTTGTTGGTGTGATACTCCACACCCACGGCGCCGGGATTGCCCGGCCCGACCTCGACCGTGAGATTGTGCAACCGCTGGAAAAAATTATTCGCAAAGTGCCAGCCTTCATAGCTGCGGGCGAAGTTGAACACCGCCGCCGGCTCGTCGGGGTTCTGAAACGCTTCGGCATCCTCTACCAGGCGGATGATCACGCCGTCGCGGCTTTGGCCGAGGATGTGTTTTTTCTTGTCGCCGATGTCGATCGGCTCGCTGACGAGGTAGACGCCGTCGGGGATGTAGATGTGCCGGGCCGAGCCGAACTGCGGGTGCCGGTTGTTCTTGCCCGCGCCGAGGATGGCCTTCAGCGCGGCCGTATCGTCGGTCACGCCGTCGCCCACCGCCCCACCGTCGGTCTGCACATTGACGAATCCGCCCTCCGCCGGCGGCGTGTACGGCCCCGGCGCCGCGGGGTAGGCCGGTTCGTCGGCCACCGCCCATGCCGGAGCGGTCAAGCCGGCCGCGACCAGCGCCAACATCATTGCCATCGTCAAACCGCCCTGGACCAACATGTACTTGATCATCTGCCAGCTTTCCTTAAGTCGAAGTTTCAGCAATCAATCCCGCGGGAGCACCGCCCGCGCTCGCGACCCGTCCGGGCATTCAACGCGCATGATCTCTCGCGCCCGGCCATCGATTCTCGCCATCCATTCGCCCCCGCCCGGCTCCTTGACCGGGGTTTCGTCGCCCGTAAAAAACTCCATCACATCGGTGACGTCGCGCTCCGGATCGACGATGGCTTCCTCCATTTCCCGCTTCGTTTCCGGCCTATATTTTTCCAGGTAACCGACGAACGGCGATTCTTCCTCGCCACAGGCGAACAGAACGGCCTTCACCGCCGGCTGCGCCGGCACCTTCTCCCCTGAGGGGCGAAGGATTTTTTAGAAGCTCTAAGACACCGGTCGAGTCGCTGATGGTATAGGAGCCGCCGTGCATCTCACCGGGGAGGTACTTCTCAGCCACCAGAATCCTGGGCATTCGACCGTAGCCGAACACCTCGTCAGTCCCCACCTCCCAAGAGCGGATGATGCCGTCGTGATCACTGGTGTACATGTAGACGGCCTGTCCGAGCGACCGCAGATTGGTCGCGCACTGCAGGGGCCGGGCTGATTCGCGGGCCTGCCCCAAGGCCGGCAGCAGGATGGAGATCAGCATCGTGATGATGCTGATCTCCACGAGCAGTTCGATGAGGGTGAAACCGCGGGACGGCTTGTGTGAAAGCCGGCGCGACATGGCAAAACTCCTATGCCCTGAGGGCGAAAACGGTCGTCGGGAAAAAAGCGGCGGGGCGCCGGTGGGCGCCCGGCCGCGAATGCGTGGCAGGATCAGGCGGACGCGCGACGCCGCCGACCGAGCATCGCCAGGCCGCCGAGGCCCAGCAGCGCAACCGAGGCGGGCTCGGGCACGTGGATGTAGTACTCCAGGTCGCGTTTGTTATCGCCGTTGTCCGTGCCCGTGCCCAGCGTGCCATAGGCGCTGCTGGACCCGTCGCCGTTCTTGTTCCATGCCGTCGTCCCGGCAATGTTCTGCCCGCCATCGCGACCGGCGCGGAACGAGATTTCTGGGTCGTCCGACGTGGGATCGTCCAGCCCCCACAAGAAGCCGTAATTGCCCGCCGTCAGCGTCGCCGTCTCGTCGAAGTTGAACGTGACGTACTTGCCCTCGAGATCCATGGCCGTCGCGGGAAGGCTGACCGTGTCCGAGAGGAACGCCAACTGCGATAGATTCGTCAGCGATGGATTGTTAGTGTCGCTGCCGACGTCCCAGATCTCCACAAAGATGGGTTTGTTGTCAAACTCCTCCCCGACACTGCTGAAGTTGACGGTGATTGCCTGAACGGACCATGTTTCGCCCGTGGGCACAACAAAGGTCTGACCGCCGTGCTTGTGCTTGTTGGCGTCGCCATCCGGCCAGCGGAAACCTGTGAAATCGTTGTTATCCGCGAAGTGGCTGTCGATGATATTCGTCGTGGGCGCAGTATCGCTGATTCCCAGTGAGGCGGCCTCTGCCGCGGTTGCGAGCCCGAAGGTGCCGGTCAACGCCGCTGCCAGAATCAGGTGCTTGCTTTCCATTGCGATTCTCCTCTGAAACAAATGTGAAAAGGATTCAAACCACTCCCGTACGTAGAAGGGTTTCGCCGGCCCGTTTGCCGGCTGGACTTGACTGTGCTTTGATCACGCAACTCCCCCTTTACGAATACGAACGCCTGCCATGTCGATCGAATGAAATGCGTCCTCCAACAACTGATGACCACCGAGAGGGATTCGCTGCCTGTTCTGCCGGTCGCGTATGGACGACTTTGAACCCAACCCCTCCTTTCAGACTCTGGAATCTCTTTGCTACTGCGGTGGCGCGCAGGTGCTACCGGGGTCCATTTCGAACGGCACGATCATGGGCTTCAACGGTCTGGCCGGCGATTTGATTTTGCGATAGAGCATCTGCACCGCCTGTCGGCCGAGTTCGTGCTGGGGGACGATCAGGGTCGTCATGCAGCCGGCCACGAGGCGGTCGGGCACGTCGCCGAACGAGACCAGCGAGAGGTCTTCGGGGATGCGCAGGCGCAGTTGGTGGGCGGCGGCGGCGAGGGGGACGGCGGTGGCGTCGGCGTGGCAGAGCACGGCCGTGGGGCGGTCGCCCTGCTCGAGCCACTGGCGGCAGAACGCCAGGCGGTGATCGCGCTGCACATGCTCTTTCGTGCGGACCACCTGCGTGGCGAGGCCGGCGTCGGCCATGGCCGTCTCGTAGCCGGCCTGCCGGTCGATGGTGCTGAAGTGGGCGTCGGCCAGTTCCGGCTCGGCGTGCGAGAGATCGAGGTATGCGATGCGGCGATGGCCCATCGCGAGCAGGTGCTGTGTGGCCCGGTGGCCGGCGTCGTGCTCGTCGGGGTAGATGCAGTCGGCGGCCTGCCTGGAGTTGAGCCAGACGGAGGGGATCTGGTGCCGGCGAATCAGCTCGACCATGCGCGGGGGGATGTTGATCTGGTAATTGATCAGAAGGCCGTCGGCCAGCCATTCGCGGAGGATCTGGGGGATGTAGCCCTCACTGGTGAGCTTGTCGTCCGGCAGCGGGGCGAGCAGGAGCCGGCCTTCGGTCTCGCCGAGTTGCTGCTCGATGCCCTGGAGCATCTGAATGGGCAGGTTGCTGCGGTGGGCGTTGGTGGCCATGGCCAGGGCGATCGTGCCCGAGCGGCCGGTGCGGGTGGCCCGCGCCAGCGCGTTGGGGCGGTAGCCGAGTTGCTTGGCACTGTCGATCACCCGCTGGCGGGTCGCAGGGCGGTAGAGATTCCCCCGGTTGTTCAGCACGCAACTGACCGTCTGAACGGACAGGCCGCTGTGCCGGGCGACATCCTTAAGCGTGGAAGTCATGCTGCCAGTATAATATCGTTCATATGAACGTCAATAAATTCCCGGGCACCAGTCGCAGCCTGCGGTATTTTGAGGCGAGGCATCACAGGAGTCCTGCAATGGATTGGCGTGTAGTGCGACTCGTGGCGGCCATCTTTCTTACAGGCATCTGGTTTGCGGGGCTGCCGGCTTGGGGAGACGTGGCCGCGCCTCAGATGAACTGGCCAGATGCTCAGCCGCCTGCGGTGTCGTGGCAAGGTTCCTGGGATCAGACGATTCAATCCCATCTATCGCAGTGGCCGCGCGAGTTTGAGGAGTTGAACGAGCCAGACCGCCAGCGGCGAATGCGACTGCGAGAGGCACATCTGCTCGAACGATTGCTGGCACTTCACCGTGAGGCTGCTTCCGCACATCAGTTGCGCGAGGCCAGGCAGCGGCTGGCGACGCTGTACCGCGCGTTGCATCGCGTGGATCGCGAAACGGCGATGCACGAAGCGCTGGCTGAGGATGTCGGACTGGCCCTGGACGATCGACTGGCCTCCGTTCGCCGGCTGGCCGAAATCCAGATCGGGACGCACAGCGCATACGTCTACGAAGACCGTCGTCGCCTGCGTCGAGCAGCAGAGTTGGCAGACGATTTACGCGCCTCGGCCGATTCAGCAGACCAGGAGACGGCGCGAGCCGTGGCCCGGCAAGCGTGGGCGCGACTGTTCGACGAGGCAAGGCGGTCACGGGACCTGGCCCTGATGGATCATGCAGTGGTCACGCTTGCCTCGCTGGAGATGGACGAACGGGAACTGGGGCAGCTTCAGGCCCGCTGGCTGGGCGCACTCGGTCTGCACGAGTTGGCGGCGGCCGAGTTGGAGACGATCCGCGAGACGCTGGACACTGAGGCGGCGGCGGCGCTGGATGAGCAGTTGGGATGGGTGGCGGTGCCGGTGCCGACGGCCCGGCCACAGTTTCGGCAACAGAGGGCGATGGACAGCGAACGGCGTAGCCTGTGGCGGCGGTTCGTCGATCAGCCTCAGGACCTGGAGCCGGGCGCCGTGGCGAGTCTGCTGCGCCTGGCGGGCGATGCGCATGTCTTGCACGAGGTGGAGCCGAGGCGCTTCGAGGCGACCTGGCGGCGGATGGTGTGCCGGTTGCAGGAAGATGACGGCCTGCGTGCAAATGTGCAGGCCGTTCTGGCGCAGGATACGGCTCGGGCGCCGACGCTGGCTGAAGGTAACAAACGTGAAGCGGCGGTCATGGCCCGGATGCGGACCGACCCGTGGTCGATGGCAACGCACCAGACGCTGCTTGCCGAAGGCGAACGACTCCTTCGCCTGGGGCATGCCGAGCGGGCGCTGCGCATGTTCGATGACGTGCATGCCTTGGCTGCGACAGCCACGCTGCAGGCGTCTGCCGACCGGGGGCGTCGGGCGGTTGCGCAGGCCTTACAGGCAGGTGAAGGTGACGTTTCACCCATTCCGGCCCAACTGGAACGAGGCGCGCCAACAGAGCCGATGCTGCTGAAACTTCCGCACGCGTTGCTCTGGCCGGTGCTGGCGCCATTCGGATCGTCTGCGGATTTTCGCGCGCGTGTGCCGCACTTGCCCGACGGGCGGTGGTGGCTGCATGCGGACGGCAGCGGGGTCGTGGCGGCGGGCCCGGTGCTGGTCGCCGGCTACAGGCCGGGCGAGCATGAGCCGGCGTGGGTGCACCGCGCAGTGGAAGACGTGCCACGGGTGCCGGTGGCGTCGCGTCAACCGGAGGGCTGGTCGGGGGCGGCGGCCACCGCGGGACGCTTCGAGCCGGCGGTGGATCCCGAGCGTCTGATTCTGCCTTGGGCCGCCGGTGCACCGGATGGCACGCCGCGTCATCTGCTGGCTCTGGACCGTCAAGATGGAGCCGTGCTCTGGTCCACGGCCGGGCACGCGACGTGGGACGGACTCCAGCCCGTAGGCAATCCAGTGCTGATGGAGGGGCGGGTGTATGTCATGGCGGTTCGACCGGCGTCTTATGCGTCGTTCCACCTGTTTTGTCTTGATGCCCGCAACGGGCGGACCGTGTGGCGTCGGCCGCTCATGGACCAGTCGCGGCAACTCGCGGCGGCGGCAGGCGCTGGCGAGACCGATGGACCGGACGTCGCCAGCTACGGCGGCATGGTGCTGGCGCATCGTGGCAGTGTGTACTGTCTGCCCAATGCGGGAACAGTGGTCCGCGTCGACGCCCGGGATGGCATGGTGGAGTGGGCGAGCAACTACAAACGCTACGGCGGCGAGCAGGTATGGCAGGTGGCAGCGCTGCGGCGCGAGGTGGTGCTGACTGCCTCGGAGGGTCGACTGATCGTCGGCCCGCGCGATCGGGCAAGCCTGATGGCCTTCGACTTGGACTCGGGCCGGCTGGCGTGGGAGACACCGGGCGTGGAAGGCGGTCGCCTGCTGGCCCGGCGAGGTGCAACACTCGTGCTCGCGGGGCCGCGGGGCCTGCGCGGGCTGGATGCCGGCTCGGGGCGATTGCAATGGCAACGGCGGTTCGACCAACTCGACGATGTGACCGTCGATCCCACAGGCGCCGTGGTCGCCGCCATGCCGGGTCGGCTGCTGCGACTGAGCGGCCGTGACGGTGCGACGCTGAGTGAGCACGCCCTGGAAGCGCCGACGCAATTCGCCTCGCTTGCCGCGACGCCTGACGGTGGCCTGGTCGCACTCAGCCGCGCGCCGCAAGGCGTGTGGTCCGAGTCGGAGACGCCGACCGAACCGCACCTCAGCGAGGCATGGCGGCATTCGCACCCGACGGCGCGCCTGCTGCAACCACACCGGGACGATCCGCACCCCGAGCAACTGTTCGCATACAGCGCGCTGCTGCTCGAACGGCTGGATTCCACGGCCCCGGATGGTGTGCGATGGCAACGCTGGCTCAAGATGTCACCCGCAGCGGTCCACCTCCACCGCGACCAACTCATTCTCCAGCACGACGATCAACTCACCGCCATCGACCGCGAGACGGGGCGTCAGGTGTGGCAGGTCACCGCCCCGTATCGCACTGACGAGCTTGTCGTGTCGGCGGACCTGCTCGTGACCAGCATCAATCATCCCTACTGGTACGCGCACATGACCGGCCTTGATCCGCAAACGGGCCGGCCATGCTGGTTCCTCGATCTGCGGGCGTACCCCGGGGAAGAGCTGCGCGACCTGAGGCCGGATACGCCCATGATTGATGGCGACGCGGTGCGCCTGATCGGCCAGGCGGAGTGGCCGCATGACGAAGATCGTATCGACCTCATGGTCAGCTACCGGACCGCGGACGGGGCAGTTGCCCACACGGCCCGCCTGCTGCCGGAACGCGTCGAGCATCGCGAGCCGTCACACCGCGTGGACGACATGCTCTTTTTCAGCCACGATGCCGAGCAGGGCCAGCCGGTGCACGCCCTGCGGCTCGACGGCCGCGAACGCCACTTCCTCGGCAGCCGTCGCATCGAAGGCCTCAACAACGATCGTCCATTCACCGGCGAACCAAGCTTCCACCGCATCGACGCCGCGCCGAACTGGATCGAGGTGCGTCAGGGCGCCTGGGGCAACCGCGACAGGCCCGCCCGCTGGTATCTCCGCCGTGACGACCTGGCCATGCCCCGGACCAAGTGGACGCACGGTACGATGGTCGGCGACACGCTCTTCAAGTTGGACAAGGACCGCGCTGCGCCGGCACTGCACGTCTTCGACATGACCAGCGACCCCGCCACGCAGCAGACATTCGCCCTGCCGACGACGGAGCCTTACCTTCCCCGGCACATCCTCAGCGTCAGCCGCGAGGGTGAGCGTGCCATCATCATCAGCACCGCCCAGGACCGTGCCGACTGGGACGCCGAGGAACAGCGGTGGGAGCATCACGACGACCCGCCCCACTGCCTCCGGCTCGACGTGATCGACCTCGCCAGCGGGCAGACGCAGGCAAGCGGCATCCTCCCTGACGTTGGCTGGCACGCCGACATCACGGTGCGCCGGGTCGGCCCCTGGCTTTACGTGGCTGGCGCCCATGCCATTCACCGCTTCCACGTCAGCGAGCTGGTGGACGGCCGGGCCGCACCGGCCGACGTGTCCGGGGCCGGTCAATCCGCCGCCACGAAGCGTTAGCAGGCGTTATGATGTACCCACGCCGTTCGACCTGAACGCGTCCGGCAAGTCTCCAGTCGGCGCCGGCCGCCAGCCGTGGCTGCCTTTGCGCCGCTCAGGCACTCGTGAGGAATCGTCCCCATGAAGCGATACGCACCGTTTCCACTGTCGACTGCCCTGATCTTCGCCGGTCTGGTGCTCCTGCTGCTCACGGCCCCGGCCGGGGCCGCGCCGCGGCACGTCTACCTCACCTGGCAGGGGGACACGTCGCGGACGATGACGGTCAACTTCCAGACGATGGCGGCGGTCGACCAACCGGTGGTGCGCTACAGCCGGGATGCGGCGGGGCTGCACCGCGAAGGGCATCACGAGACGGCGGCGCACAGCAGCCATCAGATCGAGGGGCTGGCGGACGGGCGGTGGATCCACTGGGTGGAGCTGCGTGATCTGGAGCCGGGCGAGACGTACCACTTCGTGGCCGGCGATGAGAAGAGCGGCTTCAGCGAACCGAAACGCTTCCGCACTCTGCCCGCGGATGACAGCCCGTTGCGGTTCGTCGTCGGCGGCGACAGCCACCCCGGGGCCACCGAGCTCCAGGCTGACCTGTTCCGCCACGCCGCGGCGCAGTCGCCGCAGTTCGTGCTCTTCGGCGGAGACTTCGCGTACGCCGACGGCAATCTCGACGAGGTCGACAAGTGGGACGCGTGGTTCGACCTGTGGGCCGAGCATATGGTCACACCCGATGGACACCAGATCCCCATCGTGGGGGCGATCGGCAACCACGAGGTGCAAGGCGGCTACGGCCAGACGCCCGCGCAGGCGCCGTTCTACTACGGCTTTTTCGCCCAGTCCGGACGTCAGGGCTACTACAGCCGCACGTTCGGCCAGCTCCTGGCCGTGCACGTGCTCGACACCAACCACACCACCCCCTTCGAAGGCGCGCAGGCCGACTGGCTCGAACAGCAGCTTCAGGACTACGCCGACTACCCCTACCGATTCGCCATGTATCACCAGCCGCTCTACCCCAGCAAGCGAGATTATCACGACCACCACCTCGCCCCCGGCCGCGAGGCGTGGGCGCCGCTGTTCGATCGGTATGAGCTGACCGTCGGCCTCGAGTTCCACGACCACACCTACAAGCGCAGCCACCTGATCCGCGACGGCGAAGTCGTCGAGTCCGACGGCACGCTCTACCTCGGCGACGGCAGCTTCGGCCGCTCGCCCGGTGAGGTCGACTACCCCCACCGCTGGTACCTCGCCCGCGCCGGCGGGCTCTACCACTTCTGGCTCGTCGAACTGAACGCCGATTCCGCCGAGTACCGGGCCATCAACGAGCAGGGGCAGGTCTTTGACGTCTATCCCGAGACGGCCGAGGGGGCGGCCGAAGCGGAAGCGCTTTTCCGCAAGATGGACAAGCGGTACCGTCTTGCCCAGCCGCTGGTCGTCAGCGAGGCGGCGATGATCGACGCCGAGACGTTCGAACGCGGCGACGCGGCGCTGATCGTGAACAACCCCTTCGACCACCCGATCCAGGTGCAACTGGCCTTTGAGGGGGCACACCCGCAGCTTGAAACGCCGGCGCTCGAAGCCGAGCAGCTCACGGTCGACGCCGGCGATCAGCAACGGTTCCGCGTGCCGTTGACCGCCCGCCAGCCCGTGGCGGTGGACGAGGTCGTGCGCCTGCCCGTGACCTACCGTGTGCACCATGCCGAGAACGACGGCCACCTGTTGGACCGCTCGGCCTACCTCTACGTCGACCGCCTGCACGATGTGCCGCCGACGCCGCAGGCCATCGTGGTCGACGGCCAACTCAACGAGTGGGACGACCTGCCGCTTCGCTCGCACCGCGCCGGCAAGACCTACATCCGCGGCGGCTGGGCGCAGCGATACGACGGGGAGGCGGACGGCTCGTTCGCTTTTGCCGTGGCGCATGACGAGGCGTTCGTGTATGTGGCCGTGCGCGTCGTGGACGACGTGGTGTTGAATACGTGGGAGGGCGACGAACGGCCGGACCCGCGCTCGCTGGATCATGTGCAGGTGGATCTGGACCCGCGCACCACGGCCCAGCGCGAGGCCGACGCGCCATGGGAGCCGCTGCCGGTGCTCATCGCCCCCACGCAGGACGCCGACGCCGAGCCGCTGCTGCGCCGGCCGCAGACCTTGACCTTGCCCGAAGGACTCCAGGCCGCATGCGTCCGTACGGAGACCGGCTACGAAGCGGAGATCGCCATTCCGATGAGTGTTCTCGAGGCCCAGCAGGCCGGCCGCTGGCAGAGCTTCCGCCTCAATGTGATGGTGATGGACTACGACGAGCCGGCCGTCCGCCATCCCTGGGACCACCGCACGCAGATCCACTGGCGGCCACCGTGGGCAGCAGCGGACAACTACCCCGAGGCCGGACTCTTCCGCCGACAGTCGCAGTGACGATCGGGCGGTGACTCCGCGTTGCCGATCATCATCGGCAACGCCGACCATCCTGCATCGTTCCTGTGCCCCTCGCGCTCAGCCCGCGAAGCCGCATCATCACCTGGGCCGGTACGCCGCAGGTCTACCTCTGTTGCTGCGACACCGTTCGGCCACAGTTGATTCCATCTCCGGCAGTCGGTATGTTTCAGATCTTTCTGCAACGGTGCATTTTGTTCCTGTCCGGCTCCACTGGAAGATGAGAATTCATGCCGACATCGCAACGGTTTCTTGATGCCATGCTCGACCTCGACGCGCCGGAGGCTGTAGACGATGTGCTCTGGCATGCGTGCAAGCCGACTGCCGTGCGCGTCATGGATGGTGTCGTCGTGTGTGACTTGCCATTTGAAGCGTACCAGCCGACACACCGCGGACGCGCGTTTGCTGAAACCTTTGCGGACGAAGCCACGCCGCGCCAGACGCACGCGCTGGTGGTGCGGGCATATGGCGAAGGCATCGTGCGCGTGACGTTGGCGCCGGGGCTGACCGCCGATGATCCGCTGACGCTCCCCGAAGACCACGGCATGCTGGCGTGGGATCCATCACTGAAGCCTGAGCCGTTGAGCGTGCAGCGCACCGACACCGGCTGGGACGTGCTCGACACGGCCGGTCGGGTGCGATGGCAGGTGAACACCGGCGATACGTCGACGCGCCACTGGAGCGACCTGATCCCGCCGCCGCGCGAGACGCTGGCCGCCACTGTCTTTCCCGACGGGTACACGGCCGTGCCGTTCATGGCGTACGACCAGTTTTTCCCCAAACAAGTCGAGTCGCTGCCACTGGCGTTCGTGGAGCGGGCGGGGACGATCGACCGCATGGCGTGGGCGCTGCACGCGATGCCCAACGAACGGTTTGCCGGCACCGGCGAGCGGTTCGCCAGGATGGATCTGGCCGGGCAAACGCTGGAACTGGTCAACACCGACGCACTGGGGACGAACAACCGCCGCGCGTACAAGAATGTGCCGTTCTATCTGTCGAGCCGCCCGTACGGCCTGCTGGCGCTGACCCCCGCACATGCCCGGCTGTCGCTGGCGGACGTGTCGACCCGGGCGGCGCAGGGCGTGGTGGAGCATGACGTGCTGGATCTGTTGTTCTTTGCCGCCGGCGACGCCGAACGCAAGGTGGAACGCATCCTCCACCGCTACCGGCAGGTCACCGGCTTCCCGCCGGAGCTGCCCGCATGGTCCTACGGCACCTGGATGAGCCGGATGAGCTACTGGACCGCCGACGAGACGCTGGATGTCGCGAGGCGGATGCGGGAAGGCGGCTTCCCCTGTGACGTGATCCATCTTGACACCGGCTGGTTCGACGAGGACTGGAAATGCGACTGGAAGTTCTCCCGCGAAAAGTATCCCGATCCCGCCGCCTACATGCGCCAGATGCGTGAGCGCGGCTTTCGCATCAGCCTCTGGCAACACCCCAAGGTCAGCCCGGACACGGAGCCCTTCCACGTCGCTCGTGCCCAAGGCTACGTCCCGCGCCGCAAAGCCGTCCAGGTCGGAGCCGGCGCCTCGAACTTCGGCGACCGCGAGTACGGCGGCGACATCGACTTCACCAATCCGCAGGCGGTGACCTGGTACCAGGGCATGCTGCGCAAGCTGCTGGAGACCGGCGCGTCGGTTTTCAAAACCGACTTCGGAGAGAACATCGACCTCGACGCTGTATACCACGGCCTGCCGGCGAAACTGCTGCACAATCTCTACGCCCTGCTTTACCAGCGGGCCAATTTCGAGATCACGCAGGAAGTCAACGGCGACGACCAGGGCATCATCTGGGCCCGCTCGGCCTGGGTCGGGGCGCAGCGCTACCCCGTGCACTGGTCCGGCGACGCCGCGTGCAGTTTTGACGGCCTGGCGGGCTCGCTGCGCGGCGGGCTGCATCTGGGACTGTCCGGCTTCGGCTACTGGTCCCACGACGTGCCAGGCTTCCATGGCGTGCCGGATTTCATGAACAGTTGGCCCAGCGAGTCGCTTTACCTGCGCTGGACGCAGGCGAGCGTCTTCGTCAGCCACTTGCGGTACCACGGCACCAGCCCGCGCGAGCCGGACCAGTACCCCGCGGTCGCCGACACCGTGCGACAGTGGCTGCGCCTGCGCTACGCCTTGATCCCCTACCTGCTCGAACAGGCCCGGCAGGCCGCGCACAGCGGCTACCCGCTGCTGCGTGCCCTGCTGCTGCACCACGAGGACGACCCGACCTGCTGGCACATCGACGACCAGTTTTTCTGCGGCGACCACCTGCTGGTCTGCCCGGTGCTCAACACCGAGGGAGTGCGCGACGTCTACCTGCCGGCAGGTCAATGGGTGGATTTCTGGAGCGGCGAAGTGTTCAGCGGCCCGGGTTGGCGCAAGGCGGTGCGATCCCCCCTGGCGCGGATCCCGGTGTACGTGCGTCGCGACGCTGTGCTGCCGGTGCATCCCGAGCCCGTGCCCTGCACCGACGAAATGAACCTGAACGATCCCACCCCGATCCGCTTTGACGCCACCTACCGGGGGCTGGCACAAAGCGTGCTGGGCAACCTCGTCGATCTGTGAGTGCCGATCGCGCGACCGACCCCTACGAAATCAGAATGAAAGAGCTTGCACGATGAAAGTCACCCTCACCGGCGCCGCCGGCCGCCTCGGTTCCGTCTTTTGCCGCCACCTGCTCGACGCCGGCCACGATGTGCGGGCGGTGGACCGGCAGTTCCGAAACGACCTGGGCACACGACTGGAAATGGCGGACGTGACCGATCCGCTGGTCGCTTACCGCATTCTCGAAGACGCGGAGGCGCTGATTCACCTTGCTTCCCCCAGTGCGTCGCGGATCACGCTGGACACCTTCGGACCGGCTCTGTCGATGAACATGAACCTGTTCCAGGCCGCCGCCGACCTGGGCGTACAGAAAATCGTCTACGCCAGTTCGATCCAAGCTGTCTGCGGCCGACGGCGTGGCGACGAGGTCGACCAGATCCCCAGTTGCCTGAGCTATCTGCCCCTCGACGGGCAGGAACCGACCTGTCCCAACGGGCTCTACGGCCTGACCAAGGTCATGGGCGAACAGCAACTGGCTTACACCTGCCGATTGCACGGCATCCAAGGTCTGGCGTTGCGGTTTCCCTACATGGCCACGGACCGCTCCATGGCCTATGCGAGCCGGGGCAGCCTGGATGAACTCAGTCCCCGCCAACTCGTGGATGATGCCTTCACATGGCTGCATGTCGACGACGGAGGACGGCTCATCAACGCCATCCTCCTCGCCGACCTGCCCGGATTCCGCACGTACACACCGGGCACCACATGCCCGAGAATCACCGCGTCAGTCGATCAGATCGTGGCTCGCCTCTATCCCGATGTCGAACTGCGACAGCCGATCTCGAAACTGACTTCTCTGGTGGATAGCTCACGCATCACGCGAGACACCGGATGGACGCCAGAGGTCAACCTCCACGCAGCATCTAGCCCGTAACAGCGCGAGCGACAATCTTTCGCGACGGTTGTATCCCGTGCTTGACGCATCATCCCGATTGATGCATCGACCTGTTCAACCGTAAAGCGATCTTCCAACATTGATTTAGACGCTCTTATTGAGCCTTGAGCAGTTCACTTTAAGTTGTTAGCCAGCGACAAGCCGAATGGAGGGGGTATTCGGGCTGAAGGCTTAAAGCTGATTGCTCAAGGCTCCATAGGACGCCCCGTCGCGCTCGGAGCGGAACACGAGGTATCGCTCGTCGGCGGTAAAAGCCTGGGCTTCAAAGTAAACCGCCTCGCTGACCGCTTCGGCCGAGGTGATCTGCCACAGTTCCCGGCCGGTCTTGTCATCGGCAGCTTGGATCCACTCGGAGCACTGCGTCTGCGTCTCAGAGATGGACACAGCTTGCTCCTTTCAGTTGAGCGGGGTGACTGTATAGGGAAGTCTGCGTGTCCACACCCGCAGGTTACGCCAAGCGTGCATCGGACGATCCCGTGTGGCATGACCCGTTCGGACACGATCAAACGTAATTGCGATTGCGCAACCCGCGCAGGTTGTCCGGATGAATCTTTCCGTCGGCGTTGACCGAGCAGCCCCACCGCCGCAGCGCCTGCCAGCCGCTGGGCTGGTGGGCGCAGTTGGTTGTCACCGGCCGGGTCGTCGTGATCAGCCAGTCGGTCAGCTCCGCGTGCATCCGCGCCACCGTCTCGCGGTGCTCCGGCTCAAAGTAGAGGTTGCGCATTTCCCACGGGTCGGCCTCCAGGTCATACAACTCGCCGAAGCCCTCGGGGTACGGCTCGGCGAACATTTCGCGCGGATAGTAGACGTAGCGGTACTGACCCCGCCGCACGCTCTTGCTCCAGGCGTGCTCGGTGACGCCGACACGATGCACCGGCTCGGCCGCCGGGTCCTTGAGAATCGCGCTGAGGTCCTGGCCGTCGGCGGTCTGCATCGGCTCGAGCCCGGCGAGTGCGCACAGCGTCGCCGGCACGTCGACCAGCTCGGCGATCTGCTCCCGCCGCTGGCCCGCCGGCACCTGCCCCGGCCAGCGCCAGAGCAGCGGCACGCGCGTGATGGCGTCCGAGCAGATCCCCGGGGCTTTCTCGATCAGGCCGTGCTCGCCGGCATAGTCGCCGTGGTCGGCGGTGTAGACCACGACCGTGTTCTCAGCCAGGCCAGCCTGATCGAGGTGATCCAGCAGCTCGCCCACCGCGTGGTCGACCATGCTCACGTTGCCCAAGTAGCCGCGCAGCTTCCGCCGGTAGCCCGCTTCGTACGTGCGTGGCTCGAACTCAACCCAGCCGAGGTTCTTGCGGTACTCCTGGGCCATTTCGAGCATGTGGGGCGCCTTGTGCGTCCCCCCGCCCTCGGCGTTGGGCGGTAGCGTGAGCGTGTTCTCGTCGTACATCTCCCAGAACTCGCGCGACGGGGCGTAGACCTGGTGCGGCCGGGGGAAGCTGACGTGGGCGAAGAAGGGTTGGCCCGCCGCCTGCGCCTCATCCATGAACTCAACGGCCTGGATCACCGACCAGCCCTCGGGCGACTGGCGGTAGGTCAGCGGCAGGCAGAAGCCGTCCATCGACTGGCCGTAGATGCCCTTGCGTTTCTCGCCGTTCTGCCAGGCGTCAAGCACGCCTTCCTGCTGGAGGAACTGGCGGTAGTCGGGGTTGCCTCCGATGCTCGTCCCGTCCACCTCCTGGAAGCGGTCGCTGTCGTCCTCGACCCAGTAGGCGGGGCAGTGGATCTTGCCGATGGCGGCGGTGGTGTAGCCGGCCTGTCGGAAGTGGCCCAGCACCGAGGGCAGGCCGTGCGGCCGCGGACCGCCGAGGCCGTAGTAGCCATGGTTGTGGCCATACTGCCCGGACAGGAACGAGACACGGCTGGGGGTGCAGATCGGACTCTGACAGATGGCGGTATCGAACCGCACGCCCTGCTTCGCCAGCGCATCGAGGCGAGGCGTGTGGACGTCGGGGTGGTTCTGATGACCGAGCACCTTGGCGTTGTGCTGGTCGGCGACGATGAACAGGACGTTGGGGCGGGTGGGTGTGCTGCTCACACGATTTCCTGAAAAGGGATGCAAAGTATTCGGTCAGGGACAAGCCGTGTTCGTCTTGTGAAGTAAGGCCCGCCTAGAGGGCGATCGCCGCGCCGCCGTCGACCGGCAGGAGCACGCCGGTGATGAACCTGGCTGCGGGCGAACAGAGCCATGCGGCGGTCCAGCCGATGTCCTCCGGCTCACCGAACCGGCCCATGGGGGTGCGGGCGAGGATTTTCTGCTTGCGTGGCTCGTCGCCAGCCAGTGCCTGCTCGAGCATCTCGCTCTGGATCCAGCCGGGGGCGATAGCGTTGACGCGCACGTCGTGGGGCGAGAGTTCAGCCGCCAACGACCGCACCATGCCGACGCAGGCGCTCTTGACCGCCGAGTAGGCGAGCACCTGCGGCATGCCGATCAGCGCGGTCATGGAGGCGGTGAAGAGGATCGAGCCGTGCCGGCGGTGGACCATCGAGGGCGCCACCGCGCGGGTGAGCGCGGAAGCGGCGAGTACATGCGTATCCAGTAGCGTCTGGAACTCGCGCTCGCTGGTCTGCACGGCCGGCTTTTTCAAGTGCACGCCGGCGTTGTTGATCAGCACCGTCACCGGCCCCAGCACTTCGCCGATGCGCTCGACCAGGGCCGGGCTGTCTTCAAAGCGGGTGATGTCATGGGCGAAGGCCGAGGCGGCGGGGCCGATCTGCTTCGCCGCGGCGGCCAGCACGCTCTCGCGCCGGCCGACGAGAGCGACAGTGGCGCCGGCAGCAGCGAGACAGCGCGCCATCCCCAGCCCCAGGCCACTCCCGCCGCCGGTGATCAGCGCCACCTCGCCGGCAAGGCTGAAGGCCCGGGCCGGGTCGAGTGTCGGTGTCGTTGAAGCAGGTGTGTCGTGATGGCTCATGCGTGGAGGCTCGGCTTCGTGCTTGGGACCGTGCTAGAGTCGGCAACCGACCTGCAGCGGCGGGGTGTCCTGGTGCTTGTACATGATGAAGTATTCGCGGTGGCCCAGCGTCTCGGGCTTGCTCGGCTCGCCCGCGGCGGTGCAAGCCACCAGTTGGGTCAACTCGTCCGCCGCCTGATCCAGCGTCATCTCGCCGCTGAGCACCCGCCCGGCGTCGAAGTCCATATCCTCTTCCATCCGCCGATAGGTGGCGCTGTTGCCGGTGACCTTGATCAGGGGGGCAATGGGGCTACCGATGACGCTGCCGCGTCCGGTGACGAAGAGGATGATCTGGCTGCCGGCGGCAATCAGGTCCATCAGCCCTTCGGTGTCGTTGGGGTTGGTGTAGCCGAACTGCATGAAGTGCTCGTCCGGCACGGAGTCCAACAGCCACAGGCCCGGCGCCGGCGGAGACTGGGCGACCTTAATCACGCCCTGAATCGGCCGGGCGCCGCTCTTGGCAAACGCCCCCATGCTCTTTTCCTCGATCGTCGTCAGCCCCCCGGCGAAGTTGCCGGGGCTGACCGAATACTGGCGGACCGCCTGGCAGTAGCGCACTGCTTTTTCGTAGGCGGCGTCGATCTGATCTCGGGCCTCGTCCGTGGCGGCACGGGCGAGCATAATCGCCTTGAGGCCGATCATCTCGATCGTCTCCTCAAAGACAGCCGTGCCCCCGGCATCAACGAGGCGGTCAAAGAAGGCGCCGACTGTCGGGTTGCCGGCCAGGCCGCTGGTGCCGTCCGACCCGCCACACTCGCAGCCGACGGTCAGGTCTTTCAGTCCCATGTCGACGCGCGGCGTCTGCTCGCGAATCTGGGCGAGCATGGTGCGGACCCGCTGCTTGCCGCGCTCGATCGCAGACCGCGTGCCCCCGACTTGCTGGATGCGGAACCAGTCGCTCGGCCGGCCACTCTGCGCCACCACCTCGGCGAGTTTGTCCGGCCGGGTGTACTCGCAGCCCAACCCCACCGCCAGCACCGCCCCGACGTTCGGGTGGCGGGCCAGAGCAAGCATCAGGTTCACCGCATACTGGTTGTCGTAACAGCCGGGGAAGCCGATGACGTGCGTATCCTGCTCCCCTTCGGCGATCTTCGCCGCCACGTGGTGCGCGCATTCGACGGTGTAGACCACCAGCACCAGGTTCCGCACGCCCTTGCGGCCGTCGGGGCGAAGGTAGCCCTGCCAGGTGGCGGTGTGGCTCGGCTTACTCATAGCGGGTGTCCGTAGTCGCGCCGGTGCGGACGTCCAGGGTCTGACTGCGCTCGTCGAACCGGCTGGTGCAGTTGTGCAGGTGGACCCAGCGCCCTGCGGCAATAGCAGCGGTAGCCCTGCCGATGCTCACCCCATACTTGACGATCGCTTCGCCTTCGGCAATGTCGTACAGGGCTACCTTGTGACCCAACTCGATTGTTTCGACCAGATCCAGCCGATCCGGCCCGGTGTGGCCGAGCACCTCGGCGGGCCCGGGCGAACCGTCGTCCAGCAACGTGGCGACGTTGTCCTGCGGGTGAATCCGGAAGCAGCGGGTGGGCATGGCAGGTGTTCCGTGGACGGGGGCGTTGCGACGGGCGGGATGTTAGAGAATGCCGTAGGCCTGAAAGGCTTCGGTGCTGCTCATGCCCGCCTCAATGGCCTGGCGCACCGTCTTTTCACCCCGGGCCTTGGCCAGCGCCTGCTCGATGACTTTGTTCTCAACCCGCCGCGGCACGACCACCACACCGTCGAGATCACCAAAGACCAGGTCGCCCGGCTCGACCCACACGCCGCCGATCTCGATCGGCACGCGGTACTCGGCCACCTGCGTCCGCACCGCCGAGTCCTGGGCGTAACGCCCCCGGCTGAAGACCGGCCAGTCCTGCTCCAGCACCTTGGGCGTGTCGCGGTGAAAGCCATCGATCACGGCCCCGACCGCGCCGCGGGCCTTGGCCGTGGCGGTGAGAATCTCCCCCCAATAGGCGCAACGCATCGCGCCACCGGCGGCAAGGTAAACCTCACCCGGCTGAAGCTGGTCCAGCGCTTCGGTGAGCTTGCCGAACGGCTGTTGCTGCGGACCGTGGACGTCGATCATCAATGCCGGCATCGCCCGCCCCACCACCCGCATCGCCTCGACCATCGGCTGAATCGGCTGAGGCAGGAAGCGGTGGTAGTGCCCCAGCGCATCGAGCACATCGCCAACCACAGGCGTGTAAAGCTCATGTCGCACCAGCTTGAATAACTCCGGATCGCTGGCCCACTGCGGTACACTGGTCTGACTCATTCGTTGCTCGCGCCTTCGGCTCATCTTTGATCAACACCCGCTTCGGTCGACCGGCCCTTGTGCCCAAGCCTCGCGCACTGAATCTACAGGCACCGATCTTACCAGATCGCTTACGGCTCCAAATCGCGGAAAAGCTTGCCGCGCTCGGCGTAGTTATGGTCGCCGAAGGTCACATTCTGCCAGCGCTGGCGATCTTGGGCCCGGACGACGATGCCGTGTTCGTAGAAGCCGTCGAAGTGTACGCCGTTGAAGTCGGTCTGACCGCGGAAGACGGCGGCGACGCCGGTGGGAATATCCGGCAATTCCCAGAACTCGGGCTTGGGGGGATAGTAGGTGTCGCCCCGGCGGTCGATGTGCCGCCAGTATTCGCGGTCGACGGCATACTGGCTGACCGGAAGTAGCCTGGAGCGGGGTCGGAAAACAACCCGCGCCCGGGCCGGGTCGACACTGTGGACGACCATGCGCCCTTCGGGCCCGAGGACGAAACTTGCACCACTGGTCCGATCGGCCGGTGAGGCGTCAGGCTGAATCTCGTCCTTGGGAAAGTGAGTCGCACTGAAAATAAGGTCGCGCGTCAGTGGCTTGTCAGGATGGCCGAACAGCAGCGTTCCACCGATCCCATACGTGGCCCGGTTGTTCGAGTTCAACGCCATGGGGCTGCCGATGCGGGCGCCGTCGAGCAGGACCACGGTCGTGCCCGGCTCGTTGTAAAAGCTGCCGCGAGGCCCATTGCCGAGATAGCTGTCTTTGGAAATGATCAGTTGGCCTCGCCTGAGCGTGGCGCGGTCGCTGGGGCCCCGGCTTTGCCCGACGATCTCCAGGCTGCCTTGCTCGCCGGTGTCGATCCGGACCCAATGGGAAATGATTGGAGCGTAGGCCCATCGATTCTCCGGCGGCACCGCGTCCTGATGCTCGGGCTCGTCGTGGTAGTTGCAGAACCGTGCGAAGGTGTGCTTGTTGGTGTCGCCGCTGCCCAGGCCGCCGGTCTGCGTACCTTTGCCGAGAGCGGCGTCGTCTTTGACCCACAGGTTGCCGTGGACGGTGTAGCGCACGCGGTAGCTGGCGTTGGCTTCGACCGTGAGGTGACGCAGCGCGACCGGCTCCAGGTGATCGCGCTGGCCTGGCTGGAGCACTTCGTAGGTGTCCGCCGCCGCGGGCAGTAGCACATCGCCATCGAACGCCCTTCCTGCACTCCGTCGACGGCCGCGTTGCCCTTCCTGCCAGGGCATCTCGGCCAGCGGCTCGCCGTGCTCATCCAGCCAGTTCGCCGCATCCATTGCGTCGCCGCTCGTGCCCGGCTGGGCCCAGACGAGCAGTGGCCGCGGGTCCCACGATTCCCTGGCATACCGCCCGAGTTGACCCTCGCCCGCCTCATCGCCCCAGAGGCCGTTGCGCTCCCGTTCAATCCGCTCGGGTTCGCTCAATTCACGACGGTCGGCGTAAGTCGTCGTGCGGCCGTTCACCGTCACGGCATGCACCTGTTCCAGGTCCAGGCTCTGCACCGTGCGATGCTCCGGTGAGCGGACGATGAGCCGTTCGACCGCCGGATGCTCGAACAGCACTTCGGCTTCAACCTGCGCACCATCGACAAGTGTCACCGTGCCTGCGCCTTGCTCGACCGCGGAAGCAACCGAACCGACTCCAAGAAACAGGAACAAAGCAGTACACAGACCCATCATCGGGTGCCTTGGCATGAATCATCCTTCACAATTAGATGAGCGAATCTCAGTTTGACACGTAGCGAAATCAGTTACCCCAAGGCTTGTCGAGCACGTCCAGATAGTAAGCCTCAAGACTCTTGTGCCCAGGCCAACTGTACTCAGAGAGATTGTAAAGTCCCTCGCTGTCCGCACGCCATGCGGCATGGCCGTCGGCAAAGGCGACATTGTGCCCCTCGCCGCGGTGGCGTCTTTCCGCAGAGCCGAAGTTGCCCACCAGCGCACTCACATGGGAGTCATCGAGGGTGCTCACCGTCCGTGAGTCTCCGTTGCTGTCTTCGATCGTGTTGCGGATGTAGTAGTTGCTGACGATCCCGTCTTCATCTTCTGGATCGCCATTCGTGGGCCAGCCGTCCGAGCCGCCATAGGTCGCGCTATCCTCGGGATCCCAGGCGGGATCATAAAAAGCCCGCGCGTCCTTGATGTAGTCGTAATGCCACAGCAGGCCATGACCGACCCACATTCCAGATCGCCGGATGTTCGACGCGTGGCCGCCGGTGCCGAGCACCGGCGCGGACGGGGCATAGGTCTCACCATGGTCGTTGGCGTACATATGGTGTCCAAGGTTGATCTGTCGCACATTTGCCGCGCATTGCGTGCGACGAGCAACTTCCCGAGCTTGCTGCAGCGCCGGCAGGAGGAGTGCGATCAGCAGCGCAATGATCGAAATAACCACCAGAAGCTCGATGAGTGTGAAGGCAGGCATCTTGTGCGCGTCGCGAAACATGAGGAACTCCTTGAAAGGAAATTGGGGACGATAAGGCCGCCCCGGCCGTTTCCGACGGAGGCGGCGTCGTTCGGGACTCCATTCAGGCCTGACGCCGACGCCGGCTGGCGATCATCAACCCGCCGAGGCCCAGCAGCGCCAAACTCGCTGGCTCGGGGATGGGGGCGACATTCGTAAGCTTGATCGTGGACGGTCCGCCGGGCCCGCTGATGTGGCCGTACTCAATGTCGGCGGTGCCGTTTTGAATCGTCACGGAGTTGAACGCACCAGCGCCGCTGATCCGCTTGTAGTTGATGAGATCGATCTCGGTACCGTTGCCCGTGTCATAACTGAGGAGGTCCACGACCAGGTCCATGTTCTCGATCACGGTGCCATCGCCGTCATCGGGGATATCGATGGTGGCCACACCGTTGGCGTCGGCAATGAAATTCAGCGTTCCGCTGCCGAGCATGTCATCGCCGCCCCCCAGGGCGATGACGGGGCTGGAACCGATCGCTGTGAATGTGCCATCGAGCGTGAAGTCGCCGCCGATCTGGAGGGAACCGTCGGTGATCTGATAGGTGCTGCCAGTTTGAATAACGAGATCCCTTCGCAGATCGACGGTCCCACCGCTCTGGTTTCCCATCCCACTGGCCGTGTCGCCAATGTGAAGGCGACCGTTGGCTCCGCCGCCATCGGTCGCGAGCGTGCCGGCGGTCACGTTGAGCGTGCCATTGACGTAGACATTGCGCAAGGTGCCGGAGACATCCTGGGTCGATGAGCCTGCCTGGTCGACGTCAATCGTGTGAGCGCTGTCGATGAACGCGTCCTCGGTGTCGCCATCTCCGGGCAGTGCGCCGGTGTCCCAGTTGCCCGTGTCGTACCACGAGCCGCTGTCGACCGTGGTGGCGGCTGGCGCGGGTGAGCCCAGCAGGCTTGCGGTGCCGACTAAAAGCCCGCCCAACGTGAGGGAAAGTGTGTTGCGAGTCATGACAAATCCTCCTGCAAATGAGAAAAGAAACGAAACCGCTGCTTTACGTGACAACGGTGAGATGGGCATTTCCTACTGGACCTTGGGAGTTGCCGGGCCTCCCGCCGTCGGCGTCTGGGGCGAAGTGGCGGTGTCGTCCGTCACCAGCCGGAAAGGCAGCTTGCTCACCGGGCGTTGCTGCTCAGGCCGCTGGATCTTTTGATGGAGCATCGTTACCGCGGCGTGTCCGAGATCGCGGTAGGGCTCGACCATCGTGATCGGCGCGTAGCCGAAATGCGGTTGCGCGGGCGTGGTGTCGAACGTCCCCACCTCCAGGTCTCGGCCGCACACCAAGCCTTCCATCACCGCGGCGACAGTGACGATTTCAGCGTGAGGAAGTGCGTAAGTAATCACCGCGCTTGGGCGATCCTCACTCCGCCACAGCGCTCGAGCGTGCTCGAACGATTCGGGATGTCCAAGTTTGCGATCCGGACGAACGATGCGGGGGGTGAGGCGGGCATTGCGCATCGCCAGTTCATAGCCCGCGGCGCGGTCGACGGCGCTGTAGTGCTCCTGGGCCAGTTCCGCCTGGCCGTGCGAGCGGTCCATATACGCGATCCGCTGGTGGCCGCGCTCGAGCAGATGCTCAGTCAGGCGACGGCCGGCGTCGGCATCGTCGGGGCGAACGCAATCGAACGGCTGATCCGCGTTGATCCACACCGCCGGAATGCGGCGACGCCGAATCTGCTCAGCCATACCCGCCGGCAGGTGATAGTGGTAGTTAATCAGCAGGCCGTCCACCGACCACCGCCGCAGAATTTCAGGCAACCAGCCTTCTTGCGACAGCTTTTCATCGGGGACGCGCCCCAGCGCCAAATGCTCGCCCCAGCTTTCAGCGGCGTCGTGCAGGCCGCTCAAAAGCTGGTGGGGCAGATGGCTGTAGTGCCTCGTCCAACTCATCAGCAACCCAAGAACGCCGAAACGCCCGCTGCAGACCGCCTGCGCCGCGGCATTGGGCCGGTACCCCAGTTCCTCGGCGACCTGCCGGATCCGCTCGGCCCGGCGAACCACCTTGGGGTAAGTGCCCTTGAACCCGCCGTTGAGCACGCGGGAAACCGTGTGCGTTGAAACTCCAACCTGTTGAGCGATTTCAGCCAGTGTGACCATCGCGAGGTGTCCTGAAGAAAAAGGGCCGTCATTGAGGCCGACATGCTGGCCGGTTTCGCGTGTCCATCGTGCGAGAGGGGCCGTGCAGCAAAAGTAAAATTGAGAGCGTTGTTAGAAATAATTTGAGAACGTTGTTATTTTACTTGGCACGGCCTCCCGCGCCAAGGTCGGTCAACAGAAATCCACCCACTGATTGAACAACAGGACCGAATGCGACATGACTGACGCACGTCCCAACATCCTGCTCATCACTTCCCACGACATCGGCCGGCACCTGGGATGCTACGGCGTTTCAACCGTTCACACGCCGGCGCTGGATCGGCTGGCTGAAGAAGGGGTGCGTTTCGATCGTGCGTTCTGCACCGCGCCGTTCTGCAGCCCCAGCCGGGCGTCGATCTTCACCGGGCGCTGTCCCCACAGCACGGGCGTCAACGGGCTGGCCCATGGCGGCTTCGGTTGGGACATGAACGACGATGAGGTGCATCTGGCCGGTTACCTCGCCGAGGCCGGCTACCGGTGCGAGCAGTTTGGCACGATGCACGAAACGCACAGCCCCGCCACGCGCTGGGGCTATACCGCACATCATGTCGATCCGCAGGGGACGGCCGCCGAGATCGCCGAGATCGCCGCGCAGCGCATTCACACAACCGCCGCGGCGGGGACGGCGGGCGATCCCTGGTACTTCCACCTCGGTTTCTTCGAGCCGCACACGCCTTTTGACTGGGGCGGCGCGACGCCCGATGACAGCCGGGGCGTCACCGTTCCGCCCTGGCTGATCGACAACGACGCGGCGCGTCAACGCTTTGCCGCCTTCCAGGGCGCGATCCGCAGCCTCAACACCGGGATCGAACGGGTGCTTGTCGCGCTGGAGGAATCAGGCCAGGCGGACAACACGCTCGTCCTGTTCACCGCGGACCACGGCATCCCGTTCCCGCGAGCGAAAGGCTCGCTATACGAAGCAGCGATGGAAGCGGCGCTGCTGGTCCGTTGGCCGGCCCGAGGCTGGACCGGCGGCAAGGTCTATCAAGAACTGATCAGCCACATGGACCACACCCCCATGATTCTCGATGCACTGAATCTGGATCGGCCGGATCGAGTGCAGGGGCGCAGCTACCGGCCGTTGCTTGATGCGGAGCCGTTTACGCCCAACGAGCAGGTCTTCGCCGAACTCACCTTCTTCAATGCCCCCTTTTTCGCGCCGCGGCGCGGTGTTCGCTCAGATCGACACCGCCTGATCCTCAACGCCACCACGGACAAGCCTTTCTCCACGGAGCAGGGACTCGCGCTCATCCCCGAGGTGACCGAGCCGTGGCATCACTTCACGCCGCATGGCGCCGCGCCGCCGCTGGAACTCTACGACCTCCAGGACGATCCGCTGCAACTGCGCAACCTGTGCGACGATCCGGCTCACGCCGACGTCCTGTCTGACCTCAAAGATCGGTTGCGGCAGTGGATGCACGCCACCGATGATCCGTTGCTCCGCGGGATCCCCGTCCCGCCGTGCCAGAAGCGAGCAATGGCGATTCTCCACAACCAGTGGGACGTGTAGGGCGGTGTTCGGGCGCTGGTCCGTCGTAAGCATGGGTCCAGATGGTGAGACGGCACTGATCTACCGTGCCGAAATGCCGACGTCGCACAACGCACGTGCCTGGCGCAGCGCCGCGAGCTTTTCGCCGCGCGGCCAGAATTCGTGCCCCACGTAGCCGTCATAGCCCGCCTCGGCCAGGGCTCGACAGATGCCGGTGTAGTTCAGTTCCTGTGTGTCGTCCAGGTCGTGCCGGCCCGGGACGCCGGCGGTATGAACGTGACCAATCCACCGAATCCCGCGCTGGAGGTTGGCAATGACATTGCCCTCCATGATCTGCATGTGGTAAATGTCAAACAGCAATTTAACGCGCGGACGATCGACCATTTCGCACAAGGCATAGCCCCAGTCGCTCGCGTCGGCGAGGTAGGCGGGGTGATCGACGCGTGAGTTGAGCAGCTCAACGTTGATGTTGACACCTTGCTCCTCCGCGTAGCCAGCGATGCGACGAAGCCCCTTGGCGCAGACAACCATGCCGTCGTAGTCGCTCTGCCCGGTGCGGCGGTTACCCGCAAAGGCGATCACGCCTGGCACGCCATGCGCGGCGGCGACGTCGATCGCGTCGCGCAACTCCTGCTCAATGCGGTCATGGGCGTCGGGATCGTTCAGGCCGTGCTCAAGCGTGCCGTGCCCCACGAAGCTGACCAGCGTCAATCCCGCCGACCGCGCCGCCTCGGCCCAGGCGGTGCACTCCGCCCGGCCCCAGAGTTCGATCCCGTCCAGGCCGACCTCCGCCATCTGCTGGCAGAACGCCTCCCTGGGCTGGTCCGGCTCGTGAAAGATCGGGACAACGACGCTTTGCTTGATGGCCATGGGAGTTCCTTATACCGGATGTGGATCAATTGCGGGGGTTGCCGCCGGTGTCGACGACTTCGTGGGAATCGGCATCCAAGAGAACTTCCGTCCATGCGAGAACCTGTCACGCGTCACGCCGGCGGCCCGTGGTCAGCCCTTCGATGTGGGTGAACGGCAATGTTCGCGGGGCGAGCGTGGTTTGTGGATCGACGATTTTCTCAAGCAACATCTGCACCGCCTCACGGGCCATCGCTCTCAGTTCCGCCGCCATATGCGTGAAGGTGATCCCGCCCAACCGGCTGCCGGACGGATCACCCGCGGTGCTCATGTGCATCAGCGACAGATCCTTCCCGAGTTGCACGCCACGCTGCAACGCCGCCACCGCAACATGCGACACCTCTTTCCAGCCATAGCCGATCACCGCTGTCGGACGGTCAGCCGTGTCGAAAACGTTCTGACACACCCATGGTGAAACTTCACCCTCCGAAGGCCGCCGATCGAATCGCATTACGTGTGGCGTCAGCCCAGCCGCCTTCATCGCCTCGCTGTAGCCGACGGCCCGATCACGCGCGCTGTAGTGATCGCGACACAACGTCTTCATGCTGTGCGCGACATCCAGGTAAGCGATGCGCTGGTGGTCCAGCGCCAACAGATGCTCGGTGGCCTCCCGGCCCGCCCGGCGGTCATCAAGGTGAATGCAGTCCGCCTCGAGCTTGGTGTTCATCCAGACCGAGGGCATCTGATGGCTGCGGATCAATGCGATCATCTTCTCTGGGATGCGGTCGGTGTAGTTCACCAGCAGTCCATCGGCCAGCCACATGCGCAACAGGCGCGGAACGACGCTGGCGTCGGTCAGCTTGGCGTCCGGCAGACGCGTGATGAGCAGATGCATGTCCTGCTCGGCCAGATCATCACAGATGCCTTGCAACAGCGGCATCGGCAGCGTCGACCGCCCCGCTGCCTGCGACTGGAGCAAGGCCACCGCATTGAACCGGCCGGTCCGCGTGGCCTGCGCTGCGGCGTTGGGCCGGTAGCCCAACGCCCGGGCCGCGCCGAGCACCTTCTCAACCGCCTGCCGGCCGATGCCGTACTGAGTTTCTTTCCCGTTGAGAATGCGCGACACCGAAGACGGGTGCACGCCGGAGGTCGCGGCAATCTGTTGAAGGGTCACGGCCAATGCGACGCAACTCCAATACCGGCAATAGCTCCCACAACATAGAGCCTGCGCACAAATTTCAATCGTTTGAAATAAGGTAATATGGCCTATCGAGCTGGTCAATCATCGCGCCCCGTGGCCGAGGCATGGCCTCTGCTGTGGCATGAGGCCGAGTCTCGAGGGTGGGCGTTCGAGCGCGTACGGCTGGATGACGACTCGCGTTCCGAGCCAACTGGCTCTGCGTCACCCGTGCGAAGACGAACGTCCGGGCTGGGCTATGATGGGCCTGCAGGATGTCGTTTGGAGGACACCAATGGATGCGGACCGTTCAGACACAGTGGTCGATCTCACCACCGGATCGAATTGGGAATATCGCGCCGCGCGGGCGAGCAAACACAGCGCCTGGCATCGGGAACCCACCGCGGCGGTGGCCGAACTCATGCCCTTGCGTCAGCCGATGCACTGGCCCAGACAGTGGACCGCCTTCGTGCTCCCGAATCAGGACGTCGTGAAGGATGACGAACAAGTAGACAAGGCCCTGGCTTCGCAACTGCGTCGCTGGCAAGCGGGCGAGGCGCTTCATCTCGACGGGCGGACGCTGACCGGCACTGAACTGATTGCAAATGCCGATGGCGTCATTGATCTGGCGTCGCGTTTCGGCAGGCACAGCAGTTTCCAGGCAGCATACCTGTTGACCGAGTGGGCTCTGCCTGAAGCAGCGCGTGTGACGATCCATGCCGGCGCTGATTGGTGGATGCGCTGGTGGGTCGACGGGACATGCCGGTTCCATACCATGTCGGGGGGGAATGCCTGGCGGTTGACGGAGCGCGGGCACGAGTTCACGTTGGATCTGGAAGCGGGCCGGCATGTTCTGGCGGTGCGGGTGGTCGGCGGCAGCGGCGGGTGGGCGTTCGCCAGCGAAGCGACGCGCGAGCCCGCCGCAGGTGACGATCGCAAGACGCCGGTGAGTCTGGAAGCTCGTCGGCGATTCGATGTGCAGCACGCGGATCGTTTTGCCTCGCTGACGCTGGAGTCGCCCTGCGATGATCCACCCTTGCTCAATGGACAGCGTGTCCCGACACCGCTGCCGGGCATGCTGTACCACGCGACGCCTGGCATCCCGACACGGCTGGTTCATCCGGGCCAGAACGTCTTGCAGTCTCACTGGCAACTGGAGTCCACGGTTTGTGTTCAGGCGTTGACGCCGTTGCAGGTCTTCCGGGCCACCGGCGCCGCACCGCGCGTTCACGCCACCGCTCGGCTGTTGGGGGTGCCCGCGGCGGCGGCACGCTTTCAAACCACTCCGGTGATCGGGCTTGGGCCAAGCGGGTGGGGCCTGGCCTGCCGAACCACCGCAAGCGTCGGCGTCACGCTACACGTCAACCGCCAGGCATATCATTCACCACCGGGCACCGTTCACCAGTTCGATCTGCCCTTTGAAGAGCAGGGGGATGCGACGTCGTACCGCGTGACCCTCGACGACGACAGCCCGCGCGACGCGCCGCTGCGAACGTACTGCGGTGTCGCACCTCGACCGCCGCGAGCCGATGTGCTGCGGTTGGCCATTGCGGCGGACGCCGGCCCATTGCCGGATGTCTGGGCCCGCGTGGCGACGCAGATTGCCGATGCCGATCCCGACCTGCTGGTGTTCGTGGGCGATGCCGTCAGCCACGGCCGTCACGACTGGGAATGGGATCGCGACTTTTTTTCACGCGCGGCACCGTTGTTTGATCGTGTGCCGCTTTACCTCGTGCCCGGCAACCATGACGAACAATCCCCCTTGCCCGAGGCGATGGGACTCCAGCCCACGCCCGGCCCCTTGTGGAGTCAGCAGATCGGCGACACGCTGCTGATCGGCATCGACGGCGGTGCGGACTGGTCACCCCAAAGCTCCCTGTTAGCCCGGCTCGATGCAGTTCTTCGAGAGACCAAGGCCCGGTACATTTTCGCGTTCAACCATTACGCACCGTGGTCGTCAGGCGTGCACACCCGCACCGACGAGTCGGGCCGGCTGGTCGAACCGCCCGTCGCCGCCAGCCGGGAGACGATCCTCCCGGTGCTGGCGCGGCACCGTGTGACCGCCCTGTTCAGCGGGCATGACCACAGCTACGAACGTTCCGAGCCACCGGGCGGCGTCACCACGATCATTGCCGCGGGCGCCGGGGCTTATCTCTACAAGGCCAGTTCCGACCATCAGCGCAACCCATACGGCATCACCCGCTCGATGCAACATCATCACTGTCTGCTGGAAGTCACGAGCGAGATGGCGACGTTGCGTGCGGTCGGTGTCGACAGCGCGCTGCTTGATGAGGTACGCTGGCCCCCACGCACCACCGAAACGGATGGCATTGATGCGGATGCGATGCCCAGCACAGCTTATTGAGCCTTGAGCCGTTCGCTTTAAACCATGAGCCCGCGACAGACTGAACAGACGGGAACATTCTGGCTGAAGGCTTAAAGCTGACGGCTTAAGGTTCAATAAGTCCCGGCATCGCGATCCAAGCCAGGCCCAATCGGCCGATATCGCACCGGGCATATTAATTTTCTGTTGAACATACCTGCGTAAAGTTTTGATCGTCCATGCCTGATACTCACTCTCCTAGTCCGTCAGACACCCAACATGGTTGTGATGCGTCTCTCGCGCATCCTGCAAGCGGGCGTGTCTGGCTGGTTGCCAATCAACATCCCGATGCCTCAGATGAAAATGACGGCGCCGCCGATCGCCCGTTACGCACCATCACCGCTGCCGCGTGGCGTGCTCAGCCAGGTGACGTCGTGCAGGTATGCGAAGGCACGTACCGTGAACGTGTCGCTCCCCGTTACAGCGGCAAACCCGACTGCCCCATCGTCTACCAGGCAGCGCCGGGCGAGCAGGTCGTCATCAAGGCCTCCGACCTCTGGCAGCCCCACTGGCGGAGCGTGCCCGATGAACGCGACATCGTTTACGCTGCGTTCGATCCGGCATTGTTCCGCGTCCACGACCCGCAGGCCGAGGACTGGCCCGACTTCCCGGCCAGTTACAACCCCTTTGCCATCGCGATGCTCGCCGCCCCCTGTGCCAACGGCGCGGCAATCGATCCCTACGGCGAAACGCACGGCGAATCATCGACCACGCAGGCCTCGCTCGTCGTCGGCGAACTGTTCAGCCGCGGCGAACCGCTGCTTCAGGTCGCCGACTGGACGGACCTTCGACGCCATCCCGGCAGTTGGCTGGCCGCGGCCGACGGCATGGGCCTCTACCTGCATCCGCCGGTCGACAGACAGGCTTTGGGCGAGCAGGTCTTTGAACTCACCACCCGGTCGCGCTGCTTCGCCCCCTACCGCCGAGGCCTGGGCCACATCCACGTCCGCGGCTTTGTCATGGAGCATGGCGCAACCAACTTCCCCTCCGGCTTCTATCACGCCAAGGGCGCGCCTCAGGCCGGCGTCCTCTCCACACGCAGCGGGCACCACTGGCTCATCGAACACAACACCATCCGCTTCGGCACCAGCCTTGGCCTGGACATCGGCAGCGAAGGCACGAACGATGCCGACGGCCTGGAACAGGACGCCCCTCCGCGTGGCGCCACCGGCCATCACATCATCCGCTTCAACACCATCTCCGATCACGGCGGCGGCGGCATCGCCGGCATCAACAGCCCCTACACCCGCATCCTCCACAACCGCATCGAACGCAACAACCGGCTCGGCTTCACCAGCCCCGAAACCGGCGGCATCAAGCTCCACTTCTTCCTGCGCGGACACATCGAAGGCAACCTCATCCGCGACAACCGCTGCTACGGGCTCTGGCTGGACAACATGTGGCACGAAGCCCGCGTCACGCGCAACACCATCATCACCAACCAGGGCGCAGGCCTGTTCATCGAACTGGGCAACGGCCCGCTCATGGTCGATCACAACGTCATCGCCCAGACCAGCCCGGGGGTTCGCGAGCCCGGCGACGGCGTCTACAGCCACGACGCCTCCGGCGTCACCTTCGCTCACAACCTGGTCATGGACAACGCCCACTTCGGCCTCTGGGCCCACGCCGCCACGGATCGCGAGCCGGGCATCTACCAGGACGGCAAGCGCGTTGGCAAAGAACCGGGCTGCGCCTCGCGCTGGACCATTGCCAACAACCTCTTCTTCGCCAACCACGCTGGCGAACTCTGCCTGCCACCCGAGCATCCCCGCTCCACCGGCAACCGCTGCGACGCCAACCTCTTCGCCGGCAGCTTCGACCGCTGGACCCATGAAACCTTCGCTCAACCGTTCGACCGCCCGCTGTTCGCCGTCACCACCAACAAGCGGCGCATCGACGAGGCCCACCTCGCCCGGCAGATCGTCGATGCACTGAAGCAGGCCAACCTGCCCGGCGCCGACAACCTCAGCCCCGACCGGGTCCGCCGCGTGCCCTTCCTCACCCTGGAAGAATGGCAGTGCGTCACCGGGTTCGACCAGCACAGCCGCTGGCCAACGCTGCTGCGACTGAACTTCGCCCCCGGCACAACACGCCTGACGTTCTTCATGGATGACGCGGCGCAGCAGGTGCCAACCCTCCGCTTCGAGACGCTTGACGGTGACTACTTCGGCCAGCCCCTGCCGGAGAGGCCGCTGCCAGGCCCGTTCCAGCAGATCAAACCCGCCCCACCGTTATGTGGCCTGGCTTGTCCTGCCGACGCTCCGCCAAACCAGTTCGGAAGGCTCGATCCTGCCGACCAGAACTGCATCGTTCTCTGGCCGTTATCCGCTACCACGGTTGATCGGGACGCCACAGTCATACCGCCGACGACCAGTGCCTCGTAATCCCAGGTTTTTCCAGATGACGTGGACGCGGCTGTCACACGCTGGCGTACTGCCTGGCCAACTTCCTGCACGACCGCCCAAGCCGATCCCTTGACTCCCAATGACTTCCTATTGAGCTTTGAGCCGTTCGCTTTAAGCCTTCAGCCAGAATGCCCCCTCCGTTCGGCTGATCGCTGGCTAATCGCTTCAAGCGAACGGCTCAAAGCTCAATAAATGACGCAAAGGCGAAACCAGCTCATCGCAAAACGTCAGTATCATGCATGCCTTTGCCCCCCTGCTTCCCCAACCTACGGTAACACGCCCATGCCCCCGTTCCCCCACGAAACCCTCGAAGCCGACGTCTGCGTCGTCGGCGGCGGCATGGCGGGCCTCTGCGCCGCCATCGCGGCCGCCCGTCACGGCGCGAAAACCGTCCTCGTCCACGACCGCCCCGTCCTCGGCGGCAACGCCAGCAGCGAGATCCGCATGTGGATCTGCGGCGCCCACGGCGACCACAACAAAGAAACCGGCATCCTCGAAGAAATCCAGCTCGAAAACGCCTACCGCAACCCCGCCGGCCACTACCACATCTGGGACACCGTCCTCTACGAAAAGGCCTTCTTCCAGCCCAACCTCACCACGCTGCTCAACACCTCCTGCCTCGACGCGAAGGTCCACCGCAGCCCCGAAGGCCACCGCATCGAATCCGTCGACGCCTGGCAGCTCACCAGCCAGACCCGCTACACCATCGCTGCCCGCCAGTTCATCGACTGCTCGGGCGACAGCGTGCTCGCCCCGCTCAGCGGCGCGGACACCCGCACCGGCCGGGAGGCCAGCCACGAGTTCGATGAAGACATCGAGCCTTCCGTCGCCGACGACAAGACGATGGGCAACTCGCTGCTGATCCAGGTTCGCCGCACCGACGAGCCGCAGCCGTTCATCGCCCCCAAGTGGGCCTACAAGTTCAACAGCCCCGACGACATGCCCCACCGCATGCGCGGCGTCAACGGCGCCAACTTCTGGTGGATCGAAGTCGGCGGCCTGGATGACACCATCACCGACGCCGAGCGCATCCGCGATGAGCTGATGAAGATCACCTGGGGCGTCTGGGACTACATCAAGAACCGCGCCCCGGAGCGCGAGAAGGCGGCGAACTGGGGCTTGGAATTCGTCGGCTCGCTGCCGGGCAAGCGCGAGAACCGCCGCTACCTCGGCGACCACATCCTCACGCAAAACGACATCCGCGCCGAAGGCCGGTTCGACGACACCATCGCCTTCGGCGGCTGGACGATGGACGATCACCACCCCGCCGGCATCCTCTACCCCGGCAAGCCCACCGTCTTCCACCCCGCGCCCTCGCCCTACGGCATCCCCTACCGCAGCCTCTACTCCCGCAACGTTCGCAACCTGCTCTGCGCCGGGCGAAACATCAGCGTCACCCACGCCGCGCTCTCGTCCACCCGGGTCATGGCCACCTGCGCCTTGCTCGGCCAAGCCGCCGGCACCGCCGCCGCCCTCTGCGTGAAACACGACACCACGCCGCGCGACATCCACCGCTCGCACCTCACCGAACTCCAGCACGCCCTGATGCACGACGACTGCTGGCTGCCCAACTTCCCCCGCCCGATCAGCGAACTCGCCCGCGCCGCCAGCCTCACCGCCCAGGGCGAAGACCCCCATCCCCTGCACGACGGTCTCGACCGCGACCGCAAAGACGACCCCCACGCATGGACCGGCCCGATCGGCGCGGCCATCGAATACCGCTGGGCGAAGCCGGTCGCGCTCGGCGGCGTCCGGTTCGTCTTCGACAGCAACCTCCAGAACGACAAGCGCATGCCGTGCAGCTATCCGCAGCGCGGCGACCGCTCGGCCGTGCCCAGTTCGCTCGTCCGCGGCTATCGCCTGGACATCCTCGGCGAGAACGGCCAGTGGCAGACGGCCCACCGCGAAACCAACAACTACCACCGCCTCGTCCGCCTGCCGTTGCACCTGCGCACGACCGGGCTGCGTTTCGTGCCCGAGCAGACGTGGGGCGATGAAGCGGCGCGGGTCTTCGCCTTTGAGCCGGTGGAGCAGACCGACGCCGTGCCCCCGCCGGTGGCCGAGGGGCCGGCCTTCGCCGACGTGGTCGCCCGCACCCCCGCCGCCGACCTCGCGCCGCCGGAGTCGGGCATGGAAGCGACCGCCACCCCCGGCTACTCCGCCTGAGCGGGCGATCGCCTGGAGCAGGCCCTCCGAAGGTGGTTCAGCGTGTCAGCCTCGTCTCCTGAATTTCGCATTCACGCGCCTTCCGCTCCTAATGGTTCGGCAAGCCTCCGAGCCGCCGCGTCCGCCGCATTGGTCCAATCGATCCGGCCGCCGCATCTGGTTCCTCCGGCTCATGTTGCTCATTCAACGGCACATGCCCCCGCGACTGGTGCGGCCGCATCGTGTTGTGGTACTGGAAGCGCGCTACTGACGCCCGCCGGCCTACCGCGCGACCGGCGTGCCGGGCGTTTTGACCGCATCAGCTTTCGGGAATGTCACGGCGGCGAGTTGCTGGTAGAGCGCCGCCCGGCGCGACACGAACTGCTGCGCCGCCTCGGCCAGTTGCTCGAAGCCGAGCGGGTCGATCCGTTGGACCATGCGGAAACGCGACTCGTGCGCCATGTAATCGCCGACCTTGCGTTTCGGAGGCTTGCTGTCCAGTTGGAGCGGCGGCTTGCCCTGCTCGATGCGCCGCGGGTCGAAGCGGTAGAGCGGCCACATGCCGGTTTCCATCGCAAGCTTCTGATGGTCGAGGCCCATGGCCATGTCATAACCGTGCGCCATGCAGTGGCTGTAGGCGATCACCAGTGACGGGCCGGGAAACTGCTCGGCTTCGATGAGCGTTTTCACAGCATGGTTGTCGTTGGCGCCCATCGCGATGGTGGCGACGTAGATGTGACCGTAGCTCATCGCCATCAGCCCCAGGTCCTTTTTGCCCATGTGCTTGCCGGCCGTGGCGAACCGCGCGGCCGCGCCGAGCGGCGTCGCCTTGGACTGCTGCCCGCCGGTGTTGGAATAGACCTCCGTGTCGAGCACGAGCACGTTGACGTTGTACGGCTGCGCCAGCACGTGGTCGAGCCCGCCGAAGCCGATGTCGTAGGCCCAGCCGTCGCCGCCGACCAGCCAGACACTGCGCGGCGTGAGGAAACCAGCCAGGTGCTCAAGCCGGCGTGCGTCGGGCGCTTCGAGCGTGACCAGCTTCTGCCGCAGCGCCTGCACACGCTGACGTTGGTCGTGCAGCGACGCTTCATCGCCGGCGGGCACCAGCAACAGTTCGTTGGCGAGCGTATCGCCGAGTTGTCCGGCGAGGCGGTGCACCAGCCAGCGTGCGGCGGCGGCGAGTTGATCGATCGCCATCCGCATGCCCAAGCCGAACTCGGCATTGTTCTCGAACAGCGAGTTTGCCCAGGCCGGGCCGCGGCCTTCCCCGTTGACGCAGTAAGGCGTGGTCGGCAGGTTGCCACCGAAGATCGACGAGCAGCCGGTGGCGTTGGCGATCATGGCCCGGTCGCCGAACAGTTGCGTCAGCAGCTTGATGTAAGGCGTCTCACCGCAGCCGGCACACGCGCCGGAGAACTGCATCAGCGGCTGGAAAAACTGCGAACCCTTGACGTCCAGCCGAACGATGCGGGTGCGCGTCACGTCCGGCAGCGCTTCGAAGTAGCGCCAGTGCTCGCCGCCCACCCCACGCACTTCAGCGCGTGGCACCATGTCGATCGCCTTGTGGGTTGGGTCCGCCTTATCCTTCGCGGGACAGACGTTGACGCATAGGCCACAGCCTGTGCAGTCATCCGGCGCAACCTGGAGGGTGTACTTCATGCCGCGGAGGTCCGGGGCCTTGTAGTCCATCGCTTCGAAGTCGGCCGGCGCCTGGGCGAGACTGTCGGGCTCAAAGACCTTCGCGCGAATCGCGGCGTGCGGGCAGACCAGCGCGCACTTGTTGCACTGAATGCAAAGGCCCGTGTTCCACGACGGCAGCTCGACCGCCGTGGCGCGCTTCTCCCATCGCGATGTGCCGGTGGGCCACGTGCCGTCCACCGGGAAGGCGGACACCGGTAGGCGATCGCCCTTGCCCGCCATCATGACGGCAGTGACGCGCTGCACGAAGTCCGGCGCTTCCTCCGCCACGATCGCCAACTGGTGCAGTTCGGACGTGGCCTCGGCGGGCGTCTCAATCGAATGCAGGTGGGCGAGCGCCTGGTCCACAGCCTCACAATTCCGCTGCACAATGTTGTCACCCTTGCTCGCATAGCTCTTCTCGATGGCCTGCTTGATATGGTGGATCGCCTTGTCGCGAGGCAGCACGTCAGCGATCGCGAAAAAGCAGGTCTGCATGATCGTGTTGATGCGTTTGCCCAGGCCCGCCTCCCGGGCGATGCGGTACGCGTCGATGGCGAACATGCGCAATCGCTTCTCGATGATCTGTTCCTGAACTTCACGGGGCAGGTGGCCCCACACGTCGCCGGGCGGGTATGGTGCGTTGAGCAAAAACGTTCCGCCGGGGCGGATATGTTCGAGCACGTCCTGCCTGTCGAGGAAGCGGAACTGGTGGCAGGCGACGAAGTCGGCCGCGTGAATCAGGTACGGCGCGCGGATCGGGCGCGGTCCGAAGCGCAGATGCGAGACCGTGATGGCGCCGGACTTTTTCGAGTCGTAGACGAAGTAGCCCTGTGCGTTGAGCCCGGCATTCTCGCCAATGATTTTGATGGTGTTCTTGTTCGCTCCCACCGTGCCGTCCGAGCCAAGGCCGTAGAAAATCGCTTGTAACGCATCGTCGGACGGAAGGTCAAACGGATCGTCGACCGGCAGCGAGAGGTGGGTCACGTCGTCCATGATGCCGACGGTGAAGTGCCGGCGCGGACGCGGTCGGGCGAGTTCGGCGAATACGGCCTTGACCATCGCCGGCGTGAACTCCTTGCTGCCAAGGCCGTAGCGTCCACCGACGACGCGCGGCATCGTGCGATTCTCGGGCAGCGCTTCGGTCAGCGCCGCGATCACGTCCTGGTACAACGGTTCGCCGACGGCGCCGGGCTCTTTCGTGCGATCCATCACGCCCACGCGACGCGCCGTGGCCGGCAGCACGGACACGAACCCCGCCGCGTCGAACGGCCGATACAACCGCACCTTCAGCACACCGACACGTCGCCCCTCGCCGGTGAAAGCCCGCACCGTCTGCTCCACCGTCTCGGCGGCCGAGCCCATGATGACGATGACGTCCTCCGCCTCGGGATGGCCGGCGTATTCGAAGAGGCTGTAGCGCCGGCCGGTGAGCGCGGCGAACCGGTTCATCGTGGCCTGCACGACGGCGGGGCAGGCGTCATAGAAGCGGTTACTCGCTTCGCGCGCCTGGAAGAAGACGTCGGGGTTCTGAGCCGTGCCGCGGATGCGCGGCGCGTCGGGACTGAGGGCGCGCTCGCAATGCGCCGCGATGGCGGCCGGGTCGAGCATGCTCAGCAGTTGCTCGTCGCTGAGCGGTTCGAGGCCGTTGACTTCATGCGACGTACGAAAGCCGTCGAAGAAGTGAATCACCGGCAGGCGGGCGTGCATCGTGGCGACCTGCCCGATGCAGGCCATGTCGTGCGCTTCCTGCACCGAGTTGGACGCGAGCATGGCGCAGCCGGTCTGCCGGCAGGCCATGACGTCGGAGTGATCGCCGAAGATGGACAGCGCGTGCGTCGCGACCGCGCGGGCGGCCACGTGCATGCAGAAGCTGGTGAGTTCACCGGCGATCTTGTAGAGGTTGGGGATCATCAGCAGCAGGCCCTGCGACGACGTGAAGGTCGTCGTGAGCGCCCCGCTCTGCAGGGAGCCGTGCACGCTGCCGATCGCGCCGGCCTCGGACTGCATCTCCACCACGCTGGGGGTCTGGCCCCAGAGGTTCTTTCGACCGTGCGCCGCCCAGTTCTCCGCCGACTCGCCCATGGGTGACGACGGCGTGATCGGATAGATCGCGATCACCTCGTTCATGCGATACGCGACGGACGCGACCGCTTCGTTGCCGTCCATCGTCGTATTTGTGCGTCGTGGCATCAAAGTTTCCTCAATAGGGCGATGGAAAGAAGCAGCGCGGTGTGACGGCGTCAGCGCGGTCTGTGCCAAGCCGGCGCCACGGCGTCGTGACGGATCTGCACGCGACGGGTTCGGATGGGTGTCGCCCGGCAGTCGAGATATTCCACCGCGTCGACCTCGGTCCTGACGAAGCAGTACTCGCTGGCGGCCTGTTGCCCGAGCATGCTGAGGCCGTAGGGTTCGACATGGCGGATGAGTTGGTCCCAGAGGTTTTCCGCATTGATGATGTCGTCGACCGCTCGAGCGAAGCCGTACAACGTCACGACCTCTTCGCGGTCGGGGTCGGCAAACACCCAGCAGACGGCGGCGTTGTGTCGCAGATGGTCGAGCTTGCGGCCGTGGATCACGGTGAGGCAGTAAAGCTGGCGCACGTTCGTGCCGAGCATCGCGGCGGTCATGTACCGGCTGCACGGCATGCCGTCGGGATCAACCGTGGTCATCAGGCCGGTCCCGTGCTGTTGAATCAGCGAAGCGCTTCGCGTGAGAACGTCACTGTCCCTGGTCATGACAAGCCTCTTTTCTTGTGGCGTCCGTCGTTCGTCGTGCCGGTATGGATCCACCGACCCGTTTGCCGGCGCTATTATACAGTTAAAGACAATCTAGTCTTTAATAAAGCAGTTCCCTTTTCGAGTTTTTTCACGCTGAGAAATCGGTGCGGGAAACGGCATCCACAATGACAGCGGGAAAAGGCGGAGAGAAAGCCACGCAGGGCCCCAGATTGACACGGACGAAAGCGCGGCGTTCACAACGTGGGCTGCGACGGGCGCTCGTGGCAGCCCCGTAACCCACACGCTCTCCACCCGTGTATCTGTAGCTACCTTCCGCACCCTTAGCCGCCGAGCCCGAGCCAGGTCGACACGTCGGGGGAAAAGCGGACGATCAGGCCGGCGAAGACGACGCTGACGATGCTCACGAGCTTGATGAGGATGTTCAGTGCCGGGCCCGAGGTATCTTTGAACGGGTCGCCGACGGTGTCGCCCACCACGCCGGCCTTGTGGGCGTCCGAGCCCTTGCCGCCCATCTCGCCCGTCTCGATCCACTTCTTGGCGTTGTCCCACGCGCCGCCTGCGTTGGCCATGAAGATCGCCACCGCGAAGCCGGTCACCAGCACGCCCGCGAGCAGCCCCATCACGCCCGCCACCCCCAGCGCCAAGCCTGCCGCGATGGGGACGAACACGCCCAGCGCCGCCGGCAGGATCATCTCCCGCTGCGCCCCGGCCGTGCTGATCGCGACGCACGTTGCGTAGTCCGGGTACTGCTTCTGATCCACCATCACGCTATCGGGCCACTGCCGCGGATCGGCGATCTGCTCAGCCGTCATCCCGTTCACGCGATAGCCTTCCTTCATGATGACGAACTGACGCCGACACTCGCGCATCATCGCAAACGCCGCGCGGCCAACCGCGTTCATCGTCATCGCGCAGAACACGAATACGAGCATCACCCCCACAAACAGCCCGGCAAGCACGCGCGGATTCATCAGCGTCACATCGTAGAACGCGAGCAGTTGCTGGATGCTCGCCGTCGAGGCGGGCACGATCTGGTATGGCAGTTCGGGCCCGTGCGGGTTGGCGACCACGGTGGCCTCGCCCATGCCGTGCGGTTCGCTCCATGCGACAGTGGTGTGCAGGTCTTTCGCCAGCCGGCGCAGCACCTCGGGCCGATCGCGCCACGCGAGCACCAGGCCCGCGTCGATCCGGTCGCCTTGCCGAATCGCAAACAGGCCGTGGCCGAGGTAGTGCGTCTGCACGCCCGCGTCTGCCGAATCGAGCGATGCGACCATGGCGGCCGGCGCAGCCTGCCGCGCCTGCTGCGTCAGGCTGCTTTGGACAGTCACGGTGTAGGCGGCAAGCAGGGCGAGCGCCGTCAGCGCCGCCGAGCCGATGGCGAACCCCTTGCCGGTGGCGGCGGTGGTGTTGCCCAGGGCGTCGAGCATGTCGGTGCGCTCGCGTACCTGGGCAGGCTGGTGCGTCATCTCGGCATTGCCACCGGCGTTGTCGGCGATCGGCCCGTAAGCATCGGTGGCGAGCGTGAGGGCGAGCGTGGCGAGCATCCCCACCGACGCGATGCCGACGCCGAACACGCCCATGAGGAATATTTCCTGGCCACCGGCGAAGCTGAACGCAGCGAGGATGGCCACCACCACCGTCAGCAGCGGCACCCACGTCGAGAGCATGCCCTCCGCCAGGCCGGCGATGATGACGGTGGCCGCGCCGGTCTCGGCCTGACGTCCAATGCGGCGTGTGGGCGATTTGTCGTAGCTGGTGTAATGCTCCGTGCCCCAGGCGATCACCAGCCCCGCCCCAAGCCCGACGAGCACCGCCACCCACAGGCCCCACCAGCTCACCGCTGCGTGCTCCACGCCGCCCAGCAGCAGCCAAAGCAGCAGCCCGCTGCTCGCGGCGATCATCGCCGAGCTGAGCCAGACCCCGCCGTGCAGGGCGCGCAGCAGTTGCACCATGGTGGCGTCCTCGCGCGTCCGCACGGAGAAAATGCCCACGATGGCGAACAGGATGCCCACCCCTGCCAGCGCCGGCGGCAGCACGACCATGCTGATCGCGTCGCTGCCGGCAAGCCCGAGTTGCATCGCGGCCGCCGCGGCGAGCGCCATCGACGCGAGGATCGAACCGTAAAACGACTCGTAGAGGTCCGCGCCCATGCCCGCCACGTCGCCGACGTTGTCGCCGACGTTGTCGGCAATGGTGGCGGGATTGCGGGCGTCGTCTTCAGGGATGCCCGCTTCGACCTTGCCGATGAGGTCCGCGCCCACGTCGGCAGCCTTGGTGTAGATGCCGCCGCCCACACGTGCGAACAGTGCCTGGAGCGATGCGCCCATGGCGAACGTGAGCATGATGGTGGTGATGGCGGCGAGGCTGCCGACGTTGAACACCTGCGTGAGCAGCAGCAGCCAGAGGCTGATGTCCAGCAGGGCGAAACCGGTGACGCAGAGTCCCATCACCGCCCCGGCCCGGAACGCGACACGCAGGCCGTCGTTCAGCGAACGCCGCGCCGCCCACGCCGTGCGGGCGCTCGCGCTCGTGGCCGTCTTCATGCCGAAGAACCCGCACAGCCCCGAGAACAGCCCGGCCACAGGTACGCCCAACGCCGACAGCGCCGGCTGCACCTGCAACGCAAACCCGGCCACCAGCAGCAACGCCACCAGCAGCCCAAACACGATGGCGACGATCCGGTACTGCCGCCGCAGATACGCATAGGCCCCGGCCCGCACCGCCGCGGCGACACGGATCATCGCCTCGTCACCTTCCTCACGCCGCATGATCTGGCGGAAAAAATAAAAGGCCGTGGCGAGCGCGGCCAACGCCCCCACCGGCGCCAGCCAATAGGCCCAGGGCAGGTTGGTGACCGCGCCGCTCGGTGATGCGGCAGCGGTCGAGGACGCCCCGGCGAGTACGATCTGCGCGAGAAGCATTGTCATGCTCGAACCCCTTGGTAAGCGGGCGGATGATCGTCATGACGGTCCGCCCTTTCTTAATTTCGGAGTTCATTGTATTCTATTCCCCTATTGTCCGCCAGCACACCTGGCCGGCGTCCTCCGCCGGCGTCTGGAACGAGCGGCCACGCAATATGTATGGCACTTATTGCCTGGTCGAGCCTCTAACTGAAGTGTGGTCGAAGGGCGGCGACTGCGGCCGGGCCGGCGTTGTGAGCCACGACCTCAAAAACTTTCCGTGATGGAAAACTGCCGGGAATACGCTCGGCAAACACGCTCCCCAGCCCCCTACCCCTTCCCCAACGGCCGTCTCGGTTGCGAGCCGACGGCGTACGCGTGAATGTAAGCTTCACAAGCTGACACGCACAACGGTGGGCGCATAAAAAAAGCCCACGGGGTACGACGCCCGAGGGCCGTTGGACAGGCGGTCATCACACCGCAAACCCCGCGAACAAACACGCTTAGCGTGCCCGCGCTCCGGGGTGCAGCCGAGTCGTTAGCACACGGCGAACCCTGTGAAGGGTTGGCTGCAAACCGGAAAGCGGGCGAAGGGACTCGAACCCTCAACATTCAGCTTGGAAGGCTGA
>JBBDPC010000117.1:0-17204 GCA_040876735.1 Phycisphaeraceae bacterium | reverse complement strand
GCGGTTTTTTTGCGCGCCGGGGGAACCCACGGCTGGGAGCCGTGGGCTTTGCGCGTGGGGGGGCGTGGGGGGTGGGGGCGCATGAAAAACGCCCGCGCGGTGCGCGGGCGTTGGGAGGGTGGTTGGGGGGGCGTGAGCTTTTAGAACTGGCGGCGCACTTCGAGGGTGCGGCCGATGGAGCGGCGGCGGTTGAGCATCTTGCGGCCGTTCTTGGACTTCATCCGTGCCCGGAAACCGAACTTGCGGACACGCTTTCTCAGGCTGCGGCGCTTGGGGTAGTGCGTTGACATCGCTTGGCTCCTGCCGATTCACCGTCGGGGGTTGCTTGTTGGGTTACTGTACGTCGACCATCACGGCCTGGTGGCGGGTGTTGCCGCGGGCATCTCGCACGCGCAGCGTGACCACGTGGTGGCCGGGGTCAAGATCGGGGATTGTAACGTTGAACCGTTCGCGTGTCGAATCGAAGATCAGGTCCTCCGGCAGCACGGGGGTGTAGTCGTCCGTGCTGTCGACGGCGTAGGCGATGGACTGGACGGGTGAGTGGGCGTCGGTGGCCCGGCCGGTCACGCGGACGGTCCCGTCGTCGGCGGCAACTTCCAATTCGTCGAAAGCCGGGGCGGTGTTGTCGACGAGCACGGCATCGCTGCGGCGGTTGGTGGTGCGGGCCATGTCGGGCGGGTTGTCCGTGCGGTCGCTGGCGGTGACGCGGAGGACGTATCGGCCGTCGGGCACGCGGCGGGTCTGCCATTCGTAGCTGGTCTCGGTGATGTCCTCGGCGATGAGGATGTACCGGCTGGACCCGGCGGGCTGGTATTCGAGCTTGTAGACGATGGCGTCTTCGTTGGGGTCGCTGGCTTCCCACTGCACGCGCATGGCGGTGGGGGGGGCGTCGTCGGCCGACTGGCCGGCCCGGCCGCGGGCGGGCTCGGGGTAGCTGGCGCGGACGGAGCGGACGCGCGGCGGGAGGTTGGGCATGACGTAGGCGGTGTCGACTTCGCTGACCGTCGGCGTCTGCCGGCCGTCGCCGAGGAGCGTGAGGCGGTACTGGAGGAAGCGGGCGGGGGGTGAGGTGACGGTGACCTCGCGCGGCTGGAGGGCGGAGGCGTCGGGGTTGTGGCGGAAGGTCTGGGCGTCGCTCCACGCGGACCAGGGGGCCTGGTCGGGGTCGCCGACGTTGCCGCTGCGGGTTTCGACGAGGACGCTGGCGCCGTCGGGGATGGCGGCGGTGAGGCGGAGGGTGCCGAAGAGGCTGATCTGCTCGGCATCCATGACGGGGCTGGTGTAGGTGCCGCGGCGGGCGATGTCGTCGTCGAGGCGGACGAGCTGGGCGGCGTTGGCGGTGCCCATGATCAGGTCGCCTTCGTCGGTGAGGAGCATGGTGGTGACCTGCTCGGGGTCGAGGTCGGCGATGATGGTGGTCTCTTCCGTGCGTGGGTTGACGGAGAAGACCTGGCCCTCGTTGCCGGTGGCGACAAGCAGGCGGTTCCCGGCCTGGACGATCTTGAAGATCATGACCGACTCGCGGAAGACCTCGTGGACGAAGCCTTCGGGGTCGATGCGGTAGATGGCGTTGCCCTGCTGGTCGGGCCGGCTGGTGGCGACGGGTCGAGCGCGGTTGCCGTTGGGGGCCCGGCGGGCGGGCTGGGTTGTGACGCGGACGCCGGCCTGGAGGGTGCCGGAGTCGCGGGCGTCCATGAGCCGGCCGCGCACCTGCTCGCGGAGGCGGTCGTGCTGGTCGTCGGTGGGGGTGGATTCGGTATCGTCAGATTCGTTGGGCTCGGGCCGAGCCGCTGAAGCGGCATCGGCCTCGGTGTCGCTTTCGTTCTGGAGGGGGTGGGTGTGACGCCACTGGTTGATGCGGGTTCGCATGGGGTCGGGGGCGGGGTCTTCGACGGGATCCTCGATGTCGTCGTCGGCGTCGCCGTTGGCCTCGTCGGGCTTGGGCTGGTCGGGGGCGTCGCCGTCTTCGTCGGGATCGCCGATGGGGTCGGCATCCGGGGGCACGGCGGGGATGTCGTCGGGCTCAGGCAGTTCCTCGTCGGCGGGGGCGTCGGGCTCGGGGGTGGGCGGCACGTCGGGTCGGCCGGCGGGGTCGTCGACGGCTTCACCGAGGCGGCCGGGCCGGGCCTGCTCGGCGTCGGCGGTGCCGGCGTAGACCGTGCCGTCATCGAGCACGAGCAGGTCGGCGACCTCCGGCTCGGGCGCGTCGTAGAGCACGAACGGTTCCCAGTCGCCGTTGCCGTCGGGGGTGAGGCGGTAGATCAGGCCGTCCGTGTCGGTGCCCGCGTAGAGCCGGCCATGGTCGTCGGCGGCGAGGGTGAGCACGTTGGTCTGGGCGGTGTCGAGCACGATGGTCGGTTCGCCGAACTGGCCGTCGCCTTCGCGGGCGATGCGCAGGACCTGGCCTTGCGTGCCTGTGGCAAGGTAGATCGCGCCGTCGTGGACGACCGTGTCCCAGATGTACTGCACATCGTCGGGCAGCTCGGCGAGGGTGACCAGTTCGTCGCCGTCAAGCACCGCCAGCCGGCTGTTCGCGCCGCTGACGGCCACGAGCAGTTCGCCCTCCATGCGGTCGAGCGTGAAGACCTGCTCGTTGGGCAGTGCGACAACTTCGACGAGCTCGCCCTCGGCATCGCGGCGCATCAGCTTGGCCTCGGGGCCGGCGGCGACATAGAGGGTGTCGCCGATGCGTTGGAGGTCGTAGATGATGCTGGCCTGCTCGGGCATCTCGCCGACGAGGTCCGAACTGGTGGCGAGCTTGACGTCGCCGAGGTTGGTCACCACCGCGTCCTGGACCGTGCCGGGGGCGAAGTCGGCTTCGCTGGTGTGGGTCCAGCGCTGTGGCTGCACGGCCGAGGCGGCCGTGGCAAAGGCCGTCAGCGTGAGCGCGGCGGTGAGCGAGAGTGTCGTCCAGTTTCGTGAAGGCATGAGCCGTTCCGTTTTCAAGAAAGTCGTTCGTTGCGTTCAGTCGTATCCCATAGCCGCGCCGCGCAGCGGAGCGCTCCGATTCAGCCGTCCGCGTCATTCCCCGGCGTTTCGCGCACATGCACGGTGAACTCCACCTCGCCTTGAATGGTCATGTCGGTGTTGACCCGGCTTTCCACGGTGTCCATGAAGGGCATGGCGACCGTGCTGGTGGGGGTGAAGATCATCGCCCGGCGGCTGGAGGGCAGTTGCGGCAGCTCCTGTCGGCCGACGGCGATGCCGCGCTCGGGCAGCAGCAGCGTGGTGTGGATGGCGTCGCGGGGCACGTCGAGCGTGCGCTGGACCATCTCCATCAGGTCGTCGACCGAGGCGGTGGTGAACAGGTGCGGCCGGGTGCTGATCAACTGCTGGAGGTAGCGGTCGGCGCCGGAGACGATGAGTCGGTAGTCGCCTTCGGGCAACGCGGCGGGCACGGTGAGCTGCGTGCGGAACTGCCGGACCGGTTGGCCGTAGGGCCGGACCCAGACGGTGACGCCGACGTTGTCGCCGGGAGCCACCTCGGCCTGGTCGAGGCGGGCGTTGACGATCGTGCCCATGCGCAGCTCCGGCTCGACGCGGACGTTGATGGTGGCCGACTCGAGCTTGAGCGCATCGTGGGGGTTCTGCATGGCCATGGACAAGGGCGGCAGCAGTTCGTAGATCGCGCCGTAAGCGCCCTCGCCCGCCATCATGCTGTCGAGGCGGATGACGTGGTCGCCGGTGAAGCGCAGTTCGCCGTCGAGGTAGACCGTGTGTTCCATCGGCAGGTCCTGGGCGGCGGTGATGGAGCTGAGGGCGGCGGTGGCGGCAAGGGTGGGTGTGAGGCGGGGGTGATCGACGACCTGGTAGTTGTAGGTTTCGGCGTCGTGGCCGGGCATGGCGACGTGGACGGTCAGCGGGGCGACGCGGTAGTGCTGGCCGGGGCCGCCGGCGACGGCGGTGACCTCGTCCTGCATCAGTGAGCCGGCCACTTCCAGGCTGCCGCTCATCTTGAAGCTGATGCTGCGGCGGGGCACGATGAAGTGGACGTAGCCGCTGGCCATCGGCAGAGCGATGGCCCCTTCGCCGAACATGGCGTGGCCGAAGCCCAGCACCCGGCCGTCGGGCAGCACGTCGGTGACCGTGCCGGCGGCGGAGAGATCGAGGTCGCCGAAGACCAGCGGGATGCTCAGCACGCTGCCGGGTTCCAGTTGCACGTCCGCCACGTCCATGCCCTGCGGCGGGGGGCCGGCGATCAGGCCGCCGCCACCGACCGTCGCGATGCCCATCGGCTCGAGCAACGGCCGCAGCATCGACGCCAGTTCCGTCGACTCGAGCGCCATCGGCAGCAGCATCGGCATCACGGTCCCGTCACCTTCCGGGGCCCGCGTCGCCGAGGCGTCGGCCGGCTGGGTCTGGGGCTTGCCCACCAGCGGTTCGAGCAGCGCCCGGGCCACGGTCAACTGCATGCGATCGACGCCCGCCACGCCGCGGGCCGAGGCGACGCGGTCCAGCCGGTCGATCATCTGCATGGCGTCCCAGGCCAGGCCCGGCCCGCTGGCGGCCTCGCCCGTCGCCACGCGCTGCTGCGGCGCGCCGGGGTTCACCCGATCGCCGACGCCGCGCATGTATTCGATCGGCTGCACGCCCACCAGCGGGTCCTTGCCCTGGGCGAAACCGAAGGCGAACGCGCCGATCAGTCGGCCGCCTTGGCCCGGCGTCTGCGCTTCGCCCTCGTCCCAGAGGAAGATCGGCGAGCCGGACATGCCCTGCACGGGCCCCGAATGCTCGATCCGCTCGTCCTGGCAGGTGATCCAGATGACGCTGCGCTGCGGGCCGCTGTTGTTGACGACGCTGACCACCTCCACGGCGAACGGCTCAATGGCCGTGCCCCGGAAGACGGTCAGCCCATACCCCTTCATGCCCACGCGGACCTCGTCCAGGCCCATGATGGGCGTCGGCTCGGCGGGCGGCGTCGCCAGGGCCGGCCTGGCCCCGACCGCGGCGAGCAGCGCAAGGCCGAGCAGGGCAAGCAGCGGGAATCCGACAGCGTACGGGCGGGTTTTCAATATCATGCTCCATGGCAGCGTAATCGGCAGATTCGGCATTGACAACTTTACGCCCACAACTGATACTCGGTTCAATCGTTTACCGCTGCCCCAGCGATGTGTTGGCCCGCCCCCGGGACGCCGCCAGGGCACCGGTCGAAAAAGGGTCGGGTTGCGTGCCTCCTCCCCTCCACGCACCGCCCGCTCCATGAGTTCCGGTTTCGGGCGAATCGTGTTGTCCTACTTCCATGATCGACCATGTCGCCGATCTTCTTGGCTATCGTTTCAAGGATGAGTCGCTGCTGACCGAGTCGCTGACCCACGCCTCCAGCGCTGGCCACCGGTTGCAGTCCAACGAACGCATGGAGTTCCTCGGCGACGCCATCCTCGGCTTCGTCGTCTGCGAATACCTCTATAGGCAGTTCCCCGAGCTGCTCGAAGGCGATCTGACCAAGATCAAAAGCTCCGTCGTCAGCCGACGGGTCTGCGCCAAGGTGAGCCAGAAGCTCAAGCTCGCCGAGTTGCTCAACCTCGGCAAGGGCATGTCCGGCCGGGGCAACCTGCCCAGCTCGATCGCCGCGGCGGTGCTCGAATCGATCATCGGGGCGATCTACCTCGACGGCGGTCTGGAACCGGCGAGCAAGTTCATCCTTGAACACATGCACGAGTACATCGACGAGGCCGCCAGCAGCGCCCATCAGCACAACTTCAAGAGCGTGCTTCAGCAGTACGCCCAGAAGCATCTGCCTGTCAACCCCAGCTATGAAATGCTGGATGAAAAGGGCCCGGACCACGCCAAGTGCTTCGAGGTCTGTGTTGAGATGGACGGCCGGCGGTTCAGCTCCGCCTGGGCCAACTCCAAGAAGGAGGCCGAGCAGAAGGCGGCGCTGCTGGCGCTGCACGAGCTGGGCCTGGCGGAGGTGGATGAAGACGGCCACGTCGTCATGCTCGACCCGCCCTCGCCCACCGAGCCGGCGGCGAACTGAACACAACTTCCCCCTCGACCGTTCAACCTCATTCGCCTCCCGTTAGCCGCGGCCTTTACGGCCGCGCGTTCGGTTGCGCAGGTTGCGCCCGGGTTCATCCGATCGCGCCCCGTCGACCGAACGCACAGCCGTAAAGGCCGCGGCTAACGTCTGATGCACCGGCGAACGGGCTCACGCCGCGACCTCGGCGAGGCGCTGCGTGCGTCGGGCGGGGCAGGTCGCCGCCAGGGCGAGCAGGACCAGCGGCAACGGCAGCAGCGTGAACAGCAGCATCACCCGGTCATAGTCGCCGAACAGGTCGAACCCCCAGCCCATGAGGAACGGGCCCATGGCCGAGGCGGCCACCGTCACCGTCACCGACGTGCCGCGAATCCGCCCCATCTGCGACCGGCCGAAGTAGCGCGGCCAGACCGGCCCCATCGATGCGAGCAGGCCCTGCGACAGCCCCATCGTCGCCCCGAGCGGGTAGACCATCCACGCGGCGTCGATCCGCCACGCCATCCCCATCGCGCCCGCCAGGCCCGCCATCGCCCCGGCCAGCAGCAGGTTCAGCGGCACGCGGTCGGCCAGCATGCCGCCGACGACGTGCATCACCGCCAGGCAGACGCCGAACACGGCAAACAGCCAGGCGGCATCGCCGTCGGTCAGCCCGCGTGAGAGCAGCAGCGGCAGGGCGTTGAACATCAGGGCCGTGCCGAGCATCGACCATATCGCGGTGCACGCGATGATGAGCCAGTAGGCCCGGCTGGCCAGCGCTTCGCGCAGGCTCAGGGAGGTGCGCGCTTCGTCGTAAACGGTTTCGACGGCGACGCCGGCGTCGACCGGGGGCAGGCCGTCCTTGTACTGGCCGATTTCTTCCGGCCGGTTGCGCCACAGCCAGGCCATGGCCGGGAGCATGACGGCCCAGACGGCCAGGCCGAGGATGACGTAGGTCCACCGCCAGCCGACCTGGTGGATGAGCCAGAGGTTGAGGGCGGGCACGGTGGCGATCGCCCCGGCCATGCCGACGTGTCGGAGGCCTTCGACCGTGCCCAGCCGGCGCTCGAACCAGAAGGCGAGCGTGTTGCCGCTGAGCAGGCCCAGCGCGCCCTGGCCGAGCATGCGGAGGAAGAGGAAGCCGGCGAACAGGCCCCAGAGGCTGTTGACGCTGGCGATGAACATGCAGGCACCGCCGAAGAGGAGGACGGTGACGGTGATGGTGCGTCGCAGGCCGTGGCGGTCCATCAACGCGCCGACGTAGCTCATGGGCAGCGCGGCGAGGAGCGTGCCGAACATGTAGGCCTGGCCGAGCTGGCTGGCGGTGATGTTCAGCGATTCGCGGAAAGCGGGGTTGAAGGCGGAGACGCCGACGGTCTGGCCGGGCACGGTGGCGATCAGGGCGAGCGTGGCCAGCGGGAGCATGACCCAGCCGTAGAAGAAACGGGGGGTGTTTCGGGCGTCTGGCGGGGACAGATTGGCCAGGTCGGCGTCCTGACGGACGCCGCAGGTACTGCTGGACACGCTTGCATCTCCATCCGTGGCGATTGCGGTCGGGGTGACGTGCAAAGGTAGGGGGTGGGCGTGGTCGAATCAAATGCCGGCTCACTAGCCATCCAGACGTCCAGGACTGATTCGCGGCAAGATTTTGTTTCCCACAGCGGAATTCACGCGATAGACTGGTTCGTGGTCGTCGGCGATGATCGCCGGCGCAAGGCAAGTGGGATAGTGTCGGATCAGTCAGCTTAGGAGGTTGTCAGATGGGGAAGTCGATAGTGTCGTGGTTCCTCATGGCTTTTGTGATATTCGCTGCACTGCCGCTTGCCACGGCTGACGCTGATTTCGTCTTCTATACTTCAACCGATGACGGGGTGAAGCACAGTAACATTTTTCATGTAACCCAGGATTTGGGCATTCACACGCGCATAGGAAACCCAGCCGACACACCTATCTGGGAACTTGCGGTTGGGCCCAACGATTCCTTCTATGGAATTATGCGCCAAACCGATGAACTTTGGCAGATACGACGTTCGGACGCGGCAGTGATGTCAGTCGTAGCGCTCGATGCCGACATCCGCATAAATCCGGGAAGAGGCTTTGCTGCCCATCCAAATGGAACACTATACGGCATCTTTTCCGGCAACCAACTACGAACGATCAATGCCACGACTGGGGTTACTACTTTTGTTGCCACGATCACCGGCGCCACTCTGGAGGCGATGGATTTTGCTCCTGATGGGACACTCTATGCCGCGGGCGATCCTACCGGTCACCCATCCAATCGCATTTACACGGTCGACATTGCAAGTGGTAATGCATCGCTAATTGGCACGGCCGGCGCGGGAGTGGTCGACATCGACACGCTCACGTTCGCGCCGGACGGATACTTGTACGGAGTTGATACGAACACACTCGAAGGATCCTCGTTGTACCGTTTTGACCCGAGTGACGCTTCAACCACTTTGATGGGATCCTTGGTGGGTGGAGTCAACGGAATTGTCGCGGTACCGGAACCAAGCTCGCTCTCGATCCTGGCACTTCTAACAGCCCTACTTTACCGACCACAGCGGCGTCGATTCGGTCAATGAATCGCTAAAAACTTACGGCCATCAGCAACCTGCCTGTCAGCGCGACTGGAACGCGAGCCGAGGTGTGTCGGTAACTTCTGTTTCACATCAACGGGAGGGGAGGCGGATGCGCTGGGCGCGGACACGATTGCAGCGTCGCCCGCAGCCGCTATACTCGTTCGTCTGTGGTGTTGGAATCCCACCTGGTTCGACCAACCTGATTCCCAACCGATGATCGCTTTCTCCGCCGTCCCGGAACCCGGGCCGTTGTGATTGCGTTCGTGGTGTTGCCTGGCCGAGGGGGACGGCCTGGCGCGGGAGGGGTGTGGGGGAAGCGCAGGCCATTCGTTCCCACGTTGCACGCGATCGCCTTGTCCGACCCGAGCGGCCGGCCCGCGCGGTTGTCGTTGACGCGATCCCTGCTTCCAAGCCTGGAATGGACTCGACCGCATCACGTGGATGTGATGCGACGCCATGGCTGTTGCCGTGGCGGTTCACCTTTAGCGCAGTGAGACGGAACGCAGATGCTCGACTTTTTCAAACGACGTTCGACCGGCCTGAAAGACGAAATCCTCTCGGGCCTGACCGTAGCCCTGGCGCTCGTGCCCGAAGCGGTCGCCTTCGCCATCATCGCCGGCATCCATCCGCTGCACGGCCTCTATGCCGCGTTCATGGTCGGACTCATCACCTCCATCCTCGGCGGTCGGCCGGGCATGATCTCCGGCGCCACTGGTGCGCTGGCGGTGGTCATCATCGCCCTCGTGGCGACGCATGGCGTGGAATACCTTTTCCCGGCGGTCATCCTCATGGGCCTGATCCAGGTGGCCGTGGGCGTGCTGAAGATGGGCAAGTTCATCCGCCTCGTGCCGCACCCGGTCATGCTCGGGTTCGTCAACGGGCTGGCGATCGTGATCTTCATGGCCCAGCTCAGCAGCTTCCGCCAGCCGGTGCGCAATGAGGCGGGCGACGTCGTGGGCCTGGACGGCCCCTGGCTCACCGGGCCGACGCTGGCGACCATGATCGCGCTGGTGGCGCTGACCATGGCGATCATCGTCCTGCTGCCGAAGCTGACCCGGGCCGTGCCGCCGTCGCTGGCGGCCATCGTCACCGTCACGCTCATCGCCGTGTTCGGCCTGCCCCTGCTCGGCATCGACACGCTCACCGTCGGCAGCCTCGCCGGCTCGATCCAGGGCGGCATGCCGTGGGAATGGTTCGCCATCCTCCACGGCGACATGACCTGGGCTACCCTCTTCAGCCTCGAAACCTTGTGGATCATCCTCCCTTACTCGCTGATCCTCGCGGCGGTCGGCCTGATCGAGTCGCTGATGACCATGAGCCTGATCGACGAAATCACCGACACCCGCGGCCACGGCAACCGCGAATGCATCGGCCAAGGGGCCGCCAACGTCGTCACCGGCCTGTTCAGCGGCATGGGCGGCTGCGCCATGATCGGCCAGAGCCTCATCAACGTGAACTCCGGTGCACGCCGCCGCGCCTCGGGCATCGCCGCCGCGCTGTTCCTGCTCGCGTTCATCCTCTTCCTCGCCCCGCTGATCGAGATGATCCCCATGGCGGCGCTCGTGGGCGTGATGTTCATGGTCGTCATCGGCACGTTCGAGTGGGCGAGCCTGCGCATGTTCCGCAAGATCCCCGCCAGCGACATGCTGGTCATGCTCGTGGTCATCGGCGTCACCGTGTTCCTGCACAACCTCGCGTTGGCGGTGCTCATCGGCGTCATCATCTCGGCGCTGGTCTTCGCCTGGAAGCACGCCACGCACATGGCCGCCGACTGCCAGGAAAACGAATACGGCGCGAAAATCTACCAACTCCACGGCCCGCTGTTCTTCGGCTCCGTCACCAGCTTCCGCGACCTGTTCGACCCCGCCAACGACCCCGACGACGTGGTGATCGACTTCTACTACAGCCGTGTCTACGACCAGTCGGCCCTGGAGGCGATCAACGCCCTGGCCGAGCGGTACGACAAGGTCGGCAAACGATTGCACCTGCGCCACCTCAGCCCCGAATGCCGCGACCTGCTGGACCGCGCGGGCGACCTGGTGGAAGTGAACCTCTCGGAAGACCCGCAGTACCACGTCTCCACCGATCGGCTGGGGTGACCGATGGTCCGCGAACCGCGGACCCTACGCGGTGTCGGGTGTGTCTGCTTCCGCGCGATAGGCGTGTCGCGGCGTGTGGCGGGCGATCCGCCGGGCCTTGCGCGCCACGGCCCGGACAAACGCCTTGTGCTGCGGGCGCAGCCGATCGGTCTGCAGGTATCGACGGAGGAACCGCAACTGATCGGTGCGGGTGAAGCGGGCGGGCGGGGCGGAGAAGAGCAGTTGGCCGATGTCCTTGACCAGCCAGCGTTGTCGGAGCCAGAGCGGCCGGCCGGTGCGATGGTGGTCGAGCAGGCTCAGTTCATAGCGGTTCGGGCCGAGGGGCCGGAACCAGAAGTGGCAGAGGTAGAAGTCCTGGTGGTGGAAGCCGGCCTGGTGGAACCGGCGGGCGGTGTCGGCGATCTGCTCGATCAGCCGGCGCTTCTGCCGTTGCCATGACGGGCGATCCAGCCGTTCGGCGAGCGCCTCGACGAAGTGGTCGCCCTGGGTGGCGCCGGTCAACTCGGTCATCATCACCAGGCTGACGGGATCGCCGGTGACGGTGCGTCCGCGACCGAGGGCGATCGGGTGCGGCGCGGCGATGCCGGCGGCGCGCAACTGATTCAGCCGCCGCCATTCGTTTTCCGCGGCATCCGGCCGCCAGCATCGCCACGGCTGAACCAGGCGGTGGAGCAGGGCGGGCGGACGGCTTAGCTTGATGTATGCAGGAACGTTCGGTTGTCCGGCAGGGATTTGCACGCGGTAGGTCGTTCGGCCGGGCAGGTCGCGGTTGGTGCGTTCGGCGGAGAGTGCGACGAGCGCGTCAAGGTCTTTCAGGCCCGCGGCGTCCAGCAAAGGGGCGTGGCCGAGGTCGACGATCAGCATGCTTCGGCTGCCGCGCGTCATGCCCATCTGTGCCAGTGCGGCGTGGTAACTGGCCATGAAGTGATCCCACGTTTCCCCTTCGCCCTGGCCGGCTTCGCGAAACGAGCGGTGCAGGCGGCGCAGGTCTTTGTTCCGCCGGCGGGCGCTGACCCAGCCGAGCCGTTGCAGTCCATCGAGGTCGATCAGGCTCACGGCAGCGTTCGCCGGTTCGTCCGGCTGGGGACGGACCATGAGGTTGTCCGCCTTGAGGTCGCGGTGTGAAAACCCTTCCCGGTGCAGCCGGGCGATCAACCGGGCGGTCGGGGTGATGGCCGCTTCAATCTGGGCGCGGTCGCCGCGGAGCAGGGTGCGCATCAGGTCCTGGGCGTGGTCGATGAACTGTGTCAGCAGGCAGGAGCGCACCGGCAGGCCGGCCCGCCGCTCGACGCCGTAGGCTTGCACCCGGGCGGTGGGGATGCCGAGCATTTCCAGGCGCAGGCCGTGCACGTAGGCTCGCCGGGCGCGCGACCCCCGGCCCAGGTCCTTGAGGGGGTTGAGCCGTTTGTGGAGGTTGTAGCGCTTGACCAGCAGCGCGGGGGGCGTGCCGAGGACGGCGACGTCGGTCGTGTCGCCTCGCTTGAGCACTCGCACATCGGGCCCGGGGCAGGTGAAGACGTCGTCCGCCCGCGCCAGCCAGCCGGCCACGTCTCCGGCCGCATCGCGACGGAGGCGCCAGCGCCACTGCCCGTGGTGAACCCAGGGGCGCGAAGCGCCATGCGCGGCGGTCCCGGAAGATGCCGGAGACGCGCTGCTCACCTGCCTGCCGGTTGTTCCGGTCACCACGAGACGGTCCTTTCAAGGTCGCGATCTTGCAGCAGCATAATGCCGGGACATGACGATCGGAAATCGTCCGCCCCGGTTGCGTGAGGGGCGAGCGTTTCGATCGACTGTTCTGAACCGGCGCGTCCGCGACGGGTCGCAGGCGTCCTTGGAAAGGTTGGTGGCAGGCACCGCGTTCAGCCCCGCCGCCTCCGGCGGACCGGGGCGCCTTCGCAGCGGCGCGCGGCTAGCGCGGTTTTTTTGTTTAGACGCTCTATTGAGCTTTGAGCCGTTCGCTTTAAGCCTTCAGCCAGAATGCCCCCTCCGTTCGGCTTATCGCTGGCTAATCGCTTAAAGCGAACGGCTCAAAGCTCAATAAGTCGTGGGCCAGTTTGAATGAAGTGGGCCGGGCAAGAGCACGTTCTTACAGCCGGTCGCCGGTGAGGTGCAGGAACACGTCTTCGAGCGTCGGCTGACCGACGCTCAGTCGGCGGATTTCGCCGGGCCAGGCGCTGGCGATCGCCGCCACCACTTCCGGCCCGTCCGCTTTCTCCAGACGCACCACGCCATCGATCACGCTCGGCTCACCGCCCGCCGCCCAGGGGCCGAACCGCGCGGCAATCCGCTCGGCCAGCGTTTCCGCCGCGGCCGGCCCGTCCGTCGGCTCCACGGTGATCACGTCGCCGCCGATCGCCGCCTTCAGCTTCGCCGGCGTGTCCACCGTCACCAGCTCGCCCGCGTTGAGGATCGCCAGCCGGTCGCATCGTTCCGCTTCGTCCATCAGATGCGTGGTGAGCACGACGCTCACGCCGCGCTCACGCCGCAGCGTTTCGAGTTGCTGCCACAGTTCGCGTCGGGCGGCGGGGTCCAGGCCCGTGCTCGGCTCATCCATGAGCACCAGGCTCGGGTCGTGCAGCAGCGCCTTGCCCAGTTCCAGTCGACGGCGCATGCCGCCGGAGAATCGCTCGACCGGTTCGCGACCGCGGTCGGCGAGGCCGAAGCGGGTGAGGGCGTCGGTGATGCGGGCTTGCAGGTCGCGGCCGCGCAGGCCGTAGAGATGGCCCTGGTGGAGCAGGTTTTCGTAGGCGGTGAGCTTGCCGTCGAGGCTGGGCTGCTGGAAGACGACGCCGAGGCGTTGGCGGACGGCGGTGGGCTCGCGGCCGACGTCGTGGCCGAGGATGACGGCGGTTCCGGGGGTGCCGGGGTGGTCGGCGCGGGGGCGGAGCATGGTGGTGAGGATGGCGAAGAGCGTGGACTTGCCGCTGCCGTTGGGGCCGAGGATGCCGAAGATTTCGCCAGGCTGCACGTCAAAGGTGATGTGGTGAAGGGCGTCGCGTTCGGCGGCGGCGTAGCGGTGCGTGAGCCCGGCGACGCGCAGCGCGGCGGCCGGCTCGGCGTGAGTCGAAGCGCGATCGGTCGGGTTCGGTGCGGTCACAGTGGTCACAAAGAAAGATCGCTCAAAGGGGACGAACGGCCCGCGGTCACACACGGTCGAGCACCAGCGCGCCGAGCACCAGCGGCAGGTAGGCCAGCGAGGCGAGGAACAGCGCCCTTGCCCGCGGCCGGGTGGGCTGGAGCACCAGGCGCACGGCGAGGGCGAAGAAGGCGACGCCGCACAGCAACGCCACGGCCAGCGCGAGATAGCCGGTGTAACCCAGCAGGGTCGGCAGCAAGCCGGCGACGAGCAGCGAGGCGGCGGTGGCGAGGCTCCAGTGGTGCGTGCGTCGGCCGGTCTCGCCGTCGAGCACGGGGAGGATGGGCATGCCCGCGCGGGCGTAGTCGTCGCGGCAGAGGATGCCGATGGCCAGGAAGTGCGGGATCTGCCACAGCGCCATGATCGCGAACAGCAGCCCCGCCTCGGGCCCGACGTAGCCTGCCGCCGCCGCATAGCCGATCACCGGCGGCATCGCACCAGGCACCGCCCCGACCTGCGTGCTCGTCCAGCTCAACTGCTTCAACGGCGTGTAGACCGTGACGTAGCAGACAATCGTGAACAACGACAGCAGCGCCGCCAGCAGGTTCGCCCCCGCCCAGAGCGTCACCACCCCCGCCAGCGACAACGCCAGCCCCTGCACCAGCGCTTCGACGGCGGAGAGCCGGCCTGCGGGGATCGGGCGGTCTTTCGTCCGCTCCATCCGCCGATCAACGTCGCCTTCGAGCACCTGGTTCAGCGTGGCCGCGCCCATGCAGGAAAACCCCGTGCCCACCACCGTCACCGCCAGCGCCAGCCACGACCACGCCCCGCCGGCGCCGAAGGCGTAGCCGATCGCCGCCGTGATCAGCACCATCAACGTGATGCCCGGCTTGGTCAGCGTCAGGTGATCGCTCAGCCGGGCCACGACCGCCGCGCGCAGCGATCGCCCGGCGATGATCGCGGTGGAAGGTTCCTGGCTGGTCACCTGACTCATGCGAACTCCAACGGGCGTCGATCCAAAATCTCAACTGCTCAACGACTCATCAACGCCGAGGGCTGAGCCGAAGGCGAAGCCCCGGATCGCCCCGGCCTGGTCGACTGATCCGGCCCTTCGGCGCTGCGCTTCTCAGGGCTCGGCTTGTGGGGGAGGGTTTCACCCACGCCGGTGTATCGCAACAAGTTTAGCCGAATCGTCAGCAGCGTGGCCAACGCCAGCAGCAGCGCCCCGCCCGCCTGGTGGGCCGTGGCGATGTCCACGTGCCGGCGGGACCAGATGACATACGCGCCCAACATCACCTGCAACGCCAGCAACGCCGCCAGCCCCCGCGCCGGCCAGGCCGTGAGCCGATGCCCCGGCGCCACCACGTTCACCCACACCAGCAGCACCAGCGCCACCGCGCACACCACCGCCGCCCCCGCCCGGTGAGCCATGTGCACGCTCACCTGGGCCACGCTGTACGGCCGGGTCAACGGCTGATCGTGCGCCACCTCCCACGCCGCCTGCGTCTGGGCCAGCCCCTGCTGATGCAACGGCGGCAGCACCTGGCCGTAGGCCGTGGGGAAGTCCGGCACCGCCAGCCCCGCCGCGTTGTGACGCATCCACGCCCCCAACGCCAACTGCACCACCAGCAGCAACAGCAGCACGCCCGCCACGTACCGCATCCCGAACACCTTGCCCGGCTCGGCGTGCACCGCATACGCCCGCGGCCCGGTCACCGCCTCGACCCACGGCCGACTCGTCGCCGCCGCGATCAACACACAACACCCCAGCACCAACTGCCCGAGAATGCCGTGCAGCATCGCCAGCCGGATCGACTCCTCGGTGACGCGGAACCCGCCCATCAGCCCCTGGATGATGACCATCAGCAGCAGCCCCCACCCCGCCGCCACCAGCCAGCGGCGCGATCGTTGCGCGACAGTGAGCCAGACGACCATGCCGATGGTCAGCACGCCCACGAGCGACCCCATCAGGCGGTGGAAGTGCTCCCAGAACACGTCCGGCCGCGCATCGCCCGTCAACCACTCGTTCAACGGCACGGTAAACATGTTGTAGCCGAGCGTGGTCGGATAATCCGGCACCGCCATGCCCGCGCCGGTGCTGGTCACCGTGCCGCCGATGCCGATCAACAGAAAGACGCAGACGCCCAGCAGGATCGCATACAGATGCAGCGGAACGGAATAGCGCACCCCCGGGCGCGGGCCGGAGTCGCTTGAGGACGAAGCGGCGGCAGGCGCGGCCGCGGCCGGTGCGGCGGGATCGTTCATGGCTCTGCTCTCTGAAAATGATGCGGATGCGGGCGGGTTGATTGAGCCTTGAGCCATTAGCTTTAAGCCGTCAGCCAGAATACCCCCGTCCGTTCGGTTTGACGCTGGCTAATGGCTTAAAGCTAACGGCTTAAGGCTCAAGAATCGGTCATTATAGCATGCCCGCCCCAGCCCGGCAGGCATCTCCCCCGCCGAAGCCGAGCCCTGAGAAGCGCAGCGCCGAAGGGCCGGATCACCCCCGTCACGCTCCCAATCCCGAGTCCTCCGCAAGCTCCACCTTTCGCGTTTCAATCTTCTTTTGAGCATCTTCCACTAGCCTGTCGGCCTCACAAGCCGTATGGTACGGAACCAAGGACCCCACACGACCCGCATGGCGTCGCTGAAAGGATGAATCACATGCACCATCGCCGACCTTTGACCCTGCTGATGTTCCTCACCCTCGCCCTGCTGATGGCGGGCGGCTGCGTCTCGCGCGACCGCCACGTCTTCGAAAGCACGCCCGACCGCCCCACGAGCGTCTCCGTGATCGACGCGCTCGACCGCGAAACGCTCTGGAGCATGGATGTCCCGCCCGAGCATCTGCTCATCGTCCAGTTCGACCGCTCCGGCGAGGTCAGCGCCGCCAGCGTCACCGGCCGGCCGGCGACGAGCATGGACTGGTCGCTTTACCGCGTCGGGCGTCACATCGTCGGCGAAGACGGCCGGCGACGCGTCTCCGGCGACAGCCTCCAGCTCGAAGGCCGACCGGTCCGCCTCGAAGTCGACTACCAGGCCCCCGCCCAGCGCGACCCCCTACCCGAGGAAGACGCGGACGAAGCCGACGACCTCGACGACACCCCGCCCGGTGAAACCGACGTCGAAACCGCACCCGACGCCGACGCCGACGAGCAGCCCGAACCCGCCGACGAAGCGCCGGCCGACGAGAGCCCGGCCCTCTGAACATCGTGACACAGCCCATCCCGCGTCAGCATTCTTTTGCAATGGAGGCGCTCTCCCTCTATGCGGCGCAACGCGCCGTGCGGGAAGCGGATGGGCTGAGGACAATGTTTATCGAGCCTTGAGCCGTCCGCGTTGAGCCTTCAGCCAGAATGTTCCCGTCCGCTCGGCTTGTCGCCGCACACAACAGCTTTCCGCGGGTGGCATGCTGTGTGGCGCCTATGCCCGCTACGTCTAAGCGCGTCTGAATTGACTCCCTCTCCCATCCAGGGAGCGGGCTGGGGTGAGGG
>JBBDPC010000116.1:0-17305 GCA_040876735.1 Phycisphaeraceae bacterium | reverse complement strand
GGGGGGGGGGGGGCCCCCCCCCCCCCACCAGAGAATCACCGCCGTAGGGTCCGCGGTTCGCGGACCATGCCTTGCCGGGTACACAGGTGGTCCGCGAACCGCGGACCCTACGGCAGGCACGGCGCGTGCGGCTGGGGCGCCCCACAAAACCACGGCCGGAACTTTCGCCACACCCGTGCGTCTACATATTGGTCATCCAATGTTTCTTTGCCTCTCGTGTCTGCTCAGGAGTCTCGCCATGCCCCACGCCATCCCGTTCGCCGCGCCTGCCGCCGTCGCCCTGGCCGCGCTGCTCGCCGTCGGCTGCACCGACGCCCCGGCCGAGTCCAACCCGCCGACCGCCGGCGACCGCGGCCCGGACGAAGCCGTGCGTGAACAACTCGCCGCGGCCCATGCCGTCAACGACTTCGGCGTCCGGCTGTACCACGAACTGGCGAAGGCGGACGACGCGGGCAACCTCTTCTTTTCGCCGTTCAGCATCTCCAGCGCGCTGGCGATGACGTGGGAAGGGGCACGCGGCGAGACGGCGGCGCAGATGGCGAATGTGCTGGCTCTGCCGGGCGAGGGTGAGCAGCGGTGGGGCAACGCCCGCTTCCATGCCGCAATGGGGTCGCTTACGCAGCGGTACAACCGCGACGATCTGCCGTACGAGCTGCGCGTCGCCAACGCGTTGTGGGGCGAGCGGACGATGCCATTCCGGGATGCGTACCTGGATGCGGTGCGGCCGCACTACGATGCGGGGTTTGAGGCGGTGAACTTCCGCGAGCAGCCCGGCGACGCCCGCGAGCGGATCAACGACTGGGTTGAGCAGCAGACCCAGGATCGCATTCAGGACCTGATGCCGGCCGAGTCGATCACGCCCGACACCCGGCTGGTGCTGACCAACGCCATCTACTTCCTCGGCGCCTGGCACAGCCCGTTCCATGAAGCGAACACCAAAGACCGCGGCTTTCACGACCACGGCGGAGATGGCCGGGTACCGGTGCCCACGATGTTTCAATCCCGCCTCGACACCCGCCACATGGCGTCCGACGCCGACTCGTTTGAGGCCGTGGAACTGGCCTACGAAGGCGGCGACCTGAGCATGGTGATCCTGCTGCCCGACGAGGCGGCTGGGCTGGCGGACCTCGAAGCCAGGCTCACCGCCGACGCGCTCGCCGACTGGCTGGGCCAGCTCGATCGGCGGCAGGTCAATCTCTACCTGCCCAAGTTCCATGTCGAGACGGAGTACACGCTCAACGACACGCTCGCGGCGATGGGCATGCCGTTGGCTTTCGATGAACGTCGCGCCGACTTCACCGGGTTGACCGACTCGGCGGAGGGGGATGCGCTTTCCATTCAGCACGTGGTGCACAAGGCGTTTGTGAATGTGGATGAGGAAGGCACGGAAGCCGCCGCCGCGACGGGCTTCGCGGCGGGCGAGTTGTCGATGCCCGCCGACCCGCCGGTGGAGGTCCGGGTGGATCGGCCGTTCGTCTATGTGATTCAGGACCGGGCGACCGGGGCCGTGCTGTTCATGGGCCGGGTGGTGGCGGTGGGGGAGGGGGATGACAAATGACAAAGCACAAATGACAAATGGGGAGGGGGGAACGACGAATGACGAATGACGAAATTCGAATGACGAATGGCAATCTCCTCCTGATCCGGGGCTTCGCGGACTCAGCCCTCGGCTTATAAAATTCTTTCTGATCCCCGATCCCCGATCCCCGATCCCCGATCCCTGATCCCTGATCCCCGCTACCGCGCTGCGGCCCAGGCGCGGACGCGGGGGAGCAGGACCTCCTTGGCCAGGATCTTGATGCAGGCGGCGGCGGGGATGGCGATCAGCAGGCCGAGCAGGCCCAGCAGGGAGCCGCCGAGCAGGACCACCAGCAGCACGGTCAGCGGGTCGAGGTTGGTGGCCTGGCCCTGCACGATCGGCTCGACGACCCAGCCGTCCAGCCCCTGGGCGAACAGGTAGACGACGCTGGGCCAGACGACGATCGCCCACAGGTCGAGTTCGACGTCAATCGCCGCACCGTTGGCCACTTCGCTCGCGTCGCCGCCGGTCATCGCATACAGCCAGGTCAACACCACCGCCACCGGCCAGCCGACCACCGCCGCATAGGGGATCAGGTTGAGCACGCCCGACCCCACGCCCAGCAGCAGCCAGTAGGGCACGCCCGCCAGCCACCAGCCGACGCTGAGCACCACCGCCACCACGGTCGCCTGGATCAGCCGGCCGCGAATGAACGCCGCCACCGACGCGTCCATCTGTTTCACCACCCCCATCACCCCCGACCGGTGCGACGCGGGGAAAAACGGCACGAACCAGTTCACAATGCCGTCAAACTTCCACAGGAAAAAGAAGAAGCAGAAGCACGTCACCACGCCCGCCACCACCAGGTAGGTCGCCAGCCCGATCGTCGTGCCGATCACGCCCAGCCCCACGTCCAGCCAGTTCCACACGGCCGTGCCGATCGCCCCGAGGTCCAGCTCGCGCCCTTCGCCGGCCACGAGCGTGCGGGCCCGCTCCTCGATCCGCGCTACGATCTGGTCCATGTCCAGGTTGAAGGTCTCGGCCAGGTACGCGCCCAGCGTCCGGACGTAGCCGGGCAGGTCGGTGACGAACTCCGTGGCCTGCCCGATCATCTTCGGCACGAGGTAGACCAGCAGCCCCAGCACGACCAGCGCCACCGTCGCCATCACGCCCACCGCCGTCACCGGCCGGGGCACGCGCCACCGCCGATGCAGCCACGTCGCGACCGGGTTCATGATGTACGCCAGCGCCAGCCCGATCAGCACCGGCAGCAGCACCGGGCGGATGGCGTACATCAGCGCCAGCACCGGCGGCAGGAGCAGCACCGCCACCGCCGCCACCAGCAGCACCGCCAGCAGCGTCTGAAACCACCGCTCCCGCCACACCGGTTCGCCGGGTTCGTGCCTGTCGGTCATCGCCTTGGTCTCCAGTGCTCACAGCGTCAGGCCACGGCCCCCCCATCGGGGATGATAACCCCCACCCGCCACGGGTGCGCAGCACCTTCAGCAGTGGCCCCACTGAAGATACTGAACGGCCCCACGTTCAGTGCCAGATAGGTGGCACCGGGCAAAGTATCCCTTGACATGGCGTTGTGTCCTCAAGATGAGCCTGCTAGTGTTCCACGCACTGGGAGGATGTTCGGGTGGGGCCGCGCGGCAGGCCGTGCGGACGCCACAGACGTGTTGCACGTCAACCGCCATCCCAACCCACGGTAAGCGTTGTGAGAGATCGGCGTCCGCAGTTTGTTCGCCGGCCCCGCACGTTGTGTTCGCTTCCATGGGGACCAACAAGTCATGACTGAGGGTGGCCGTGAATCCGAATCCGATCGTCGCAAGCGTCCGGCCGTGCCTCCCCCCGCCAAGGCCGCGGCCGACTCGCCTTCCATGCACAACCTGCTTCAGGAACTCCAGCAGCTTCGCGACGCCAACCAGGCCCTGGAACAGAAGCTCGTCGAACGCGACGCCGTCGAACGCGCGTTGCGCGAAAACGAGGCCCGCTACCGCCTGCTGGCCGAACGCATCAGCGACATGATCTCCTGGCATGATTCGGAGGGGCGGTACCGCTATGCCTCGCCCAACAGTCGGGAGCTGACCGGCTACAACCCCGAGGAACTGGTCGGGCAGTCGGCATTCGCCCGCATTCATCCCGACGACATCCCGACGGTGCAGGCGTCGCACGAACGCACGTTGCGCGGCGAGGTGACCGGGCCGGTCGCCTTCCGCAAGCGCCACCGTGATGGCAGCTATCGCTGGGTGGAGGTGACCGTTCGGCCGGTCTTCGAGGAGTCCAGCGGCGAGCTGAAGGAGATTCTCTGCCTCACCCGCGACATCACCGAACGCCGCGAGGCCGAGCAGAACCTTCGGCTGATTCAGTCGGCGGTGAACCAGGTCGAGGAGGCGGTGCTGATCACCGAGGCCGAGCTCGACCGGCCGGGGCCGCGGATCGTCTATGCCAACCCGGCGTTCACGCGGATGTCCGGGTACACCGCCGAGGAAGTGATCGGCCGCACGCCGCGCATCCTCCAGGGGCCGCGCACCAGCCGGGCGGTGCTCGACCAGTTGCGTCACCAGCTTTCACGCGGCGAGCCATTCGCCGGCGAAACGATGAACTACCGCAAGGACGGTAGTGAATACATGCTCAACTGGCACATCGCCCCCGTGCGCGACGAGAGCGGACGGATCACCCACTGGGTTTCGATCCAGCGCGACGTCACGCAGGAGAAGAAGGCCGAGCAGCTCGCCCGCCAGCGCCAGGCCGAGCTCGCCCACGTCGGCCGGCTGAGCACGATGGGGGAGATGGCCTCGGAGCTGGCGCATGAGTTGAACCAGCCGTTGGCGGCGATCGCCAATTACGTGCAGGGGGCCAAGCGTCGGCTGGGCGAATCGCGGATGGGGCAGGACGATCTGCGCACCGTGTTCGACCGCATCGCCGGCCAGGCCGACCGCGCCGGGCAGATCATTCGCCGGCTGCGCCGCTTCGTTCGCAAGCGCGAGCCGCAGCGTTCAACGGTGAACGTGAACCGCCTGGTCCGGGACGTGATCGAACTGATCGAGCCGGAAATCCGCCACCAGTCGGTTCAGATGCAGCTCGATCTCGCCGACGCCCTGCCCGCGGTGGCGGTCGATGCGGTGCAGATCGAGCAGGTGATTCTGAACCTGGTGCGCAATGCGGTGGAGGCGATGGAGCAGACGCCGACGGAAGCGCGCCGACTGCGCGTGGTGAGCCAGGCGGAGGACGCCAAGGCGGTGGTGGTGCGCGTGATCGACCACGGCCCGGGCATTCCCGAGCACCAGCTTTCGCACATCTTCGAGCCGTTCTTCACCACCAAGCAGCGCGGCATGGGCATGGGCCTGCCCATCAGCCTCTCGATCACCGAAGCCCACGGCGGCCGGCTGGAATCGCGGCGCGACGTCGAAGGCGGCATGGACTTCCGCCTCGTGATCCCCGCCGCCAACGACGATACACCCAGCGACGCCGGCATGTCGGCCGCCCCTACCCGCTGACGGTAAACAGCCATACGCGGCCGTTCCACTCCTGCGCGCGGCGTCCGCTGGCGTGTCGGGGAGTTGGTAGAATGGGCCGCAAAAGAGTTCTACTGCGCCAAGGAGTCAGAGATGTCGACACGCAAGCGTTACGTGGTGGTTGGGACCGGCGGCCGGAGCCGGATGTTCATCGACGCGATCTACAAGACCTACGCCGAGCACGCTGAGCTGGTCGGGCTTTGCGACGTGAGCGCGACGCGCATGGCGCACTGGAACCGCCACATCGTCGACAAGCTCGCCGGCGAGCCGGTGCCCGCCTACCCCGCCGACGCCTTCGACCGCATGATCGCCGAGTGCAAGCCCGACGTGGTGATCGTCACCACCGTCGACGCGTACCATCACCAGTACATCATCCGCGCGATGGAGCTGGGCTGCGACGTGGTGAGCGAAAAGCCGATGACCACCGACGAGGTCAAGGCCAAGGCCATTTTCGGCGCCCTCGAACGCACCGGCCGCAGCCTGCGCGTCACGTTCAACTACCGCTATACGCCGGCGATCTCGAAACTGCGCGAAATCGTGCTCAGCGGCGCCATCGGCACGCCCACCCACGTCGACTTCCAGTGGTACCTCGACACCAGCCACGGCGCCGACTACTTCCGCCGCTGGCATCGCGAGATGGACAAGTCCGGCGGCCTGCTCGTGCACAAAAGCACGCACCATTTCGACCTCGTCAACTTCTGCCTCGGTGACTACGCCGAGTCCGTCTTCGCCATGGGCGCGCTCAAGTTCTACGGCAAGCCCAACGCCGAAGCCCGCGGCGAAACCTACGACTACCAACGCTACACCGGCCACGCCACGCCCGAGCAGGACCCGTTCGCCATCGACCTCTCCCAAGGCGACGCCAAGTCGCTCTACCTCGACGCCGAAAAAGACTCCGGCTACATCCGCGACCGCAACGTCTTCGGCGACGCGCCGCCCACTGACATCTACGACACCCACGCCGTGCTCGTCCGCTACCGCAACGGCGTGATCATGAACTATTCGATGTTCGCCTACTGCCCCTGGGAAGGCGAGCGCGTCACCATCAACGGCACGAAGGGCCAGGTCGAATACTTCTCCCGCGGCCAGGGCCACATCATCCGCGGCCAGTCCGACGAAGAGCTGGCCGAGGAACAGTACGCCGGTGAAAAGCACATCCGCCTTCAGCGCCTGTTCGAGCCGGCGCAGAACGTCGACATCCCCGACGCCAGCGGCGGCCACGGCGGCGGCGACGCCCGCATCCTCGAACGCGTCTTCCACCCCGACCCGCCCGCCGACCCGCTCAACCGTGACGCCACCCACATCGACGGCGCCGCCTCCATCCTCATCGGCATCGCCGCCAACCGCTCGATCCAGACCGGCCAGCTCATCCATCTAGACGACCTGCTGCCCCTGCCCCACGCCCCCGCGCAAAGCCCGCAGGTCCAGTCCGCCACCGTCTGAAAACCGCTTGCGGCTAGCGGGCTTGGGAGAACGCCAAGACGCCAAGAAGAGATAAGGCAGGCCACGAAGACACGAAGGCACGAAGATAAACACGAAGAAGTAGAGAAAAGGAAGGAACAAGATAGAGAAGAAATAAGCGGAGAAGATGTGAGAGCGTCAGTCTAATAGCCCCACGCGGAAGCGGGGGGTTTTGGGTGACCGGACGCCGACAACCCCACGCTTCCGCGTGGGGCTACTGGATTTACGTTCTCTTCGTTAACACATGCTTCTCTCTTCTTTTCCTTCGTGTTCATCTTTACGCCTTCGTGTCTTCGTGGCCTGCCTTATCTCTTCTTGGCGTCTTGGCGTCTTGGCGTTTTCCCCCCGTCCGCCTAACCCCGCAAAGCCTCACTCCGCATCCTCGCCATCGCCCGCCGCCGGCGCGTGTTCGTCGATGTAGCGCAACAGTTCGACCGCCACCGACCGACCGGCCTTCTCCAGCGCGCTCTTGCCCGCGATCTGCTCCGCCAGGTCCACCGCCCGCGTGGTGGCACGGTCGGCGACGACGATCTCGCCACGCGACCGGCTGATGACGTTGATCTCCACCCGCGCGGCCACGCTGTGCAGGTTGCCGATCTGCGCCGCGAACTCGCTGAACGCTTCCCCGGCGACCACCAGGTCCACCCCCGCCAGTTCGCGCGGCCAAGGTTGCCGCCGACCCCGCCGCGCCGCCTCGGCCCATTGCGTCAACACGTTGCCCTCCACGTCCTGCACCGTCACGCCCGCCGCCCGCAGCAGCCGCTTCACTTCCGTCTCCGCCGCCGGGTCCGGCGCGGCCGGCCGATCGCGCGGTTGCCCGACGTGCTCTTCCGTAATCACCACCGCCACCCGCGGCAGCTCTCGCCCCGCCAGCGCTTCGCGCAACGCCGGCAGCGGATCGACCGGCCGACCGTCCGCCACCAGGCGCGGCCCCGCCTCGGGCAGCCGCTCGGCAAGACGCTGCGCCAGCGCCAGCACCAGCTCATCCAGCGGCGCGCCGGGCTCGCCCTGCACCAGCACGCCGTCCACCCGGCTGGTCTCCGTGCCGATGAGCTTGGCGGTGATGAACGTGCGCTCGCCCAGTTGAAACGCCCGGCCGACGATGAGCAGCCGCGCCCCGACCAACTGGCCCACCTCCACCGCCGCGGCCGTGTCGACCAGCCCGGTGAGCGTCAGCTCCTGCTCGGCCAGCAACCGGTCGATGGCCGCCCGGTCCAGCGTCTCGAAGCCCGGTTCGCCGGCGAGCATGATGGTCACCGTCTGCCCGATGATTTCGCCCAGCCCCGCGTCCGCCACGTCGTCGACGTCGAAGTCGAGCACCGCCACGGTCAACGGCCGATCCGCCGCCGCCGGCTCGGGCTCGCCCTCCTGCGCCGCCGCAGGCAGACCGAGGGCGAGCACCAACAGCATGACCGCCACGCGCCACCCATCACGCCAGGCGCGACGGCAGCTATTTAGCCGCGGTGCTTGCACCGCGCGCTTCAACCCGCCAGGCCGAATCGCGCGCCAAGGTCCGCGGCTGAAGGGGAGAAAGGCAAATTTCATGGTCGGGTCCTTTCAACGTCCGGCTTCCTCGCCGGCGGCGCTTCGTCGGCCGGGGCCGGTCGAGCGCCCAAGTCGTCCAGGGCGTTGACGAGCAGTTGCCGGCTGCGCGGGTCGTCGGCCCACGGGCCCAGCGGAAGCTGCCAGAGCACCAGCCGGCCGCGGCCGAGCGGGCGCGTCAGCGCCAGCGCGTCGCCTTCGTCCGGCCACGCGGCGAGGGCCCGCCCCGGCCGGTCGGCGGATCGCTCGATGGCCCACAGGTCGCGCCCCGGCGACAGCCAGCTTGCCCGCACGCCGGCGTCGAGGTGGCGCAGCAGGGCGTGCTCAGTTTGCCAGTCGAGGTTGGTCGGCGGCGGCCGGCGGCGCAGGCGGTGGTCGAACAGCCGGCCGGCGGTCTGCTGCTCGAAGAGCATGACGCTGGCGCCGCTGCGGGCGAGTTGGGTGAGGGCATGCGTTTCGCCGGCGGCGTCTTCGAGGTGGCCGGCGACGACGAGCACGATGCCCGGCCGGGTGAGCTGCAACGTTGCGGCGCGGTCCGCCTGGCGGTGGGGCACGTCCGCCTGTTCAAGCACGTCCGTCAGGGCCGTGGCCGGTTCGCCTTCGCCGACCACGACGACGGGTTCGGTGACGCGCTCGGCCAGCCCGGCGAGGGGGTCGGGGTAGAGGCGCAGCGTGCGGCCGCCTTCGCCGAGGCGTCGGCCATCGTCGTCGGCATGCAACTGATAGCTCCACTTTAACGTGGTGGGCACGCGTACGGCCGGGGCGTCGATCGTCAGGGCGGTGGCTTCGTCGTTGCCATCCAGCTCCAGTCGGCCGGCGGCCAGCGGCAGGGCGTCGAGCGTGAGCTGCCAGTCGAGCACCGCGTCCACGGCCTGCTCGGGCGCGACCCACGCGACGCTCACCGTGCCCGGCCGGTCGGCCAGCCAGTGGCCCTGCGTGGAGAGGGTGATGGTCAGCACCGTGGCGGCGAGGGTGAGGTTCATGGTATCCTCCCGCTCGCCCGGGCCTCGCGGAAGCCGAGGGTGAGTTCGTACCCGCCCGCCTCGGTCGCCATCGAGCCGGCGGGCATGACCTGCCCGGGCTGGAGCTGGAGGCGGGTGGCCAGGGCGGCGAGGGTGTCGCCGCGGCCGTCGGGGTGTTCGAGTTCGGCCCAGAGGGCGAGGCGGGCGGGGCGTTCGTCGCTGACGTGCAACTGGTAGCGGAGCAACTGGCCGTCGTCGAGCGGCAGGTCGAGCGTGGCGCGTTGGCCGGGCACGATGACCAGGTCGGTCTGCGAGATCGTTTGGCCCTGGCGTGCGAGGGTGAGGCGGATCACGAGCAGCCGCGGCGGAACGGCGACCGGGTGGTCGCTGATGCCCAGCTCCGACCGGCCGTTGGCGAAGGCGACCCAGCCGGCGCGGCGATCGAACACGGCCGAGACTTCGCCGAACACGTCCACCTGCTGGTCCGCGTCGGCGGGCAGGTAGCGGGCGTGATCGGCATCCGGCGCGCCGGCGATCGGCGCACCGGCGGGGCCGGGCCCGTGGCCGGTCATCTCGCCCGCTTTCCACGCCACGGTGGTCAACAGCACGGCGGCCGCCAGTTGCAACGGCCACTGCCAGCGCGGCCGGCGGATCGGCGTGGGTTGCGTGATCGCCTGGATGCGCCCGCTCAACCGCCGGTCGAACGCCTGCCAGCCGCCGACCGGCTCGGCGTCGGGATGGTTGGTTTCGGCAGTGGAGCCCATGTTCATGGGGGGTACGCGGTCCGTCGCGTCACCGGCCACCGCGTCGGCCGGCGCGAGCGCACGGCGGACCTGGTCGTACGTCTCGATCGCCTCACGGCAGGCGGGATGCGCATCGAGGTAGGCCGCCAGGGCCACCGCCTCCTGCAGGTCGGCCAGCGTCCAGTCGCGGTCGAGCAGGCGGCGCTGCACAGCATGATCGTCGAGCGGTTGCCGGTCCATGGTCAGACTCCTTCGCGCACGAAGTGGTCGCGCAGTTGGTCCATGCCCGCGTGCAGCCGGCGCGACACTTCCGAGGCGCTGCACTTGAGCATGGCCTTGACCTCGTTGCCTGTGAAGCCGTTGATCAGCCGGAGCACGACGACGGTGCGCGTCGGCTCGGGCAATTCGTCCAATGCCAGCCGAACGGTCTCCCGCACGGCCAGCCCGGCCCCCGGATCGCCGGAATGATTGTCCTGCACGCGCTGGTCGGCGAGCACTTCCCGCTCACGCTTGCGCTTACGCAGCACCTGCAGACTTTCGTTGACCACCACCCGCGTCAGCCACGCCCGGATGCGGTCGACGTCGCGGATCGCCTCTTCCTGCTGCCACGCCCTGAGCAGTGCCTGCTGGCAGGCGTCCTCGGCTGCGGCGGCGTCACGCAGAATCCCCTGGGCCACGCGAAAGTAGAACCGGCCATGCTCACTGGCCTGCTCCTCGATCGCCCGCTCCCATTGGCTCGTTGCTTCGCTCATCCGGCCGTGCCGCTCCGCGTGGTGGTCGCCCTGCCCGTCCTGCCCCCTTTCAAAGTACAGGATGTGGCGGGGGCATGATTTTTCGGGTCCATCGTGAAACAAACCCCCAAACCCCGATCCGTGGGCAACGCACCGTCTTGATCCGTGAGGCGACTCATGCGGCCTTCGGGGGCAATCTATGGCAGTGGTGTACTTTGCTTTCCTGGTGGGGCGGGCGTCTCGCCCGCCGTTCGGTCGAAGACCGAATACGTTGTTGGCCCTTCGGGCCAATGGCGGGCGAGACGCCCGCCCCACTTTGAAAGTATCCCACTACCCAATCTATCTCTGCTGGTGATCGCACCGGGGGTCGTGGTAGACTGGCAGGGCAAGTCCATGAGGATTCGGGATACACACGAGTGAGGAATTTCATGAAAGAGGTGTTACACCGGTGGCCGGCTCGTGCGCAAGTCCGGGCGTTCAGCCTGATCGAGTTGCTGGTCGTGATCTCGATTATCACCTTGCTGCTGGGCATGCTCATGCCGGTGCTGTCGTCGGCCCGTGAGGCGGCGCGCAACGTGCAGTGCCAGTCGAACCTCAAGCAGTTGGGCTTGGCCTTTCACGTCTTCGCCGGCGACCACCGCGACCGCCTGCCCGCCATCCACGATCGTTGGAAGCAGTACGACGAGCCGTGGCGGAATGACTGGATGGGCGATTCGTTCACCACCAACCATGTGGCCTACTTCAACAGCACGCCCCACGCCGGCACGCTCTTTCCCTACGTCAACCAGGTGCGGGACATCTACCTTTGTCCCTCGCTCACGCCCGGGGAGCTTGGCGACCGGGTGAACGGCAACGGCCGGTTCGACTACGCGGCGTTCAGCGTTTTCAGCGGCGCCCGGCTTGACTGGCTGCCCCTGCAGGCCGAGGTGCCCGTGGCAGGGGCGTGGGTGACCGTGGACACGCCGCTGCTGGTCGAAGAGCACGTCGAACGCTACCTCAACGGCCATGGCAGTGGCGTCGAGCCTTCGCACTCCAGCCTCGATCAGATCAGCGACCACCACGCCGGGGTGAGCAACTACGGCCGGATCGACGGCGGCGTCACCCAACTGCGCGACGCGCATCGACCGCACGCCAACCAGTGGCGTGCCCGCGGGCCGAGCGGCGCGTACGCCAGCATGGGGCACGGCGGCTACAAGTGGGGATACTGGGATGGACGCTGACGTGACAACGTTGCCCCGGCGGGGGCACGGGTTGGTCAGCGTGGTGCACGGCTGGCTGTGGGCGAGCCTCGTCGCCATCGTCACCACGGCGTCGCCAGCCCACCCCGCACCGGGCGAGCCGGTGGTGTTCATGACGCCGGTGAGCAATCAGACGGGGGAGGCGGGGCATGAGGCGACGGCGGTGGCGTTGACGGAGGCGGTTGCGGTTCTGGCCAGTCAGTCGGGCGTGCGGATGGTGGAGCGTGCGCGTTACGCACAGGTGCTGGCCGAGCATGAGCTGACGTTGCGCGGCGTGATGGACGAGGCGGCGGCGATCCGGCTCGGCCGGCTGCTGGAGGCGGACCGGCTGGTGGCCGGCGGCGTGTGGTTGCAGCCAGGCGAGGGCGAAGCGGCGCCGGCACGGCTGCGGGTGACGTTGCAGGTCTGGCGGATCGCCGACGGCCGGCTGGCGGGCACGGCCGAGGCCGGGGCGGCGGTGGACGAACTGGTCGAGCTAGCGGAGTCGCTGGCCTTAAAGCTGCGCGAGCCGTTGGCGGCGTCAACCCCGCCGGCCGACGAGGCAAAACGGCAACCGCATGCGCAGGCCGACCTGCACTACCTGCGCGGCCTGGGCTATTACCACGCGGGGCAGTACGACCTGGCGTTGATGGCGTTTTTCCGGGCCAGCGACGCCGACCCCCACCACGCGCGGGCGGCGCTGCACCGGGCCTACTGCTACCGCGCGCTGGACGAACTCGACCACATGGCCGTGGCACTGCGGGCGGTGGTGCGTGACCACGGCGCGACTGCGTCGGCCGACGCGGCGCGGGCGCTGCTGGCGGCCGACAACGCTGCACAGCCGGGCGAGGCGGGGGGTGAGCGTTGAGGTACGGCCGGCGCTGGTATTTGTTTGTCATACTGCTCGTGGCATGTTGCCTTGCGACGCCGGGGCGCGTTGTGGCCGACGAGGCGGCCGGGCGCGAGGCGGAGCCACCGACGGCGGTGGCGGTGCTGCACTTCGCCAACCAGACGCAGGGGCCGGCGGGCGAGGCGTGGGACTGGCTGGAGCAGGGGCTGGCGGACCTGCTGATCGCCGACCTCTCGCATCATCCCCGGCTGGAACTGGTCGGGCGCGAGCAGATGCAGGCGGCGGTGGTTCGGCTGCGGCAGGCCGGCGGGGTTGTGCCCGAGTGGCAGCAGGTGGTGGCGCGGCAGTTGGCGGTGTCGCGGGCGGTCTTCGGCAGCTACCGCGTGGCGGGCGAGACGCTCACCGTGCATGCGACGCTTTTCGACCCGGCCGCGCAAGCCCCGGCCGCGCCGCTGCGCGTCGAAGTCGAAGGCGCCGCGGAAGACGTGCTGACGTTGCAAAAGCAACTGGCGGGGAAGCTGGTCGACGCGCTGTTCAACGACGGCGAAGGCGTCGCGTTCGCCCAGCGGCTGCCGGTCTGGACCGAGTCGGCCAGCAGCGCCCGGCTGGTCTACGAAGGCGTGGGCCATTTTGATGCGGGCGAATATGACGAGGCCTGGCTGCGCTTCCGCCGGGCTCTGCGGCAGGATCCCGGCTATGCCGACGCCCGGTACTGGATCGGGCGAACGTACTTCTATCAACTCCGCTACGACCACGCGCAGCTCGACCTGGCGGACTTCGTCGAGCGGTACCCGACCCACCCGCGCACGGCTGATGCGGTGCGCGAACTGGTGGACTGCCTGCTGCTGACGCACGACCCCTCGCGGCCGGAGACGGTGGTGCGGCTGCTGACGGACTTGCGCGCCAGCGCGGGCGAGCAGTGGGTCTACGAGCCGCACGGCTGGGCGGTGTGGGCGGCGCAGTCCTACCGGCGCGACCTGATGCCGATCCGCGCGTGGCTGGGCCTGCGGCTGGCGGAGGCGAAGCGGCATGCGGGCGACCGGTGGGGGGCGTGGGAGGCGTACCGCAAGACGTTCGAGACGCTCGAGCAGGCGATGCCGGCCGGGCGGGAGCGGGAAGGGATGCTCACGCTCGACACGGTCACGTCGATCTGGGAGAAGGTGCCGGTCGACGGTCGGCGGATATTGGCGACGCATCCGCGGTATGCGTATGAGGTGCGTGCGGATCGGAACACGTACACGTTGGAGCAGACGCGGCCGGCGATGCAGCCGCACGACCTGGTGGGCGCGCTGCCGTGGTTCGTGCCGGCCGAGGGGAAGCTGATCGCGGGCGTGACGGTGGAGGCGGTGTTCGCGGCGGCGGACGATCCGGCGAACGATCCGGAGGCGCGGGTGATGCTCAGCACGCGGCAGCCGCGGGTGCCGCTGGTGAACGATCGGCCGATGCAGTGGCTGTTTCTCGATGCGGCGGGCAACGCCGACGAGTCGATCATCGCCCGCACGCAGGAAGCGAAGCCGACGGCGGACGACGATGCGGCCGAGGTGAAGCGAACCGTGAGCGAACGGCAGTACGCCTTCGCGCGCGGCGTGCGCAGCCTCCGGTTCAACGTCGACTACCTTTCGCCGGCGACGCAGCGGCTGCGGTTCACGTTCGACCTCGTGGACGAGCGCGACACGGCCGCGGTGGTGGTGGACGCACTGCCGAGCGACGTGCGGCTGCACATGGTCCCGCACCCGGACGCGATCAAGCTACGCGACTTTTTTCACGCCGACCTTTACCCGCACGACGGCTACGGCGGCTGGCTGCCGGGGTCGCACAAGCTGCACTGGCGCGGCGTGGCGGACCATGCGGCGGTGACGGTGAACCTGGAGCCGGGCGACGTGAGCCGGCCGCGGCTGGCGTGGCGGGACAACTTTCCGCAGCCCGGCTTCAGGCGGATGATCGCCGACGGCGGCAGTTACCCCGACTTCCTGCTCGCCGGCCGGTTCGAGCGCGGCTTCTTCAACCCCATCGCCCGCCCGGTCGACGACGGCCCGCGCCGCCACGCCATCCCGCTGGAGAACTACTACGAAATCACCGTCCAACTCGTGCCAGGGCCCGCCGGCCGGCTGCACGCCTTCTGGAACCACCGGCAGGACCTCTGGCAGGCGGTCAGCGAAGATGGCGGCCAGACGTGGTCCGATCAACAGCGCCTGCCCGTGCCGGTCAACAGCGCCCACCGCGAGTACCACCCGCAGGTGATCCGCGACCAGCACGGCCGCTACGTTCTGCTGTTCGTCTCCGACCGCGATGCGTTCCGGCAGCTTTCGCCTTACATCGCCACGAGTCGTGACCTCAAGCACTGGACCCGGCCGCGCCGCATCGGCGACGGCCCGGCCGCGTATGCCTTCCTCTACCAGGATGCGCAGCAGCGTTTCGTACTGTTGCAGGACGGTCGCCGCCGGCTGTGGCAGCGGACGTCGGACGACCTGGTCGACTGGTCCGCGCCGGAGCCGGTGGTGACGGCCGAGCAGGGCGTGGCAATGTTTCGGCCGCGCGTGGTGCGCACCGCCGATGGCCGGTATCACCTGCTGGCGATCTGGTGCCAGCCGATGGCGGGCCAGCGGACGCCGATGTGGCTGGTGGCGGGCGAGAGCGTGGATGGGGTGAGCTGGTCGAACTGGCGGGTGTTGAGCGAGCCGGGCGACGAGGTGCGACAGGTGTATGCCGTGCCGTCTGGCCGGGAGCTGCTGGTGCTGACGGAGCAGGCGGTCTATCGGCGGGACGCGGCGGGGCGGTGGTCGCACGGCTCGGTGGGCGGGCTGGCGTGGACGGCGGTACCGGGCGGCGCGGCCGAGGGGGTGCGGCTGGCGGACGGCCGCGTGCTGGCGGGGGCGGGCGTGGGGGAGGTGGACCACGTGGTCCGCGTCGACTTCACGCAGTTGGAAGCGCACGTGCGCGAAGGCGAGCTGCCGGGTTGGGGCATGTTGAAGATGCAGCCCGTCCCGGCCCGGCCGGCGTGGGACGCGAAGCTGCGCTGACCGTGCCGAAGCCCACAAATTTAATCCGTGGGCTTCCCGAGTGCGTTCATCTTGTGGAAGAGGTCGGCGAACACGGCATTGCGATTCACGTTCGTCGCGACGCGCACCAGGTGGCGCGACTCATCCCGCGCCCACCGCCGCTCCATCGTGAGCACCGGCGCGGGCACGATGACCGACGGCACCCACTTGGGATCGACCAGCCAGGCGGTCGTGGCCACGTCCCAGAGCACCTTCGCCCAGGCGAAGTGGTCGTCGTGGTAGCCCGCCACGGTGTCGCAGAGGAAGTCGCCGATCCGGCTGCGGCCGCGCAGCGACGCTTCCAGTTCCGGCACGGTGGTGCGCAAGTGCTCCGCCACGTTCTTGCACGGCACGTGCACCAGCGGCACGCCCGAGTTGAAAATCAACTGCGACGCGTGCATGTCCTGCTTGAGGTTGAACTCGTCGGCCGTGGGCCAGTCGTACGGATGCCCGCCCAGCCAGACGACCACGATCCGCTGCACCAGCCGTGGCTCGAGCAGCAGGGCGGAGGCGACGTTGGTGATCGCGCCGATGGCGAGCACGTACAACGGCCCGTCACGGTCGGCCATGCCGCGGCGGACCAGGTCCTCGGCCGCGTTGCTGGTCACCGGCTGGTCGGCCGCAGGCAGGTAGCGGTCCGAGCCGCGGTAGACGCGCCCTTGCGGGTCCATGCCGAGGCGGTCGAAGACCCGCAGAATCTCGTCGTAGCTGCGCGCCATGCCGTCGGCCGGGCCGGACGAACGAGCATTGTGAAACGGCGCGGCATGCACCGCTTCCACGTCCATATGGTCGGGCGAGAGCAGGGCGTGCACCAGGGCGAACTGGTCGTCCACCTCGTTGTACGTGTCCGTGTCGAGCACCATCGACACCCGGCCGGTGGGCAGCGCCAGCCGGCGAATGTGCTCGGCCGGTTCCAAAGCGAATGAAGCGAAGTCGGCAGCCAAGGCCGGTCCTTTCCATGCGATGTGCGGGATAGCGGGCAAGTGTAGCGAATCGGATGGCCGTGCGGACGCCGCCTCCTCGCCCCCCGGCCCCAAGCCCGCCTCCAAGGCCCGCCCACTTCAGTGGGCGGGGACCCGGCCCCAAACCACTTGACGAATCCAATCTATCGGCTATGCTTTCAGGTCTTTCCCGCTTATCGGCGGGAGCGGTTGGGGTCTGTGCGCGAGGAGAAACGTCGCCGTCGGCAGCCATGCCGGTCGGTCGCGTCCCATCCGGCACACGGAATTGCAACCGGCCCGGTGGGTGGGCCAGCGCTTGACGGCGTCAACCGTCCAGCCTCTCCTCCACGCCGACCAATAGACGAATCAACCCTCAACGCAACGTTTAACGGACTTCGGTTCGGCAGCCACCGTGTTATCGCTGCCAAGCCCCTGCCCACGAGAGAGCGATCATGAGCACCGCCACCACTTCCGCCGGCGAAGGCAAAAAACTGTCCCGTCTGGCGCGCACCCGCAACTTCGGCATCTGCGCCCACATCGACGCCGGCAAGACCACCGTCACCGAGCGCGTGCTGTACTACACCGGCAAAACCTACAAAATGGGCGAGGTGCACGAAGGCACCGCGACCATGGACTTCCTCGAAGACGAGCAGACCCGCGGCATCACCATCCAGTCCGCCGCCACCACCTGCCCCTGGCCCCATCAGGGCGTCGACTACACGCTCAACCTCATCGACACGCCCGGCCACGTCGACTTCACCATCGAAGTCGAACGCTCCA
>JBBDPC010000115.1:0-17807 GCA_040876735.1 Phycisphaeraceae bacterium | reverse complement strand
CCCCTGGACCCCCCTGGACCCCCGCCTCCAACAAATCCGGCCGCCGCTCCCCCGTCCGCCGCCGCGCCTCCGCCAACCGCCACGCCTCGACCTTCGCATGATTCCCCGACAGCAGCACGTCCGGCACCGTGCGCCCTTCCCACTCGCGCGGCCGCGTGTAATGCGGATAGTCCAGCAACCCCCCAAGCTCACTCGAAAAACTCTCGTCATGCGCCGACGCTTCCGTGCCCAGCACGCCCGGAATCAGCCGCACCACCGCATCAATCAGCACCATCGCCGGCAACTCGCCGCCCGACAGCACATAGTCGCCGATGCTGATCTCTTCCAGCCCGCCCGGCGAGTCGCGCATCGCATCCAGCACCCGCTCGTCAAACCCCTCGTAATGCCCGGCAATCACCAGCAGTCGCGGCCGCTTCGCCAGCGATTCCACCATCGCCTGCGTCAACGGCTTGCCCTGCGGCGTCATCACGATCCGTGTCGCCGGCCGGTCGTCCCGCGCTTCCACCGCGCGCACCGCATCCCACACCACCGGCGCCTGGATCACCATGCCCGGCCCGCCGCCGTAGGGCGGCTGGTCCACCTTCTGATGTTTGTCCGTGGTGAAGTCGCGCAGATTCGCCAGGTGATACTCGACCACCGGCGGACGCACCGCCCCCGTCGCCGGGTCTTTCACCGACGCCGCCGCGCGCTTGAGTATGCTCGCCCCCAGCACCCCGGCGAACATCTCAGGAAACAATGTCAGCACATCGAGGCGCATGCCAACGCGCCTTACGCAAAAGTGAAAAAAAGAGGCCGGGCGGCTTCAGCCGCCCGGCCCGGATTTATCATCAGCCCCGGCCCCGGTTCTTACTCGGCCTTCTTGCCCTTTTTCTTACTTTCCTTCATCAGCTTCTTGCCGCTGGCGACCTTGAGCCGCTCCGGCAACTCGAAGCCCGTCTTACGCAGCAGGTCGGCCACCGTGCCGCTCGGCTGCGCGCCGACGCTGATCCAGTAGCTGATGCGGTCGTTCTTCAGGTCAGACTGCTTGCCGCCGTCCGCGACCAGCGGGTCGAACCAGCCCAGCTCCTCGATCACCCGGCCGTCGCGCGAGGCACGCTGGTCCATGGCGTTGAGCCGGTAGTAGGGGCGGTTACGGCGACCGAAACGCTTGAGACGAAGCTTGACCATGATGGGTCTCTCCGGGTGGGCCGGCTTTGCGGGGCCGGCAGTGTCCGTGAGCAGGTGCCGAGGCAGACGTTCCGCCAGGGCGAGCCGGGCAGTATACCAACCCCCCGCCCCCTTGTCTCGTCCGTCTGTCTTGTCCGAGCCGGCTTCTGTGAAGCCGGGGCACGGCAAAGCCGTGCGCTTGTTGCGGGTCCGAACGCTCAACACTTGCTGCTGCGCGGCAACCCCCGGAACCCCGGCTTCACAGAACCCGGCTCGGACAAGACATCGTCGGCTGTTACTCGTCAAACCCATGCGTCGACACCCAGTGGCCCGGCTCGCCCGGCATCTCTTTCAGCGGTGGGCGGTCGAGGAGGCTTTCGCGGGTGACGTAGGTGACGCCGTGCTCATTACGCAGCGAGGGTTGGCCGGAAGCGGCCTTGGCGGGCTTGTCGGCGTCGGCGAAGAGGCGGATGGGGCTGGGCACGTCGCCTTCGAGCATGATGCGCTGCCGCTTCGTGCTCGGGTCGGGCGTGGGGGCGGCGCTGAGCAGCGCCTTGGTGTAGGGGTGCAGCGGGTTGCGGTAGAGCGTGTCGCGGTCGGCCAGCTCGACGATCTTGCCGAGGTACATCACCGCGACGCGGTCGCAGAAGTGTTCGACCACGGCCAGGTTGTGGGCGATGAACAGGTAGCTCAGGCCGAACTCGTCTTGAAGGTCGTTGAGCAGGTTGAGGATCTGGCTCTGGATGGAGACGTCCAGCGCGGAGACGGGTTCGTCGCAGACGATGAAGCGCGGTTCGAGGGCGAGGGCGCGGGCGATGCCGATGCGTTGGCGCTGGCCGCCGGAGAATTCGTGCGGGTAGCGCTGGGCGTGGTCGGGATGGAGGCCGCAGCGTTCGAGCAGGGAGGCGACGCGTTGTTCGAGTTCGCTGCCGCTGGCCAGGCCGTGGACGTGGATCGGTTCGCCGATGATTCGGCCGACGGTCATGCGTGGGTTCAGCGAGCCGACGGGGTCCTGGAAGATGATCTGCATCTCGCGTCGGAGCTGCTTCATTTCCAGGCGGTCGGCGGCGAAGACGTCCCGGCCGTCGAAGACGACCTCGCCTTCCGTGGCGGGGATGAGTCGCAGCAGCGTTCGGCCGACGGTGGACTTGCCGCAGCCGGACTCGCCGACGAGGCCGAGCGTTTCCTGATGGCCGATGTGGAACGAGACATCGTCGACGGCCTCGACGTGGCCGACGGTCCGCCGCAGCAGGCCGCGCTTGACGGGGAAGTAGGTTTTGAGGTGGTGCACCTCCAGCAGCGGCCGGTCGGGGGCGTCGGCGGCAGGGCGGGAAGCGTTCGACGTGGCGGTGGCGATCATAACGGTAGTCTATTGGGCCACTTGAACAACGCAAGCGTTGGAAGGGGATTCGGGAAAAACGCCCGCCCCTGAGGAGCGCAGCGACGAAGGGCGGGATCAGGGAAATTCAAATGGCAAATGACAAATGACAAATGGCAATCAGCAATCAGCAATTAGCACCCCTGATCCGGGGCTTCGCGGACTCAGCCCTCGGCTTATTAAGATCATTCCGATCCCCGATCCCCAATCCCGATCATCTGTCGCTCCGCTCCAGCGCTGCGGCGGCCTCGCGTGTCAGTTCACCGGCCGGCTCGTCCAGCCAGGGTTGGGCGAGCAGCCAGTGAAGTCCCTGGCGCAGTTGGTTGCGGCTGAGGTGGGAGATCGTGCGGCCGGACCGCGACAGGGCGGTGGCGATGCTCAGGTAGTAGATTGCCGCCGCCACCTCGCGCGGCAGCGCTGCCTCGTCGGCGGCGTCTTCGCCCAGGCTTCGCTTCGCAAACCGCTTGACCAGTTCGAGCAACGCCACGGGCGGGCGCTCGTGACGGAGCAGGTCGGCGAGGCAGAGGGTCTGCCAGTTTTCCAGCGGTTCGTCCAGTTGGTCGAGGAGGTCGGCATCCGTGTCATCGGACGCGGCCATGTCCAGCAGCAGGGGGGCTTCGAACTGGTGACGCACCATGATCCGCAGGTCGCGCGTTGACCACGCCGCCGCCGTCGGGCCTTCGAGGCTCATCAGTCGCGCCAGCCGGTCCGGTTTCGCTGCCGACCCGATCGGGTGGGGGGGATGTGGGGTCATCGCATTCGCTCCTCATGACGTATCTACGCAACACGTCGGCCGATCATGCGTCGCCCGCGGCGAGAATCTCGCGCAGGTGGCGAATCTCCTCGTCCACCTCCGTCTCGTCCCGGGCGTACTCCGCCACCACCAGCCGAAGCTGGCGCACGTACATCCGCTTGGCGGTCACCAGGGCGTTGGACGCCTGCACCGGGCTGCGCAGTTGGTGCCGGGCCGCCAGTTGCTCGTAGGGCGTCGGCTCCGTCTGGTGCAGGGTCGGGTTCAGCACGCGGTCGACGAAGATGCCCCACATCGCCGCCTGGCCGGTGGCTTCGCACGCCCGCTCCATCCGTCGCACCGTCTCGGCCAGCACCTCCCGCGCCCACGCCCGCTCAAACGCCCGCACCTCCGGCCCCGCCGGCACCCCCGGTCCAGGTGAGGCGTCGCATGCATCCAGTGACACGATCGGCTCACGCGGGGCGCGATGCTGAGCCGTCTCCCGCCGCCACCGGCTGGTCGCATAATTGTTGAGCACGGACAGCAGAAACGTGCGGAACCGGCCGCGGCGACGGTCCGCATGGGCGATCAGGTGCTGCTGGATCACCTTCTCCAGCACGAAATCCTGCAACAGGTCTTCCGCCGCCTCGGGCTGGGCCCCCTTGGCGCGCACCAGGTAGGTCTGCAACGCGGGCATGTACCGCCGCAGCCACTGCTCCAGCGCCGCAGCATGATTCGTCCCCGCGCCGTCGCCGACGCGCTGCATCAGCGACCAGTGCGTGGAGGGAAAGTCGGCCCGCTCCGCATGCAGGTTGGAATCCTCTCGCGCCAATGTCGACCTCGTTTCAGGCCCGTCCCCGTTCGGGCGGAACTGTAACGCCCCGGCCCGGTGCTCACAATGCCCGCCGAGCGAGAAAAAAACATCCCCCTTGCGCAAGACCGCCGGTCATGAGGCGTAGATCAGGATGACGGGATGTCGTGCCGCTGGGTTCCTGTGGGGGCTGGACCACGCTGGCATCTCGCCTGAGCCCTTTCGGGGCGCCGCGACCTGGAGAGTCGGCGAGTTGTCGCTGCCTCTCCAGGTCGCACCTGTTTGGAGCCCGCCTGCATCGCCGCTCCCCCCGTCGCCACATCACGACGATCTGCTACACTGCCCCCCACTTACTTTTTTCCCATTGGATCAAGCAAGGAGTCGACCCATGACGTGGACGATCAGCGCTTTCGCCGACGAGGCGGGCGGCAGTTGCGACGAGCAGATCAACGCCCTGCAACGCGCGAACATGACCTTCATCGACCTGCGCAGCATCGACGGGCACAACATCACCGACCTCCCCGAAGATCTCGCGAGGCAGGTCAAGCAGAAGCTCGACGCCGCCGGAATCACCGTCCAGATGTTCGGCTCGCCCATCGGCAAGATCGACATCACCGACGACCTCGACCTTGACCTCAGCAAGCTCCGCCACCTCGCGACAATGCGCGACATCTTCGGCTGCAACGCCGTCCGCATGTTCAGCTACTACAACAAGACCGGCCTCGGCCACGCCGACTGGCAGCAGCAGACGCTCGACCGCCTCCGCAAGCTCATCGACGTCGCCGACGAACTCGACCTCGTGCTCTACCACGAAAACGAGAGTGACATCTTCGGCGACAAGTCCGACGATGTGCTCACCATCGCCGAACTGCGCGGCCCGCGGCTGAAGCTCATCTACGACTTCGCCAACTACATCCGCACCGGCGAGGCGGGCTGGGACACCTGGCAAAAGTGCAAGGCCGTCACCGACTGCTTCCACTTCAAGGATCAGCGCAAGAACGGCGAACACATGCCCATGGGCCAGGGCGAAACCGACGCCCGCGCCATTCTCGCCGACGCCGCCAAGGCCGGCTGGTCCGGCCCCTGTACGGTCGAGCCGCACCTGACCCACTCCACGGCCGTCCTCGCCACCCATTCCACCGGCACCGGCGCCCAGGCGCTCGCCGACATGCCCACAGCCGAAACCTTCCACATCGCCGCCACCGAAGCGACCAGCTTGCTCGACGAACTCAACATCGACCACCGCTGACCCCGCTCGCCTCACCCCGCTCCCCACGAAGCCCACGCTTTCACGCGTGGGCTTTTGCATCTTCATCGAGCGGTCAGCGAGCAGCCGGCAGACTGAAACGAAGGTTGAGTACAACGTCCTCTCTGCCTTACAGCTAGAGGCTGGTTGCTTACTGCTCTCTAAACACGAACCGCTGATACACAAATCCCAGCACCAGCAGACTCACCCCCAGCCCCAGGAACGACAACACCCGGTACAGGTCCTCCAGGTGACCCGTGTCGTACAGGAACACCTTCGCCACCGCCAGCAGCATCACCGCCAGCGACGCGTACCGCAATGCCGTGCTCTTCCGCCAGATGCCCAGCCCCGCCAGCAGGATTGCGAACAGCACCCACGCCAGCGAATAGGCGTACTGCTCGCCCGCCTCAAACCCCGAGGCGAGCAGCAGCGATTCGTGAAACGTCTGACGGATCAGCAGGTTCAACAGTACGAACGCCAGCAGCAGCACCACTGCCGCCGCGGACGCCAAGGTGCGGAACGTTTCCGCCCCCTGACGCCGCAGCACCGGCAGCAGCCCCCCGAGCAGCAGGCCCGGAAGCCCGTACGCATACAGCAACCGCATCGCCCCCGCCCCCGGACTGGCCCCCATCTCATTCCACAACGGGTTCAGCAACACCACCGGCCCCATCACCGCCATCACCACACCAACCCCCGCCACCACCGCTCCCGCCTCGCGCAACACCAATCCCGTGAAGCGTTCCCGCAACCACCCGCCAACCCCCAACAACCCGCCCCCGATCACCAGCAGCCCCACCCCATACGTCGCTCCTTCCACCAGTGTCATCCCATGCCCCGCCAGCGTCGGCCCCTGAAAGCCGTGACGGATCAGCAGGATCACCCCCAGCACGCCCATGCCGACCGCCGCCGCCTGGTGCACCTGCCCCAGCACCGGGGCGGGGTTCATTTTTAACGTGGGGCGGGCGTCGCCCCCGCCGGCGGGTGAAACGCCCGCCCCACGATCCAACCGCCACGCCGTCAACGCCAGCGCCACCGTCGGCAGGCCGTACATCGCCAGCAGCACGTTGAACACCACCCGCTCGCCGATCGCCACGCCCCCCGGCCCCGGCACGACCAGCGTCGCCACCGCCAGCGCGCTCAACGCCGTCCCGGCCCACGGCAAGCTCTGAATCTCAAACCGCTCACGCAACACCACGACTCCCACCGCCAGCGCCGCCCACCCCGTCGCCTGCCACGGATGGTCCAGCCCCATCGCCACCGCCAGCCCTGCCAGCACCACCGCCCCCACCGCCATCAGGTTCACCGTCGCCCACCCGTCCGGCACCACCCGGCGGGACCAGTACAGCGGCGCCGTCGCCACCGCCGCCAACCCCGCCAGCGCCGCCGCGATCACCCACCAGTCCAGCCAGACCACCCAATCACTCAAGCTTGGCGCATCCCGGTGCACGACAAACCCGAACCGCGCGATCAGCAGAAACACGATCGCCGACCCCACGCTCACCGCCGCGAACACCGCCGGCCGTCGCGCCCCCCACAACGCCACATACCCGCCCACCGCGAACAACACGCCATACCCCAACGCCACCCACGCAAACCGGCCATACTCGAATGCCTCTTCGCCTCCGACGATCCCACCAAACAGCCCGCTCATCCGCCACGCCAGCAGTGTGATCGCCGACAGCCCCGCTGTGACCACCGGCACCGCCGTGTACCGCCCATCCAGTCGCGCCAGCACCAGCCCGCCCAGGCCCAGCAGCCCCAGCATGCCCATCTCCAGCAGCAAGAAATGCCCCACGAACGTCAACATCGCCAGCAGCAGCCCGGACGCCACCATCGCCGACACCCCCAACGCCACCGGCGGAATCGTCTCCCCCCGAAGCCCACGGCTTCCAGTCGTGGAACCCCCCTCGCCTTCCCGCCCGCCGTCGGCCGTCCGCCACGCCCCGGCCAACACGAACACCGTCGCCGTCCCCAGCAGGTACGAACCCATCCACGCCCGGTCCACCGCGTCCGGCGACAGCACCAGGTACAGCCCCACCCACGCCAACGCCGCCAGCAATGTCAGCAGCGACAGCACCGACCAGCCCTGCCGCCGGTTCACCACCACCAGCCCGATCTGAAGCATCAGCAGGTAGGTGAACAGCACATCCGTCCGGCCCTGCCCGGTGCTCACCATCGCCGGCGTCGCAAACCCGCCGATCAACCCCAGCAGTGCCACGAACGGCCCATGCCGCAGCGACAGCATCACCGCCCCCGCCGTCACCCCCGCCATCAGCACAAACCCCAGCGGCGCAGGGATCAACTCAAACAACCGCACGCCCGCCAGCAGCACCGCGAACAGCACCGCCACACTAGCCCCCGCCAATGCCTGCGCGATGCGCGTGTACGACCGCCGCGCCACCTCCGCCGCCCCCAGCAGCACGAAGCCGAACACGAACCCGAAGCTCAACCGCACCGCCTCCGAAAGCTGAACGTGGTCATACGAATACTTCACCAGATACGCCCCCGCCAGCACCAGCGCAATCCCGCCGATCCACACAAACACCCGCGTGCTCAACCGCTCCTCCAGGCTCGCCGTCCGCTTCGGCGCCGCCGGCGCCGCCGCGCGCCCTTCGCCCCCAAAGCCCTGGCCGCCAGGCCGGGGTTCCGCCGCCACCTGCTCCACAGGATTCACCGTCGGCGCCGCCTGAACCGGCTCGCGCTCCGCGCGCGACTGCGCCTTGACCCGGCGCAACGAGGCAAGGTCGTCTCGCGACGCCTCGACCTGCGGCGCTACCTGCGGCTCAGCCGGCCCAGCGGCGGGCCTCTCCGCCGGCGCCGTGCCACGGCGCTCAAGGTCGCCCACCCGCCCGCTCAGCCGCTCCAGCCGGCGGGCGTGGTTCGCCGCCGTGTCACGCGCCCCGATCGCCACCCGTAACGCCGCAATCGCCAGCGCCAACGCCACCAGCGCCAGCAGCAGGCTGATCGAGCCACCCAAAACCAGAGCGAGCATCTGCATGACCATGCACCTGTGAAAGTCGTAGTGTCAGTATTAACTTACAAAACAACCAAAAAAACAACGGTTCCCCTCCGAGGCCCACGGATCCCCTCCGTGGGCCTCAGCGCGTGCGCTGCCCTTCGAGCATCACCTGCCCCACCTGCTCGAACAGTTCACGCCGCTGCGCCGCCGAGCCGACGCGCAGCTCGCGCAGCACGTCGGCGACCGTTCCCATCCCGATGATCGCCCACGCCGCCAGCTCCGGGTCGGGCGTGTGCGTCGCGCCCTCGTTCGCCGCGCGGTGGGCGGTGATCTGCCGGGCGATGAAGCGGTGGAACCGGGCGTACATCCGCCGCAGCGCCCGGCGAACTTCCGGGTCGTCCGACTCGCTCAGGCCTGCGAAGACGATGCGGTACAGCCCCCACTCCCCGTGATGCTTCGCCTCGTAGGCCAGCAGCCGCTGCGCCGCGTCGTCGCCGCCATCGTCCACTTCCGACGCACGCAGCAGCGTCTGCCACTGCTCTACCGCCACGGCATAGACATAGTCGATCGCCGCCAGGAACATCGCCCGCTTGTCCGGCCACAATCGGAAAAGCTGCGTCTCCTGCAATCCGCACCGCCGGGCCAGCTCCGCCGTGGTCATCCGTCGATACCCCGCCTCCGCGAACGCCCGGGCAATGACGGGCCTCAACTCGGCGCGGCGCTCATGGGCAAGACTCGGACGCGGCATCAACGGCACTCCAGCACAGGTCGTAAGTGAACGCTTACAAAATAGTGCCGCCACCACGCCGTTGTCAAGGACAAAACGGCGTGGGGTGCTTTCAACGCAGGGCGGGTGGGTCAGCTTTCGAGGGCGGCCATCTCTTCGTCGGGGATTTCGAAGTTGGCGTAGACCTTCTGGACATCGTCGTGGTCTTCGAGGCCGTCGATCAGGGCGAGCAGTTTCTCGGCGTCGCGGCCGGTGACGGTGATCGTGGTGTCGGGGATCATGGTGATCTGGGCCGACTCGACGGTCATGCCGGCCGCTTCGAGCGTTTCGCGGACGGGCAGGTAGTCGGTGGGCTCGGTGACGATTTCCCACGATTCGCCGGCGTCGGTGACGTCTTCCGCGCCGGCTTCGAGGGCGGCGGACATGACGGCCTCCTCGTCGCTGCCGGGGCCTTGCCGGGCGACGAAGATTTCGCCCTTGGGCTGGAAGAGGTAGGCGACGCAGCCAGTGGCGCCAAGGTTGCCCGAGTGTTTTTCGAAGAGTTTGCGGACTTCCGGGGCGGTGCGGTTGCGGTTGTCGGTGAGGATGTCGAGCATGATGGCGACGCCGCCGGGGCCGTAGCCTTCGTAGACGACGCGTTCGTAGTCTTCGCCGCCTGATGCGCCCGAGCCCTTTTTGATCGCATTCTCGATCGTGTCCTTGGGCATGTTGGCGGCTTTGGCCTCGTCGATGGCGTAGCGGAGGCCGAGGTTGGCGGCCGGGTCGCCACCGCCGGCCTTGGCGGCGACGATGATCGCGCGGGCGCACTTGCTCCAGATCTTGCCCTTCTTCGCGTCCTGCCGGGCTTTCTTATGCTTGATGTTCGCCCACTTGCTGTGGCCTGCCATGGGGGTCTCCTTACGGGGTAAAGAGGTATTGTATACGCGGGGCGTTTCGCGGGCGAGAGGGGGCGGGGATGACAAGGTGATGAGGTGAGGGGAGCTACAGACACACAATCTTCACCTTGTCACCCTGTCACCCTGTCACCTTGTCATTAGACTGCGGGCATGACGCGTTACACGGTGCATTACGCGGGTCGGGTGCAGGGCGTCGGGTTCCGGTACACGACGGTGAATGTGGCGGAGCGGTTTGCGGTGGCGGGGTATGTGCAGAACCTGCCCGACGGCCGGGTGCGGCTGGTGGCCGAGGGGGAGGCGAAGGAGCTGGACCGGTTCCTGAATGCGGTGGACCAGGCGCTGGGGCGGTACGTGCAGAGCCGGCAGGTCGAGCGAGGCGAGGCGACGGGCGAGTTCGGGGCGCCGGCCGGGGGGATGTTGACGATTCGGCGGTGAGCCGTAGCCGCGCAGCGGAGCGCGTGCAGGGCGCCTGGACCCACGGATTGAATCCGTGGGCTTCGGGGGGGTGGGGTCAAGATTGCGGTTGGCGGGATTTGGCAAATGCGGCTGAGGCCGCTAGGCTTTGGGACTCCAGGCGGCGACGCCCCCACGCGGTGGGCGTGCCGTGTCATTGTGACAATCAAGGACGTGAATTTCATGGCCAGCAAAGGCACCGTTACGCAGGTGATCGGTTCGACTTTCGACGCACAGTTTCCCGAGTCGGACCTTCCGGACATCTACAACGCCCTCCACATCGACGTGAAGAAGGGCGACCTCGACTTCCGGCTGGTCGGCGAAGTGCAGCAGCACCTCGGCGGCGGGCAGGTGCGGGCTGTGGCCCTGGGCTCGACAGACGGCCTGACACGCGGCATGGCGGTGACGGACACGGGCGAATCCGTGACCGTGCCGGTGGGCGACGAAGTGCTCGGCCGGGTGTTCAACCTCCTCGGCGAGCCGATCGACAACGCCGGCCCGGTCAACGCCAAGACCCGACTGCCGATCCACCGTGAGCCGCCGCCGTTCACCGACCTCAACCCCAAGACCGAGGTGCTGGAAACCGGCATCAAGGTGATCGACCTGCTCTGCCCGTTCGTCCGCGGCGGCAAGATCGGCCTCTTCGGCGGGGCGGGCGTGGGCAAGACGGTCATCATCCAGGAAATGATCGCCCGCATCGCGCGGGAGCACGGCGGCTACTCCGTGTTCGCCGGCGTGGGCGAGCGCACCCGCGAGGGCAACGACCTCTGGCTGGAGTTGGCCGAGGCCGAGTTCACCGATGCCGAGGGCCAGAAGCGCCGCGTGCTCGACCGCGTCGCCATGGTGTTCGGCCAGATGAACGAGCCGCCGGGGGCCCGCCTCCGCGTGGCGCTGTCGGGCCTGACGATGTGCGAGCAGTTCCGCGACACATCCGGCAAGGAGACGCTGCTGTTCGTCGACAACATCTTCCGCTTCACCCAGGCCGGTGCTGAAGTCTCCGCACTGCTGGGGCGCATGCCCTCGGCCGCGGGCTACCAGCCGACGCTGTCGACGGAGATGGGCGAGTTGCAGGAGCGGATCACCTCGACCGACAAGGGCGCGATCACGTCGATCCAGGCGGTCTACGTGCCGGCGGACGACCTGACCGACCCGGCCCCGGCGACGACGTTCGCCCACATCGACGCCTTCGTCGTGCTCGAACGTTCGATCTCGGAAAAGGGCATCTTCCCCGCCGTCGACCCGCTGGGCTCAACCAGCCGTGTGCTGGACCCGAACACCATCGGCGAAGAGCATTATGCGGTCGCCCGCGAGGTGCAGCAGATCCTCCAGCGCTACCGCAGCCTGCAGGACATCATCGCCATCCTCGGTGTCGACGAGCTTTCCGAAGAGGACAAGCTGGTGGTCAGCCGGGCCCGCAAGATCGAGCGGTTCCTGTCGCAGCCGTTCTTCGTCGCCGAAGTCTTCACCGGCTTCCCGGGCATCTACACGCCGCTGAGCGAGACGATCGACAGCTTCAAGCGTCTGTGTGCCGGCGAAGCGGACGACCTGCCCGAGAGTGCGTTCATGTACGTCGGCAACCTCGACGACGCCCGTAAGAAGGCGGAGAAGATGGCCGCCGAGGCGTAAGCCGCCGCATCGAAAATCCCCCCTTCATCCATCACAGCCCCGGCCCCGCCCGGGGCTGTGTGCTGCGCGGGCAGGGCGTTGACGTACAATCATGGCGTGGGTCTTTCATGCAGGGGATTTCGCCATGGCCACCACCTCGTCCGCCGCCGCCGCCGTCGCCCGTTCGCACAAACGGCGGGCCGACTGTTTCTTCGGGTTGCACTTCGACCATCACGCAAAGCTGGACGACACGGTGCTCAACGAGCGCGTGACCGCCGAGCAGGTGCAGCGGATCATCGAGTTGACCCGTTGCGACTACATCCAGCACGATTGCAAGGGCCACCCCGGCATCGCCGGCTATCCCGATTCCCAAGCGGGCGTCTCGCCGCCGGCGCTGAAGGCCGACGCGCTGGCGATCTACCGCAAGGTTACGGCCGCGCATGGCGTGAACCTCTACATGCATTTCTCCGGCGTCAGCGACAAACAGGCCGTCGCGGAGCATCCGGCGTGGAAGGCGGTGGGCGACGATCCGATGATCGAGCAGATGGGGGCGACGTCGACGTTCGGCCCTTACGTGCGCGAGCGGATGATCCCGCAGATGCTGGAGGTGATCGAACGTTACCAGGTGGACGGGTTCTGGGTGGACGGCGACTGCTGGGCGACTGTGGTGGACTACTGCGAAATGGCGAAGGCGCGGTTCCGCGAGGCGACCGGTCAGCGCGAGCCGCCGACGCAGCCCGGTGAGCCGTACTGGCTGGAATGGCTGACGGTGCACCGGGACCAGTTTTTCGCGTACGTGGCGCAGTGGGTGCATGCGGTGCGGGAGCAGGCCCCGGGGGCGGGGTGCGAGGTGTGCAGCAACTGGCTGTACTCGACCCATGCGCCGGAGCCGGTGAAGGTGGCGATGGACTTTGCCTCGGGCGACTTTTCGCCGGGCAATGCGGTGAACAGTGCCCGGCTGGAGGCGCGGTACCTCTCGAACGCCGGGCTGCCGTGGGACTTGATGGCGTGGGCATTTGTGAATGCGCCGCAGCCGGGCAAGGCGAAGAAGGGGGGGCGGGCGTACAAGTCGGCCGAGCAGTTGCAGCAGGAAGCGGCGCAGGTGCTGGCGCTGGGCGGGGGGTTTCAGTGCTACTTTCACCCCGAGCGGCACGGGCAGTTCAGTGAAGCGCAGTTGGAATTGATGCGCCGCGTGGCTGCGTTCTGCCACGCGCGGAAGGACGTGTGCTGGAAGAGCGAGACGGTGGGGCAGGTGGCGGTGCTGCTGGATTCGACCAGCTATTTCTCGGCGAGCAAGGGGGTCTATCGGCCGTGGAACGGGCAGTACGAGCCGTTGCACGGCGTGCTGCATGCGGCGCTGGAGGCGGGGCACGCGTGCGACGTGCTGGCGGAGCATCAGCTCAACTGGCAGCAGGATCGATACCCGGTGGTGGTCGTGCCGCAGTGGGCGCAGGTGCCGGTGTCGGTGGTGGCGGAGCTGACGGCCTGCGTGGAGCGGGGGGGCAGCCTGCTGCTGGTCGGCGCGGAGACGGCGGCGCGGTTCACGGCCCCGCTGGCGGAGGCGGGGATCGAGCTGACGGGCGAGGCGGAAGATCGGCTGGCGTACTTGCAGGTGGAGGCCTCCCGTTCGCGTTGCGGCGAGGCGGGGGCGGTGCCGGTGCAGGGGGCGTGGCAGGGATTGCATGTGACGGGGGATGCGGCGGTGCTGGGGCTGCGGACGCCGGGCGTGGTGGCGGAATTGGAGGCGGAGCCTGCGGCGGCGCTGGGCCGGCTGGGCGAGGGGCGGATTGCGGTGGTGGCCGGGCCGGTGGGCGATGCGCATTTTCGGCTGCATTCGCCGTGGGTGCGTGATTGGCTGGACGACGTGCTGCGGCGGCTGTATGAGCCGATCGTGCAGGTGGAGGCGGAGGCGCCCGCGGGGTCGCTGGACGTGGTGTTGCGGCGGAAGGGGGGGCGGACGGTGGTGCATCTGCTGAACGTGACGGGGATGCCGACGACGCCGAGCGAGCGGGCGGGCTACCCGTTGATCGACCGTGTGCCGGCGGTGGGGCCGGTGCGTTTGCAGGTGCGTTTGAAGGGTCGGCCGCGCAAGGTGCGGCTTGAGCCGGGGGGCGAGACGGCGCGGACGCGGTGGGACGCGGCGGCATCGACGTTGACGGTGGATGTGCCGACGGTGCACATTCACGTGGCGGTGGTGATGGAGTGAGCGAGCGGTGGGGGGGCGGCCCACGGTCATAGACCGTGGGCTTCGTTATTCGTTGTCGTTGTGATCGTCGTCGTCGCGCGAGCGGCGGCGCTGATCGTCATCATCACGGCGTCGTTCGCGCATGCGTTCGCGGGCGGCTTTCCAGTTTTCGTCGAGCTTTTCGCGTTGTTCGTCGGTGAGGATGCTTTGGACGTCTTCAATCACCGCACCAGACTCGGGGGCGTCGAACATCAACTCGCCCAGGCGGGCCCAGTGCTGGCGGAACTGTTCGCGGTCGCCGGCCTGGCGTGCTTCGTGGATCGCATGGCGGAGGTGGCGCATGGCTTCACCATGCTCCTGCCACCACGCCCGCCGCTGCTCGCGAGCCTTGTGGAGCGCGTCGCGGATGCTCGCCTTCTGCTCGTCGGTGAGGTCGAGGTCGTCGAGCAGGTGGCGGAGCATCGCTTCGTCCATGTCACGTGAGCCGGGGCCGCCGCGCCGGGACGAGCGGTCCGCGCGGGCGTCATCGTTGCGCGTGTCATCGTCATGCTGGGCGCGTCGCTCGCCCGGCTCCTCGCCGTCGGCCCGGGCCTGCGACGTGGCCACGCCGCCGGCGAAGGCGACGGCCAGCACGCCCAGCCACGCCCATGTTGTGATGAACCTGTTCATCGTCATGCACCTCGTGAAAAATGCGGCTCTCATTCAGGCTCACTCGCCCGGGGAAGCCGTGGTCTACGTGTTTAACGCGAAAGGGGGCCGGCTATTGCACGTGGGGCGGGCGTCCCGCCCGCCTTCCGCGGTCGCTGAAGTAGCGACTATGTTCCAGGAACAGGCCTTCGGCCTGTCGGCGGGGGGGGGGGCCCCCCCGCCCCACTTTTGAAAGTATCCCACTACCACCCGCCCATGCCGTTGGCCGGAGCCCGGGTGAGCCTCTATGATTGGGTTGGCCGTCTGCGAACCCTCCCCCCCCGCGCTTCCAACCCCGGTGCAACTTCCCATGGCGATCAGCAAGCAGGACGTTTTTCAGCAGCTTCGCAAGGTACACGACCCCGAGCTTCACCGCGACCTCGTCTCGCTCAACCGTGTGGCCAACGTCGCCTGGTGCGACGGCGCGGCCAGCGTCAGCGTGCTCTGGTCCGCCTCCGCCGGCGGCACGCAGCAGCAGATGCGCGAGCGCATCGAGCAGGCGGTGCGCGAACTGGGCGACGAGGTGAAGCAGGTGAGCGTCGAGTTCGTGGGCAGCGAAGCGCCGAAGCAAGGCGGGCAACAGCCCGCCGGCGAGTCGCCGCAAAGCCAGGCCCGGGCCAGCAACCCGTTGCCCAACGTCAAGCACATCATCGCCGTCGGGGCCGGCAAGGGCGGCGTCGGCAAGAGCACCGTCTCGGTCAACCTCGCCTTGGGCCTCGCCCGCGCCGGCCACAAGGTCGGCCTGCTCGACGGCGACATCTACGGCCCCTCCATGCCCACCATGCTCGGCCTCGCCGGCATCAAACCCCAGGGCACGGGCAACATGATCTTCCCCTTCCAGGTCCACGGCCTCAAAGCCATGACCATCGGCAAGCTCGTCGACGAAGAAAAGCCCCTCATCTGGCGCGGCCCCATGGCCCACGGCGCGTTCAAGCAACTGGCCACGCAAACCGAGTGGGGCGAACTGGATTACCTCGTCATCGACCTGCCGCCGGGCACGGGCGACGTACCGTTGACGCTCGCACAACTGCTGCCGCTGACCGGCGCGGTGGTCGTCTGCACGCCGCAGAAGGTGGCGCAGGACGACGCCCGCCGCGCCGTCCGCATGTTCCAGCAACTCGGCGTCCACGTGCTGGGCATTGTCGAGAACATGAGCTACTTCATCGGCGACGACGGCAAGGAATACGACATCTTCGGCCGCGGCGGCGCGAAGACCATGGCCGAGCAGATGGGCGTCCCGTTCCTGGGCACCGTGCCGATCAACATGCGGCTGCGCGAAAACTGCGACACCGGCGACCCCACCGCCAACTTCACCGGCGACGACAAGCTGGCCGAGGAACTCACCACCGTCTCGCAGAAGCTGGCGGGCCAGGTGCAGGTCCTGAGCATGGCCGGCGACCTGGACGCGCCAAGCCTCAACATCCATTCATCCTTTCGGGTCCGCGGTCCGCGGACCACGAATGGGCATCTCACGTTGGGTGGTCCGCGAACCGCGGACCCTACGTCACCGGTTCGCTCGCGGCGACGCGCTGGGCGATCTGCGTCAGCGCATCGCAGGCGTACCGCACATCGTCGACCGTCGTGAACGGCCCGAAGCTGAAGCGGGTGGTGCCGGCGAGGTGGTGCGTGCCGATGGTCTTGTGAGCCAGCGGAGCGCAGTGGATGCCGGAGCGGGTGAGGATGCCGAACTCGTTTTCGAGCACGTCGGAGAGCGTGGCAGGGTTGTCATAGCCTTCCACGCGGACGCTGAAAACGCCGCAGCGGTCCTGCACGTCTTGCGGGCCGTAGAGAGTGAGGCCCGCTAAGCCGCAAGCGGCGAGGTTGTCGAGCATGGTCTGGATGAGCTGCTGTTCGTGCTGCCGGAGTTTGTCGGGCGTCTGGTCGAGGATGTATTGGACGCCTTCGGAGAGGCCGAGGATGCCGATGGCGTTGTGGCTGCCGGGCTCGAAGCGGTCGGGCATGAAGTCGGGCTGGACGTCATGTTCAGACACGGAGCCGGTGCCGCCTTCGCGGACGGTGCGCATCTGTTTTTCGAGGCCGGGGCGGATGTAGAGAAACCCCGTGCCGAGCGGGCCGAGCAGTCCCTTGTGACCGGGCGCGGCGAGCAGGTCGATGTGGTCGCGCTGTACGTCGACGGGCAGGTGGCCGAGCGTTTGCGCCGCATCGACGAGGAAAGGGACGTCGTGTTCGCGGGCTATTGCGCCGATCTCGGCGACGGGCTGGAGCGTGCCGGTGACGTTTGAGCCGTGGACGACGGCGATGAGGCAGGTGCGTGGGGTGATGGCTTTCTGAATGTCGCCGGGGTCGACGAGGCCGGTGACAGGATCGCAGGGGATGCGGGTCTGTTCGATGCCGTCGCAGGTGGCGAGGCGGTTGAACGGTCGGAGGACGGAGTTGTGGTCGAGGGCGGTGGTGATGACGTGGTTGTGCTGGCTGTGCGGGCGGACGAGGCCGTGGATGGCCATGTTGAGCGCGTCGGTGGTGTTGAGTGTGAAGATGACGTGGCCGGGGTTTTCGCCATGGATGAGGCTGTTGATGCGTTCCCGGCATTGGTGCATGAGTCGGCCGGCCTCACGGGCCTCGGCATAGGCGCCGCGGCCGGGGCTGGCGCCGAGTTCGGTGGCGAAGCGGGTCATCGCCTCCAGCACGCCCGGGGGCTTGGGGAAACTGGTGGCGGCGTTGTCCATGTAAAGGCGTCTGGGCATGATGCTTCCTTCCTCGCGGGCCTCCGAGCCAAGGGGGCCATTCTAGCGCGACCGGCGTAAAAGGGGCAACCGGGGGCGGGATTCGGGATTCGGGGTGTGGGTCGAGCCTCTTTTTGATTCATCACGGTAGAATGGTCCGATTGGAGACAGGTTCCCTTTACCCGCCACACCAGCCCGCAGAAGTCAGCGCCATGAAGATCCAGCCCGCCAGTCGCATTGAACGTTTGCCGCCTTACGTGCTCGGCCGTCTGAAGCAGATGATCTACGATCGTCGCAAGG
>JBBDPC010000114.1:0-81330 GCA_040876735.1 Phycisphaeraceae bacterium | reverse complement strand
TCACGCCTGATCGCCACGGAACGCCCTCCACCGTAAAAAGTGTCGGGAGGTGAGCCCTTCGGGAGGGGTTGGGAGAGGGTGTCTCCGGACGCCTTGCGTCACCGGCAAACGCCAATCGTATCAGCCCGATTTGGAGTTTCGCGCGGAGAGCGCCAGGAGCGCGGAGAACGCAGAGATTAGAGAAGAGGTTGAAACCCCAGATGCACATGGATTCAACTCGCAGGGCAGGGCTTGCCCTGCCCTACGTATTTCTTCTCTGCGTTCTCCGCGCTCCTGGCGCTCTCCGCGCGAAACTCTTTTCCCCAGCCCCGGGGTGGCCGGAGGCACCCTCCCCCGGCCCCTCCCAAGGGGAGGGGAGTACGGATGCGCTTGCTGCCGGATGCCCAAGGATTAGTTGCCGCTGTGGATGAGGTAGGCGTCGTTGTCGCTGTCGGCTTCGAAGAGGTGGTCGTCGGCAAGTTGGTTGGCGGGGTCGAAGTCGAAGCGGGTAGGCAGGCGGTGAGTGGTTTCGAACACGACGCTGTTGTCGTTGTGGGCGACGCCGCCGCGCCAGTCGCCGGGGGTGTTGGTGTGGATGCTCTGGACATCGGCGTCGCTGGGGCTGGCGCCGGTGTTGCGGTCGCTCATGACGATGGCTTCGGTGTTGAGTGTTTCGGACCATTCGGCATGCCGACCGCCGGCGACGGGGACCTGGAGCAGGGCGTAGGAGTGGTTGTCGGCGGTGAAGGCGCTGCCCGGCTGCCATTCGTGGATGGCCGGGTCGGTTTCGCTGGGGCTGATGAGGTATTCAGGCGTGAAGTAGTTGCCGTCGAGCAGGATTTTGAGGCGGTCTTCGACGGCAAGGGCGGCCGGGTCGCCGTGGCGGTCGAGGCCGGGGAAGTGGCCACCGTTGCCCTGGGCGTACATGACCATGGACTGATGGATGCCACGGAGTTGGGTGTTGTTCTGCATGCGGGGAGCGCCGCGGTGGTGCGGGCGGGGATTGTGGATGAACACGATCCACCCCAGCGCGAGCGTGATCGCCACAGCGACCACCACGGTGAGCGTTTCGACCAGCGTCAGACCCCGGCGGTGCGGCATGATGGGTGCTCCGTGGAAAGACACCCACGGATTAAATCCGGGGGCTTCGAGCGCATCACATCTCGTCCAGGCCCGGCTGGTCTTCGCGGACTTCTTCGACGTTGGCGCGGGTGCGGTCGTAGACGTAGAGCTTGCCGGCCTCTTCCTGGCGGGCGGCTTTGTGCGAGCCGTCGCAGAACGGCAGCGACTTGCTCAGGCCGCACATGCAGACCCAGACGCTCTTGTCCTGCGGCTTGACCTCCTGCGGGCCGGTGGCTTCGTGTCGGCAGAGTCGGGGCATGGCGTGATCTCCTGGTGGCTGGCGTGAATCGGGCAATGGCAATGCGTGGATGATGGCCCGTCGCCGGCCGGCCGTCAACGCGCCGCCCTTGTTCACGCGCCTGATGACGAGGCGTCATCCAACTCCGCCAGGGCCGGTGACGTGGTGTCGAACACCGGCGTCTGCCGCAGCAGCAGCCGTTGCAGCGCGACGTAACCCAGCCCGGCCGTACCCATCAGCAGGCCGAAGACGATCAGCCGCATCCGCGTCCGCCCGTCCTGCACCGGCGTGCCGGCCCGTGTGGCCGACTGCGTCAGCGTCACCGTGTCCTGCGAACGCTCGGCCGCGCGATCCTGCGAGCGGTGATACCCCATGTACGCCCGGCCGAGGCTCTCCAGCACCGGCACCAACGCGTCCCGCTCCACGCCGGCATAGCTCAACTGCAAGTCGCCCGGCTCGCCGGCCACCGTCAACCCCGCGCTCAACGCCGACCGCAACGCGCCCGCATCGGCGAAGCTCGGCCCGCCGGCCTGCCGCTGCATCTGGTTCATCGCTTCGCCCAGCACCGGCTCGCTCAGCAGCAGCTCACGCTGCTCCGCCAGCCACTGGGCCCGCCCCGGCGCACCGTCGCCCTCGGGCACGACCACGTCAAAGTGCATCGTCGCCTGCCACACCGGGCTCGTCAGCCGGCCACCGACCAGGTAACTGCACAGGGCAATCAGCAGCAGCGCGATCACGCCCATCGACACCAACTGCCCCGCCCGCTGCGTCGCCCAGCGCTGCATCATCTGCTGCTCGCTGGTCTCCAGGAACCGGCGAACCTCGGCGAGCATCTGCCGCTCCTTGTCGATGCCCGCGTACTGGGCGCCGCTGGCTTCCACCTGCGTCTTCGACTTCTCCAGCTTCTCCGTCCGCTTGCGAAGTGCGGAGATGTACTGGCGGATCTTCTTCCGTCGCCGGCGGATCGCTTCGTCCGCCTGCTTCAGCCAGGCGGTGCGCTGGCGGATCTTCTCTCGCTCGGCGATCAGTTCCTTCGACTCGCGCTGCATTTCGCCGCGCTGCTGCTGCACCTGCTCGCGTTCGCCGGCCACCTTCCGCTGGCCCTGCTCAAGCTCGGCCTCCCGTTGGGTCAGCGCCGCGTCACGCTCGTCCAGCTCCTGGCGCTGCGCTTCGAGTGACTGGGACTGCTGCTCCAACTGCGCGGCCGTCCGCTCCACGTCCGCCAACTGCTCCTCAAGCTGCTGGCGCGTCTGGCGGAACTGCTTGACGCCTTCGTGCTCCTCGTCACCGCTGCCGGGCAGCAAGGCCGCCTGCTCGGACAGCTCCTGCCGAACGCGCTCGAGCTGCGCTTCCTGCTGCTGCAATGCCTCGGCCCGCAAACGCACGTCGAACCGCTGCTTCTCCACCGTCTTGCGCTGCTCGGCCAACTCTTCCTTGAGGCGGTTCGCCTCGGCCAGCTCGGCCTCGGCCTGCTCGCGCGTGCCGGCGAACTCGGCCTGGGCCTGCTCCAGCGCATCGCGCGCCTGCTCAAAGGCGGCGCGCTGCTCGGTGAACGTCTGCTGCTCTTCGTCCAGTCGACGCCGGCGCTCGGCCTGCGCTTCGCGCGACTCGTCCAGCTCGGCTCGCTGCCGCTCAAGGTGGGCAAGCTGCTCCTCGATCTCGCCCTGCTTCTCACGCAGCTCGTTCCATGACGTCTCGATCCGCTCCTCGCGGTCGGTCAGTTCCTGCTGCTTCGCGTCCTGCGCTTCGCGCTGCTGCGCCAGCTCGCGTTGCTGGGCCTCGACCGCCTCGCGCTGCTGATCCAGCTCGCTCCGTTCGGCGGTCAATGCCTGCTCGCGTTCGGCCAGCTCGTTCTGCAACTGCTCCAGGACGGCCCGGTTTTCCTCCAGCTCCGCCTGCTCTTTCGCCAGCGCCTCGCGCTGACCGGCCAGCTCGTCGCGCTGCTGCGCCAACGACTGGTCGCGCTCGTCCAGCTTGCCCGAGCGCTGCTTGAGCTGCTCGTCGCGCTGGTTCAGCTCTTCGACGCGGCGGTCGAGCGACTGGCCGCGCTCGGCCAGCTTCTGCTGCTGGGCCTTGAGCGCTTCGCGCTCCTGGGTCAACGCGTGCTGCTGCTTGGCCAGCGCCTGCTCACGCTGGTTCAGTTCGTTGGCTCGCTGCTTGAGCGATGCGTCACGTTTGCCCAGTTCACCGTCGCGCTGCTCCATCGCCTGGCGGTCGGCGGCGAGCTGCTGGCGTTCTTTATCCAGGTCCTGGCGGGCGGCGTCGAGCTTGGCCTGGCGCTGGTTGAGCTGCTGGTCGCGCTGGTCGAGTTGCCCGGCCTGCTGCTTGAGCTGGTCGCGACGGGCGTCGAGCTGCTTCTGGCGGTCGTCGAGTTCGCGGGCGCGCTGCTCGGCTTCCTCGCGCTGAGCCTGGACGCGCTTGGCCTGGTCGCGAAGCTGCTCGAAATGCGTGTCACTTTCCTGTTGCCAGCTTTTAAGCTGGGCGAAGCGCTGCTCGAGTTCGCCGAGCATGTCCATCACCTGCCCGGTGTCGGTGGAGGGTTCGGGCGGGTTGGCGGGTGAGTTGGATGACGGCGGCGATGACTTGTCGGTACTCATGGAATGGCGTCCCCTCTTGCGGTCGATGGATGGGCGTGCGGAGCGCAGCGGCGAGCCGGCTTGGCCCGTGGCATGCCGGCGCGCTGCGGGGTCGGGCGCTTCCGCCGCCCTTGCCTTGTGTTCATCGGTTGCCTGCCCGACCGACGTGAGCGTTGCGACGCTAAAATCGCCCCTGACTCGTGCGATCGTTACAGTCGGTCGGCCCGCCGATCGGGCGTCCGAGAATGGCAGGCTTCCATGACAGAAAAACGCACCGTGCTGAACCCGCCGCCCTTGCCGCGTTTCGACCCCGACACGCCGGCGGTGACGGTGCGCGCCGCGCGGTTCGGTTATCGGCCGAACGGACCGGTGGTGGTCGAGGATGTCTCGGCCGCGCTGATGCCCGGCCGGCTGACCTGCCTGCTCGGACCCAACGCGGCGGGCAAGAGCACGCTGGTGAAGCTGATGCTCGGCCAGCTTGAGCCCTGGGCCGGCGAGGTCAGCGTCAACGGCCAGGCGGTGACGGCCTTGCCGGCGCGGCAGCGGGCACGGTGGCTGAGCTACGTGCCGCAGCGCGGGGGCGTGCAGTTCGCCTTCAGTGTGCGGGAGGTGGTGGCGATGGGCCGGTTCGCTTCCGCTGGGCGGGGGGAGGATCGAGGCGTGGCGATCGACGCGGCGCTGGCGGCCTGCGACCTGGGGGACGTGGCGGACCGGGTGTTCGCCGAACTGTCGGGCGGGCAGCAGCAGCGGGTGTTGATCGCGCGGGCGTTTGCGCAGTCGGCGGACGAGGGGCGGGCGATGCTGCTCGATGAGCCGGGCAGCCACCTGGACCTGCGGCATCTGCACGGCATGATGCGGCTGATGCGTGAGCAGGCGGCGCGGGGGCTGGCGGTGCTGGTGGTGCTGCACGACCTGAACCTGGCGGCACGGTACGCGGACGAGGTGTGGCTGATGGATGGGGGGTGTCTGGTGGCGTCGGGGGGGTGGGAGGCGGTGCTTCGGCCGGCGGTGCTGGAGCCGGTGTACGGGTTGGATCTGGAAGCGGTGGCGGCGGGTAGTGCGGAGCGCGGGGGGCGGCCGGTGTTTCGTGTGGGCGGGGTGGGGTAGACTGTGGGGGGTGTGGGTTGGGAGGTGTGGGTTTGACGGGGGTGGGATAAGGGAAATCAGATGCAGACGCAGGACATCATCATTTACGGGATCGCGGCGATCATCCTGGTCGGCTCATGGGTGGCGAACCTGTTGCGCAAGCAGGCGGAAGAGCGGCAGGAGCGTGAGCGGATCGCGGGCGGGGGGAAGGCGGCGTCGAAGCCGAGCCTGGACGAGTTGGCGGCGCGTCGGCGTGAGGAGCTGCGTGATCTGGCGCGTCAGCGGGGCGAGGTGAAGGCGGGGCCGGTCGACCGGCCGGGCGCGGGCGAGCCGGTGAACCTGTCGATGGCCGAGCGGATCGCCCGGGCGCGAGCCAAAGCGCAGTACGAAGAGCGCGCGGCGCGGATGGGCGGTGGCGGCCGGGCTGCGCCTTCGCCCGCGAAACCAACGCCCGCGCCCGCGCCGTCGCCGGCACGCACCGGGCCTTCGTCGACCACACGGGATCCGAGCGGGATGACGGAGATGGAGCGGGCGCGTCAGCGCGACCTCCAGCGTCGGCAGGCCGAGGCGCGCAAGCGCCAGGAAGCGGAGCGCCGCGCCCATGCCGAGCAGCAACGCCGGGCTCAGCAGCGTGAGTTGGAACGGCAGCGGGCCCATCAACAGGCGGAGCAGCGTCAGCGTCGTGCGGAGCAAGAGGCGCGTCAACGGGCGCAGCAGTCGGTGGGTGTGGGTGGCCCGGCCGTACGACCCGCCGCGGTGCAACGTCCTTCGGCGTACACCATCAAAGCCAAGCGAAGCGGCGGCTCAATCCCGTTCACCACACGGTCACTGCGTGAGGCGATTCTCCTGCGCGAAGTGTTCGACCGCCCACTGGCGATGCGCGACCCATTGCAGGACCGGGAATTTTGATGCGTTTCTGGTGTCTCGTTTTCCCGCCGAAGACCCATTGTCTCACGCGGTGCCTCGGATCGCTGGCCTGAAAACGAGAAACGCCTCACCCTTGGGGCGCGAGAAAATCGGGCTTATCAGTACTGGAATTCAAGATCCACCCCGTTTCGCCCCGATAACGATTAACGAGAGCGGGCGCGGCATGATCGGCCGGGCCCGCGCGGCATGAATCATGGCCACTTGGCCTCCATTCTTGCGGCCGTCGACCCATGGCGGCCAACCCGGACGAACGGACTCGCCCCGATCCGGGTACAACTGGGTGCGTCGACAGCAGGACCGACCGATATCAGTCGCTTTCAAGGACGAAAGGGCTGCACGCAGGTGCGAACCATCGCGATCATTAATCAGAAGGGCGGCTGTGGCAAGACCACGGTCTCCATCAACCTCGCGGCCACCCTCGCCGCCAAGGGGCATCGCACGCTCCTGGTGGACATGGACCCGCAGGGCCACTGCGCGATGGGCTTGGCCGTGCCCGAGGCCCAGATCGATCGCTCGATCGCCGACGTGCTGCGCGTGGGGATGGATGGCTCGATCGCCTTCGCCGACATCACTTGGCAGATCGCCCGCCACTTCGACCTCGCCCCGGCCACGATCACCCTTGCCGGGGCCGAGCAACTGCTCGCCACCGCGGCCGACAAGGACCGCCGGCTGGCGCAGGTGCTCTCGACCGTGCAGGACAAGTACGACTTCTGCATCATCGACTGCCCGCCGAGCATCGGCCTGCTGACGTTCAACGCGCTCCGCGCCGCCAGCGAGGTGTTCATCCCCGTCGAGACCGGCTACTACGCGATGCAGGGCTCGCTGAAGCAGGCGCAGACGATCGAGATGCTCGCCCGCCGGGCCGGGCATGACGTGCGTTTCATGGTGCTGGCGACGATGTACGACGTGCGGACGAAGCTGGCGCGCGAGATTCTCTCGGAACTGAAGCGGCATTTCGATGACAAGCTGCTGCCGGTGGTGATCAACTTCAACAGCAAGCTCAAAGAGGCGGCGAGCTTCGGCCAGCCGATCACGGAATATGACGCCGCCAGCCGGGGGATGCAGGACTTTGAACGGCTGGCGGGCTGGCTGATGGATCACCCCGTGCCGCGAGCGGCGGCCGAGGCAAACGGCGAGGCCCCCGCGCAGCACAACCCGGCCTTGAGCCGGGCGGCGGAACTGGTCGAGCGTGCCCGGGCCCTGAGCGCCCGCACGGCAAGCCTGGCCCAACGGCTGGCGGCCGACCCGGACCTGCGCCAGGAGAAGCTGGCCGAGCCGGGGCGCCGCCGGGAGCCACCGGCGCCCGTGGCCGAGCCCGAGACTCACGCCGAGGCATCCGCTTCGAACGGCGGCTTGCAGACGAAGCTGGCGCAGCTTTATGGCGCCCGGCCGACGTCGCAGGGGATTTTGTTCATTCAGCCGGCGTCGAGCGGACATCGCGTGGCGGTGGCGGGCGATTTCAACGGATGGAACCCCGACGCCACGCCGCTGAACCGCGATGACAAGCTCGGCGTCTGGCAGGCATGCGTGCCCGTGCCGCCGGGGCGTTATCATTACAAGCTGGTGATCGATGGTCAGTGGGTGCCGGACCCGTACAACAAGGCCGTGGAGCCGAACCCGCATGGCCAGGTGAACAACGTGGTCGAGCAGGGGGCCACGGCCGACTGATTGTGTGGACGTGACGCCGCGACTGGCGTGACGTCGGAATGGAACGGGGCTGTGCCTGAGAGGGCATGGCTCGAAGCATGCCGGCCTTGCCCGGAGGGCGGGTCGCGTGTGCGACGCTTAGGCGAGCCTTGGGCTGGCCGACAATTCACGTTTCGACATGGGGGGGATCGCATCGGCGGCAGGGGAGTTACCGATCGCCCGCGATTCCCAGAGCATCACCGTGCGGTGGCACGCGATTCTTGCGCCGCCACTGCGCATCGACCGAAATCGGGGTTCGTGACACGGGCGACGGACATGGAGGAGCATCGCACACGCCGAGCGCTGGACGAACTCGCTGACCTGTTCCTCACGGGACCGGCCGGCGGCGCGCCCCGCCCTGCCACAGAGCCGACCGACGCCCCGCAGTCGGCCGACGAAGGCGATGACGTCGCCCCCGCCACCCCCACCGCCGCTGACGCCGATCACGCCAACGACGCCCCCCGCCACGATCCGCCGACCGACGGCAACGCTTCGACCACCGACCTCGACCCGCTCAACGGCTTCGACCTCGACGGCCCGGCGCCGATCCGCCTGCCACCGAAAACCGGCCCGTCGCGCCGACCGTATCCACCGGACGACGAGGCCGACGATGCGACCCCGCCGGGCGACGTCCCCCACACCTGGCACGCGCCGCCGAACGCTGTGGCGGGCGGTTCGCTCGCCGCCGGCAGCGCCAGCGCCCACCTTCGCCTGCATCGCACGGAAGAAGCCGAGACGGACGAAGCCTCGGACGCCACTGGCGGGGCGAGCCGAACCATCGACCGCCAGCCGCCGCTGACCGAGCCGGCCACCGCCAGCGTGGAAGCCGTGCTGCTGGGCAACCTGCCGGGGCTCAACGGGCCGTGGCTGACGCAATATGCCCAACGGCTGGCGCAGGGGGACGGTCCGGTGCTGCTGCTGCACCTCGACGAACAGGGCGTGGACGTGGAACTGGTCGAGCCGACCGATCGCCCGCAGACGCCGGGGCGCGTGCCGCCGCGCGGGCAGGCGGGCGACCTGGTGGACAGGCTGGAGACGCTGGTGCGCCTGGCGCCGAACCCGGTGCGCCGCGTGCTTGTGCATGTGGAGGCGAACGCCCAGCCGACGCTGCTCGCCCGGCTGCGCTGCCTGGACGTGTGGACGCTGATCAGCGGTGCGGACGACGCCGCCACCGTCGCCGCCTACCGCATGGTCAAACGAATGATCGAAACCGACCCGGCCGCCACGCCGCGCCGCATCGGCGTGATGATGATGGGCTGCGACGACGAGACCGCCCGCCGCGGCATCGCCCGGCTGCGCAGCGCGGCGGGCAGCTTCCTCGATGCCCCGCTGGAACTGGTCGGCGCGCAACGTCAGATGGCGCCCGTCAACGTCCGCCAGCTTGGCCGGTTCGAGCCGGTCGACAAACTCTGGCCCCCGCTGCGTCGCTGGCTGGCGAGCCTGGAGCCGGCCGAGGCCACGGCCATCCCCGCCACGCGCCCGCAGTCCGTGGCGGCATCGGTGGACGAGGCCGAGGACGTGGACGAGGCGGTGGAGCCGTCGCCGGCCGACGAAGCGGTGGTCGACACGCCGCGCGAGCCTGAGCCGGACAAGCGCGAAAGCAAGCGGGAGACGCGCACGGGTCGCGCGGCCGAGCACCGCGGCCTGCCGGCCGGGGCGCGTGAAGATGTAGAAAATGCGCGGCCGTGCGTTGAGCCTGCCACCAGCGCCAAGCCCGCCGACGACGACGCGCCGGACCTTGCCGCCTTCCTCACGCGCGACAGCCTCGCCGGCGGCGTCACGCTCGAAGCCCGCTGCCCGCACCAGCCCAACACGCAGCTACTGCTCGACCAGAACGGCCGGCTGCACCTGCTCCACCGTCACGCCCCGGCCGACGACGCCACCCCTGCCGACGACGACCTGCCCCAACTCCGCCGCGCCATCCTCGAACTGCTCGAAGCCCGCACCTGGGTGCGCGACCATCTCGACCTGTTGCAACTCACCCAGCGCCAATACCGGTTCGACGCCGCCGCCGACCCGCAACTGCATCTGTTCACCCACCGCGCCGACCTCGCCACCGCCCTCGTCGCCCGCCTCGGCTCAACACTCAAGCTCCACCTGCTGCAAAAGGTCGGTCAGGGCGACCACGCCACCTGGTTCAGCACGCCGCTGAGCTGACGGACAACTCAAAGCCCCCCGCGAAGCCCACAGATTGAATCCGTGGGCTTTTTCTACCCAACCCTCAAAAATGCCGATCCCCGCGCGCCCGATGGACGAAGCTCCAGATGCCCGCCGACTTGAACAGCAGCAGCCCCAGCGGGATCGCCAGCACGGCCGTGTAAAGCAGTTCCAGAAAGCGATGCACCAACTGGTCCGCCGCGCTCCAGCCCACGACCGGCTCGGCGGTGAGCATCGGCAGCCCCCGCGCGGTGAGCAGGGCGACGTAGACCAGTTGCACGAAAATCCCCACCGCCAGCACCAGCACCGCCAGCGCCAGCACCGACTCGCGGAACACCAGCGTCCGCAGTTGCAGCACGACGTACGCCCCCGCCAGGTAGCCCAGGGCGGCCGGGCCGATCAGCGTCACGTCCCGCACCGGGCCCGGCTGAAGGTCCACCAGCAATCCGATCGCCAGAAACGCCCACGGCACCACACTCGACGGCGCCATCATCCCGATGAACACCGCCAGCACCAGCAGAAAGCTCGGCGACACACCGTCCCCCACAGCCAGCAGCGTGCGCAGCCCCGATTCCAGGGCGAGCAACAGGTAGGCGGCGATGGCGAAGATAAGCCAGTTCATGGGGCGGGTGTCAGTGGTCAGTGGTCAGTGGCAGTGCGACTTCAGTCGCACTGCCTTGGAAGCGAAGTCACAGGTCAATCCCCCGGCACCAGCACCGTCACCTGATGCAACGAAAGCAAGGGGACGATCGGTTCGAGCGTGGCGAGCTTGAGCCGAAGCGGGTCATCCGGATCGCGGCGCACGTCGACGACCCTGGCGACCACGAAGCCCTGGGCCTCGCGGGGCCAGCGGTCGTCCGCGAGGTGGGCCCAGTCGTCGACTTCGATCGGCTCGTCATGGTCGGCCTTGATGGTGAAACTCTGCCGATCCGCATTCACCACCATCGACGCCTGATACTGGCGGAGCGGTTCGGCGCTGGTGGGCGGAATGATGCGGACGCTCAGCAGCGTCTCGGCGGCGGTGATCAGACGCACATCCGCATGGACCGGCCCCGCGTGCTCCACCTCACCCACCAGCGCGAAGCCCGCCACCACCGCCTGCCGGCGGGCGATGCCGGCCCGGCTTCCGTGGTTGATCCGCAGCGTCGGGTTCACCCGGTCGCCCGAGGTCGCGCTGACGCGGGCAGTCACCCGGCCCACGTCCGGCCGGTCACCGAGCACCGCCTTGATCTGGTGCAGCGCATGGTTCTCGCGACGCAACGCTTCGATCGTCAACTCAAGCTGCCGCAGCCGCGCCACCGCCTGCCCGGGGTGATACTCATCGTCGACGGCAACCTCGATCGGCTCCGGCCGGCGGACCGTGTCGGACAACCGCTTGAGCGGCAGTTCAACCGGGATCAGCGCGGCCGCGACCAGGTTCCGCGCCGGGTTGCCCAGCCACGACACCGCCCGGCCCGGCAGCACGCTGGCAAGCAGCAGCAGCAGGGCCACCAGCACAAGGCCGCGGCGAGGGGTGACAAGGGAACGACGCATGGGAATGCCAGGTGTGACAAAATTCAAATGACAAAGTTCAAATGGCAAATGAGCAGAGCGGCGATTCGCTCCTTCTATTTGTCATTTGAATTTTGTCATTTGCCATTCGCTTACGAGTCGTCCATGTCGCTTTCCATGGTGTGCTTCCATTCCTCGATGTGTTCGAGGTAGATGGCCGTGCCACGAGCGACGCAGGTGAGCGGGTCTTCGGCGACGCGGCAGTCCAGGCCGGTCGCATTGGAGATGACCTTGTCGATCCCGCGCAGCAGCGCCCCGCCGCCGGCGAGCACGATGCCGTTGTCGACCAGATCGGCGGCGAGTTCCGGCTCGGCGCGTTCGAGCGTGCGGGTGACCGTTTCGATGATCGCCGACAGCGGTTCCTGCAACGCTTCGCGAATTTCTTCGCTGGTAACCACCGTCTTGCGCGGCAGGCCGGAGATCATGTCCCGCCCGCGCACTTCCATCGACTGCTCGTCGCCCATCGGGACGGCGGTGCCGATTTCCTTCTTGATCTTCTCGGCGGTCTGCTCGCCGATCATCAGGTTGTAGGCCTTCTTCATGTGGTTGATGATCGACTCGTCGAGGTCGTCACCCGCCACGCGCACCGACTCGCACTGGGCGATGTCCGCCAGCGACATGATGGCGACTTCCGTCGTGCCGCCGCCGATGTCCACGATCATGCTGGCGGTGGCTTCGACGATGGGCAGGTTGGCGCCGATGCCGGCGGCCATCGGCTCTTCGACGAGATAGACCCGCCGCGCCCCGGCCCGCTCGGCGGAGTCGAGCACCGCCCGCTTTTCGACCGCCGTGATGCCGCTGGGCACGGCGATGACCACGCGCGGCTTGACGAACGGCCGTTTGCCGTTGACCTTGCGGATGAAGTAGCCCAGCATCGCCTCGGTGATCTCGAAGTCGGAGATCACGCCATCCTTGAGCGGGCGGATGGCGGTGATGCTGCCGGGCGTCTTGCCCAGCATTTCCTTGGCGACCCAGCCCACGGCATTGCCGTTGTCCAGGACCTGGTTCGTACCTTTTTTAACCGCGACGACGCTGGGTTCGTTCAACACGATGCCCTCGCCCCGCACGCACACCAGCGTGTTGCACGTGCCAAGGTCGATGCCCATGTCGACGCTGAACCAGCTTAAGACGTTATCGAGGAACAAGCCTCGAGCCCTTTCTGCGAATGCCGGCAATCGCCTGCGACGCGAAGGTTGTGAATGATCTGGTCAACCGGGCTGCCCGTCGCAGCACCAGAGCGGCCGATACCGGCACGCGCACCACAGCGAAACGAACGCGCCGCAGCGCGTCTCTACTCCCTGATCGGTGATAACACCCGATTGACCTTGACTTTTGCCGCGAAAGGCGCGCTTTTTCTACGCGCCGGCGTGGAGGGAACCCGTTTCACCCGACCGCGCCGCCCGGAAGGACCGCGATTCGGATGCCGTACGCCTCACGTTTCCGCAAGACACCGCGGCCCTGTCGGCCATGGCCCGGTGGGTTCACGCACGCGCTCAGGCGAGGAAGGCGAGGCGGGCGGCTTCGAGCGTCGTCTGCGACACGGAGAACGGGTTGGCCGTCTCGAACAACTCCGCATACCGGTACCAGACGAAGCCCACGCCCAGCAGCAGGGCCACGAACGCCACCGCCAGCAACACCGTGTAGACGTTGTTGCCCACCGTACTCAGCCGCGATCCGCTCATGTCCGCCATGTTGCACACTCCCGGGACCGGCGATCCACCACGTCCCTGGTTTCAGATCTCGTCAAAGTCATCCGCTGCGATGCGGCCGGGCCGACTCGCTCACAGCCGGCCGGCGAAAATCGCATCGCCCGTCTGCACGTCATCCTGGATCAGCGTCATGTGGCCCACCGCGGCGTCGGACTCGACCGAGTCGATCACCAGCTTGCCGAGGTACTGATCGTCGCGATGCACCATGAACTCCATCCGCTCGGCCACACCGTCGTTGCTGCCGACGTTGACCTGGGCGAACACGTCCTGGCCCTCGCGCTCAAGCTGCACGATCTGGCCGGCGATCGGCTGGGCGGGCGTGACGCCGCCGGTCTGGCCTTCGCTTTCGCGGTCGAGCATCCGGCGCACCTCCGGCGGCAGCGAGGCGATCTCGTCTAACATCTCTTCGTTGGCGGCGTTCATCGCCTGCATCTGCTCGCGGAACCGGCGAACCTGGCGCTCCAGGCTGTCCGACTGCGTGCTCAGCTCGGCGATCCGGCTGGCGGACTCGACCAGGCGCGTCTGCAACTGCACCGACTCTTCACGCCGACGCTCCAGCTCGCTGGTCAGCGACTTGTTCATCTCCTGCGTCAGCGCCTCGGCCGCCGTCAGCCGGGCCAGCGACGCTTCCCACGTCTCCAGATCCGATCGTGCCTCGGCCGCCGCGTCGCGGGCCTCGGCGTATTGCGACGACAAGGCCGTGATCCGGTCGGTCAATTCGCGGATCTGATCCTCGCGGTCGGCCAGTTCCTGGTCGAACCGGTTGGTCGTCTCGGCCAGATCCGACTCGCGAAGGTTGGCGGTGCTCATCGCCTGGTCGCGCGAAGACCGCATCTCGGCCAGTTGCGCATTCAGATCTTCGTACCGGGCCACGGACGACACCGTGAGGGCAACCAGAAGGATCGCCAGGACAGTGACGAGTACCACGAACGCCTTGGTAAGCATGCTCAAGGGAGTGTCCTCTCCAACGGAGGTGTCAGAGGCGTCAAAAAACCAGAATGTCTCTGAGCCGGACAGACAGCCGACTCCAAGGTCCAACACTAATTACTGCACCGCATTGCGGTTGTCAACCGGGGCCCGCCCAAACCGGCCGGCAAAGTGTGAAAAAGCCGGTCGATGGTCCGGGCGAATCTCGCGTATGCTTTAAGGAAGCCGTTATCCGTCTGCTTTCAGCCGTTAGCCAGAATGTCCCGCCCCTTCGGCCTCTCGCTGGCTGATAGCTGACGGCTCACGGCTCGACCCACAGGTGAACGCCCATGCCCGACCGACGCTCGAAATCCGACCGTGCCAACGCCGACGTCCCCGCCGAGCTGCGCGACGCCGACCGTGGCATCCGCCTGCAAAAGGCCATGGCCGAGGCCGGTGTCGCCTCCCGCCGCGACTGCGAAGCCCTCGTCGAGGCCGGCCGCGTCCGCGTCAACGGCCAACCCGTCCGCGCCCTGCCCGCCTGGGTCGACCCCGCCCACGACCGCATCGACGTCGACGGCCAGGAACTGCCCCGCCCCCGCAAGGCCGGCCGACGCACCGCCCGTCACGCCTACGTCATGCTCCACAAGCCCCGCCACGTCATCTCCACCACCGACGATCCCGAGCAACGCGACACCGTCCTCGACCTCGTCAAGCTCCCCGGCCGGGCACGCCTGTTTCCCGTCGGCCGGCTCGATGCCGACTCCACCGGGCTGATCCTGCTCACCGACGACGGCGAACTGGCCAACCGCCTCACTCATCCCCGCTACGGCGTGACCAAGCAGTACCGCGTCTCCGTCCGCGGCAAGCTCGACCAGACCGACCTCGCCAGGCTCCGCAAGGGCCTCGTCCTCGCACCCGCCGACGCCAGTAAGCCCGGCTCCGCCGCCCGCGCCAAACGTGCTAGCGTCGAAAAGGTCAGCATCCTCGGCTACGAACGCGACCGCACCCGCGGCGACCGCACCACCCTCGGCATCACCCTCCGCGAAGGCCAGAACCGCGAAATCCGCCGGCTGCTCGCCCGCCTCGGCTACAAGGTCCGCCGACTCAAACGCCTCGCCATCGGCCCGCTGCAACTCAAGGGCCTCGCCGCCGGCCAATGGCGCACCCTCGACGCCGCCGAGGTCCAGGCCCTCTACCGCGAAGCCGGCCTCTCCACCAAAGACTGAAAACCGTTCGCCCCCGAAGCCCACGGATTGAATCCGTGGGCTTCCGTGCCACAAAAGTTCGACCCACGAAAAAAGCCCGCCACCGCAAATGGTGACGGGCTTCGCTTTTCCAAATCAGCAATCAGCGGTCAATCCTCCTCACCCCCACGCCTTTCCCTTCTTGTCCGTGCCGCAGATCGCCACCTCCATGCCCAGCGCCTCGGCCATCGCGGCCTTGGTGAACATCGCCTCGTCCGCCTCCTTGGCGCTGTTGGCGTAGACGCACTGGATGTGGTTCGCCTTGTGACGGGCCATCATCTGATCCCGCGACACGCCGTACGTCACCGCATGCATGATCGGCCACTGCGGCGTCGTCTCCTGCCATCGCCGCTCGGTCTCCTCGGCGGGCAGTTCCACCACGCCCGCCCGGCCGAGGTCCATCTTCAACTTGCCGCCCTCGACATACACGCGCGACCAGACGATCTCGCCCGGCTTGGCAATGCCGCGCAGCGTCGACCCGCCGTTGGGGAAGTACATCGCCGGCTGCCGGTGCCCGTCGCTGCCCGCCCAGCCGCCGATGTGATGCGCCGGCGGCGCGCTGCCGGAGATCAGGAACACCCAGACATAGTCGTCCACCGTGCCCGAGCGGTCGGCGTCGCCCCAGCGCAGGTCGTGCAGCGTGTTTTCCACCGGCTGGCCGAGGGCCTTGTGCACGCGGTAGGTCATCAGCCCGTCGAGGCCGGCACATTCGTCCACCTCGTTGAAGTGCGGCAGCGGCTCGCCGGCGTACAGCTCGCGCGAGCCGTCACGGCTGAGCACGGGCGGGCGGGCGCTGTTGTTGAGCATCCCCTCGACCAGGTCGGAGGCGGGCAGCAGGTCCTTCAGGCCCTGCTGGTACTGGATGCCGATGGTGTCGCAGCCGAAGTCGTCGGCGATGCGCAGCGCGGCGATATACATCTTGCACTGGAGGCGGATCTGCTCGTCGGTCAGGTCCGTGGCGTGGTTCGGGCCGGTGTGGAAGGTCATGCCCTGCTCGCCCATCCACCAGCGGACGTCGTCGGCCTCGCGGTCGGAGACCTGCGTGGTCTCGTAGTAGAGCGCGCTCTGGCTGAGGCGTTCTTTGAAGATGCCGGTGGGGTTGAGCAGGTGGTCGGGGATGATGGCGTTGAACATGCCCATGCACCCTTCGTCGAAGACGCCGAGGATGGCCTTGCGGTCCTGGAGTTCTTTGGCGAGTTGTTCGCCGGCCTTGCGGGCCTTGGCGGGGAGCTTGACCTTGGCGAGCTTGTGGACGTGGGGCGTGGAGTGGCTGGCCTTGCCGGTGGCGAGCCATTTTTTGAGCCGGCTGGTGAAGTAGGTGTCGGTGAAGTCTTCGCTCCAGAGGCTGGTGTAGTTCACGCCGGCCTTGGTGAGCGAGCCGTTGAGGTTGAGCATGCCCACCAGCCCCGGCCAGGTGCCGGACCAGTTGGCGACGGTGAGGATCGGCCCTTCGTGGCTGAGCAGGCCGTGCAGGATGTGATGGGAGTATTGCCAGACCGCCTCGGCGACGATCAGCGGCTTTTTGCGGTCGGCGTCGGAGAAGTTGCGGAAGACCTCCATGCCCTCTTTCTGCGAGCCGATGAAGCCGTGCTTCTCGTCTGTCTTGTAAGGGTGGGCCCGGCGGAGGGTGTAGCCCTGGGCTTCGATGGCCTGCGTGAGCGTCTGCTCCATCGCCTGCTGGGCGGCCCAGCAGTTCTGGTTGGCGCTGAGGCGCAGGTCGCCGTTGGCGAGCAGCAACACTTCGCGGTTGGCGGAGGCGGTGCGGGTGGTCTTCTTCCTGGTGGTTTTTTTCGTGGTGGCCATGGTGAGGATTCCCGTAGGGGGTGCGTGTGCGAGCTTCGCCCGTGAAGCGGGCGCGTAGAACGATTGCGGGATGGAAGGGTGGGCGCGGCCGACGGCCTGGCGATCAGGCGCGGAAAGGCGGGCTCGGCCGGTTGGTGCGCGTCAGACCCGACGCCTGCTCGGCATCGCGTCCGAAGACGACTGGCGATTCGTGGGCGGTTTCCGAAGACATGAAGAAGATGATACCAGTGGCGGAAAGGGGTTCAACTCCCCTCCCTCCGGGAGGGGCCGGGGGAGGGTGCCTCCGGCCACCTTGCGTCACCGGCACGGACGTAACTTCAAGGCATCCGGTGATCCCCTCCCCCAACCCCTCCCAAAGGGAGGGAAGTTCGGATGAGACTTACCGCCCCCGCAAGGGGCGACTGCGTCAACCCCAGCCTAGAATGTCCCCTGCATGAGCACGCCACGCGACAAGCTCGACGCCCTGCTCGCCAAGGCCCGCAAGCTGCCCAAAGTGGCCGGCGTCTATCTGATGAAGGACGCTCAGGGCCGGGTGATCTACGTCGGCAAGGCGGCCGTCCTGCCCAACCGGGTCAGCAGCTACTTCATCCCCTCCGCCGACCTCGGCCCGAAGAAGCAGGGCATGCTCAGCGTCGTCGACGACTTCGACACCATCGAATGCGAAGGCGAATGGGAGGCCCTGCTCACCGAGAACCGGCTGATCAAGGACATCCACCCCCGCTTCAACGCCCGCCTCACCGACGACAAGACCTACCCCTACCTCGTCATCACCACGCGCGACGACTTCCCCGGCGTCTACATCACCCGCGAGCCAGGCAACCCCGCCTTCAAGGGCGCCAAGCTCCTCGGACCGTTCACCTCCAGCGGCGCGCTGCGCGAGGCGGTGCAACTGCTCCAGCGGGTGTTCAAGTTCCGCACCTGTCACCTGGAAATCCACGACGGCGACCCGAAGCAGGACGGCCGGGCCTACTTCCGCCCCTGCCTGCTGCACCCGATCAAGCAGTGCACCGCCCCGTGCGCCGCGAAGATCAGCAAGCAGGCCTACCGTGAAGACATCGACCGGTTCATCCGTTTCCTGGAGAGCAAGCGGTCGGTGATGCTGCGCGAGATGCGGCAGGAGATGGAAGAGGCCAGCCAGGCGTTGAAGTTCGAGCGGGCGGCGGTGCTGCGCGATCAGATCAAGGCGATCGAGAAGCTCGACGAGCGGGGGAAGAAGGGCCAGCAATGGCAGCCCGAGGCCGAGAGCTTCGTGGCGGACCCGGGCAAGGGGCTGGAGTCGCTGCGTAAGACGCTGGGCCTGGACGAGCCGGTGCGGAATATCGAGTGCATCGACATCGCCCATTTGCAAGGCGGCGAAACGGTGGGCTCGAAGGTCGCGTTCATCGACGGCCGACCGCTGAAGAACCTCTACCGGCGGTACAAGATCAAGAGCGTTGAAGGCGGCAACGACGACTATGCGAGCATCCGCGAAGTGGTCAGCCGGCGGTATCGCGAAGCGGGGCAGGGGCACGAGCTGTACCCGGACCTGATCGTGATCGACGGCGGCCTGGGCCAGTTGCACGCGGCGCGGGAGGCGTTCGACCAATTGGACGTGCAACCGCCGAAGGTGATCGCCCTGGCGAAGAAGGAAGAGCTGATTTACACGGAGCAAAAGGCCGAGCCCATCCGCCTTGGCCGGGAGAACGCGGGCCTGAAGCTCTGCCAGGCCATCCGCGACGAGGCCCACCGCTTCGCCCAGCATTACCATCACATCCTGCGGCGGAAGAAGGTGATCGGCGAGTAGAATGAGGCAACTGGAGCAAGCCGATGATGCACCGACTCGTCCCTCTGACCGTTGTGATGTCGATCGCCTGGGTCTTGCCCGGCCCGGTGTTGGCGGGCGAGGCGAACACGGCCGCGGCACTGGTGCAGGCGATGCGCGACGAGGTGGAGCCGGACTATCGGCGGCACGGCACGCTGCCCGAGCGGCCGGCGGCGGTGACGGCGAGCCCCGGCAGCGCGGCGCCGCGCGACTTTGACCGCCGGGAGGTGATCGCCACGCTCGCCCGGCGTCAGCATCGCGATCCGCAACTGGACGGCTACCTTCGCCGCCACCTGCTCGAAGCGCTGCCCGCCGACGCGCTGAGCGAACTGAGCCGGGCCGAGTCACTGCGGTTGATCGCGGCGCTGCCCACGATCCGCCGACTGCCCGGCCCGGCGACGGCGCCGATGCGGCCGACGCTGTCGGTGGTCAACGAAGGCGGCGTGCTGGACGTGCAGGGCCATGTCTCGCACGACCGCCGGTACGTCACGCTCAATGTGCAGACCAGCCAGGCGGACGTGGTGCGGCTGCGTCAGGTGGCCGAGGCGATGGCGGTCGAGCGGCCGGTGACGATGCCGGGCAACGACGATGCGATGGCGTTTCGCAAGGCCCTGATCGACCGGCTGCCGGAGCAGCAGGGGCTGCGGTTGGTGGGGCGGATGCGCGATCTGCGCGACCGGCTGGCGGCGGGCGAGCCGTCGGCATCGGCAGTGGCGGCACAGATGAACGACGCGCTGGCGGCGCAGGACGATCTGCCAGAAGGGGTGCGGCGGACGCTGCGGGGACAGGCGGAGCGGCTCGTCGGCGTGGAGCGGCAGGTGTTTGACGCCGCGGCGGGCGAGGCGGTGGACGTGGAGGCGGCGGCGGTGCGGACGGTGACGGTGGAGCAGGCGGTGCTGCGGTCGATGCTCGAACGCCTGGGTCATGAAGACGTGGACAGCCTGTTCGCGGGAACCCGGTGACGTGCTGACTTCTCAATTAGCCGCGCCGCGCAGCGGAGCGCGCTCCGCTGCGCGGCTAAAGACAGGTCCATCTGATATAACCGTCGTTTTGACGGAGATTGATGCCATGAAGATTATTCTGCCCGACGGCAGCGAAAAACCGTATGACGGCCCGACCACCGCTCGCGAGGTCGCCGGCTCCATCGGGGCCGGGCTGGCGAAGGCGGCCATCGGCGCGAAAGTCGACGGCACGCTGGTCGACCTCGATCGCCCCGTCACCCACGATGCGAAGCTGGAGATCGTCACTGCCCCACGCCAGGACAAGCAGGGACGCTCCAAGTTCCGCGACGACCAGCACGCGCGCGACGCTCTCTACCTGCTCCGCCACTCTACCGCCCACGTCATGGCCGAGGCGATCCAACGCCTCTGGCCCGACGCCCAACTCGCCTACGGCCCGCCGTTGGAGACCGGCTTCTATTACGACATCGCGCTGGGTACCCCCATCTCCGCCGACGACTTTCCCAAGATCGAAGCAGAGATGAAAAAGATCGTCGCCGAGGATCGGCCGTTCACGCGCTACGAGCTGCCGCCGAGCGTGGGCATGGCGAAACTGAACGAGGAAGGCAACAAGTACAAGCTCGACAACGCCGAGCGCGCGATCGAAGCCGGGTCGCCTTGTTTGTCGTGGTATGTCACGGGCGAAGCCCACGGCGTGACGCCGTGGGCTTCCAACCCCAGCGCGGTGGCCGTCGACCAATGGGAAGACCTCTGCATGGGCCCGCACGTCCCGCGCACGGGCGTCATTGGTGCGTTCAAGGTCACCAGCATCGCCCAGTCGCACTGGCATGGCGACGTCACCAGCGACAAGTTCCAGCGCGTCTACGGCACGGCCTTCTTCTCCGAAGCGGACCTCGAAGCCCACCTCGAACAACTCGAACAAGCCAAGCAACGCGACCACCGCGTGCTCGGCCAGCGCCTCGGCCTGTTCACCGTCGACGAAACGGTCGGCCAGGGGCTGATCCTCTGGAAGCCCAAGGGCGCGATCGTGCGCGACGAGCTTCAGAAATTCATCGGCGAACACCTGCGTCGGCAAGGCTACAGCCAGGTCTTCACGCCGCACATCGGCAAGCTGGAGCTGTTCAAAACCAGCGGGCACTTTCCGTATTACCAGGACAGCCAGTACCCGCCGATGATCCACCACGAGCACCTCAGGCACCTCGCCGACGAGGGCTGCACCTGCGCGCAGCTCTCGGCGAGCATGCGCGAGGGCGACATCGAAGGCTATCTGCTCAAGCCGATGAACTGCCCGTTCCACATCAAGATTTTCGACTCCGAGCCGCACAGCTACCGCGACCTGCCCATCCGCCTCGCCGAATTCGGCACGGTCTACCGCTGGGAGCAGTCGGGCGAGATCGGCGGCATGACCCGCGTGCGCGGCTTCACGCAGGACGACGCTCACCTGTTCGTCACCGAAGACCAGCTCGACGCGGAAGTGGCGGGCTGCCTGGAGCTGGTGAAGATCGTCTTCGCCACGCTGGGCATGGACGATTACCGCGTGCGCGTCGGCCTGCGCGATCCGGACGGCACGAAGTACGTCGGCGAGCCGGCGCAATGGGACAAGGCCGAGGCGGCGTGCAAGCGTGCGGCCGAGGGGTTGGGGGCGCCGTTCACCACCGAGCCGGGGGAGGCGGCGTTTTACGGGCCCAAGATCGACTTCGTGGTGCGCGACGTCATCGGCCGGGAGTGGCAGCTTGGCACGGTGCAGGTGGACTACCAGTTGCCCAATCGCTTCGACCTCACCTACGTCGGCGCGGACAACAAGCCGCATCGGCCGGTGATGATCCACCGCGCTCCGTTCGGCTCGATGGAGCGGTTCGTGGGCGTGCTGATCGAACATTTCAACGGCGCATTCCCGACCTGGCTGGCGCCGGAGCAGGCGCGCGTGCTGGCGGTGAGCGAGAAGTTCGCCGACTACGCGCAGCAGGTGACCGACGAGTTGAAGGCCGCCGGCGTGCGTGTGACGCTGGATGAGTCGAACGATCGGCTGAACGCGAAGATCAAGGTTGCCCAGGACGCGAAGGTGCCTTACATGCTGGTCGTCGGCGGCAAGGATCAGGAAGCGGGCACGGTGAGCGTGCGCCATCGCAGCGAAGGCGACCTCGGCGCGATGGGCCGGGGCGCGTTCGTCGAGCGGATCATGCTTGAAATCCGCGACCGGTCCAAGTAAAACCGCTTGCGGGCGAGGGGCGTTTCCGCTTGCCGCGTTGCGTTTTGCGCAGGTCATCGAGGGTGCATGACAATTCAGGATGCAAACTCGAAGCAGATGCGGGAACCCGTGACTGCGGACAACGGCCGGCATGACGTCCGCGATCCCGCCCGGCTCCCTGCCGGGCAAACGCCGCCCACGAAAGCCCAGGGCAATGCCAACGGCGACCCCCACGGCGAATTGACGGACCAGCAGTTGATGCAGCGGATCGTTCGGCGTGAGGACGCGGCGCTGGAGACGCTGTTCGAGCGTTACCGGCAGGCGGTGTACGCCATCTGCCTGCGGGTGTTGCGGAACGAAAGCGATGCGGAAGAGGCGCTGGTGGACATTTTCTGGGAGCTGTGGGCGCAGCCGGCCCGGTTCGATGGCGGCCGCGGAACGCTGTCGACCTACCTGATGATGCTGGCACGCAGCCGGGCGATCGACCACCACCGCGCCCGAGCCGCCCGCGGCCGGTCGGGCAACGCGGCGACGGCCATGGACGTGGACGACCGCGGCAGCGACGCCGCCGGCCCCGCGGAGACGGCCTGGCTGAGCGAGCGGCGCGAGCAGGTGCAAGAAGCGATGCAGGTGCTCTCGCCTGCCCAGCGGGAAGTGGTGGAACTGGCCTTCTTCGAAGGGCTCAGCCACCAGCAGATCGCCGACCGGCTGAAAACGCCCCTGGGCACGATCAAGACGCGCATCCGCCTCGGGCTCATCCGACTGCGGGACACGCTGCGTACTGCTTCCGGAGACGAGCCAGCATGAGCTGCCACGCGGATTATCGCGACCAGATTCTGTTCTACCTCGCCGAGGTGCTGGACGATGGTGCGCGGCGCGACCTTGAGGCGCATCTGGCGACCGGCTGCCCGGCCTGTGCCGCCGTCCGCGCCGAGGCCGAGGCGGTCCTGGCCAGCCTGCCGCTGGCGCTGGAGCCTGTCGAGCCGCCCGCCACGGCCAGGCGCCGGTTGCAGGAGCGTCTGCGGACGGGCGAAGACGTCACGCCGGCGTCCCGCCAGACCGCCGCGGCGCCAGACGCCGCCGGTGGCGCCTCGGCATGGCAGGCCGTGCTGGGGCGGATCGTCCCGCTCGCCGCGGCCGCCGGTCTGGCTGTGGCGGCGACGGCGGGCGTGTTTTCCCTGCTGCTGGCGGAGCAGCGCGATCACATCCGCCAGCTCGAACAGCAGCTTGTCAACGCCGACGAGCTCGTCGAGCAGCGTGACACGCAGATCCAGCAGATGGACAGCCTCGTCGAAGGCACGACCAACATCGTCGACGCGCTCCACTCGTCGGCGCTGCAGTTGATCCCGCTGCACAACGGCGAAGACGCCCGCTACGGCGAGGCCGTCGCGCGACTGCTCTGGGACGAAGAACGCAACACCTGCCACTTCTTCGCCAGCCATCTCGCGGAGCCGGAAGAAGGCAAGGCTTACCGCCTCTGGCTGATCACCGATGACGACCGGGTCGTGCCCGCCGGCACGTTCGATCTCGATGACGCCGGCGTCGCGCACCTCCAGTTCGGCGTGCCCGAAGACGTCGGCACCATCGCTCGTGCCGGCGTCAGCTACGACGACGCCGACGCCACCGGCGAGCCCGATCGGGACATGATCCTTCAAGGCCACCTGCCCCGCTGACCGGCTGCACGCCCCTCCCTTTGGCAAGGGCGTGCAGCCTCTTGATCGTTCGCCGGTTTCGATAGGCGGCCGTGTGATGGCGTACTACAATGAAGGCACGCAACCCAAGCCGTCGACACGACCCCGAGTGAGACAACCATGACACGATTCCAGTCCATCATCGGCGCCCTCGCCGCCGGCTCGCGCCACGAAGCGGATCAGGCCGCCGGCCCACGCCCGTTCATCACCATCAGCCGGCAGGCCGGGGCGGGCGGGCATACCTTGCAGGAAAGACTTCTCGAACGCCTCAGTGCCTTCGACCCCGCGCCCGATGCACTGGCATGGACCGGCGTCGACAAGGAGCTGGTCGAGATGGTCGCCGGCGACGACAAGGTCTTCGGCCGGCTGGTCGACGGCCTCGGCGAGCAGTCGCGCTCCTGGCTCGAAGAGCTGTTCGCCGACATCCTCACCAGCAACGCCACCGAGTTCCGCGCCTACCGCAAGACCGCCAAGACCATCCGCGCCTTGGCCCTGCGCGGCCGGGTCATCATCGTCGGCCGCGGCGGCGTGTTCATCACCCGCGACATGCCCTTGGGCGTGCACATCCACCTCGTCGCCCCGCTTGAAGATCGCATCGACCACATGCGCCGCCTGCTCAACGTCTCCCGCGACGCCGCCGCCGAGCAGGTCCGCACCATCGATCGCAACCGCGAAGCGTTCTTCAAACGGTACTGGCCTTCGGAAACGCTCCGCGCCGAAAGCTTCACCGCCACCTTCAACACCGCGCAGGCCACCGACGCCGAGATCGCCGACGCCGTGCTCACGCTCATCCCCAACCTCGACGTCAAGCTCTCCGCCACCCCCGCCACTCTGCCGCGCCAGGCCGGTGTCTTCCAACGCGCCGCCACAAGTTGACACACTGCATGCACTGGCGCCGAAGCCCGCGGCTTCAAGCCGTGGGCTTCACCCGGTAGTCCAACAACACATCGTCCTCGATCGCCTCGACCGACCGCAGCGTCAGCGCCTGCGTCTGGGCCATCCGCGCCAGCCGTCGGCCGCGCACTGCCCCCAGCGCCGATGCATCGCCCGCCAGCTTCGGCGCGACAAACGCCAAAACCTGGTCCGCCAGCCCCTGCCCCAGCAGCGCGCCCGCCAGCGTCGCGCCGCCTTCCACCAGCACGTTCGTCGCCGTATACCGCTCGACCAGGTGCGCCAGCAACGGCCGCAGGTCCAGCGCCGACCCGGATGCCACACCCTCATCACCGGCCAGCCGAGGCAGCCCGACCAGCGACACCCGCTTCGCCTCCCACGCCCGCACCCGCTCGCCCCGCGCCGCCAGCAGCGCCGCGTCCACCGCCAGCGTCACGCTCTCGGGCGACGCCGTCGCCAGCGCCGCCGTCCCGGGCATGCGCAGCGTCGGGTCGATCACCACCCGCCGTGCCGGCCGACGCAGCGCCACGTCCCGCGCGGTCAACCGCGGGTCGTCGGCCAGCACCGTGCCCACGCCCACCATGATCGCGTCGACCGACGCCCGCCATTCGTGCACCCGTCGGCGTGACGCTTCGTTGGAAATCCACTGGCTGTCGCCGCCCGCCGTGGCGATGCGCCCGTCCAGCGTCTGCGCCCACTTAAGCATCACCCACGGCAGCCCGGTCGTCACCCGCTTGACGTACGGCTCATTCAGCCGGTGCGCCGCCTGCTCGCCCGTGCCCACGTCCACCGCCACCCCCGCTTCGCGCAGCGCCCGCACGCCCGCCCCGGCCACCTGCGGAAACGGATCGACCATCGCCACCACCACCCGCTTCAGTTGACCGGCCAGCAGCGCGTCGGTGCAAGGCGGCGTCTTGCCGTGGTGCGAACAAGGCTCGAGCGTGACGTACATCGTCGCCCCCGCCACACCATGCCCCTGCCGCCGGGCGTCGTTGAGTGCTTCGATTTCCGCATGCGGTCCGCCGAACCGCCCGTGCCAGCCCCGGCCGATCACCCGCCCGTCGCGCACGATCACCGCTCCCACCATCGGGTTCGGCTCGACGTGCCCCCGCCCCCGCTCGGCCAAGCCGATCGCCTCCGCCATGTAGTGCTCATCCAACGCCATCACAGTCCCATCACGATTCGACATTCCCAATGCCCACGACTCCCAGCCGTGGGCCTCCCCGCCGCGCCATGATATAGTGACAGCCGTCGGCTCATTCGAGCCAGAAGGGGAAACCGTCCATGAAGAAGCTGCTGTCCATCGTCGTCGGCCTCATCGTCATCGTGGTGATCGTGGGCGTCATCGCCTTTTTCGCGATCGACACCCTCGCCCGCCGCGGCATCGAAAGCGGCACGGCCTACGCCACCGGCACCTCAGCCAGCCTCGACGGCGCCGACCTCTCGATCCGCCGGGGCGAATTGAAGTTGACGAACCTCGAAATCGGCAATCCCGAAGGCTTCCAGTCGCCGCACTTCATGCAACTCGACGAGGGCGACGTCGCCGTCACCCTCCGCTCGCTGATGCGCGACGAGGTCGAAGTGCCCCGCCTCCACCTCAGTGGCGTCGACATCCACCTCGAACGCCGCGACGGCCGGAGCAACTACGACGTCATCCTCGAAAACCTCGAAAAGCTCCAGGGCCCGCCCGAAGAGCAGCCCGACGACGGCCGCAAGTACATCATCCGCGAAGTCGTCATCTCCGACATCGTCGTCCATGCCGCGCTGCTGCCCTCGATCGGCGAACCGCGCGCCATCACGCTCGCCCTCGACGACATCCGCCTCACCGACGTCGGCTCCGACACCGACCAAGGCGTGCTGCTGAGCCAACTCAGCGGCACGATCATGCAGGCGGTGATGCAGGCCGTCATCGAGCAGGGCGCCGGCCAACTCCCCGACGCCATCGCCGGCGGTCTCAAGACCGGCCTTTCCGGGCTCGGTGAGCTCGGCGGGTTCGGCATCGAAGCGGTCGGCGACGGCGTCTCCAACGTCCTGGACGAGATCGCCGGCGACGAAGGCGTCGGCGGCGCCGTCCGCGAGGGCCTCGGCAACATCCTCGGCAACCGCAACAACGACGAAGACGACGACACCACCGAAGACAACGAGTAACACCCCCCGGAAGCCGACGGCGTCCAGCCGTGGGTCGCCCCGCCCCCATGGAGCCCCCCATGCGTGCCATCATGCTCATGTTCGACTCGCTCAACCGCCACCTGCTCCCGCCCTACAACGAGCAGACCCCGGTGCACGCCCCCAACTTCCGCCGCCTGGCCCAACGCTCGGTCACCTTCGACCGCAGTTACGTCTGCTCCATGCCCTGCATGCCCGCGCGGCGCGATCTGCACACAAGCCGGCCCAACTTCCTCCATCGCGGCTGGGGCCCGCTCGAACCGTTCGACGACTCCATGCCGCAGATGCTCAGCAAGGCCGGCATCTACAGCCACCTCGTCACCGACCACTACCACTACTTCGAAGACGGCGGCTGCACCTACCACAACCGCTACAACTCCTGGCAGTTCTTCCGCGGCCAGGAGGGCGACCCCCACGTCGGCCAGATCGCCGACCCGCCCATCCCCGAGAACCTCAACCCCAAGGGCCGGCGCGAAGACTGGATCAACCGCCAGTTCCAGCAGCGCGAGCAGGACCTGCCCCAGTCGCTCACCCTCGACGCTGGCTGCGACTTCCTCGACCGCAACGCCGACCAGGACAACTGGTTTGTGCAGATCGAATGCTTCGACCCTCACGAGCCGTTCGTCAGCCATCGCAAGTACCAGGACCTCTATCCCAACGATTACACCGGCCCGCTGTTCGACTGGCCCGGCTACCGGGAGGTGAGCGAAACGCCCGAGCAGGTCGAGGCCGTCCGCCGCAACTATGCCGCGCTGGTCAGCAAGTGCGACGCCAGCCTCGGCGACGTGCTCGACCGCATGGACCGCCACAATCTGTGGGACGACACCCTGCTCATCGTCTGGACCGACCACGGCTTCCTGCTCGGCGAACACAACTGCTGGGCGAAAAACTGGATGCCCCTCTACGAAGAAGTCAGCCACACCCCCTTCTTCCTCTACGACCCCCGCCAACTCGACACCGCCGGCCAGCGCCGCGAGGCCCTCGTCCAGCCCGCCCTCGACCTCGCACCCACACTGCTGCGCTACTTCGGCCAGCAGCCGACGCCGGACATGCTCGGCCACGACCTCGGCCCCGTCGTCGAACGCGACCAGCCCGTCCGCGACGCCGCCATCTTCGGCTACCACGGCAACCGCCTGAACATCACCGACGGCCGACACGTCTGCTACCACCAGGCCGTCACCGAAAACAACGATCCGCTCTACGAATACACGCTCGTCCCCACGCGCATGCGCGGCTACGTTGATCGCGAGACGCTGGCTCACGCCACCCTCGCCGACCCCTTCACCTTCACCAAAGGTGAACGCACCCTCCGCCTCGGCCGCGCCGGCTCAAATAAGCCCAAGGTCAAAGCCAGCGCCGCCGACGACCACCTGCTGTTCGACCTCGACGCCGACCCGCAGCAGCAGACGCCGTTGCGGGATGACGCCGTGCACCAGCGGTTGCTCGAACAGGCCGCCGCGCTGATGCACGCCTGCGACGCTCCGCCGGAGCAGTACATCCGCCTCGGCATCCCCCAGCCCACGGCCGTCGCGTCCGCCTGACGCCCAAGGGAGTTGCGCGTCTCGCGCCAAAGGTGCGGTGCGACAGGCCGATGACCGCGGGTATCATGCCCCGGCCATGCCGCGCCAACGTCCATCTTCCAGCGGTGACAGCGGCGTCGGCGACCTGACGCTGCCGCAGGCGCCGCGCAACGGCCGGCCTGCGCCGGGGCCCGGCGCCGGGCCGGCGGCCGGGGGCGCGCGGCGCGAGTTGTCGGGCAAGCTGGCGGGGCTGTCGCTGCCGGGGCAGGTGCTGGTGCTGGCGCTCTGGCCGTTCATGGAGCAGATGCTCAACTCGGCGGTGGGGTTTGTCGACACCGCCCTGGCCGGCCGGCTGGGCGTGGCGGCGACCAATGCCGTGGCGGTGACCGGCTACATCGGCTGGCTGCTGGGCATGCTCCACATGGCCATCGGCATCGGCGCCGGCGCCCTGGTCGCCCGGGCGGTGGGGGGCAAGCACAAGCGGGTCGCCCACGCGGCGGTGGGGCAGGCCATCCTGCTCGCCCTGGTCTGGGGCACGCTCACGGGTGGGGCGATCTTCCTGGCGGCGCATCCGATCGGCCAGGTGTTCGGCCTGCGGGGCGAAGCGCTGGAACTGTGCGCCGTCTACATTCGCATCTTCTCCGCCGCCGCGCCGATGGCCGCCGTTCTCTTCATCGGCGCCGCCTGCCTGCGCGCCTCGGGCGACACGCGCACGCCGTTCCTGGCCATGCTGCTGGTCAACGCGGTCAACGTCGGCGTCTCCGTGCTGCTGGTGTTCGGCCCGGCGCCGCTGGGCGGGCATGGCGTGGCGGGCATCGCCACCGGCACGGCCGTCGCCTGGGTCGTCGGCGCGCTGCTCATCCTCGCCGCCCTGCTGCGCGGTAACGGTGTCATCCGCCTTCACCGCCACCGCCTGCGCCCCCACCGTCACACCACCCTGCGCATCGTCCGCGTCGGCGTGCCGAGCCTGATCGAGTCCTCCGGCATGTGGATCGGCAATGCGCTGGTGATGATGATCGTCGGCCGGCTGCCCGCCGAGGCGTCGCCGGGGGCGCACATCATCGCCATCCGCGTCGAGTCGCTCGCCTTCCTGCCCGCCATGGCGATCGGCACCGCCGCCGCCACGCTCACCGGGCAATACCTCGGCCTGGGCGATCCGCATCGCGCCAGGCAGGCGGCCGGGCTGTGCTGGGGGTTCGGGGCGGCGCTGTCGCTGGGGATGAGCCTGCTGTTCATGCTCGCGCCCGAGACGCTGGCGCGGATGCTCGCGCCGACCGAGCCGGCGCTGTACGAACTGGCCGCGCCGCTGATCTTCCTCGCCGGGCCGGTGCAGCTTTTCTTCGGCACGTACCTGATCTTCTCGCAGGCGCTGCGCGGGGCGGGCGACACGACCGTGGCTATGACGATGACCTACTTCAGCACGTTCGCCATCCGCCTCCCGGCCGCGTGGGCGCTGGGCGTCGTACTGGGCCTGGGACTGTACGGCGTCTGGCTGGCGCTGTGCGGCGAACTGGTCATCCGCGGCCTGCTCTTCGCCGGCCGGTTCCTGCATGGCGGGTGGACGCAGGCGAAGGTGTAACATGGGGTCAGGTGACGCCCCCGCCGCGGCCGCGGCGGGACCACCCACCCGCCGGGGCCGGACGGCGCGAGGCCCGGCACTGCCAGAACGGCAGTCGCGGACGCGGGGTGTTCCCCCTAAGGGGTTTTATAGGCGTCGTTTACAGGTATGGTTTGTGGCGCACCCTTTGCTTTCCCGTTTCAGTGGGTCGCCTTGCGCCGGTTGGGCCGGCGGGGGCACAAGTGAAAGAGGCCGTTCATGGCAGTGAAGTTTGAGGACTATTACGACACGCTCGGGGTCAAGCGCGACGCGTCGCAGGACGAGATCCGCCGCGCCTACCGCAAGCTGGCGCGGCAGTACCACCCGGACGTGAACAAGTCGTCCAACGCGGCCGAGAAGTTCGCCCGGATCGGCGAAGCGTATGAAGTGCTGGGCGATTCCGAGAAGCGCAAGAAGTATGACGAGCTGGGGCAGAACTGGAAAAACGGGCAGGAGTTCCGCCCGCCGCCGGGCTACGAGAACATGAGCTTCGAGTTCGGCGGCCCCGGCGGAGCGGGCGCGGGCGGCGGGTTCAGGCCCGGCGGGTTCAGCGACTTTTTCGAGATGTTCTTCGGCCAGGCCGGCGGCCGCGGCGGACGTTCCTCGTTTGAAGACCTCTTCGAACAGAACCAGCGCGCCCACGCCCGCCAGGCTCAACCCGCCGAACAGGAAGTCGAGGTCACCGTCAGCCTCGACGAAGCGTTCCATGGCGGCAAGCGGCAGATCGAAGTCGTCGACCCCCGCGGCAAGCGGAAAAAACTTGAAGTCAAAATCCCCCAGGGCGCCGTCGACGGCTCACGCGTTCGGCTCAAGGGCGAGCACATCGTCCTGCGCATCAAGATCGCCCCCCACCCCCGCTTCGAGTTCGCCGGCCACGACCTGACCACCGACCTCTACATCGCCCCCCACGAAGCCGCCCTGGGCGCGAAGGTCGACCTCAAAACCTTCGACGGCCCGGTCACCGTCACCATCCCGCCCGGCGCCCAGTCGACCCAGAAACTCCGCCTTCGCGGACGCGGCATGCCCAAGGGCAAAGCCAAACCCGGTGAGCGCGGCGACCTGTTCGTCCGCCTGCTCATCCGCGTGCCCCACCCGCTCAACGACGAAGAACGCAAGCTCTATGAGCAACTCGCCGAGGTGTCCAAGTTTAACCCAAGAAAATAACCGCACAGAAGCCCACGGATTCCATCCGTGGGCCCGGGAGTGACGACCATGGACTTCAACCGCCTGACCCAGAAAACCCAGGAAGCCGTCCACGCCGCCCAGGCTGAGGCCACCCGCTTCGGCCACCAGGAAATCGACGTCGAACACCTGCTGCTCGCCCTCGTCCAACAGGACGAAGGCCTCATCCCCAGCCTGCTCCAGCGCATGGACGTGCAGACCAGCGTGCTCGTCAGCGATCTCGAGACCGAGTTGACCAACCGCCCCAGTGTCCGCGGCCCCGGCGCCGAGCCGGGCAAGGTCTACGTCAGCCAGCGCCTCAACACGATCTTCACCCAGGCCGAGAAGGAAGCCAAACGCCTCCGCGACGAGTACGTCAGCGTCGAGCACATCGTCCTCGCCATGCTCGGTGAACGAGACGGCGCGGCGCGGAAGATCCTCGAAAAGCACAACATCAACCGCGACGTCTTCCTCGCCCTGCTCACCAAGGTGCGCGGCAACCAGCGCGTCACCAGCGCCAACCCCGAGGCTACCTACGAAGCCCTCGAACGCTACGGCCGTGACCTCGTGCAACTGGCGCGCGACGGCAAGATGGACCCGGTCATCGGCCGCGACGAGGAAATCCGCCGCACCATCCGCATCCTCTCCCGCAAGACCAAGAACAACCCCGTGCTCATCGGCGAGCCAGGCGTGGGCAAGACCGCCATCGTCGAAGGCCTCGCCCAGCGCGTCGTGCGCGGCGACGTGCCCGAAGGCCTCAAAGACAAGACCATCTTCGCCCTGGACATGGGCTCGCTGATTGCCGGCGCGAAATACCGCGGCGAGTTTGAGGAACGCCTCAAGGCCGTGCTCAACGAGATCAAGGAGGCCGAGGGCAAGATCATTCTCTTCATCGACGAGATGCACACCATCGTCGGCGCCGGCAAGGCGGAAGGGGCGATGGACGCGGGCAACATGCTCAAGCCTATGCTCGCGCGGGGTGAGCTGCACTGCATCGGCGCAACCACGCTGGACGAATACCGACAGCACATCGAGAAGGACGCTGCGCTGGAGCGCCGCTTCCAGCCGGTGATGGTCGACCAGCCGACGGTGGAGGACACGGTGAGCATTCTGCGCGGCCTGCGCGAGCGGTTCGAGGTGCACCACGGCGTGACCATTCAGGACAACGCCCTCGTCGCCGCCGCCACGCTCAGCCACCGCTACATCACCGACCGGTTTCTGCCGGACAAGGCGATCGACCTCGTCGACGAAGCGTGCGCGCTGATCCGCACGGAGATCGACTCGATGCCGGCCGAACTCGACCAGATCACCCGCCGTGTGATGCAGCTTGAGATCGAAGAAGCCGCGCTGAAGAAGGAGAAGGACGAAGCGAGCAGGAAGCGTCTCGAAACGCTGCGCAAGGAGCTGGCCGACCTGCGCAACCGCGGCGACGCGATGCGTGCCCAGTGGGAGCAGGAAAAGCGCGGCGTGCAGGACGTGCAGAAGCTGCGCGAGCAGATCGAGCAGCTGCGTCACGAGATCGAGCAGGCCGAGCAGTCCTACAACCTCGACAAGGCCGCCGAGTTGAAGTACGGCAAGCTTCCCGAGCTGCAAAAGAAACTCGCCGAGGCCGAGGCCGCTTCCGCGGCCCGGCGCGATGGCGACGCCGGCACGCCCCTCGTCCGCGAGGAAGTCACCGAAGAGGAGATCGCCCAGATCGTCGCCCGCTGGACCGGCATCCCCGTCGCCCGCCTCGTCGAAGGCGAGCGCGAGAAGCTGCTCAAGCTCGACTCCGTACTGCATCAGCGCGTGATCGGCCAGGACGAAGCCGTGCAACTCGTCGCCGACGCTGTCATCCGCGCCCGCGCCGGCATCAAGGACCCCAAACGCCCCATCGGCTCGTTCATCTTCCTCGGCCCCACCGGCGTGGGCAAGACCGAACTCGCCCGCGCCCTGGCCGAGTCGCTCTTTGACAGCGAAGACAACATGATCCGCATCGACATGAGCGAATACATGGAACGCTTCGCCGTCTCCCGCCTCATCGGCGCGCCGCCCGGCTACGTCGGCTACGAAGAAGGCGGCCAGCTCACCGAGCAGGTGCGGCGCAAGCCCTACAGCGTGATCCTGTTCGACGAGATCGAAAAGGCCCACCACGACGTGTTCAACGTGCTCCTGCAGATTCTCGACGACGGCCGGGTGACCGACGCCCAAGGCCATGCCGTAAACTTCAAGAACACGGTCATCATCATGACCAGCAACATCGGCAGCCAGTACCTGCTCGAAGACGCGATGAGCGGTGGCGGCGAGATCTCCGACCAGGCGCGCAACAAGGTCTTCGCCGAGCTGCGCAGCCACTTCCGCCCCGAGTTTCTCAACCGCGTGGACGACACGGTGCTGTTCAAGCCGTTGACCATGGCGGAGCTGACGCAGATCGTCGACCTGCAGATCGAGGACATCCGCCGTCGGCTGGCGGAGCGCAACATCACGCTCGAACTGTCCGACGCGGCCAAGCAGCACGTCGCCGAGGCGGGGTACGACCCGGTGTTCGGCGCCCGGCCACTCAAACGCTACCTCCAGCATGAGATCGAGACGCGCGTCGGCCGGGCGATCGTGGCCGGCGAAATCGTGGACGGCTCGACGGCGACGGTGGACTACGACGACGATGCCGGCTTCACGCTCCGCGTCGACGCGCCCGAGCGTGCGGCCGCGTAAGCTGCCGCACTCCCCTTCCCCCGGGAGGGGTTGGGGGAGGGGGCCGTCGGCCGCCTTGGGTCGACGTTTGCGCCGGTGACGCAAGGTATCCGGAGACATCCTCCCCAGCCCCTCCCGAAGGGAGGGGCGTGCGAAGGCGCTCTCGCCCTGTACGCGCGCTGGAAACGAGGCGGTATGATGGCCACCGTCGCCGGTCGCCGTTCACGACACTCCCGCCGGCGCAACCGGGACGTCTGTCATGCATCGCCACTGTTTTCGACGCCGCCGCGCCCCCGGCTTCACGTTGATCGAGCTGCTCGTGGTGATCGCCATCATCACGCTGCTGATCGCCATGCTGCTGCCCGTGCTCCAGCAGGCGCGGACGGCGGCGCGGGCGGCGCAATGCCTGAGCAGGCAACGACAACTCGGCCTGGCGGCGGGCATGTATCGCCATGATTTCCACGGCGCCTTCGCCCGGCCGGCGATCGGCGACGCCACGGCCGACTTCACCGACGCGCAACGTCATCGCGCGGTCTGGTACAACGCCTTGGACCCCTACCTCGGCCGGGTGTCACCCGTCACCGACGACCCGGCCGACCGCCACCATGAAACGTGGAAGCAGGATCCGGTCTGGGAATCATTCGACACGGACACCCGCGCGAACAACCGCACCCTCAAGATGAACCGCTACCTCGACGGCGACGACGACGTCAGCCAGCCGCCCTATTTCACCTACGACCGCGCGATCCTTCGGCCGACGCTGATGGTCCTGTTCGTGGATGGCCAGAGCGCCGACGTGCATCCGAGCGCCAGCGACGACACGCATTTCGGCGCCGGGCCCGGGCGGGTGGCCTTGCGTCACAACGACGGCGCGAATGTGTTGTTCGTCGACGGGCACGGCCGACACGTCCGGCAGGCGATCCGGGATGATCTGACCGTGCCGGGCTGGTTCTTGCCAGGCGACGTGCGGCAGACGTTGATGTGGCGCGTGGGTGAGTGATACGAACATCTGAAAGTTGTGTCCGGCGTGATGAACGACTATGACGCAGCGAAGCGCGTTCGTGAATCGACGGTGAGCGGGCTTTGACGGGATCACAGGATTTTCAGGATCGGCAGGATCAGGAGTTTTGCTTCTTTATCCTGTCTTTCTCTTCCCTGTCTTTCCTGGCTTGATCCTGTCCATCCCGCCGATCCTGTCATCCGGTCAAAAATCAGAGACAGGTTGTAACCGGCTTCTCTGTGCCTCTGTGTCTCTGTGGTTTGTCAAGCGCTCTATATGTCCCCGGATTGAACTCATGGGCTTCGGATACAGGGACGGGTATAGTGGCGATGGATGTCGAACACTTTTCTCCGGAGGATTTGCCATGCGGATGTCACTTGTACTGGTCACGGTCGGGTTGTGCCTGCTGGTCGGTAGTGCACGGGAGGCGGCGGCGCAGGCGGATGGGCCGGCGATGGGATATCACGTGATGCCGGTGGAGGAGGCGGGGCAGGCGTTGTCGTGGCGGCCGTCGAGGCGGGGGATGCGGCCGTATGCGGTGGTGGACGGGCCCGGGCGTGCGGTGATCTGGATAGGCCAGCCGCGCTGGGACCAGCCGGAGCGTGAAGTCGGGCCACGGTTGGCGGTGCGTGCGCCGCTAGGCGAGGCGGTGACGGGGACGGTGTATGTGCCCAATCCGGACTTAGACGGCATGCGTGCGGTTCCTTTTGAGATTGCGGCCGACGCGCTGACCGACGAGCCGGGCGAAGAGTATCACGAGGTGATCGAGGCGCACTACCGGGAGCTATGGCAGGCGGATCTGGCAGGCGGCGCGTGGTTTCGTCACCAGATGGGGGCGGCGCGGGCAGCGCAGGGACTGGACCCAGCGGCGACGGAGCGGAACGAATGGGTGCAGACGGACTGGCGTCAGCGTAATGCGATGGCGGAGACATACGCGCTCTACAGCGGGGCGCGGGCGACGAGCGAGAACCTGCAACTGGACGATTTTCTGCGCGTCGGCGACGACGGCGGCGAGGCGACCGTGGATGTCGAATCGCTGACGGGCATCACGGTGGAGCCGGTGGACTGGGCGGCGTTGATTGAAGACCTTGAGCCGGCGAACGACCCGCTGGCGAACCGCATCCCGGCGGACCAGTATGCGATCTTCCTGCCCGACCTCGCGGCGAGTCGTCGGCTTCTAACGGAACTGGAGCAGCAGTTGCTGCCCATGTTGCACGGCACGCAGCCGGAGAGCGCGAGCCTGGGTCTGGCCGAGCGATACGTGCGTCAGATGGCGCTGCCGTTGTCGGAGCTGGAAGGCGTGGCCGAGGCGGCGGGCGTGCGGGCTGTTGCGATCACCGGCTCGGACCCCTACTGGCTGAGCGGGACGGATGTGGCGGTGATGTTCGAGGTGGAGAACGCGCAGCCGTTGCTGGCGGTGCTGAGCGAGGCGCAGCGGGAGGCCGCGGCGGCGACGGGTGTGGAGATTCAGGCGATTCCCGAATGGGACCACGCACCGGTGCATGACGTGGCCCGCACCGAGGACCGGCAACTCAGTTCGTACGTGGTGCAGCTTGACGAGCAGACGGTGGTGGTCGCCAACTCGCTGACGCAGGCGCAGCGCATCGGTGAAGTGGTGCGGGGCGAACGCGAGGCGATGGGCGAACTGGACGAGCACACGTTCATGGCGGCCCGCTATCCCTACCGCGACGGCGAGGCGACGGCCGTGGTGATGATCACGGATGATGCGATCCGCAAGTGGGGCAGCGGGCGGTGGCGCATCGCGGCGTCGCGGCGCATCCGCGCCCTGGCCCGCATGCAGGAGCACAAGGCCCGCCACTTCGACCGGATCGTCAACGAAGTCCCCTTTCTGATGACGGTCATGCAGGAGCCGGCCGAGCCCGATGCCAGGGAGTTGACGTTTGACGGCGTCGTCACCGCGGACGGCATTCGCTCGACGACTTACAACACGCCAACCTTCCTCACCCCCATCGCCGAGCTTGAACTCGACCTTGTCACCGAAGCCGAGGCGGACGCTTACCGCACCTGGCGGAACCGTTACGAGAACCGGTGGCAGGCGTTCGATCCGATCGGCCTGTCGCTGACACTGACCGACGAGCGGGTGGCGATGGACCTGACCGTGCTGCCGTTGATCCGTGCGAGCGAGTACCGGCAGATGGTTCAGTTGGCTGGCGACGCGGAAATCGACGTGCAGACCGCGGCCGGCCACGACGAGGCGATCGCCCGGTTCGTCATGGCGGTGGACATGGACGCGCCGGAACTGCGGCAGGCGCGGGGGATGGCGCAGATGATGGGCCTCGGCGCCGACCCGCTGGCGTGGGTGGGCGAGACGGTGTCGGTCTATGCCGACGCGGACCCGGTGTGGGAGCAGATCCTCACGGCCGAGTCGATGGACGATGCGATGGAAGAACACCTCGACGATCTGCCGATCGCGGTCGAGGTGGCGGTGCAGGATCGGCTGCGGCTGGCGGGGTTCCTCGTGGGGCTGCGCGGCGTGGTGCAGCAGACGGCCCCGGACATGACGGTGTGGGAAAACTTCGAGCATGCCGGCAGCCAGTACGTCCGCGTCACCGCCGAGATGGATGACGTGGTGGACGAGCGCGATGACCTGTCGCTCTACTACGCGGTCGGCGACACCCTGACCGCCACGCTCTCCGAATCGCTGATCCATCGCACGCTGGCGCGCCAGGCCAACGAAGCGGACGAGGGGCCGGCCGACGGAGACGTGGACTGGCTGGGCAGGCACATGGCGCTGCGTCTGCGCGGGCCGGCGTTCGCGTTGCTCAGCCAGGCGGGGCGGAGCGAGCAGATGGCGGCGGCGCAGGTGGCGGCGTGGCGGTATCTGCCCATTCTCAACGAATGGCGGCAGCGCTACCCCGACCGCGACCCGCTGGACGTCCACGAAGCGTTCACCGGCCAGCGCCCGCGCGATCCGGCCGGGGGCACGTACGTCTGGAACGAACAGTGGCAGACGATGGCGTCGACCGTCTACGGCCACCCGGGTGAGCCGGCGGAGGGCCCCGTGCTTACCGACCAGCTTCGCCAGTTGCGCGAAGCGGACTTCGGCGTGACTTTTGAGCACGATGGCCTGCGCGCCCGCACGATCCTGCACCGCACGGAGCCCACGGAGTGACTCCGTGGGCTTCGGGGTGAGGCAGACGCTGGACCCAGTCCTGGCTGTCGGGCACGCTGCGCGGTCAGACGCGGCTGTGGATGTATTCGTGCAGGGCCTGGAGCTCGATCTCCTGGCCGGTGAGTTCCCAGGCGTTGAGGTCGCCGATGGAGATCAGGCCCAGGAGCTGGCCTTGGGCGTCGACGATCGGCAAGTGCCGGATGCGTCGATGCATGACGACATTGCGGGCATCGTCGACGGTGGCGTCAGGCTCGCAGCAGACGACTTCGCGGGTCATGACATCGCCCACGAGTGTTTCGCCGGGGTCCAGCCGGCGGGCGACGACGCGGCGGAGCACGTCGCGTTCGGTGAAGATGCCGACGATGCAACCGTTGTCGAGCACGATGAGACAGCCGATCTTGTGCTCGTTCATCAGCAGCGCGGCGTCGAGCACGGTCGCGCTCGGGCTGGTGTTGAACACCTGCGACCCTTTCTGGGCCAGAACCTGTTGAGCGGTGGGCATGGGGCGGCTCCTTTCTGGGACGGGAAATGGAGTTGGGCCAGCAAGGCGGATGCGATGCCGGCCGTGAAGCAGCCAGTGATGGCCGCCCGGTTCGAACGAACCGGGCGAAACCACACCCCTCAGACTAACGCCGGCCCTGCTGAAAGGCGAGCCTTTTCCGGCTTCGGGTTTATCCGGGGGTGACACAGCCACACACACTTGCCAATTGCCTCACGCGGAAATGTGGGGTTGTGCGTTGCCGGACGCCGTCAACCCCACGCTTCCGCGGAGGGCGATTGGGACACCTGTAACTGCTTCAGCGTGATCTTCAGTCCCGCGCTCACGCCGGGGCGAGCTGGGCGGGCCGGGCCTGGGCGATGCGCTGCCCCGCCTTGCGGGCGTACTCTTCGCTGAGTTCGCAGCCCAGCCAGTCGCGTTCGAGGCGTCTGGCGACGGCCAGCGTCGTGCCGCTGCCGGTGAAGGGGTCGAACACGAGGTCGCCGGGGTTGGAACTGACCTTGATGATCCGCTCGAGCAACGCTTCAGGAAGCTGGCAGGGATGCCACTGCTCGCGTTCGCTGAACGTGCCGCAAAGGCGGGACTGGTACCACGTGTCGCCGTCGGGCCCGAACAGGTTCTCCGGCGACTGCTCGACCGCCTCCTGCGGCCGCACGTGCCAGTCCCGGCTGGCGGGGAAGCGGAGGGTCCACGTGTCGTCAGGCAGCTTGCCTTTGGGGTTCTGCCGGGCGTCCTTGTAAGTGGTCATGCGGGCGCTGGGCACGGCCGCCTGATCGTAATGAAACGTGAAAGGCGGCTTCTTCGTGAGGTTGCTGCGCGGCTTGCCCTGCTTGCTCACCGCGGCGGAGCCGACGCAGTAGAACAGGTGGGCGTGCGAGCGGTTGTACTTGACCTTGCAGCGCTGGCCGAACGTGTAATGCCAGACGATCCAGTTGCGGAACAGCAGTTGCCCGTCGCGCTGAAGCTTTTTCAGATGCACCCGCGTCTCGGCGGCGAACTCGTCGCCGATGAGGATGTAAAGCGAGCCGGTGGGTTTGAGCAGGCGGGTGCAGGCGTCGATCCATTGCTGCGTCCAGCCGATGTACTCGTCGTCTTCGCGCTTGTCGTGGTAGGTGTCGTAGGCATAGCCGATGTTGTAAGGCGGATCGGCGAAGACGAGGTCGACGCTGTCGGCGGGCCAGCGGGCCATCTGTTCGAGGCAGTCGCCAACGGCGATGGTGTTGCGCGGGGCGGGGTCCGAGGTGGCGTCGGAGGTGGCGTCCGGGGTGCTCATGCGGGCATTGTAACAGGCGTGCCACGCCGCTTGGGCAAAAAGAGTTTCGCGCCAAGAGCGCCAGGGGGGATTTTGCTTGACGCGGTCGCCGCCGCTTCGCATAATCACGTCGCCGTCCATTTGTGCCCGCCGCCTTCAACCAGGCAGGCACGCCCTGTGCGTGGGACGCAGCACATACCCGGTTGAGCACGCCTTGCCAGGAACCTTCCCATGAGCACGAAGATCAACCTCGACGCCACGCAACTGCTCGGCTACCGCCTCCTGACCGCGTCGGACAAGACCACGAAGCCGGTGATCGGCGCCAAGGTCGGCGGCAAGATCCTCAGCCCCATCGGCAGCAAGATCGGCGCGAAGGCCGGCGTGAAGGTCTGAGCCTGCCCCCTCGCTCCGGCGATCGCTCGAAGCGGTTCCGCACATGCCCGCCTCGCACAACTGCCTGCAACCGCTCGGCTGCCAAAAGTGAATGGTGTGGATGCGCCTTGCCGGCAGGGACCGTTGCGTCAGCTTACAACCTAAGCACGCCAACGGGGGCGCCGGGTTGCGTCATGCGCCCTCTGGCTCGACATGGAAAGTGACGAAGCATGGTGACGCATCTGGGGTTTCAGCCGGACGCGGACCGGGCAGGCCAGCTCGATCGGCGGATGCACGCGGAACTTGGCCGAAGCCTGCGCTACCTCGGCCAGCAGTGCCGGGCGGCCGGGGCGTTCGACGTGGCGGGCCTGGAGCGCGTGGCCGCGTCGCTGGAGCAAGGCGACCGCTATGCCCCCTCAATCTTCGCGCACTATTACCGCCTCGTCCCCCTGCTCGCCGAGGGCCGGCTCGACGACGCCGAGCGTTGCGTGCAGCGCCTCGCCCAAGCCCAGCCGGTGGGGGCGGCGCAGGTGGTCCAACCGCTGCGCGATCGCCGGCAGTGCGAGAAAAGCGCGCTTTACCACGCCCTGATGACCGAAGATCCGTCAACGCCGATCGACCTGCTGCCGCCGACCGCGACGAAAGCCGAGGCGTTCGCCGAGCGCTACCAGCGCGGCATGGCGCTGATGGCACAGGCTATGCCCGAACTGGCGGGCGAAGTGCGGGCGATCGTCCGCGAGGTCATTTGCGTCGTGGGCGACCCGGCCGCGAAAGTGCAGTTCGACGGCGGCTCGCACTTCCAGCTCTGGGGCGCCTTGTTCCTCAACGCCGACCACCATCCCACCGATTACGCCATCGTCGAGGTCGTCGCCCACGAAAGCGCCCATAGTCTGCTGTTCGGCTTCTGCACCGACGAGCCATTGGTGCTCAACAGCGACGACGAGCTTTACGCTTCGCCGCTGCGCCACGACCCGCGTCCGATGGATGGCATCTACCACGCCACCTTCGTCTCCGCCCGCATGCACTGGGCGATGTCCCGCCTGCTTGACGCCGGCCAACTCGACACGGGCACCCGCGCCGCCGCCGAAGCCGCCCGCGACGCCGACCGCCGCAACTTCGACGCAGGCCACACCGTGATCGCCGAGCACGCCCGCCTCACCGACACAGGCCGGGCCCTGATGGACGCCGCCCGCGACTACATGGACGCCGTCCACGCATGATCGCCCTCCTCCTCACCGGCCCCCGCAAACACACGCACCGGGTGCTCCGCCACACCGGCCGGTTCGACCTGCGACTGATCGCCTACCAGCACGCCTTCCGCGCCAAGCGCCTGCCCCGCGCCACCTACATCTTCACCGACTTCGACCGCCTCAACTTCTGGGAACTCCAGCTCGCCGGCCGGCTCCACCGCCACCTCGCCGCCGCCGGCCTGCGCGTGCTCAACGACCCCGCCCGCGTCCGCCATCGCTACAGCCTCCTCCGCACGCTCCACGCCCAAGGCATCAACCACTTCAACGTCCACCGTGTCGACGAAGACGCTTCGCCTCATCGCTATCCCCTCTTCCTCCGCACCGAGTCCGCCCACCAGGGCCCGCTCTCCGACCTGCTGCACACCCCGGCCGACGTGCAGCGCGCCGTCGACGACGCCCTCGCCCAAGGCATCCCCCGCCGTGAACTGCTGCTGGTGGAGTACGCCGCCGAGCCGGTGCGCGACAACCTGTTCCGCAAGCTCGCCATCTACCGCGTCGGCGACCGCCTCGTCCCCGCCATGTGCGCTCATGATGCCCGCTGGTGTCCCAAGTATGGCCAACTCGGCGCGGCCGACCAGGCCCTCTATGATGATGAGCACGACATCATCCAGACCAACCGCTACGCCGATGCGCTGCGACCCGCCTTCGACGCCGGCGAGATCGCCTACGGCCGCGCCGACTTCGGCCTCGTCGACGGCCAGCCCCAGGTCTACGAAATCAACACCAATCCCGCTCTCCGCCGCCCCACGACCCACCCCTACCCCATCCGCCTCGAAGCCGCCCGCCTCGCCTTCGACCAGCTCGCCGACGCCTTCGCCGCCATCGACACCCCCGCCGTCGGCAGGGTCGCCATCGACGATGACCTGCTCGCCCAGCAGCGACGCCACGACCGCTACATGACCCTCTCCCGGTGGACGCCGTAGCGCGCCGGATCAAGCCGGCAGGATCAGAAGGAAAGAGGAAAAGGAACGGCGAAGACTGTTTTCAGGGTAGGGGTGGGCCGGACCTGACGGTCAGGGCAAGTCGGTCAATCGGATGAATTGCGCCGGTTCGCCCCGCCTGTCGGAAGCGGCGTGGCGTGGCGCGGGCTAGTGTAGCGCTGGCATGGTTCGGCTTTTACCGTATTTTTGCGTGATGATTGGATGCTGAATGCGGATAGCAGCAGGTGCGGGCCCGAATCCTGCCGGCAACGCTTCAGGGTAGCCGTATGGAAAAACCGGGCATTTCATCATCCGATACTCATGGTAACGTGCTTGATTCGCATCGGTCGGGGGGTCGGCCGTCGAAACGGTGCTTCCAGACGCCGAACGGCAACGGGTGAGTACAGGATGAAACGGACCAACGAACTGACAGGCAGTGAAGCCGGGGCGTCACCGGGGGCCAACCGTCCGATCCGCGTGCTGGTGGTGGATGACCACGCTGTGGTGCGGGAGGGGTTGTTGATGGTGCTCAAGCGCTCGCCGGAGATTGACGTCGTCGGCGAGGCGGGCGACGGCGAACAGGCTTTAACCGAGGCCCGCCGCCTCGACCCCGACGTCGTGCTCATGGACGTGAACATGCCCGGCCTCAACGGCCTGCAGGCCACCGCCGCCTTGAGGGAGGAAAACGACCACGTCAAGGTGATCGGCCTGTCGATGTACAACGACGACGAGGTCGCCACGCTCATGCGCCAGGCCGGCGCCGCCGCCTATCTCTCCAAGGGCTGCTCAACGGAACAGTTGACGCAGACCATCCGCCACGTCGTCGACTCGCAGGGCCGCCCCGAACAGCAGGACGAGACGTGATCTGAACGGTGAGGGACACACACCATCATCCCCCATCGTCGGGCGAAACGCCCTCTGCCCTGAAAACGGTCTATCGGTTTCGAACAGGCTTCGCCTCGCTCGGCTTCTGCGTCGTCCACGGCCCCCGATGCCAGCCGCCCATCGGGACGCTGCCGCGGCGATGGACGTACCACACGCCCCAGACACCCACCAGCAGCAGCAGGCCGCTGAGCCACTGGCCACGCGTGATGTTCAGCCAGGCGAACTCCGCGTCCTGGATGTGCACATCGGGCCGGCGGAAAAACTCGTTCGCAATCCGCCCCACCGCATAGACGATGGCGAACAGTGCCGCGATCAGCCCCGGCGACTGCGGCTTCCGCCACGCCCAGAGCAGCACGAGGAAGACCATCAGCCCCTCCAGCAGCGCCGCGTAAAGCTGTGACGGGTGGCGCGGCGTGAGCAGCGGCTCGACGAAGGTGATGGCCTGCTCGTCACCTGCCTGGATCAACGCGATCAGTTGGTCGACCAACTCGTAGGGACCGCGGTAGAAGACGTGCCCCTCCTCACCGAGGACGCGCTGATACTGTTCGAGCAGGCGGTCGAGTCGTTCACGTGGCCAGTCGTACATTTCCTGCGGAAACTTCACGGCCCACGGCAGCCCTTCGGGCGCCGGCCGGCCGATGAGTTCGCCGTTGATGAAGTTGGCGATCCGGCCGAAGAAGAGGCCCAGCGGCGCGGCGAAGGCAATCAGGTCGAGCGCGTGGAGCATGGGGATGGACGGGTCGTGGCGTCTGGCAAAGATCCAGCAGGCGAGCACGCCGCCGATCATGCCGCCGTGGCTGGCCATGCCGCCTTCGTTGATCGCCAGCACGCCCCAGAAGGGCAGGCCGTCGTAGACGGTCCAGAGCAGGTCGGGGCGGTAGAAGAGGACGTAGCCCAGTCGGCCGCCGACGATGATGCCGATGGCGACGGCGACGATGAGGTCGCTGGCGTGGACGGGCTTGAGCGGGGTGACGCCGGCGCGGGCGATGCGTCGCACGAGCAGCCAGGCGATGGTGAAGCCCAGCAGGTAGGAGAGGCCGTACCAGCGGATGGGGCCGATGGCGTAGGGGTCGAGGTTGTGCAGCCAGGCGGCGAGGGTGGAGTGCATGCGGAGGTTGGGGGTTGGGGATTAGGATTTACGCACCGCGGACGGGGGGCCGGCGGTGGAGGGTGGCGGGGAGGCCGGAGGTTCCACCGGGGGTTCCGGGGGTGTCGCCGTTGTGGTGTTGAGGGTCGTGGCGGAGGCGGGTGCGGACGAGGTGGAGGTGGCGTTTCATCTCGTCGAGCTGATGTTCGAGCAGTTCGATTTCCTGGTCGGTGGTGAGGCCGTGCGCGGTGGCGCGGGCGTCGGCGAGGGCGGCGCGGTCGCGTTCGGTCTGCGCTTCCTGCATGGAGGAGAGGATGACGCCGATGACGAGGTTGAGCATGATGATCGTGCCCAGGATGACGAAGCTGACGAAGTAGAGCACGGCGACGACGGGCTGAGCATGCGGCTCGGGCGTAAACGGCGGCGTCCCCTCGGGCCGGTGGACGTCCGAGCCGTGGATCTGCGTGTAGAGCACGTCGGTCCAGTCTTCGAGCGTGACCACGCGGAAGAGCGTGAGCATGGCGCTTTGCAGGTCGGCGAAGTGGAACGGGTCGTTCTCACGGAAGAGGAAGACGCCCATCACCGCGTAGATGTAGAACAGCAGCAGCAACAGGACGCCGACGTAGCCCATGCTCGGCAACCCATGCAGCAGGCTGGAAACGATCAGTTGCAGCCGCGGCACGGCACTGACCAGCCGCAACGTTCGCAGCACGCGGGCGAGGCGGAGGATCGCGGCGTAAGGCCCCACCGCCGGGATGAAGCAGAGCACGACGATGGTGAAGTCGAAGACGTTCCACGGATCATTGAAGTAGCGGTAGAACCGTCGGCCGTGGGCGCCCATCTTCATCGCCGCTTCGATGGCGAAGATGTAGATGATGATCCAGTCGAGCGTGACCAGCAGCGTGTGATGCCGTTCAACGATGTGCGGATACGTCTCCAGCCCGACGATCACCGCCGCCAGCCCGATCATCGCAAGGATGAAGTTCTGGAAGGCGTTGGAGTTGACGACGTTGTCGAGGAAGCGCACGATCATGATCTGGCGTGAGAAACGTTGGGAACATTAGCCGTCGCCTTTATGGCGACGCGCGGTGGTCTGGTTCTGGTTATTTCCGATCGCCATCCGCGTCGACATGAAGCCGACGACTAACGGCGGCGACGACGTTTCTTTTTCTTCTCCGGGGAAGACGCGTCATCGACCTGCCGGCCCCGGCCCTTGCTCGGCCCCTTCTTTTGGTTTTGGCTCTTGCTCTGCTTGACCTTCATCGTCTCCTGGTGAGCCTTGCGGGCGCCAGGCGACTGCCGGCGTGGCTTCTTTTTCTTCTTCACCTCGCCCCCGCCGTCACCTTCGCCGGCCGGCTGGCCGCCCGCACGGTCCTCGATGATCACCAGGTCCATCTGCCGACGCGCCAGGTCCACCTTCGCCACGCGCACCGTGAACAGGTCGCCGATCGTGATCGCCCGGCCCGAGCGCTGCGCGGTCAATGCACCGGTGTTCGGATTGAGCTGCCAACGCTCGCCGGGCGGCCCCGGCAAATCGGCGGCACGCACCAGCCCGTCCACCAGGTAACGGTTGAGCTGCATGAACACGCCCATGCTCGTCACCCCCGTCACCGTCGCGTCGAAGTCTTCACCAAGATGGTTCGACAGCAGTTCCATCACCAGGTAGCTGCGAAGCTCGCGCTCGGCCTGCTCGCTGTTGCGCTCGCTGTTCGAGCAGTGCCGGCCCATCTCGATCAGGCGCTCCTCGTTGGGCACAACATGCGAATCGGTCACCGCCTTGGCAATCTGCTTGCGCCCCTTCATCCGGGACTGGCCACTTAAGTGGCCAGTCCGGGCCCCGTTGTCCGTGGCATCAAGATAGGCGTCCAGGCCCCGATGCACGATCAGGTCCGGGTACCGGCGAATGGGACTGGTGAAGTGTGTGTAATGCTCGCTCGCCAGCGCGAAGTGGCCGATCAGCAGCGGCGAGTATTCCGCCTTGCTCAGCGTCCGCAACACCGCCAGGTGCACCGCGTGCTGTGCCGGCTTGCCACGCACCGATTCCAGCAAGCCCTGCAACTCCTTCCGCGACGGCTTGGCGGGAATGTTGTACCCCGCCACGCGCGCAAAGTGGCGCAACTGGCCCACGTCGTGGGCGTCCGGGTCGGGATGGATCCGCCGAATCATCGGCACGCCCAGCGAGTCGAACAGCCGGGCCGCCGCCTCGTTGGCCTCGACCATGAACATCTCGATCAGCGTGTGCGTGAACGCGTCGTCCTCCGGCACCGCATCGACCACCCGGCCCGACTCGTCGAAGACCAGCTCCACGTCGGGTAGGCCCAGCACGATCATGCCCTCTTTCAGCCGACGCTGGCGGATCGTCTTCGCCAGCGCGTCCATCTGCTTAAGCGCCTGGGCGAGCGGCTTGGGATACTTCGCTTCCGTGCGGGCGTGCTTGACCGCTTCGCGCAGGTCGCCGTCGATCAGGGCCTGCGCTTCGAGGTAGGTCAGCCGTTTGTTGGAGTGAATCACCGTGCGGGCGAAGCGCTGGCCGACGACGTGGCCCTGGGCGTCGTAGTAGATGAACGCGCTCTTGGTGAAGCGGTTCACATCTTCCTGAAGCGAGCAGACGCCGTTGCTCAACAGCTCCGGCAGCATGGGGATGACCAACCGCGGCAGGTAGGTGCTGTTGCCACGCTGATACGCTTCATCGTCCAACGGTTCGCCGAGGCGCACGAAATGCGAAACGTCGGCGATGTGCACCCCAAGCTCCCACACCGCGTTGGCGGGCGGCTTCACGGGCGCTTTTCTGGACGAATCACTTAAGTGACCCGTCCGCTGCGGTTCGTCGAGTTCGTCCAGCTTGCGGATGTGGATCGCATCGTCGAAGTCGCGGGCGTCCGGCGGATCGATCGTCAACGTGAACTGCCCGGTCAGGTCCTCGCGGTCCGCCGGCACACCATCATCCTGAAACCGCTTCGCCGCCTCGCGCGCCCCCTGCACCACTTCTTCGGCGAACTTGTCCGCCAGGCCGAACGCGCGGATCACCGACAGCGTTTCGATCTCCGGCTCGCCCGACTCGCCCAGCACTTCGGTGATGACGCCCTCCGCCATCTGGCCGGGCTTGTCGGGATACTCGATCAGTTCGACGACAACCTTGTCGCCGACCTTCGCATTCTTGGCGTGCGGGTCGCGAATGAGCACGTTGTCGTGCAGCACCCGGCCGTCGACCTGCACGACGAACCGCTTGCCGTCCTTGAGCAGTGTGCCGACGTAATGCTTGTCCGCCCGCTGGAGGATCTCGACAATCTCGCCGGTGTAGGGCGACTTGCCCGTGGCGGCCCCGCGCTTGGGCTGGTGGCGGACCTTGGCGCGCACGCGGTCGCCGGTCATCGCGTCCATGGTGGCGTTGGGCGGCACGAACAGGTCGCCGTGCTGCGTCAGTTCGTCTGGCACGATGAAGCCGAAGCCGCGCTCATGCTTGCGAAAGATGCCCACCATCGACCGGCCCGGCGGCGGCAGCAGCAGCGTGTCGGCGGTGCCGGCGACGACCTGGCCCTCGGCGAGCAGGGCGCGCACCGCCTCCTCGAAGATCGGCTGCTCCGATTCGGGGATGCTCAGGTCCTGCGCAAGCTGGTGCGCGGTGCGCGGCTCGTAGCGCTGGTCGGCGAGGTGTTCAAGAATGCGTCGGGCGAAGCGTTCGGGCATGGTTCAGATCAATCCAGGTGCAGGCCGTGGCCTCCCGCCCGTTTCAACCGGCGGAAGCGCGCAGAGCCGGTGTGCGAGGGGTGTGAAGCATAGGCCCGCCGGCAGGCACATTTCCATGCCGCCATTGCCGGGCCGCGGTCCACACGGCTCATCCGCCCCGCTATGCTACACCGTCCACGGCAATCACGATAGAACGCAACCCCTACGAGAGTCACCCATGGCCAGCACCGACGACATCCTCCAGGCCGCCCGCGAACTCGGCGAACAGATCAGCCAGCACGAAGCCGCGAAGAAATTCGAGGCCGTCATCGCCCGCCTCCGCGACGACCAGGAGGCCCAGCGCCTGCTCAACGACTACAACCGCCATCTCCAGACGCTGAGCGAAAAGGAGATGAACCAGCAGCCGATCGAGGTCGACGACAAGGCCCGACTCAGCGAGTTGCAGAAGAAGGTCGTCACCCACCCGGTGCTCCGCGACCTGCAACGGGCACAGATGGACTACGTCGACCTCATGCGCCGCGTCGACGAAGCCATGACCGGCCAGACGCCCGACGCCGCGCCCGCCGGCTCCCCCATGCAGAACCCGCTCGGCGGCCCCGGCAGCATGGGCTGACCACGCCCGCCCATGAAATAGCGAAGCCCACGGATGCCATCCGTGGGCCTGCAATGATCATCTCATTGAACATGCGATTACATGGAACGCCCGATCACTCGCCCGCCACCGCCAGATCCTGCTCCGTGAGGCCGTACGGCGGCCGCAGCATCAGCGCCCGCCACTCGTCCGCATTCTGCTCAACGCCACCCCAGTTGCCTTGGGCCACGATCGGCTCGATCCGGCCGGGCACGCCCGCTGCGTTGAGGTTGTCCGCCGTGAACCGCAGCACCGCGTTGCACAACTCGATCATGCGGATATAGCTCTCACGAGCTTCCTCCTCCACGCCCTCGGCTTGCAGATACCGGGCCGCCAGGTCTTGGTACCGCACCGCCGCGCGAGCCAGTTGCCGCAGCGCCGGCCGATCCGGATCGCCCGTCCGCGCCAGTTGCTGATACACCCGCGAAAGCCCGGCATGCTCGACCTGCATCGACCGCCCCGGCTCGTTCAGGTGGCGGGCAATCCGCGCGTTGAGCACCTCCAGCCCGCGCGTCCGCGCCTCGGGCAGGTCAATGTCCACCAGCGCCACCATCGTCTGCTCGGCCACGGACGGCTCCGACTCCCGCTCCAGATGGGCCACCACACGCTCGACCAGCGTCGACTTGTCCTGGTCGGCGAACTCCACCGTCTGCACTGCTTTGATCGCCCAGTAACGCACGGCGGGGCTGTCGTCCGTCATGCCCTGCTCGATCAACGGCAACGCCGCCTCCCCGCTGAGCCGGGTGACCACGATGATCGCGTTCAGCCGAACGACCAGTTGGTCGCTGTCCAACGCCGGGCGAAGCTCCGCCCCGGCCTGCTCGCTGTAATGACCGGTGAACGCCTCGGACACCCGCCCGCCGCGCACCGGTTCGAGCAGCCGACGCCGTGCCTCGGCGACCCGCTGCGCATCCTCGCTCTGAAGCTGGCCGGCCCAATGGGTGACGTACATGGCGATCGACTGACGAATCTCCTCCGTCAACTCTTCCGCCATCAGCACGTCCGCTCGCAGGCGGGGTGCCTCCTGAGCCAGCGCGCGCGTGCCAAACCCGCCAGCCGACCCCAGTACCACAGCGACAAACATCGTCAGCACTGCGGGTACACGTCGGCTGCATCTCATAAGAAGCGTCTCCGAACAGGAATGGAGGAGAGGTAAACGGACCGCGCGCTTCGCGCATCAACCATGCCCGCGCCTGCGGGGAAAGTAGCACTGCCACGCGGGAGTGTCAAACAACGCCGGCCCAACGATTGCCCCAACCTTCGCCCATCGCTCGGCTTGTGGCCGCGGCACCCGCCCCCCCCATTGGGCCTCGTCGGCCCCGCCGCTTACACTGGCCTACGCCACCCCACCGCCACAGGAGCCTGACCATGTACCGCACCATCCGCCGCACGCCCCGCCCCGGCCGCGCCAGGCCCGACGCCCTCGCCCTGTTCCTCTTTGAAGGCGCCGACACGGTCCCCGCCGACTACCAGCCGTGGGACGACCGCCTCGACAACGCCCTCGCCGACCTCCTCCGCCGGCCCGAGTTCACCGCCGCACGCGGAACCGTCACCCCCGCCTACCCCGCCGCGGGCGCCGACCGGCTGTTCGTCTGCGGCCTCGGCAAGCCCGAACGGTTCGACGCCAACGCCCTCCGCGCCGCCGCCGCCCGCCTGCTCCGGGCCGCCGCGGCCGCGGGCGTGCAACGCCTGGAAGTCGCCTGCCCGGCCGAACTTCACGACAAACTCGACGCCGAGCAGGCGGGCCTGGCCCTCGGGGACGGCTTCGCCATCGCCCACTTCGACTTCGACGCCTTCAAAGGCGCGGCCGGCCAACCCGACGCCAAGGCGAAGACGCCGCCAAAGCCCGTCGACCTCCACGTCACCCTCGACCGCGCCCTCGCCGCCGGCTTCGACCGGGCGCTGGCCGTCGGCGAGGGCCAACACACCGCCCGCACCCTCGCCGCCACCCCGCCCAACGTCGCCAACCCCCGCTACATCGTCGACCACTGCCGCAAGCTCGCCCGCAAGACCGGCCTGCGCTGCACCGTCATCGACGCGAAAAAAGCCGAGCAGCTCGGCATGGGCGGCATCACCGCCGTCGGCCGCGCCGGCTCCACGCCCCCCGCCCTCGTCGCCCTCGAATGGCCCGGCCGCGCCCGCCCTTCCGGGGGCAGCGGGCGAGCCGCCACCACCAAAAAGAAACAGCCACCCGCCTCCCCCATCCTGCTCGTCGGCAAGGCCGTCACATTCGACACCGGCGGCTACTCGCTCAAGGTCGGCGGCGCCATGCAGGGCATGAAATACGACAAATGCGGCGGTATGGCCGTCATCGGCGCCATGCAGGCCGTGGCCAACCTCAAGCTCGACCTGCCCGTCGTCGGCCTCGTCCCGGTCGTCGAGAACATGATCGACGAACACGCTTACCGCGTCGACGACATCATCACGCTCTACAACGGCGTCACCGTCGAAATCACCAACACCGACGCCGAGGGCCGGCTCATCCTCGCCGACGCCCTCGCCTACGGCACACGCCACTACCAACCCCGGGCCGTGCTCGACCTCGCCACCCTCACCGGCGGCGTCGTCGTGGCGCTCGGCTCCTACTGCGCGGGCCTCTGGTGCAACGACGACGACCTCCGCCGCCGCCTCCACGCCGCCAGCGAGCGCACCGGCGAACGCCTCTGGCAGATGCCGCTCTGGGACGACCACCGCGATCAGATGAAATCCACCCACGCCGACCTCGCCAACTCCGCCGACCGCGAAGCCCACCCCATCCAGGGCGCCGCCTTCCTCAGTTACTTCGTCGGCGACCGGGCCGCCACCGAAATGCCCCGCCTCCCCTGGGCCCACCTCGACATCGCCGGCGTCGCCGCCACCAAGGGCGACACCGACAAAACCGGCCTCTACCCCAAAGGCCCCACCGGCTTCGGCGTCCGCCTCCTTGCCGACCTCCTCCACCGCTGGTGACCCGCCTTCCCCCCCGAAACCCACGGATTCCATCCGCAGGCCTCTCCCGCTTGCCAAATCACCACCATGATGATAAAAAAGGCACATCATGGACCGCGCTGAACAAGAATTAGACATTCTCGAACAGATCAGTCAGATTCTCGGCGACGGGATCGAGTTAAGCCAGGTCTTTCAGCGGGCCATGGCCGTGCTGACCGACCGCATGGACATCCAGCGCGCCGCCCTCGTCCTGCTCGACCGCACCTCCGACCAGCTTCGCACCATCGCCTCCTACGGCCTCACCGCCGCCGAGCAGGAACGCGGCCGCTATGCCATCGGCGAAGGCGTCACCGGCCAGGTGCTCGCCACCGGCCAGCCCGCCGTCGTTGCCGACATCGCCCACCACCCTGAGTTCCTCAACCGCACCGGCGCACGCCAGCTCAAGGACAAAGCCAACGCCCCGGCCGCCGACCTCGACGCCCCCGCCAGCCCCACCAGCTTCATCTGCGTCCCCATCCGCGACGGCGACGAAAACGTCGGCACCCTCAGCGTCGACAAGCCCTTCGTCTCCGACGCACGACTCCAGGCCGACGCCCGCCTGCTCAAGATCATCGCCGGCAGCTTCGCCCAGGCCATCCGCATCCACAACCTCATCCAGGTCGAAAAGGATGAATGGCTCGCCGAGAACCGCGCGCTCAAAGACAACCTCCACACCAAGTACAAGTTCGACAACATCATCGGCACCAGCCCCGTGATGCTCGACGTGCTCGCCACCGTCAGCCAGGTCGCCACCAGCCGCGCCACCGTCCTCCTGCTCGGCGAGACCGGCTGCGGCAAGGAGCTGTTCGCCAAAGCCCTCCACTTCAACAGCCCCCGACGCGACAAGCCCCTGGTCCGCATCAACTGCGGCGCGCTCTCGCCCCAACTGCTCGAGTCCGAACTGTTCGGCCACGTCAAAGGTGCCTTCACCGGCGCTATCAAAGACAAGGTCGGCCGGTTCGAAGCCGCCACCGGGGGCACCATCTTCCTCGACGAGGTCGGCACGCTCGACCCCCAGCTCCAGGTCAAGCTCCTCCGCGTCCTCCAGGAACGCGAGTTCGAGCGCGTCGGCGACCACCACACCGTCAAGGTCGACGTCCGCGTCATCGCCGCCACCAATCTCGACCTCGAAGAGGAAGTCCGCAAGGGCAATTTCCGCGAAGACCTCTACTACCGCCTCAACGTCGTCACGCTCAACCTCCCCCCGCTCCGGTCCCGCCGCGAGGACATTCCCAAACTGATCGACCACTTCCTCGACCGCTACAACCGGGAGAACAATCGCGACCTGCGCAAGCTCAGCCGCGACGTGCTCAACACGCTGCTGCGCTACCCCTGGCCGGGCAACGTGCGCGAGCTGGAAAACGCTATCGAGCGCGCCGTCGTCCTCAGCACCGGCGAAGAGTTCACCGAAGACCTGCTCCCGCTTCAGATCCGCATGTACGCCCAGCAGACGCGCAGCGACAGCAGCGACGAATCCATTGAAGCCCTCTGCGCCAAGCTCGCCGAGCAGTCCGTCGAGCAGTACCAGGTCCAGGAAGGCCAGGTCTACGACCTGCTCATCCACGAAGTCGAACGCCAGCTCATCCGCGAAGCCCTCGCCTTCAACGACGGCGTCAAGCTCCGCACCGCCGACTTCCTCGGCATCAACCGCAACACGCTCAACAAAAAAGTCAAAGACCTCGGCATCGCCCCCGCCGACTGACGCCCCCTCACATCCCACACCCCCCGAAGCCCACGGCTTTCAGCCGTGGGTCTCCCCCCCGCGCGCGCACACCCCCACCCCTTCCCGCAAAAAAATCCCACACCCCAGACCCCGTCAAACACCGCCCTTCCCCACCCCCGCGTCCCATTCGTGCGCAACACGCCGCCGCCTCGCCCAAGGGTGAACGACCCCTGATTCCGTTCACCCCAGGCGATGGCGACCATGAACCAAACCACACGCTCCCAACCGGCCGACGACACGCTGAACCCCGACCTGCTCGACCTGCTCATCCACGAGCACGTCCATCAGCGCCAGCCGCGCTTCGACCGGCTGTGGCGCTACTTCCGCAACCCCATGCAAGACCAGGGCGACAGCGCCTACCGCCTCGCCCAGGAGCAGGGCCTGCCCGCTCGCATCACCGCCGGCGGCGAGCAGCCCGCCCGCGAACGCGTGATCGAAAACGACATCGCCTGGCGCCTTCACACCCTCGTCGACTTCATGTTCGGCAAGCCGCTCACCATCCAGAGCCTCGCCACGCAACCCGACCGCGCGGGCACCCTCCAACGCTTCCTCCGCACCGTCCTCCAACGCAACGGCGGCCCCAACTTTCTCCAGGACCTCGCCCTGCTCGGCGGGATCTACGGCCACGTCGACATTCTCGTCCACGTCGACGAAACCGCCGCCACCGATGACCCCGCCGACCGCATCCGCCTCGAACTCGTCGAAGCCCCGCGCGCCATCCCCGTCCTGCGCAGCGACGACTACCGCCAGCTCGACGCCTACGCGCTCCACCTCCGCCAGTCGACCCACGCCATCGAGGCCAGCCCGCTGCTCGCTCGGGTCCGCGACCGCATGCTCGGCCGGCAGACCGCCCGCCGCGCAATCGTCGAACGCACCCACCTCTGGACCGCCGACACCGTCCAGCAGTTCCGCACCACCACCGGCCCCTTCGGCCAGCAGCGCCGCCTCGTCAGCGAACACGCCAACCGCCTCGGCCGCATCCCGGTGGTCCACATTCAGAACCTGCCGCAGCCTTACTTCTATGAGGGCCTGAGCGAAGTCGAGCCGCTCATCCCGCTCCAGGACGAGCTGAACACCCGGCTCAGCGACCGCGCCAACCGCGTCACCTTCCAGAGCTTCAAGATGTACCTCGGCAAGGGCATCGAACAGTTCACCGAACGCCCCGTCGGCCCCGGGCAGATGTGGAGCACGGACAACACCGACGCTTCCATCCAGGAGTTCGGCGGCGACGCGCACAACCCCTCCGAAGAAGCCCACATCCGCGAACTGCGCGAAGCCTTGGACAAAGCCTCCGGCGTCACGCCCGTCGCCGCTGGCGTCATCGGCGGACGCGTGGGCAACCTCACCTCCGCGGTCGCCCTCCGCACCGTGCTCATGGGTCTGATCGCCCGCACGGAAAAGAAGCGCGTCACCTACGGCAAGGGCCTCGAACAACTCTGCGAACTGCTGCTGCACGCCGCCGACGTGCACGGCCTGCTGCCCAACACCCCCGACGAACGACGCGTCCGACTCGACTGGCCCCACCCGCTGCCACTCAGCGAAGAAGAGCAGTTGCGAAACGCGCGCCTCAAACTCGACCTCGGCGTCCCCCGCCACCAGGTGCTCACCGAGCTCGGCTATGCCGAGTGCGGACACGAATGAGTTTCGCGTTTTGAGTTTCGGGTTTCGCGTTGTTGAAACACTGAACCACACACGACAAAGGAAACAGACATGACCGAACAGGACGTCCAGGCGGACACGATCGCGAGTGAATCGCACGCATCGGAAGACGCGAACGCGTCGGTGGACAGCGACGCCGACGCAGCGCGTGACGACAAACAGGTGCCCGTGAGCGAAGCGATCCGCTATCGCAAGCGGGCCCAGGCGGCCGAGCAGCAGCTTGGCGATGTGCAGTCGCAGATGCAGGGGCTGCAAGCGCAGCTCGATGAAGCGCAGCAGACGGTGCGCCATCTCGAACGCTGGCAGAGCATCGATTCGCTGCTGGCCGAGTCGGAGGCGATCGACCTCGATGCGGCCCGGCTGCTGACCGAGCGGGCGGTGCTGGAGATGGACGAGCCGGACGTGAAGGCGGCCGTGGCGGACCTGCGTCGGCACAAGCCGTACCTGTTCCGCCGGCGGACGAGCGAGGGCCATGGCGCGATGGCGCCGCGCGTCGGCGAAGACGACGTCCCCGTGGCCGAAGACCTCGCCCAGCGCGCCGCCGTCAGCGGCGACCGCCGCGACCTGCTGCGTTACCTGCGTTTGCGACGACAGAAGGCGTGACCCCTCTTACTCCCCTCCCCCCGGGAGGGGAGTAAGAATCAACCTTTCACCTCACAAGGATTTCACTCATGGCATTCACCGGCAAAGCAACCTACTCCGCGGGCAGCACCCTGCCCGAGATCGCCGAAGACGTCAGCGACATCATCGGCATCGTCAGCCCCTACGAAACCCCGCTGCTGGACCACCTCGGCGACCCGCAGCGCGCCGCCAGCAGCACCGTGCACGAATGGCTCGAAGATGAACTGCTGCCCAACACCGACGTCATCGACGACGGCTCACTCGAAGACGACACCACCGCCACCAGCATCACCGTCGCCAACGGCGACCGCTTCCGCGTCGGCGACCAGGTGCAGGCCCACGGCTCACGCGAAGTGATGTTCGTCACCGCCGTCAGCAGCAACACGCTCACCGTCGCCCGCGGCTACGGCGGCACGACGGCCGAGGGCGTCAGCGACGAAGACGAACTGCGCATCCTCGGCAATGCCGCGCTCGAGGGAGGCGACGCCCCCGCCGCCCGCTTCACCAACCGGACGCGGAAGCAGAATGTCACGCAGATCTTCACCTCCACCGTCGAAGTCTCCGGCTCACAACTCGCCGCCCGGCAACTCGCGGTCAACGACGAGCTGGAATACCAGAAGGCGGAACGGCTGCGCGAGTTGATCCGCGACCTGGAGAACTGCGTCATCAACGGCACGTCCCACGCCGGCACGCCGCAGGGCGACGCCAGCGTCCGCCGCACGATGAAGGGCATCGTGCCCCACCTGGCGAGCAACCTCAGCGACGCCGAGGGCGCGAGCCTTGACGAGGCGATGCTCAACCAGGCGTTGCGCGACATCTGGGAGCGCTCCAGCGGCAGTGTCGACACCATCGTCGTCAGCGGCTACCAGAAACGGCGGATCAACAACTTCATCACCTCCGCCCGCGGCTACGACGACAAGAGCACGCGCTTCCGCGACCTCGTGAGCGTCTACGAAAGCGACTTCGGCGTCTGCCGGGTCGTGCTCAGCCGGTGGGTGCCGCGCGACGCGGTGCTGCTGCTCGACTCGTCGCGCATCGACGTGCTGCCGATGAGCGGGCGCAGCTTCCACTTCAAGAAGCTGGCCGCCACCGGCGACCGCGAAGCGGGGCAGGTGATCGGCGAATACACGATGGAGCTGCGCAACGAGAACGCGCACGGCCTGATCCACAACCTCGCCACCAGCGCCTGACGCCTTCCCCCTTGAAGCGCGGCCACGGGTCCGCCGCGCTTCACCTCTCTTCGCTTGTCGTGTTCTGCCCGGCACGGCAAGCCCGACCCACGGCCGGCTCCTGGAAACGGGGGCCGAGCCGTTTCACCCCACGCCAAGCCGCAAGCGGCTGAAGGAACGAAACCATGAACTTTTCCACCGATCGTGATCTGCTGGTCCTGGAGCCGAGCGTCTTCGTGGACGTGCCGTTCGCCGCGCAGCAGCGTGTGCGCGTCAACGATGGTGAGCTGGAAGGCACGACGTTGAGCAGTGTCGACACCGACTTTGAAGTGGTGGGCGTCGAGGCCGGGCAGGTCGTGCTCGTCGATCGCGTGGCTTACGAAGTGATCGACCGCCTGGACGCGACCACGCTCACCATCTCCCGCCCCCGCGCCCGGCTGAGCGATCCGCTCGTGCCCGGCGACACCGGCAGCGAGCGGGAAGTGCTGGTGCGCACCTTCGCCCCGCAGGCCGCCCTGGTGCACGACGCGTTGCTGCGGCTGCTGGGCATCGACCCCGACGACGACTCGGCCGGCGGGCTGACCGAAGACGCCGTGGTGTCCCTGTCCGTGGTCGCCCGGCTCGAAGCGCTGGGCACGCTGGAACGCATCTACTCCGGTGCGGCGGCGATCGGCGGCGACAACGAAGCGCTGCTCGTCAAGGCCCAGCACTACCACCGCCGGTTCCGCGAATCCGTGGCGCAGGCCAGCGTGCTCATCGACATCGACGGCGACGGTCGGGCGGACGAACGGCGTCACCTGGGCCTGATCCGCCTCTCCCGCGTGTAAAGGAACCGCCATGACCAGCCCCACCTACGACGGACAAGCCTTGTTCGCCTCCGGCCCGACGCACTGCGAAGTCGGCGGCGCGGCACTGGCGTTTGCCGAGCATCAGCCGCTGCATGGCCAAGGATCCGGCCTCTTCTCCCAAGGTCGCCAGGGCCGGGCCATCACGCAGACCGGCACGCTCATCGCCGACACAGTGGACGCGTTGCAGCAGCAGATCAACGCGATTGAAGCCTACGTCGATGGCACGGCCCGCGAGCTGGTCGACGAACGCGACCGACCCTGGCCCAACATGGTGATGCTCGCCTTTGAGCCGAGCGTGATGCGACGACTGGGCGTGCGATGGCAGGTGAGCTACCGCGTGCAGTACCGACAGGTCCGACCCTGAGCGAGCAGAGCATGAGCGCTTACACGCAAGATATTTTCGAACTGACGCTCGCCCGGCCGGCAACGCACGCGCAAGGCGACGACGCGATGCAGGTGCATCTGTGGTGGCGGGCGCCGCAGCAGGGCGACCGGCTGGTGCAGGTGTATGTCGACGGTGCGTTGTACGACGTGACCGCCTGGCCGGCGCAGCGGGCGATGTGGTTGCTGCTCGATCGCACGCGGGCGCATCGCATCGAGCTGCTGGCGGTGGATCCGGTGGCGGAAGGCGGCGATGTCTGGCGTGCCCGGCCGGAGCTGTTGCGGACCTGGTCGCCGACGGTGCCGGACGTGGCGGCGGTGACGGTGTTGCGTGACGAGACGTTGCCGGTGACGGCCGAGCTTGGGCTGGCTGTGGATGACGGGCCGGCGACGGTCACACCGTTGTGGCCCGCCGACGTAGCGCGTGGCGGGTTCGGGGCGCTGTTCGGCGAAGGCGGGTTCGGCAGCGACGCGGCGACCGGGCCGGGCCTGGGCGAAGGCGAGCTTGGCGTCGGACCGTTGGGCGCGGACGGCGTCGCCTGGCATTGGCGTCACACGCATCTGCCCAACGGCACGCGCACCCTTGCACTGAATCTGCACGACCCGACGGGCCAGCCCCTGCTCGCGTCACCTGCGGAGCGGCTGCTCACGATTGAACATCTGCCCGCCCCCGCCGACGGCATGTGGATCGACGAACCCGCCACGCTGCGATGGCAATAGTCGCCGCATCGCTCGCTTTTCCTATCACCCGACACGGCCACGCTCGCACAGGAACCACCACGATGAACGAACGCTACCCCGACGATGCCAGCCTGCTGGCGCTGACGCAGGACGAAACCACCGGCGTGCCCTACATCCCCACCGGCGCCAGCCCGTACCACCTGCTCTTCCGTCGCATGCTCCACCGCCTGCTCCGCGCCAGCGAACGCGCCAACGACCTGCGCGTCTACCAGGACGGCGACCTGAGCGTCGGCGTCCGCCCCGGCCGCTGCTTCGTCGCCGACCAGGCCGTTACGTTTGAAGGGGCGCAAGCCATCACGCTTGATGCGAGCGCGACCACCTGGCTCTGGCTTGACGATCAAGGCGACGTGCAGACAAGCGACGCCAGCCTGCCTGCCAATCGCGGCACGTTCATTCCGCTCGCCCGCGTCGACACCGGCGCCGCCACGATCGAGAGCGTCACCGACCTGCGCGGCGAAGCGATGCTCGCCTCCGTCTCCGCCGGCGCGCTGGGCATCACCGCCACCGCCGACGAGATCAACCAGGCCCTCGACGGCATCGACGCCACCGTCACCGCCATGGCCTTGAACTTCCTCTGCGACGGCCCCTCCAGCACTGCCGACGCCCTGCACCGCCATCTGCAAACCTACCAGAGCGTGGACGGCGAAGCCGCCTTCCGCATCATCAACGCCAGCAGCTCCGAACAGGCCAGCGTCGCCCTCCGCCTCAGCCTCCCCAGCCACACCGCCGGCGACACCCGCCTCGAACTCGACGCCGACACCGGCTGGCTCCGGCAACGCCAGGCCACCGGCCCCAGCTACTACCTGCTTGGCACGGTGCATGAGCAATACCGCCACGCCGGCACGCTGGCCGCCAGCGCCACCGGTCGCCTCCTCGGCGTTGCGCCGATCGCCGGCGAAGTGATCGACGTCGTGCTCAGCGTCGGCGACAACCTCCAGACCGACGACAACGATGACAACCTCCGCGCCCGCGTGAAAGTCAACGGCGTCGACCTCTGCACGAGCGATCCCACCATCACCGTCGCCGACGGCGCCGGCTTCCGCTCCACCGCCCAGGGCGCGGGCGATTCGGCCTTGCTCAAAGACGACGGCACGCAGATGGTTGCATGCGGCGACCTGCTCACCCTCGACCTGCTGCGCACCGCCGACGGCAGCGTCTCGGCCGAGGCGAGCGACGTGGTCGTGCTGCTTGTCATCCGTGCGCTCGGCCCCACCTGAGCGCGCCGCCGCACAACGTCACGCCTCACCTCTCCCGCACACCGCACAAGGACACGCCGATGCACTTCGACGAACTCACACCCGAGCAGATCGACGCCCTGGTCGACACGCGCCACGCGACCACGGACATCGCCTTTCCCCCGCAAGGTCTGCAGCCTTACCACCAGTGGCTCATCCGTACGCTGCACCGGCTGGCGGAGTGCTCGCTCGCAGCGCTGCGTGTGGGCCAGGCCGACGAGGGGCCGATGGTCGTCGCCATCGCCCCGGGCCGAGCCTCGATCGACGGTGATGTGCTGGTTTACGCCGGCGGCACGCTTGACCTGGCGACCTTCAACAACGCCACGGCCCGCATCGCCTTGGTCGATGACGACGGCAGCGCGGCGGTCGCGGCCGACAGCGATTGGCCGGCCGCGCTCCACATCAAACTTGCGGAGGTTGAGCTGAGCGAAGGCGCGATCACCACCATCACTGATCGCCGGCTCGAAACCGTCTTCCGCGTGTGACGATTGACAGCGCAACGTCCCGCCTCCACGAAGACCACCGAGATGCAATCCCCATGAGCACCACTTTGACCATCACCTCTGACGCCGCCTTCCCCGACCGGGGCACGCAAGGCCTGCACGTCGCCTTCGCTACCGGCAACGACGGCGCTTACCTGTCGCACGACCTTGGCGACGATGCGCCTCTGCTGCACGTTCGCCTGCTGCTCGCGCCGCACACGGCCACAGGCGGCGCGGTGCGCGTCGCTGGTGGGCATGACGACTCGGGCGCGGAAACCTGGTGGCTCGACTTCGACACCGACGCGCGTCTCGTACGCCTCACGCTCGCCACCGGCGATGAGCTGACCGCCACGTTGAACGCCTTGCCCTGGCACTGCCTTGAAGTGGCTGTCGACACCCTCGACGGCACGGCTCGCCTCTGGGTCAACGGCATCGAGCACAGCACGGCCGAAGGGACCTTCAGCGCGCTTGTCACCCGATCCGTCTGGCTCGGCGGCATGTTCAAAGACACCGCGTTGGCGGGTGATCTTTATCTGGACGAATGGGCGATCGACACGCAGTACGTCGGTCCCGCCGTGGCCACGCCCACCAGTGCGTACGCCGACGATCCACGCCGCTGGCTGGTGCTCTACAACGCGGCCGTGCCCGACGCGGTGACCTGGACCGAAGCGTACCGCCAGGCGCGCGGCGTGCCCTTCGCCAACCTGCTCGGCCTCACGCTGCCAACCAGCGAGACGATCACCGGCGAGCAGTACGCCAGCCTCGCCTCGGCGGTGAACGACTACCTCGCCACGACCGGGCTTCAGCAGCAGATCATGGGCGTGCTGGTCGGCTTCGGTGTGCCGGGTTACGTCCAGGACGGCAGCTTCCCCGCCGACGCCGTGCCCGCCCTGATGCACTCGGCCCACCTCGACACCACGCTCACGCACAACCCGCTCGCCGCGGACGCGCTGCCGACTCGCCCCACCTTCGACGATCTCGCCGGCCAGCGCATGACCGCCCGCATCGACGGCCCAACGCTCACCGATGCGCTCGCCCTCATCGACCGCGCCGACGATCACCTTGCCCACGGCCTCGGCGAAGGCGACGCCGCCATGCTCTGGCTCGATCCCTTCGCCGGCAGCCCCACGTCCGAACATGGCTGGTGGCGGCAGCAGATGGTCGACTGGGCCCTCAGCCTCGACCGCCAGCGGTTGCGGTTGCCGTTTGAAATCAGCGGCGACCCGCACGATGCCGAGCAGCCGGAGGTCAACTTCACCGCCATCCGCAACGATGCGTTCTTCTGGGGCTGGCCCGCGCCCACTGCGCCCGCTTCGCCACTGGGCTTCTTCGACACACCCGCCGGCCGGCGTGTCTGCTGTGTGCAACTGCACGCCGACGATCCCACCGCCACTACGCTGCGCAGCGCCACCGCCACCAACTGGGCCGACAGCGCCCTCGCTGCCGGCTACGCGGCCGCCGTCGGCACCAGCCGACCGTGCTCGCTTTCCAACACGCCTTACGTCCGCCCCTTCTTTGAAGCTTTGCGGCACGGCTGGACGCTGGGCGAAGCGTGGTTCCTCGCCCTGCCGATTCAACGCGAGGGCCAGCACCTCGTCGGCGACCCGCTGCTGCGCACCCGCTTCCCCGCCCGCGGCTGGGACGTGTTCGGCCCCGTGCGTCAACTCGAACAAGTCGACCCCGCCGCTCCCGCCGCACTGCTCCGCGCCGACATCGCCACCTTCAACGTGCAAGACGAAGCCAGGCTGCCCGACGACGGCGACGAAGCGGTCTACCTCGTCCGCCGCGTCGACGAGCACGGCCGGTCAGAGGCCGGGCTGACATTGACGCGCGTCGTGCGTGACGGCGACACGTTGCGGCAACCAGCCGTGCCGCCCGCCTGGCCCGACCGGGACGGCTGGCGACCCCGCCTCGATCTGGGGCAGGTGCACCCGGCCCTCTGGTGGGAGCGACCGGCGCGGCAGGCACGCGTGCAAGCCGTCAGCCTGCTCGCCGAGGTGGACGACGAACCCGAAGCGGTGGCGTTCACCGCCGACGTCACCCACCTCGACCCCCACGCCTACCGCGTCATCACAACGCTCCCATTACCCGCGCAGCCGGCCCGCTACCGCTGGCGCCTCGTCGCCGACGACGGCAGCGTCACGCACACGCCTTACTCGGCCATCGTTCGCCCGACACCGCTCGCCGCCCAACCGCTCAACCTGCTGGAGGTTCGCCCATGAATAGCGGCGCTACACTGCCCGCCCTGCAAGCCCGCGCGGATCATGCGTTGCCGTGGCCGGTCGTCTTTGTCGACGGCGTGCCGGACGCGCGACTCGCCGTCGTCAGTTACATCGCCGACGCGCCGCTCGACGTTCGCACGATCACGCTCAACGCCGCCTCGGCGGTCGTACGGCCAGCCTTACGGCGTCACTGGCAACATGCCCGTGCGATCGTGGCCCAACCGATGCGCCTCGTCGACGACCAGGTGCGCTGGGTGGTGCTCGGCGAAGGCGTGATCGGCGATGACGAACGCACCTCGGCCGAGGAACGCGAACGCCGTCAGCTCACCTTGCACGACGCATGGGCCGTCCGTCTCTCGCGCCGGCTCGAACAGCTCTGGTGGGTGCGGGCGGACGATGTGCTTGTCGCCCAACCGACTGGACGAATGCAACCAGGCTCGCCGGGCAACCGCTCAGGGCATACCTTCCGCTTCGCCGGCCGGGACGTCCACGTGCTCGAGCAAACCGGGGAGCCGTGGCGGTTGGCCGACGCCCTGGCGACGCTCTCGGCCTGGGCGCAGCTCGACCTGTCGCTGGCTCTGCTGCCAGCCGAAGTGGCTGACGCGCCGCTGACGCAGACGGTGGATCTGACCGCTCCCGTCGGTGAAGCGCTGACGCGGTTGCTCGAACCATACGACCTGGTGGTGCAGCGTGAGGCGGTGCTCGAAAGCGACACCGTGATCGAACGGCGAGCCGTCCGGCCTGCGATGCACGGCCGCGTCGTGCAACCAGCCTCGCCACGCGACGACCAGCCGGTCGGACACCTGGTGTCGCTGGACCGTGACGCACCCGCCCCGGCCGCGCAGCCCTGGATCGCCCGCGCCGACGGGTGGCGGGTGGAGTCGACGTTCGATCTCGTGCCCGGTTGGCATCCGGACTCCGAAGGCGCGGCCGACGCGGATTATGACCGCACTGCCAGCGACGACTTCGCCCGCTATGCCAATGCCTACCGCTACTGGGTGCTGAACGAAGACGGCCGGTTCAGCGTGCCGCCTTACGAGCGTGGCCCGGCGTTCGACCTCGCGACATTTTTCGGCGAAGGCGACCTGCGCCCGCAGGCGCTGCCGTTGCGGCCGTGCCTCACGCTCGACGACGCCGGCGAGCCGCGTCCGCCGGTGGTGGAGGTGAGCACCGACGCGGGGCAGACGTGGGCGCAGTATCCCGGCCAGGTGCGCCTCGCCGAGCATCGTGCCGCCGTCTACCTGGACGACGACGCCCTGCCCGTCGCTTTCCTCACCGCGGCGCAAGCGGGTGATGCACGCCTGCGCGTCACCGCCAGCCTGCAAAGCCCGCGACCAGTGGAAGTGGTGCGCTGGCGTGGCAACCCCTTTGCCGGCACACGTCCGCCACGCGTGTTCGACCTCGGCGCCACCTTCCGGTTCGAACGCGTTGCGTCGTCGAGCATTCACCATCCCCAGGTCGAAACAGGTGAACTCGAAGCCCGGCAAAGCGCTCCGCATGTGGCGTTACGGCAGTGGCTCGCCGAGCGACTGCGCGAGCCGGCGCGATCGGCTTCCGCGGATGCCGGCCGATCCCGGCTGACGCTTGCGGGGACGTGGCTGACGGTGCGGCCGGGCGATCGCATGGCAGGTGAAGGCGAAACCGTTGAATCGACCGGGGCGGCGGCGCGGCCGAACGCGGTTGTGCAGCGCATCCGTTGCCGGCTTGATCGTGCGGTGACTGAGTTGGACCTGCGCCTGTAACGGATGACACATCGGACGGCGCACCAGGCCGAAGGAGAAGCGAACGCATGATGGTCGACTGGATCACGGGACTGACGCAGTTCGGCGTGGCCGGGCTGATGGGCGCGTTGTGGGTGTGGGAGCGCTACCTCTCCCGCCGGCGCGAAGCGCAGCTTGAAGCGGCGCATCGACGGTTGATGTCGCAACAGCAGCAACTGCGCGTGCTCATCCGGCTGGTGAGCCACAACACGCGGGCGATCGAGCGGTTCGATCAGACCCAGACGCAACTGAACCACCTGCTGGAGAAAATGCATGATCGCTTGCCACCTCGACAGGCCGCATAAGCGGCGGACCATGTTCCAAACCCTGATGTTGATGATGCTCGCCCTGGCCGGCGCACTCGGCGGTTGTACCTCGCCGCCGTCGGTGGCGCCGTTGCTTCAGGCCAGTGAACGGGCGCTGGCGATGGAGGCGGCGCACCTGGTGGACGATGCCGAACGCGAGGCGCAGTGGATCGCGCAGAGCCGGCGGTCGCTGGAGCAGGCCTACGACGCGGATCTGGCGCAGGTCGAGGAACTGACGCTGCAATGGGTGCGTGAGGCGACGCGCGTTTACGTCCTTGCGCGGGAAGAGTTGACGCGCCACGAAGCGCAGTTGCGCGAGCAGCGGAGACAGCGGGCGGAGAACCTCCACGCCACAGCGGATGCGATTCGACGGGCCGGGGCGATGCTACAGCAGCAGGACCGGCTGTGGCTGGGCCTGGTCGGTGTCGATGCCTGGTCGCTGCTGACCCATGAACGGTCAAGCGGCGACCGCTGAGCCGTCGTCCGCACACTTTCCATACCTCCGGCCATTCCTACCACTATCACACGAACCACCAACAAAAGGCCAATCCCATGACCACCCGCATCACCCCGCTGCGCGACGTGATTGAGAAACAGCTCAACGTGCAATGGACGCAATGGGCACAGGCACACCCCAACCTGGCAGCGGCGATCGACCGCACCCGCCTGGTCGAGTCGGCGGTGCAGCAGGTGCGCGACGACCCGACGTTCCAGCAGGCAATGCGCGACGCGCAGCTCGACGAGGCGACGCTCGCGGCCGCCGCACGGCTGATCGAGCAGGTGGAGCAGGCGGTGCGCGGCGTACTGCCGGGCTGACCTGTGACGTGAGGCATGGAACAGAGCATTCCGATCCAACGGAGGCGATGGCGATGACGCACAAACGATGGACCAGCCGGAAGTTTCTCTTGAGCCTGGCGGCGCAACTGACGGCCGTGGCGGTGCTGCTCTGGCCCGAGCATGAGTCGACGATCGTCGAAGCCAGCCGGTCGATCACGGCTTTGGCCGTGCTTGCGCTGGCGTCGCTGGGCTACGTGCAGGCGGAGGCGTCGATCGACCGTGCTCACGACGAGCACGACAGGTCGGCCGCGCTGTCGGTGAACCTGAACGAGCCAGGCAACAGTTGAACGGCGGAGGCGCGCGGTCTATGCTCAAGGCTGTGGCGTCGGCGGACGCTGACCGTTCACTTCCGGAATCTGTGAGATGCAAACAACTGTGACGGGCGTGGTGGGTGGCCTTTTGCTGGTAACAGCCCTGTGGACCGGCTGCGCGTTCAAAGGCGGCGACGGCGGGTTGCTTGGCAACGGCAACGACGTGGGCATCTGGCAACCACGGGCCGAGTTGCTGCGCGTGCACCCGTCGACGCGGTTTGTCGCCGACGCCGATCAACGCGCCACGCTGCAAGCACGGGTCGAGTTGCTTGACGCAATGAACGATTCGATCAAGGCGACCGGCGAGTATCGCCTGGAACTGCTGGCCAGCGACGAGATGGGGCGAAACGTCGGCCGTCGGCTGTACCAGTGGCAGGTCGACGCCCGCACGCTCGAACAGCAGCGCAGCTATTACGATTCGGTGACGCGGGCTTACCTGTTCCGTCTCCGCCTCGACCAACCCTCGCCGCCCGACCAGCCGATGCTGCTGCGCGTTACCTTCGTGCCTGCTGAACGAGGCGCACGGCTGGAAGGTTCGACGGTCATCACACCGTGACGCTGCGGGACACGTCGCGACGCAACCACACCAAACGGCGCGAAGCGGACCGGCCACGGGGGCCTTCCGCTTCGCGTCGTCTTGTTTTATGGGCGATGAAGCGCCCCGCCTAAAGGTGCTTGGCGACCAGGTGGCGGACGGCCTCTTCGGGCGTGACGTCGGTGACGTTGAAGATCACATCGGCGACGGCGCGGTAGACCGGATCGCGCTCGGCGAGCACGGCTTCGACTTCCGCCAGGCCGCCGCCATGCGCGGTCAGGGCGGGGCGGGTGGCAGCGCTGTGGACGTCGGCCTCGATCCGGCGGTGCAGCGCGGCGGGCTCGGCGTAAAGGTAGACGCGGCGGGTGTCGGCGGCCTGCTCGACGGCGGCGCGGGCGCCGGGCTGCATGAGCGTGCCGCCGCCGAGGGCGATGATGGCGTTGGGCTTGGCGACGAGGTCGCGGGTGACTTCGACTTCGACTTCGCGGTACTTCGGCTCGCCGTGGGTCTGCCAGATGTCAGCGATCGAGTCGATGCCGAAGCGTTTGCAGATTTCACGATCGACGTCGTGGAAGTCTTTCCAGAGCTGGTTGGCCAGGCGTTTGCCGATGGTGGTTTTGCCCGAGCCGCGGTAGCCGATGAGGATCACGTTCATGGGGGGCATGATAACGGGTGGGGAGACCCACGGATGGAATCCGTGGGCTTCGCGGCGCAGGAGGTGTCAGGTGAAGCGCTGGGGGGTGAGTTGGAGTTTGATACGGCGGAAGGCGGGGCCGGTGTGCTGGCGGACGAGGTCACGTTCGAGGCCGGCACGGAGCAGGTGGTCGAGTTCGTAAAGGTGCGAACTGGAGTCGACGGCGACGCGGAGCACGCCCCGGCTGAGCGATTCGAGGCGGGTGTGCTGCGCGAGGTCGGCGGGGACGAGTTGGGCCCAGAGCTCGACGAGTTGGGCGAGTTGCTTGTGCGGACGGGCGACGTCGCGTTGGAACTGCTTCTGGAGGAAGCCGAGGGAGAGGTCGGGGTCGGGCCGGTTGCGCGATGCGCGGAGGCGGTCGAGGCGCTGGCCGTGGGGGTCGTGGGGCATGGGGATATTGTAAGGGGTGGGGTTCAGGGGTGGAACGGCCAGAAGAGCGGGGCGAGGGTGAGGGTGACGGCCATGACCAGCAGGTTCAGCGGCAGGCCGAAGCGGAGGTAGTCGGTGAAGCGGTAGCCGCCGGGGCCGAGCACCATGAGGTTGGTCTGGTAGCCGATGGGCGTGGCAAAGGCGGCGGAGGCGGCGACCATGATGACGATGGCAAACGGCGTGAAGCTGACGTCAAGGCTGTTGGCCGAGGCGAGCGCGATGGGGAAGACCAGCACGGCCGCGGCGTTGTTGGTGATCAACTCGGTGAACAGCGACGTGACGATGTAGACCGCCAGCAGGACGAGCAGGGGATGCGGCCCCACGGCGTCAATGATAAACCCGGCGATGCCCGCCGCGGCGCCGGAGTTGTCCATCGCCCGGCCGATACCGAAGGCAGCGCCGATGACGATGAGCACCTGCCAGTCGATGCTCCGCCGCGCTTCGCCGCCGGTGCAGCAGCGCGTGCCGATCATGGCGACGGCGGCGAGCAGCGCGGCCTGGAGCATGGTCATATACCCGAGCGTGACGAGCGCGACCATGGCGACGAGGATGGCCATGGCCAGCCAGGCGCGTTCGTGGCGCGGCGGGGCGGAGCCTTCGACCTGGGAGACAAGGAAGAAGTCACGGCTGTTGCGCTGCTGGCGGGCGAAGTTGGGGTGGGCCTCGATCAGCAGCGTGTCGCCGGGGCGGAGCACGATGTCGCCGATCTTCTTGTCGAGAATGCGCTGGCCGTTGCGGGCGACGGCGATAACGGCGGCGTTGTAGGTCGAGCGGAACCGGCCTTCGCGGATGCTCTTGCCCACGAGCGGGCAACTGTCGGAGACGACGGCCTCGACCATGGTGCGCTGGGTGCGTGGCGTGTTGAGCTTGAAGACCTGGTTGGTGGCGGGAGCGAGGCCGCGGATTTTGCGCAGGTCGACGACGGACTCGACGATGCCGACGAAGACGAGGCGGTCATCGCCGCGCAGGATGGTGGTGGGCGCGACGGCGGGCAGGACTTCGCCGTCGCGGGCGATCTCGGCGAGGTAGAGGCCGGGCAGATGGCGGAGCCCGGCCTGCTCGATGGTCTGGCCGACGAGCGGGCCAAGCGGGTCGACGATCATTTCAACCGTGTACTGGCGCGGATCGTCGCCGAGGTCGAGTGCGCTGCCCCGGTCGGGCAGCAGCCAGCGGCTGGCGAGGAGGATGTAGGCCAGGCCCACGACCAGTGCGGGCAGGCCGATCCAGGCGATGTCGAAGAGGTTGAAGCTGTCGAGGTCGGCGGACTCGATGAGCAGGCCGTTGACGACGAGGTTGGTGCTGGTGCCGATGATGGTGCACGTGCCGCCGAGGATGGCGGCGTAGCTGAGCGGGAGGAAGAGCTTGGCGGGGGCGATGCCGGTTTTCTTGCACCAGTCGCTGAGCAGGGGGAGGAACATGGCGACGATGGGCGTGTTGTTGAGAAACGCGCTGAGGCCGGCGACGGGGAACATCATGCGCGCCTGCGCCGCCGCGACGGTGGTGGGCCGGCCGAGCAGGGGCTGGACGATCATGCTCATCGCCCCGGTCTGGGTCAGGCCGGTGACAACGATGAAGAGGACGGCGACGGTGACGAGGCCTTCGTTGCCGAAGCCGGCGACCGCTTCGCCCGAGCCGACGATGCCCAGACCGGCGAGCAGGGCGAGGCCGCCGAGCAGAATGATGTCCGGGCCGGCGATGTTGCGCACCAGCGCGGCGATGACGAGGAGGACGACGGCGAGGGTGGCCCAGGCTTCCCAGCCCATGAATCAAGCTCCGGGGGTGTTGCGGGCGGGCATTGTACCGCTGGGGGAGTTGAGCAGAAGAACAGGCAGGCTCAACGGTCAGCGCCCGCCCACGGAAGTGGGCTGGGCCGCGCGGGGGAAGAAGTAGCCGAGGCCGAAGAGCAGGGCGAGCAACGCGCCGCCGAGGCCGGTGGCCCAGAGCGCGGGCTTGACGAGCAGGAAGGCGACGACGATCAGCAGCCCGCGCGCCCACCAGGCGAGACGGCCCCAGGCGTAGCCTTGCAGGGCCATGGCGAAACAGATCATGCCCAGCAGCGCCCCGGGCAGCACCCACATGACCTGCACGACGGTGACGTCCTGCAACAGCAGTTCGGTGTTGAACCAGAAGATGAACGGCAGCAGGAAGGCGGCGAGATCGAAGCGGAAGCTGGTGAGCCCGGTGCGGATCGGGTCGGCCTGGGCGATGCCGGCGATGGCGTAGGCGCAGAGGCCGACGGGCGGCGTGTCGTCGGCGAGGATGCCGTAGTAGAAGACGAACAGGTGGGTGGCGAGGATGAGGGCGGTGGTTTCGACATAGCCGTTGAGCGCGGCGATTTCGAGGATGGCCGGGGCGGTGAGGGTGGCCATGATGATGTAGGTGGCGGTGGTGGGCAGGCCGATGCCCAGGACGATGCAGGCGAAGGCGGTGATGACCAGGGCGGGCAGGAGCGCTTCGTTGGAGAGGGTGCGGATGATTTCGGTGAGCTTGGAGGCCAGCCCGGTCTGGTTGACGACGCCGATGATGATGCCGCAGCAGGCGCAGGCGCAGGCGATGCCGACCATGTTCATCGCGCCGTCGCGCAGGGCTTGCGTGGAGCGGAGGGCGAAGTGCTTGATGCGCCAGGCGAAGCCCACGCCGTCGCGACGTGGGCTTCCTGCGCCGGTGGTGAGCTGTTCTTCTTCGGTTTGGGTGCGGATGCCGTAGGCGGTGGGCGGGGCGACGAGGCAGACGAGCAGGAACAGCGCGAAGGTGATCCAGATCGTGTGCGTGGCGGCGGTGGTGGGCGTGTACCAGAGCACGAGCAGGAAAAACAGCAGCGCGAAGAAGGGAATGTTCAGGTGCAGGCCGCGAAGCACCGTGCGCCAGAAGGCGGGCAACGTTTCCTTCAGGCCTGCCTTGATGCCGGTGCGCAGCGCTTCGAGGTGGATCATCGTGAAGATGACGGTGTAGCTGAGCAACGCCGGCAGCAGCGCGGCGATGACGATCGTGCCGTAGGGAATCTGCGTGAACTCGGCCATGATGAACGCGGCCGCGCCCATCACCGGCGGCATGAGCTGCCCGTTGGTCGACGCGGCGACTTCCACCGCCCCGGCCACGTGCGGCTTGAAGCCCGCCTTTTTCATCATCGGCACGGTGAGCGTGCCGGTGGTCACCGTGTTGGCGATCGACGAGCCCGAGACGGTGCCCATCAACCCCGACGCGACCACCGCCGCCTTCGCCGGCCCGCCGCGGTAGCGCCCCATCACCGCGAAGGCGAGATCGATCAGGTATTGCCCCGCCCCGCTGCGCTCCAGCACGGCGCCGAAGAGCACGAACAGGAACACGAATGTCGCCGACACTGCCAGCGGCACGCCGAACACGCCTTCACTGGTGTAGAACTGGAAGTTGAGCACCTGCCGAATGGTCAGCCCGGTGTGTCCCGCTTCGCCGGGGATGAACTGGCCCAGCAGGCCGTAGGCCAGGAAGGCGACGGTGATAAAGAACAAAGCGGGCGAGACGCTGCGGCGCGTGGCTTCGAGCACGAGCACGACACCGACGCCGGCGGCGAAAAGGTCGAGCATGGTCGGCGCCCCCGCCCGGCCGGCCAGCTCAGCATGGTTGTAGCCGACGTAGCCCGCGGCAAGCACGCCAAGCAACGCCAGCGGCAGATCAAGCAGCAGCAGCCAGCGCCAGTCATGCCGTTTGAACAGCGGAAAGAGCACGAATGCCAACCCCAGCGCGAACGCCAGATGCGTGGAACGTTGCACCATGGCGGGTCGTGCGCCGAACGTGCCGGTGTAGAGGTGGAACAGGCTCATGGCCACCAGTGCCGCCAGCGCGAGCCAGCCGAGTACGGCCGGGAGGGAGCGCGTGGTGCGCTCGGTCATGGGCGACTCAGCCATCGGGTCGAGTCGGGCCGGCGCGGCCGGCGGAGCGGGCGTCACGGGCGGAGCGGGTTGCGATTGGAGTTCGGGCATCGGTGTCACGGACGTGCATGATAGCGGGTCAGACGAGGGGGCTGGCAAGGCGATCGGGGATGCGCGGTCTTCACTTCCCTCCCGAGGGGAGGGGAGTTCGAGACCCCTACGGCTCGTCGCTCCTGCGCCGCCTGGCCGCGCCGTGTTCCAGCACCGCCAGCACGGCCAGCACCGCCACCGTCTGCGCCCCGGCCAGCAGCGCCTGCCACGCCGCCAGTGAGCCGAGCATCACGCCGCTGAGCCCGGTCGCCAGCGTGCACAGCCAGATCACGCCCACCGCCCGCCGGCGGGAGAGGCCCTGCTTCACCAGGCGATGCGAAAAGTGGTTGTGGTCGCCGCGGAACGGGCTGCGCCCCTGCGACAGGCGGATCAGCGTCACGCTGGTGAAGTCGTACAACGGCACGGCCATGACGATCAACGGCATCAGCCAGCCATACCACGCCCCCCCGGATAGATCCCCGGCTATGCCCCCGCCCGTCGACGCCGCGACGTCCATGTCGAAGTAGGTCGTGCGGATCGAGATCACCGCCAGCGTCAGCCCCACCACCAGCGAGCCGCCGTCGCCCATGAACAGCTTGGCCGGCGGAAAGTTCCAGGCCAGGAACCCCACCAGCGCCCCCAGCAGCAGCGCCGCCAGGCTTGCGACGAACCACTGCCCGCCGATGAGCGTGGCGGCGAGGTAGAGCGCGGCGATGATCGCGGCCACGCCCGCGCTGAGGCCGTCCATGTTGTCCAGGAAGTTGAAGGCGTTGACGATGGCGACAACCCAGACGGTGGAGAGCACGACGCTCAGCGCCATGCCCGGCACGCCGTAGTCGTCCAGCAGCGTGAGCACGCGCATGTCGCAGAGCACGACCAGGGCCAGCGCGATGCACGTCTGGGCGGTGAGCTTGATCATCGCGCCCAGGGCCCGGCGGTCGTCGACCAGGCCGACCAGGTGGATCACCGCCATCGCCGTGAGCACCCCGCCGCCGATGGCGGTCATGCTCCGCAGGCCCGGCAGCTCCACCGCCATCGCGGGCAGGTAGCGCTGCCAGGTCTCCAGCGGCATCAGCCAGACGGCCAGCAGCGCCAGGGCCAGCGGCAGCGCCACGGCCGTGAAGATCGCCACGCCGCCGGTGTTGGGCACGGGTTGTTCATGCCGCTTGTGACGCTCCGCGCCCACCGCGTCCAGCCAGCCCCAGCGATGCCCCGCCCGCACGAGCAGGCCCGACAGCGGCAGCGCGATCGCCAGCGACACCCCGGCCAGGGTCAGGCAGATCCAGATCATTCACCTATTGGAGAGCGTGGCGGGTGAATTGGCAAACGGACCCACGCTCAAAGAGCGTGGGCTTCGCATGGAAATGGATCAGTCGACGCGGGAGACTTCGTCGAAGACGTGCTCTTCGACGAACAGCGGCACGTCGGTGGCGACGCCGATGGCGATCGCGTCGGAGGGGCGGGAGTCGATGTCGATGGTTTCGTTCTCTTTTTCGAGCACGAGGCGGGCGTAGAAGGTGTGGTTGCGCAGGTCGTTGATGACCACGCGGGTGAGGCGGTAGCCCAGTTGTTCGATGAGGTTGGCCAGCAGTTCGTGCGTCTGCGGACGCGGGGGCGTTTCGCCCATGAGCCGGCGGTTGATCGCGGCGGCTTCGGTGAGGCCGATGACGATGGGGAACGTGCGTTCGCCGTCGACTTCGCGCAGTTCAACGATGTGCGTGTCGTCGGTTTCGCGGATGAGGATGCGCGCCAGTTCTACACGGACCGCCATGACGTCTCCCTCGGCCCGCCGGACCGGTTGGGGGTGGGGTTCGCCGCCGCTCTCATTGTCCCGGCCCCGGCGACAACTGCAAGCGGCAACTGCGGAAGATTGTAGGCGCGGGTGAAGCGGGGGAGCGGGGAGCGCCAAGCGGCTACGAGGTGGTGGCGATCAGGGCGTGGTAGCTGCCGTCGTGGTAGGTCGCGCCGACGCCGGCGGGCAGGGTCTGGTGTTCGGTGACAATCTGACCGCCCGTCTGCTTGGCGATCCAGCGGGCCTGCTGCTGGTTCTCACCGGGGTCGACACTGCACGTGCTGTAGAGAATGTGCCCTTGCGGGGCGAGGGTGGGCAATGCGTCGCGGACGATCCGGCGTTGCAGTTCCTGGAGATTGAGCATCGCCTTGCGGGTCAGCCGGTAGCGGGCCTCGGGTCGGCGGGCGAGCACGGCCGTGTTGGAACAGGGCACGTCCAGCAGCAGCAGGTCGACGCCGCCGGCGAGCTGCTGCTTCGCGTCGTCGATCGGCTGGATGGCGATGTTGGGCAACCCGGCGGCGGCGGGGGCGAGTTCGGCGAGGCGGTCGGCGTTGAGGTCGGTCGCGATAAGGCGGGCGCCGGGGCGCAGCGCGGCGAGCTGGCGGGTCTTCGTGCCCCGGCCGGCGCAGTAGTCGAGAACGGTGGTGAACCGCAGGTCATGCAGCGCCGCGATCGGCTCGGCGGAGGCGGGGTCCTGCACCCGACGGCGGGGGTCGGCGGCGAGGAAGGCGGTCAACTCATCATGCGAGCCCTGCCAGACAAGGAACCCGGCGCGCGCGTGCTCGCGGTAAAGCGCCTCCGAGGCAGGGCGACTTAAGTCGCCCTGCCCGGCCCCCGGTTCCGCCCCGGCATCAAACCCAGGCTCCACCGCCACAATCGTCGGCGCCAGCTTCAACCCGTGCAGGCACAACTCGACCGCCTGCGCTTGGTCGAACGCTTCGAGCCACTGCCGCACCATCCCCTCGGGCATGCTGGTCGCCAGCGCCAGGTGCGCGGGCAGGTCGGCCGGTTCGGGCAGCAGCGGCTGCTTGAGGTGGATCGTCGCGGGATGGGCGCTGGCCGTGTCGGCATACCACGGCAGCCGGTCACGCCCGGGCGTCCACGGCTCGTCGTCCGCATTGCGCGCCACCAGACGAGACACATTCCGCAGCACACCATTGACCATCGCCGCCGCCTTCGGCCGCACCAGCCGACGAGCGAGGTCGACCATCTCATCCACCACGGCATAGGCGGGCAGCCGATCCATGAACAGCAACTGCGTCGCCCCCGCCAGCAGCACCGCCCGCATCGCCGGCTGCAACCGCCACATCGGCTGCTTCACGAACCGCCCCACCAAGTGCTCCAGCGTCAGCCAGCGGCGCAGCGTGGTGCGGTGGATCGCCAGCGCCAGCCCGGCCTCGGCCGGTGAGAGGCCGGCGGTGTTGAGCGTGCTTGGCGGCAGGTCGGGGAAGCGTGCAGCCGCCTCGGCCAGGGCGCGCGTGGCGGCCTCGCGTCCCGAGCGTGGCGAAGCGTTGCGATCCGCCATGCGTCAGTCCTGGGCTTTGGGGTCGGGAGTGGCGGCGGGGTTGGCGTCGTCGCCGTTGCCCTCGGCGGGCGGGTCGGCCTTGGCCTGCTGGGCGAGGTGGCCGGGGGTGAGGGCCTTGCGTGTTTCGTCGATGAGCTGGTCGACCTTGAAGGGCTTGAAGAGCACGCTGGACAGCCCTTCCTGGCTGGCGCGGACGATCGAGTGGTGCGGGTCGTACCCGAAGCCGGTCATGAGGATCACCGGCAGCCGTTCGTTGTGCCGGTGGGCGGCGGCGAAGATTTCATAGCCGTTGCGGTAAGGCATCTTGATGTCGGAGATGACCAGCTCGAACGTGTCCTGTTCCAGCAGTGTGCAGGCCTCGTAGCCGTCTTTGGCGACCTGCACCTGGCAGCCGTGTTTGCGGAGCACGTCGGCGACGGTGGAGCGCATGTGCGGCTCGTCGTCGGCGATCAGCACGCGCTTGTCCTTCAGCAGCGGGTCGACCTGCTGCTGCTTGAACTTGTTCTTGCCCAGGATCGTCTTGGGCCCGGCGGCGACGTCGCGGATGGCATGGCGGATCGCCTCGACGTTTTCGACGATGCGGTTCAGCCGGCCGCGCATCGTGTCGTCGCCGATGTACTCCTCGATCAGCGTCTGGGCATCGGTGACGATGTCGTTCATCGGCTGGGCCATCTCCTGCACCACCGAGTCGGTGATCTGGCCCGACGTGGTGTAGCGCTCGACCACCAGCAGGTCGAGGATGTTCAGCGCCAGCGCGACCGACCGGCCGAAGATCTCGGCGAACTGCCGGTCGTCCTCGTTGAACGCGCCGACCTGCTCGCTTTCGATGTTGTAGACGCCCACCACCTTGTCGAACAGCATCAGCGGCACGGTCAGCGAACTCTTGGAATGTTGCAGGCCCGGCACGTAGCGGGGGTCTTTTTCCGTGTCGTGGCAGATGTAGCTGCGGCCCGTGGCGGCGACGTAGCCGGAGATGCCGTTGCCCTCCGGCTGGGCGTAAAGGTCGATCTCAAGCGCTTCGGGCGGCAGTCCCTCGGCGATGACCACCTCCAGCCGGTTGGTCCGCTTGTCGACCAGGCGGATGGCGAAGTGGTCGAAGTGCATCAGGTCTTTGCTGTAGCGGATGATCTTGTCCTGCAACAGCTTCAGACGTTCGCTGGGCGTGAGCTTGGAGACGGCCTCGGAGTCGATGGTCGCCAGCTCCCGGCCGGCGGAGTCGATGGCGTCGATCTTGCTTTGCAGCCGCTTGCCGCTGGTGGCGTCCCAGACGACGCCGACGACCTGCTGAACCTGCCCTTCGTCGCTGACGACGGGCGAGCAGATCATTTCGAAGTAGCGGGCTTCGACCTGGAAGGTGAACTTCTTGCTGCGCGGCCGGGCGGACTCGCTGATCGGGCCCGACTGGGCGGTGAAGATGGACAGGGCCTGGGAGCAGATGCGGCGGACGTGCTCGAAGACTTCGGGGGTGAAGCCCCGCATGCGCTTGTTGGACCAACTGCACCGGCCGTCGGCGTCGACGATGAGCACGCCTTCGCCGATGGTGTTGAGGATGAGGCTGGACTTGCCGCCCACCAGCCCGCGCTCCAGGGGCAGGAAGTCGCCGACGTCGGCAAAGACCGCGTGGTAGTCTTCGCTGCGGAGGGCGGCCAAGGCTTCGTCGAGGCGTTCGTAAACGTCGACGCGGAACTGGTCGCCGAGGCAGCCGGGGATCGAATAGTCCCGCGCCACCTTCCCGGCAAACACCAACACGCGGGGGCGTGTATCGTCCATGTGCATCGCTCGCCTGTTGCCCCGGCCCGACGGTACAACCATCTTCCGCGGGGGCTTGCTTCCCGCCCGACGCCGGCCGCGTCGGGCAAGCTGTGGGTCACCCGGTCCGCCTCCCCTTGACGCTATCGGGCCGACACCGGGTCTCACTCAATGATTGTACGCCAATGCGAGCGCCGCGTTCAGGTCGGATGTCCGTAGAAATCCGGATGGGGAAAGGGGGTAAACCTTTTCAGACGCCCCCAGCGTGAGGCCGGGGGCGTCGACAATGCCATCCACCGGCCTCAAAACTGCCGGCTGAGCACCGCGTCGGCCATCTCCAGCAGCAGCGTCCGGGCCGGCGAGTCGGCCAGGTACTGGCTCACCCGGGCCTTGGCCGTCGCCACCAGTTCCGCCGCACGCTGGCGGGCGTAAGCCACCGCGTCGCCCGCGATCAGCCGGTCACGCAATACCGCCGCCTGCCGGGCACGCACCGCCGGGTCCAGCGCCCGGTCCCGCTGCGCTTCGAGCATCGCCTGCACCGTCAGCCGGTCGGCTTCGTCCAGCGAAGCAAGATGGTGAATCAACGGCAGCGTCAGCTTGCCCTTCTCCAGGTCACGCCCGAGCGTCTTGCCCACCGTCCGCTCGTCCCCGGTCAGGTCCAGCAGGTCATCCACGATCTGGAACGCCACGCCCAGCTTCTCGCCGTAGTCATACAACGCCTCCGCCACCGCCGGCTCGGCCTGGCTGACCACCGCCGCCAGCCGGCAGCAGACGCCGCACAGGCTCGCCGTCTTCCGGCGGATGATCTCGTCGTACGTCCGCTCGTCCAGCGACCAGTTGTTGCGGTTGGCAAGCTGGAGCAGCTCGCCTTCGCAGACCGTGTTGGTCGCCGCGGCGATCGACCGGCTGATCTCCGCATCGCCCAGCGAGGAACAGAGGTGGTAAGCATGGCTGATGAGGTAATCGCCCAGCATCACCGCCGCCTCGTTGCCCACCAGGTGGTTGATCGTCGCCCCCCGCCGGCGAAGCTCCGCCTCGTCGAGGATGTCGTCGTGGACGAGGGTGGCCATGTGCACCATCTCGATCACCGTGGCGACGATGCGGTGGGCCTCGCTGGTCTCGGCCCGGTCGGGCGACGTCGCCAGCGCGCTGACGAGCACCAGCGTCGGCCGCAGCATCTTGCCACGGTACCGCTCGACGTGCTCGACCAGTTCATTGACGCAGGGCAGGTCGGAGAGCAGCTCGGCGGCAAAACGGGCCTCGACGTCGGCCAGGTCGGCCGTCAGCCGTTCGCGGATGGCGTTGTCGCTCTTGGCCAGCACCAGCATCGTCTGCTACCTCAAGGAGGAACTGAAACGCAGATTGTAATGACTCTTGGCCGGTTTGGGCAGCCGAAAGCGGGCGGGGTGAGAATTCACGTTTGAAAACGCCGCACGCTGAGTCCGCGAAGCCCCGGATGAGGGGGAGTGATTTATGATTGCTGATTGCTGATTGCTGATTGCTCAATCAGACATCAGCAATCACAAATCAGCAGTGCCTCTCTCCCTCATCCCGCCCCCCACGTCCGGATAACGAGCGTCTTTTTGACACAGCCGGGCCGGAAATCTACTGTCCACCGCACGGGGCCGGTATACTCATGTCGCGCGGCCTTTTACGTCTCCCGCCGCGACGGAGCACGCTCCCCACCCATGGCTGACCAACTCGCTCAATCCAGTGTGGACACCCTGCTCGGCCGGCTGGTCGTGGAGAAGGGCCTCGCCACGCCCGAAGAGGTGCAACGCTGCCTCGAGCTCCAGCGCAGCCGCGGCGACGCCGACAGCGACGCCAGCCCCAGCGAATCGCTCGCCGACCTGCTGATCCACGAAGGCATCGCCACCCGCAGGCAGATCGACCGCATCAAGCCCGAAGTCGAAGAACAGCGCCGCGGCCAGCAGATCCCCGGCTACGTCATCCTCGAACGCCTCGGCGCCGGGGCGATGGCCACCGTCTACAAGGCCCGCCAGATCAGCCTCGACCGCCCGGTGGCGATCAAGGTCCTCCCCCGCAAGCACACGAACAACGCCCAGTTCGTCGACCGCTTCTACGCCGAGGGCAAGGCCGCCGCCAAGCTCAACCACCCCAACATCGTCCAGGCCATCGACGTCGGCAAGGCCGGCGACTACCACTACTTCGTGATGGAATACGTCGAGGGCCGAACCGTCTTCGACGACATCACCAAGAAAGGCCGGTACACCGAAAAAGAAGCCCTCTCCCTGACGGTGCAGATCGCCAAGGCGCTGCACCACGCCCACGAGGCGGGCTTCATCCACCGCGACGTCAAGCCCAAGAACATCATGATCACCAGCGAAGGCCGGGCCAAGCTCGCCGACATGGGCCTCGCCCGCGCCGTCTCCGACCGCGAAGCCGCCGAGGCCGAGGCCGGCAAAGCCTTCGGCACGCCCTACTACATCTCGCCCGAGCAGATCCGCGGCGAACGCAACGTCGACTTCCGCGCCGACATCTACTCCCTCGGCGCCACGCTCTACCACATGGTCACCGGCCAGGTCCCCTTCGAAGGCGCCTCCCCCTCGGCCGTGATGCACAAACACCTGCGCGAACAGGTCACCCCCCCGGACCACATCAACCCCGAACTGAGCACCGGCCTCGCTGAGATCATCGAAGTCTGCCTCGCCAAAGACCCCGAGCAGCGGTACGCCAACACCGCCGACCTGCTCGAAGACCTCGAAGCCGTGCAGCGCGGCGAGCCGCCCATGCAGGCCCGCCGCATGTTCGACCTCGCCTCCTTCACCGCCCTGGACAACGCCGACGACGGCCCGTCCGGCCAAACGCAAATGGTCCAGCTCGGCGACAGCGAACCGCTCACCGCCCAGCCCCTGTTCTGGGCCGCCGTCAGCGGCTGGGGCCTGGTCATCGCACTCATCGGCGCCCTGCTCGTCCTCTTGAGCATGTAAACACCCCGCATCAGGACCGCAGCAGGGAGAGCACCGCAGAGCGCTGCGCCGCGTGCCGGCGAATGTACGTCACCGCCGCAAGCTGGTGAGCCCGATCCCGCACCGGCTCCACCTTCGGCCGCCGCGCCCACAGCCCCCCAGTCACGTCCGCAAAATGCCCCCGCTGTTTCATCTGATGCGTCACCCACGACCGCGCCAACCCCAATATCCGCCGCGGCGCCGGATCATGATCATACGCCGAAAGCCCACGCTCCCCTGAGCGCGGGCCCCCGCCCCCGCGGGGCGGGGCTTTCCGCGGATGCGTCAGCTTGATATTCAGCGCCGCCAGATGCTCATACGGATCCACCCCCACCGGCACAAACCGCGCCAGCAGGTGGAAGTGAATTCCGCCCACGCTTAACTCCACCACTTCCACCTGGTAGTCGTCTCGCAGCGTGTCCGCCAACAGCCGGCACACCTCCGCCCGCAGCTCGCGCGGAAAGAACACCGCAGGCCGCTTCATCACCCGCTTCGACCGCTCAAACAATTCGTCATACATTCCCGGCGGCGGCGGAAACTTGTAGTCCCCTTCCACATGTTCCCGATGATGCCGCGTCCGAAACCCCCGCCCATCCCCCGGCAACCACGTCCCATACGTGTTCCCCATGCAGTGATACCAGTTGTTCCACGCCCTGGACATGCAGAAATCGTACCCCCACCAACAACCCCACAAAAGCAAAAAAGCTCACACCCCCCCCCAAAAGCCCACCCGCTCCTGCGGGTGGGCGCCTAACCCACCCCCACCCTCACTCCCCCGAAACCACCCCACCCGCTCGATCCGGCAACCGTTCGATATACCCCGTCACCAACACCGCACTGACAAACGCCGCCACCAGCGCCGCCACATAAACCAGCAGCACCGGCCCCTCCGGCCCCGCCACGATCATCATCACCACCGCCCCCACCAACCCCACCACAAACTGCACCCCAAACCACAACGCCACCATCAACACATACCACCACCCCGCCCGATACCCCTTCCGCTTCAACACCTTCCCCGCATCACTGCACATCTTGTACAGAATCAACAACTCCAGCACCGCTCACTCCCTCCGGCAATTATCTGCCACATCAGCTTTCGATTCCCCAATGGTATCCGACACGACACTGTTTTTACCTAAGACATCAGAAAGGAACATCGTCAAGGGCAATGTTATTACTAGAATAACGAGGCAGAGAATCAAGCTTTGTATGAAGATTTGCGAGCACTACACGCTTCTTTTCATTACTCGCAGACTTCAATAGCCGAAGAAATCCTTTCAGGACGCTAACTGAGAATGTGTACCTAGTATTGTAGTAGTACCCGCCGTCGATGAAGCACCTAACAACCTGAGTGACTTCAGGCACCCACTTCTCAAGCATACATTTACGGTAAGCGTCTTCCAAGAGTACTTGAATGCGTACAATATCATCTACATACTTATCGCCCTGCTTGATTTTCGTAACCGCGGAGTACAATGCGTCGGAAAATTCGCGGTAAGAAGTGCGCTCCCAGTCTTCGAACTCTATTTCGTAAAATCGATCGGCCTGTATGTGTTTTTCAATTTCCGAGAAACTTGCAATTCTTGCCGATGGATTTCTCTCACACATTCGAGACACCACATCTTTATATTTGAAATCCTCCACTCCTTGCTCTTGAACTACTTTCTCGAACAACTTTCCAACAAAGTATACTTCTGACTGATAGTTATAGATTGATGCCGAGAATTCTTCGGGAGTTTCGCACCACCAGTTCAAGCTAATGCTCTTGCCAAAGTCTTCAACCGTCTCTACCTGCTTGCCGAAGCCAAGATCAATAATTTTAGCCTGCCCCCACGAACTAACCATGATATTCTGCGGCCGAATATCACGATGCAATATTCCATTCGATTCCAAGTAAGTAAACCCGTCGACAACTTGAAGGAAGATTTCGTTTATTTTTTCTGGAGATTTTTTCAAATAGCTGTCAATATCCAAACCATCCACAAACTCCATCAATATGTATCCGGTATGTGCCTTTGGATACAAATAATAGTTGCCGCTTCAGACTTTCGTGTGGGTCGTTGACTCGGGATGCAGATCCAGATCGCC
>JBBDPC010000113.1:599-18259 GCA_040876735.1 Phycisphaeraceae bacterium | reverse complement strand
CCGCTGGCGTACTTCACGAACATGACCTTGCGGACGAAGAAGTAGCGGAAGCTCAGCTCGTGCGTCTGGAACGGGTTGGGCTGCTGCTCCTGGGGCAAGGCGATGTTGAGCCCGATGCTCGTGCCGCCGGCCTCGAAGGCGCCGCGGTTGGCGGCCTCCATGATGCCCGGTCCGCCGCCGGTGATGACGGAAAACTGCTTCTCGATGAGCTTGCGGCCGCAGGCGGTCGCCTGGCGGTAGGCGGCGTCTTCGCGCGGCGTGCGCGCCGAGCCGAACACGCTGACCGCCGGGCCGATGTCCGCCATCAACTCGAAGCCGTCGACGAACTCCGACACGATGCGGAACAGGCGCCAGGTCTCACGGCTGAGGAGGGTGTCTTTTTCCAGCGTCACGGTTGGGGTGCTCCTTTGCGGAGCCGCGATTCTAGCTCTTTTGCCAGAAGAACCCCAATGGCGTCGCCAAGCGGCGGTGATGCGGCGGCCGCGGTTCGTCAGTCAGACGGGGCGATCGTGAGCACGACCTGGCCGACCGGGCCTTCAAAGGTGGCGCTTTGGCCCTGCACGGAAACGAGCGTGAAGCCATCGAGTTGTCCGCCCACGCGCAACGGCTTGCCGTTGACGACCACCACGCCCCGCTCGCCGGGGGTCATCACGGCGTTGAGCGCGTGGTTCTGCTTGAACCGGCGTGCTCGGTCGTCGTCGACAGCTTCCACGGGCTCAGTGGGGGCGATGGCGTCCGTCCAGGTGGCGCTGGGGGCGAAGGCGTCGCGATGGGGCCGGTCGGGCAGCGCATGTTGCCGGGCCGTTTCGTTGAGCCGGTCCGCCAGACTGGCGCGTTGGCTGACGTTGCTTTCGTCCAGCGCTTCGCGGGCAAGGTCGAGGGCTTGCTCTTGCACCGAGGGCGTGTCCACGGCGGGCGCCACGGCCGAGGCGGCTTGCGGCGTGGTCGCGGACGACTCGAGCACAAAGCGGTCCACGCCCAAGGCCATCAGCCCTGTGCCGAGGATCGCCGCCAGTACTTTGCGTTGTTTGGTCATCTCCATGGCAATCCGAAGCCAACGATATGGCGTGGCGGCGGGCAAATCTTTCACCGGGGCGGCGCGTGCGGCGAGGCCGTCTGTGCCGGCTGCGCCGGCCGTGCGGCGTGGGGCGCGGTGGCAACCACGGCGGGCGTCAATCCCTCGGCATCATCGCATCGAAACTGTCAGCCAGCAGCAGGGCGACCATCAGTCCGGCGGCGGGCCCGCTTTGGCCGAGGTGGGTCGTGGCATCGTGCAACTGCTGCTCGGCAAACAAGGCGGTCTGCGGCGAACCGGCGAACGCGAACAGGCCCCATGGCTCATACGTCGTGTAATCCGGCTGCGTGTGGGCAAGGTGAAACGCGGCAACCTCCGCCACACGCGCCTGCCACGAGGCGAGCCCGGCGAGCCCGGCCAGACGACCCAGCGCGTGCAGCCCCGCCAGTTCGCGGTAGGTCCAGAAGTCCAGCGGCTCGGCGTCATCCTGGGCGTGCAGCGCTTCGACGGGATACGCACGGTCGTCGCGGTTGACGAGGCGGTCGACTTGCGACTCGATCGACACCGTGGGCAGCGCTTGCCGTTGCGCCACTTCAAACGCACACAATGCCCGCCACAGTTGAAACGAGATCGTGCCCGTCTCCGGCGACTCGGCCAGCGCGGCCGCCGCCTGCATCATCAACGGCTGGCATGCCTCGGCGTCGTCGGGGGCGATCATCGGCTGAACACGGGCGAAGCTGCGCAGGTACAGATGCACGACCAGCGGGTGGTACACGTCACGCCACTGCCCGCCGGGCGTACGCAGCGGGCGATCCGTTCCGTCCGCCGCCGCGTGTCCTTCGGCCAGACCGGCGAGAGCCCGCCGCCACGCGCTGTCGGGCGAGACATCGGCCGGCGTCGGCGCGGCATCGAGCAACAGCCGCGCCGCGGGCAGCCCCAGTCGGGCGTCGAGCGGGCTGGCCGCCTGTGACGCCCATGCCGCCGCCGCCGCGGCCGCCGCCTGCGATCCCAACTTGCCAACCAGGGGGCGATACCGGCTAAACTGCGTCATGAGATTCACCATGGAACAACCCACGCCCGCCAACGCCGCACAGGATAACGCTTCCATGACCGCATGGTTCGACGTCGGCCCCGTCCGCGACTTCGCTGGCGACGCACAGGTCTGCACCACCGTGGCAGGCAAGCCCATCGTCATCTTCAACGTCGACGGCGAACTGCACGCCATCGCCAACGTCTGCCCCCACGCCGGCCTCCCGCTGGGTGACGGCGAACGACGCGGCATGATCATCACCTGCCCCTACCACGGCTACACTTATCACATCAAGAACGGCCGCAACATTGACTGGCCCCACGACGAACCACCGGTCAAAACCTACCCCGTGCGCGTCGAAAAGGAGACCGTCCAGGTGCAGATGCAAAAGCCCAAAAAAGAGGACGACGACACCAAACGCGGCCCCGCCCCCGCCGACACCCCCGACGACGAAAAAGGCCGATGCGATCCCGATCGCAAGGAAAAGGACGGCCCCCATGCCCCCGATTGCCCCGAGGGCTATCCCGACCGCCCTCCAACCACCGGCCGACCGGCGTGAGATGCAGACCACGGCAGACGTTTAGCCCCCGCGCCCACGTGGGGGTCCGCCCCCGCCGTGCGGAGGGGCATTTCCGTCCGAGCCGAGCCGGGTGCGGGCGCAGCCCGCAGTGCGTGAGCGCCATGTGCCACCTTGCACGCCGCAAATCGAGGCCTGCGGCCTCGCCCGACTTCACAGAAGCCGGGTCGGACAAGGCGGGCCATGATGCGTTTTCGCCACCCGCAGGCCCATAGCCCCCGGCCCCGCTGTGTGCGGCGGGGCGAAACCCGCCAATTTTCTCCCGCTGGCACTTTGAACTTTGTCGACTACAATGGTGGGCTTCCCCTTCGGTCGTGGTGCGCCCTGCGCAGGGCGGCGATGGAAGGGGGATGGAACAAGGCGGTCGGCGCGGTCAGCGCTGGCTCGCGACCCGTGGTGCTTCGGTGTGAGCCGGGCCGGGTATGAGCAGAGGCATTGGAACGCATTTTTATGGTAGATCAGAACCTGATCGCAGATTTGGGTCTCGAGGGCGATGAGGCCGAGGCCATGCTGGCAGACGCATTCGGCCATGACGTGGCCGGGGGCGACCTGGACCAGTTGCTGGAGGGTCAGATTGCCGACTTCAAGCCCGGCACGATCCTCAAGGGCAAGATCATCGGCAAGGCCGGCGACGACTTCATGGTCGAAGTGGGCCTCAAGAGCGAAGGCATCCTCGACAAGACCGAGTTCGACGAGCCGGAAAACGTGGACATCGGCGACACCGTCGAAGTGTTGCTCGAAGCGGTCGAGGGCGAGTCGGGCACGGTGGCCATTTCCAAGCGGAAGGCCGACCGGATCCGCGGTTGGGAGAACATCATCTCCAGCAAGGACGAGGGCGACGCCGTTGAAGGCCGCGTCATGCGGAAGATCAAGGGCGGCCTGCTGGTGGACATCGGCGTGCCGGTCTTCCTGCCCGCGTCACAGGTGGACATCCGTCGCCCGAGCGACATCGGCGTGTTCATCGGCCAGACGATCGAGGCCCAGATCCTCAAGATCGACCAGGAACGGCGGAACATCGTCATCAGCCGCCGCAAGCTCATCGAAGAAGAGCGGGCCGAGAAGCGCACCAAGCTGCTCGAATCGGTCAAGGAAGGCGACCTGGTCACCGGCGTGGTCAAGAACATCGCCGACTTCGGCGCGTTCGTCGACCTCGGCGGCATCGACGGCCTGCTGCACATCACCGACATGAGCTGGGGCCGGGTGGGCCATCCCTCCGACGTCGTGAAGATCGACCAGAAGATCGAGGTCAAGATCCTCAACATCGACTACGACAAGGAAAAGATCGCCCTGGGCCTGAAGCAGAAGGAAGCTTCGCCCTGGGAAGACATCGAGAAGAAATACCCCGCCAACACGCGGGTCAAGGGCGTGGTCACGAACATCATGTCCTACGGCGCCTTCGTCAAGCTCGAAGAGGGCGTGGAAGGCCTGGTCCACATCTCCGAGATGTCCTGGACCAAGCGGATCAACCACCCGTCCGAAATGGTCAGCGTCGGCGAGGAAGTCGAAGTCGTCGTGCTGGACATCAACAAGGACAAGCAGGAAATCAGCCTCGGCATCAAGCAGACCGAGATCAATCCCTGGGAGCTGGTGGCCGAGAAGTACCCGCCCGGAACCGTGGTCGAGGGCAAGGTGCGCAATCTCGCCAGCTACGGCGCGTTCGTCGAGATCGAGCCGGGCATCGACGGCCTGCTGCACGTCAGCGACCTGTCGTGGACCAAGAAGCTCACCCATCCCAACGAGGTGCTCAAGAAGGGCGACACCACGCAGTGCGTCGTGCTGGAAGTCGACCAGCAGAAGCAGCGCATCGCCCTGGGCCTCAAGCAGCTCACGGAAGACCCGTGGTTCGAGGCGATCCCGACCCACTACCAGCCGGGCATGATCGTCCGCGGCAAGGTGACCAAGATCACCAACTTCGGCGTCTTCGTCGAGCTCGAAGAAGACCTCGAAGGCCTGCTGCACATCTCCGAGCTGGCCGACCACAAGGTCGAGAACCCGCAGGAGGTGGTGAAGGTCGACCAGGAACTGGAAGTCAAGATCCTCCGCGTCGATGTGGACGATCGCAAGATCGGCCTCTCGCTCAAGCGGGCGCAGTGGACCGCGGACCAGGAAGAAGCGGTCGCCAAGACCGAGGCCAAGAAGGCCCCGGGCGGCGGCGGCGGCCTGGGCGGCCTCGGCGACGGCGGTGCGCTGGGCACCGACAAGATCACCTTCGGTCAGGGCGGCGCCCAGACCCCCAGCGAAGAGTGATCGATGCGGCCGTTCCCGGCAATGGATAACAAGTGACCCCCAAGGGCGTCGGTGCCACCACCGACGCCCTTTTTCTTTTCCGCGCCGGCCTTCAAAGTGGGGCCTTCAAAGTGGGGCGGGCGTCTCGCCCGCCCGGAGAAACAGGCAGGCGAGACGCCTGCCCCCCTAAAGACCCGCCGCTTGAAAGGTGTTGTGTGGTGAGACGGTGAACAGGGGCTCAGTCGCCTTGTCCGTTCTTCGAGTTTGCCTGGATGCGGCGGTGGAGAAAGCGCAGGGCGACGACGAGCAGGGCGACCATGACCAGGACGATGACGACCAGGTCCCACGGCACTTCGCGTTCGACGAGGCCGTCCACGATGGCGTCGACGCCGACGACCATGAGGACCGTGCCGGGCAGTTTTCCCAGCAGCGACCAGAGCAGATATGTGCGAAAGCGGATGCGGGTGAGGCCGAAGCCGTAGTTGATGAGTGCGAACGGAAAGAGGTTGACCAGCCGGACGACGAGGACCGTGGCGGGCCCGTGCCGGTCGGTGAGTTGGTTCAGTTGACGGAACCGCTTGCTTCGGCCGAGGCGTGGTTCGAGGCGGGCCCGCAGCCAGTGGCGGGCGACGAGGAACGAGAGCATGGCGGAAATGGAGGAGGCGATGAAGACCGCGATGACGCCGATGATCGAGCCGAACAGGGCGCCGGCGGCGAGCGTCAGCCACGAGCCGGGGATCCAGAGCATCGTCAGGACGACATAGACGAGCACGAACAGCACCGGCCCCTGGGCGCCGAGGGTCTCGGCCCAGTCGCGGAGGGTTTGAAGCATCGACCGCAAGCCGAGGACGTCTGCGAACCAGTAGAGCAGTGCGAGCGCGGCCAGCAGCAGCACCGGGTGCCACCATTTCATGACACGGCGTTCGACATCAAGCACGCCCGGCTCGTCGTCGTCGATCGGCGGAGCGGCGCTGCTGGGGTCAGCCGCATCGGCCGGGCGTTGGTGCTTCGGCTCGGGGCCGCGGGATGGTGGATCGCTGGTTGGCAGTTTCGCGTCTCTCACGGTGACGTGGGCCATTGTAGGGATTGCGGGCCGTGGCGTTCGATCGTTACCGACGCGTGATGCTGTGCGCCGATCCGCCACTTTCAACAAGGGAATCGAGGATCTGCCCAAGTCCCGCGATGTTGCGCGGGCGGTGCGATTCATGCTTGAGCAGCCGGCGTATGTGAACCTTCCGGTGATGATGGTGAGCCCGAGCGATCAGGGGATGTGAGCCGGGGGGACGGTGTGGCGCGGCGCTTTGCCGGGGCTTACGTCTGGGCGAGGATTTTGGCGGCGGCGGCAAGGCCGAGGGTGACGGGCGTTCGACCGTCGGGCTGGACGGTGACGGCGTCGGCGGCGGGGTCGCGTGCGGTGATGGTGACGCCGACGCCGGGCGTGAGGCCGTGGCGATCGGCGAACTGGAGGAAGGCGGGGTCCTGGTCGGCGACGCGGGCGATGGTGAGCGGTCGGCCTTCGACCGCGTCGACCAGGCTGGTGAGCGTCTGGGGCTGGGGCGCGCCGGTGGCGGGGGGGATCGGGTCGCCGTGCGGGTCGGTGTCGGGATGGCCGAGGTGTTCGTCGATCCGGGCCAGCAGCTTCTCGGAGATGGCGTGCTCCAGTTCCTCGGCTTCGTCGTGGACCTCGGACCAGTCGAGCTTGAGCACTTCGACGAGGAACAGCTCGATCAGGCGGTGTCGGCGGAGCACCTGGAGGGCGAGGCGCGTGCCTTCGCGGGTGAGGCGGACGCCGCCGCGCGGGGCGTAGTCGAGCAGCTTGGCATCGGCGAGGGCCTTGACCATCGACGTGGCGCTGCCGGGCGTGACGCCCATCGCCGCCGCAAGCCGGCCCATCGGGACCAGTTCCTCGCCGACCTGCTGCTGTTCGAGGTAGACCTGCTTGAGGTAATTTTCCACCGTGACGCTAGGCATGGGCATCTCCAGGGCGGGGCGAGCTTTGAAAAGCCGACCATTGCAGGCATGTTACCCTCGAAATGCAACTTTGATTTGCCAAAGTAAAATTGATGCTGTATAAAAGTCTCTGTCCCGATTCTGCTTCCTCTGCCAGGAGAACCTTTGCCATGGGTCATTTTGATTTGCGAAACCGTGTTGTGATGGGTCTGGCCGGCGTGCTGCTGGCGGGCGTGGCGGCGCTGGGGCTGGCCGGCTGCGGCGAACAGCCCGCCGACGGGGCGGACGACGGCCGGCCGGAGATTGTCGTCACCACCGGCATGATCGCCGACATGGTCCGCCACACCGTGGGCGAGCACGCCAACGTCACCGCGCTGATGGGCGAAGGCGTCGACCCGCACCTCTACCGGCCGACGCGTCGGGACGTGCTCCGGCTTCAGGATGCCGACATCGTCGTTTACAACGGCCTGTTTCTGGAAGGCCGGATGGGCGATGTGCTCGAACAGCAGCGCCAGGCCGGCCGACACGTCGTCGCCGTGGGCGACTGGCTCGACGAGGCGATGCTGCTGGACGACGAGGCCAACGCGGAGCACGCCGACCCGCACGTCTGGATGGACGTCGACCTCTGGTCACGGCTCGTCGACCGCTTCGGCGACTGGATGGGCGAAGTCGATCCGGATCACACGGACGACTACCGTGCCAACGCCGACCGCTACATCGCGGAGTTGACCGAGCTGCATGACTATGTGCAGCAGGTGATCGACTCGATCCCCGCCGAGCACCGGGTGCTGGTGACCGCTCACGATGCGTTCAACTACTTCGGGCTGGCCTACGATATCGAAGTGCGCGGCGTGTACGGCATCTCCACCGACTCGCAGGCCGGCACGCACGACATCAACCGCCTGGTCGACCTCATCGTCGAGCGCCAGCTCCCGGCGGTGTTCGCCGAATCCACCATCGACGACCGGCGGGTGCGCGGGTTGATCGAAGGCGCCGCGTCGCGCGACCACACCCTCCGCCTCGGCGGCGAACTGTTCTCCGACGCCATGGGCGCGGCGGACACTTATGAAGGTACGTACATCGGCATGATCGACCACAACGCCACCACCATCGCCCGCGCCCTCGGCGGCGACGCGCCCGAACGCGGGTTGCACGGCCGGCTTGGGGAGTGACGGTGGCTGATTTTTGACCGGATCACAGGATCGGCCGGATCGACGGGATGAGCCTGGAAGACTCAGGACGTCACAAAGGCCGCAAAGGACACGAAGAACACAAAGAAGGCGAAGGAAAATTAATAATGCTTTTTCTACTTCTTCGTGCTCTTCGTGTCCTTCGTGTGCTTTGTGATGAACGAGTGTCTCGTCTGTCATCCGATGCCATCAGGCCCATCCTGTCGATCCCGCTGATCCTGTTATCCGGTCAAACCCGGGAACAGGCGACGTCACTCAACGGTTAGGCGCTCTTATGACACGGCAACGCACCACCACGCCCGACACGGCAACGCCGGCTCAACCGGCCGGCGCAGCGAAGCCTGACGCCAGCACCGCGGACGAGCCGGCCGCCGTCATGCCGCTGGCGATCCATGACCTCACGGTCGCCTACCACCGCAAGCCGGTGCTCTGGGACATCGACCTGGACATCCCCGAGGGCAAGCTCGTCGGCATCGTCGGCCCCAACGGCGCGGGCAAGTCGACGCTCATCAAGGCTTGCCTCGGCCTCGTGCCGGTCGCCTCCGGCAAGGTGCGCGTCTACGGCGAACCTTACACCCGCCAGCGCAAGCTCGTCGGCTACGTGCCCCAGCGCGAGTCGGTCGACTGGGACTTCCCGGTCAGCGCGCTCGACGTGGTGGCGATGGGCACGTACGGCAAGATCGGCTGGCTTCGGCCAGTGTGGCGGAAGCAGAAGCGCGAGGCGCTGGAAGCGCTCGATCGTGTGGGCATGGCGGAGTACGCCCACCGTCAGATCAGCCAGCTCTCCGGCGGCCAGCAGCAGCGCGTCTTCCTCGCCCGGGCGCTCGTGCAGGATGCGCAGCTTTACTTCATGGATGAGCCGTTCGCCGGCGTCGACGCCGCCACCGAGCAGGCGGTGATCCAGATCCTCCGCGACCTGCGGCAGGCGGGCAAAACGCTGATCGTCGTCCACCACGACTTGCAGAGCGTGCCGGACTACTTCGACTGGCTGGTGATGCTGAACATGCGCGTCGTCGCCGCCGGGCCGACCGATGCCGTGTTTACTTCCGAGAACCTGCACAAGACCTACGGCGGGAAACTGACCCTGCTCAGCGAGGCCGCCGAGGCGCTGACGCGACAGGATGAGCGACGATGAGATTCCAAGGCTGTGCGGCTTAAGACGCACTGCCTTGCGCGATGACGAAACGGTTATGCCTGAACTCTGGGAAGACATGCTCCGCACGCTGAGCCTTCGCGACCACAACACGCGCGTGGTCGTGCTCGGCGTGAGCATGCTCGGGCTGGCGGCGGGGCTGGTGGGCACGTTCATGGTGCTGCGCAAGCGGGCGCTGCTGACCGATGCGGTGAGCCATGCGACGCTGCCGGGCATTGCGGCGGCGTTCATGCTGATGGTGGCCTTCGGCGGCAGCGGGCGGTCGCTGTCGGGCCTGCTGCTGGGCGCGGCGGTGTTCGGTGTGCTGGGCATGCTTGGCGTGCAGGCGATCCGCAAGTACACGCGGTTGAAAGATGACGTGGCGCTGGGCATCGTGCTCAGCGTCTTCTTCGGTCTGGGCGTGGCGATGCTGGGCCTGGTGCAGGAGATGCGGCAGGGTCATGCGGCGGGCATCGACCGGTTCATCTACGGGCAGGCGGCGACGATGCTCGGTGCCGACGCGATGACGATGCTGGTGATGGCCTCCATCGTGGTGGCGGCGTGCGCGCTGCTGTTCAAGGAGTTCACGCTGGTCTGCTTCGATGAGCAGTACGCCGGTGCGCAGGGCTGGCCGGTGGGCATGATCGACGTGGTGATGATGGGACTGGTGGTGGCGGTGACGGTGATCGGGTTGCAGGCGGTGGGGTTGATTCTGGTGGTGGCGATGCTCATCGTGCCCCCGGCGGCGGCGCGGTTCTGGACCGACAACCTGTTGCGCATGGGGTTGGTGGCGGGGGTGATCGGGCTGGTCAGTGGCTACCTGGGGGCGACGGTGAGCGGGATGGCGCCGCGGCTGCCGACCGGGCCGATCATCGTGCTGGTGGCGACGGGCGTGTTCGTGGTGAGCCTGCTCGCCGGGACGCGGCGGGGCGTGCTGGTGCGGGCGTGGCGGCATGTGCAGTCGGTGCGGCGGACGGGGTTGCAGCACCTGATGCGGGCGGCGTTCGAGCATGCGGAACTGGCGGGCGATGAGCCGTTCGCGGCCGACGATCTGCTGGATCGGCGAAGCTGGAGCAAGCGGGAGCTGTCGCGGCTGCTTCGCCGGGCGCAGCGGTACGGCTGGGTGGTGCCGACGTCCGACGATCGCTGGCGGCTCAGTGATGCCGGACGGCGCGAGGCGCGGCGGGTGGTGCGCAACCATCGCCTGTGGGAGCTGTTCCTGATCGAGCATGCCGACATCGCGCCCAGCCACGTCGACCGCGACGCCGACCGCATCGAGCACGTGCTCGGCGAAGCGATGGTCGAGCAACTGGAGCGCACGCTGCGGACACGCGGCGAAGCGGTCGCCGTGCCCGCGAGTCCGCACCGGATCGGGGGGGATGACAAGGTGACAAGGTGAGGGGGTGACAAGGTGACGGGGCATCCGTCGCCTGGCTCCCTTGCGTTGCTGGGAAACAACCATGACCTGGTACCCGTTCGATACATGGATCGTGATCGTCGGCGCCCTGGCGGCGCTCGCCTGTGCGTTGCCCGGCTGCTTTCTCGTGCTGCGGCGGATGAGCCTGATGGGCGATGCGATCTCGCATGCCGTGCTGCCGGGGCTGGCGATTGCGTTTCTCGTCACCGCGTCACGGGCGAGCTGGCCGATGTTCGTCGGCGCGGCGGCCGTCGGCGTGCTCACCGCCATCCTCAGCGGCTGGGTCGAACGCGTGGGCAAGGTCGAGGCGCAGGCCGCGCTGGGCGTGGTCTTCACCGCGCTGTTCGCGGTGGGGCTGATCCTCATCCGCTTCGCCGCCGACCATGTCGACATCGACGCCGACTGCGTGCTTTATGGTGAGATTGAACTCGCTCCACTGCGCACGGTCAGCGTGCTGGGCTTCGACATCCCGCAGCCGGCGCTGGTCAACGGCGGCATGCTGCTGATCAACGTGCTTGTGATCGGCCTGCTTTACAAAGAGATGAAAATCAGCGCGTTCGACCCGCAGCTTGCCACCACGCTGGGCATCAACGCCACGGCGATGCATTACCTGCTCATGGGGCTGGTGGCCGCGACGGTCGTGGCCGCGTTTGAAAGCGTGGGGTCGATCCTGGTGATCGCCATGCTCATCGTGCCCGGGGCGGTGGGGCATCTGCTCAGCGATCGGTTGTCGTCGATGCTGGGCATCGCGGCGGTGGTGGCGGTGCTCAGTGCCGTGCTGGGGCATGTCGGTGCGATTACACTGCCGCCGCTGGCGGGCTTTGACGATACGCGGACGGCCGGGATGATGGTCGTCGTCGCCGGCGGCCTCTTCGTGCTCGCCATGAGCTTCGGCCCGCGCTACGGCCTGGTCAGCCGGGCGATCACGCAACTGGGCCTGGGCTTGCGCATCGCCCAGGAAGATCTGCTCGCCACGCTCTACCGGCTCGAAGAGCAGGGAGACGACCGCAGCACACCCGCCGCCATCCGCGCCGACCAGCTTCGCGCCACGCTCGACCTCGACCCGCTGCGCCACCGCCTGCTGCTTCGCCGGCTCCACCGTGGCCAACTGGTGACGCGCACCGACGCTGGCTATGCCCTGACCGACGCCGGCCGATCGCTCGCCCGTGATCTGGTCCGCACGCATCGCTTGTGGGAGACGTACCTCGATCAGTACACCGGCACACCCGCCGACCACCTGCACCTCGCCGCCGAGCAACTCGAACACGCGACGAGCCCGACGATGCAGCAACAGCTCGCCGAACGCACCGGCTCGCCCGCCACCGACCCGCAAGGCAAGACCATCCCGTCACCGCCGAACGACGCTTCCCGGTAGCGCTTCTGAACATTCGAGCGGGATGAGCCACAGATGCACACGGATCGGACCTTTAGCCCCGCAGCGCAGCGGAGGGTGCGGAAACCGTGCGTCATCGGCAGCCAACCCTCCGCTGCGCTGCGGGGCTAACTCTGTGCTCTGTGGTGATTCCCCCGCAACGGATGTTCACGCCATGCGTCAGCGTTTATCATTCGTGGCGGATGTCACTCACCGTCTGAGGCGCTGCATGAACCTGCACGAAGCGGAACGCCTGGCCCTGGCGCTGATGCACCAGCACGATCTGCCCGCGCAAGGCTGGCGCTTCCGCTGGAGTGCGGGCAAACGGCAACTGGGCGTCGCGCAGATCCGCCACCGACGCGACCGGTACACCGGCAAGAGCACGCCGATCAAGACCATCCGCCTCTCGCGCCACCTGGTGCAGCTCAACAGCGACGCCGAGGTGCGGGACACGATCCTGCACGAGATCGCTCACGCCCTGGCGGGCCTGGAGCATGGGCACGACGCGCACTGGCAGGCCGTCTGCCGGCGGATCGGCGCGACGCCGCAACGGCTGGCGGGCGAAGCGGTCGTCACGCCCCCGGCCCGTTACCAGGTGGTCTGCGGGGATTGCCGGCAGGTGCTCGCCCACCGCCATCGCCGGGTCGACCGCCGCTGGCTCAAGCGGGCGTACTGCCGGTTCTGCGGCCCGGCCACGACCGGCCGACTCGGCGTCAACGACACGCGGCTGCCGACGCCGGCCCGCCGCCCTGAGCCGGGAGGCGGCAGGCCTGCTATTTGACCATGGCGGCGATCTCGGCCATAATACCCGGCTCGCTGTCATTCCCCAGGCTGTGAAGAGAGATCCGCCATGATCGAGAACGTGAATCCAGGCCAGACCATCCGCGTGAAGGTTGTCAAGCAGCCGACCAGCGAATCGGCGCGCAAGACGCTGACGCGCGTCCTGAGCAAGGACGCCGACGTCAAGCGTGAAAACGACCGCCAGCGCCGCGTGCGGGAGAGCAGCGCCAAGTACAAGCAGCGCGGCGGCCGAACCTGGTGCAGCCACACGGTCAAGCAGCGGCCCGTCACCGGCGCGGTCGGCGAAGAGGGCACCCTCCTCGCCAGCGTCGACGTGCTTCGCGACCTCGGCAGCGTCCAGCGCTTCGTCGAAGTCACCACGGCCTGACCCTTCCCGCCGGCCAGCCCCGGCCAGCAGCGTTCCCGCACCGGCCGTGTCGCAGCGGAAGGCCAGCGGGAACCGAGCTCGACATGAGCGCAAGCCCCGGCACAATCGACTTGCAGGTCAACGGCTACGCCGGCGTCGACTTCAACCAACCCGATCCGGACGCTCTGACCGCCGAGCAACTGCACCACGCCTGCCAGGCCATGGCGGGCGACGCTGTCGCAGGCGCGCTGGCGACGGTGATCAGCGACGACCTGACCTTGATGCAACGCCGCCTGCGCCGACTGGCCACGCTGCGCGAGGCGGACCCGCTGGCGCGGCAGCTCATCGTCGGCCTCCACGTCGAAGGGCCTTTTCTCAATGAGCAAGACGGCTACCGCGGCGCCCACCCGCTTGAGGCCATGCAACCCGCCAGCGAAGATGCCATGCAGCGGCTGCTCGATGCCGGCGACGGGCTGGTGCGCCTCGTCACGCTTGCGCCGGAGCGGGACCCGGGCATGAAGGTGATCCGCCGGCTGGCGAAGCAGGGCGTCCGCGTCTCGGCAGGGCATTGCGATCCGTCGCTCGACGTGTTGGACGCGGCGATCGACGCGGGCCTCTCGCTGTTCACCCACCTCGGCAACGGCTGCCCGATGTCGATGCACCGGCATGACAACGTGATCCAGCGGGCATTGGCGCGGGCGGACCGGCTGTGGCTCTGCTTCATTGCCGACGGCGTGCACGTGCCGTTCCCGGCACTGGGCAACTACCTGCGCCTGGCTGGCGATCGGGCGGTCGTGGTCACCGACGCCATGGCCGCCGCCGGCCTGGGCCCGGGCCTCCACCGCCTGGGCCAGTGGGAGATCGAGGTGGGCGACGACCTGGCCGCGTGGGCCCCGGATCGCAGCCACCTGGTCGGCTCGGCCATGACGATGCCGCAGGCGACGAAGAACCTTGCCGCCAGGCTGCGGCTGCCGCCCGATCGCGTGCGGCAACTCACGCGGGACAACCCGGGCCGTGCGCTGGGCATGCAACCGGAGACGCGGCGAGCGACGACCGCCCGCTGAACATGAAAGGCGACTGATGCACCTGTTCCCCGCCATCGATCTTCGCGGCGGCCGGGTCGTCCGGCTCAAGCAGGGCGACTACGGCCAGCAGACCATCTACCACGCTGACCCCGTCGAGCAGGCCAGACAGTTCGAGGCCGCCGGCGCGACCTGGCTGCACGTGGTCGACCTCGACGGCGCACGCGAAGGCCGGATCGTCCACCTTGACGCCATCGAACGCATCTGCAAGCAGACCAACCTCAAGGTCGAAGTCGGCGGCGGCGTTCGGCGGGAAGGGGCCATCGACCGCCTGCTCAAGGCCGGCGTCTTCCGCGTCATCCTCGGCACCGCCGCGCTCCAGCAGTGGGACTGGCTTGAGGGCCTGATGGGCAACCCGACCTACCGCGGCCGACTGGTGCTGGGCCTCGACGCCCGCAAGGGCATGCTCGCCGTCTCCGGCTGGGAGCAGACCACGCAGATGAGCGCCGTCGAAATCGCCCGCAAAGTCAGCGACTGGCCCCTCGCCGCCATCGTCTACACCGACATCGCCACCGACGGCACGATGCAGGGCCCCAACGTCGAAGCGACCCGCGAACTCGCCGAAGCCACCCACACTCCCGTCGTGGCTTCGGGCGGCGTCGGCACCCTCGCTCACCTCGCCGCCCTGCGCGAGCTGCCCATCCAGGGCGCCATCGTCGGCGTCGCGTTATACGAAAACGCCTTCACCCCCGAAGACGCCATCGCCGTGCTGGAACACGGGGCGTCGCCGGCATCGCGCGGGTGAGCGGCTTGGGGTGGAGGGTGAGCATGGTATCCGATACCGTTCTCCCCCCGACGCCGTTCCCCTCCTCGGGTTTGAATCCACCCCGCTTTGCTTCCCAACCTGTCACACCCGACTGGTGGGGTGGACTGTGTTGTGGAGGCAACTTGCAGAAAATGGTGGCGGTTTGTTGCTTGGCGTCACGCGAGTGGTGGGGTACACTCGCAGGGGTCGCTTGGCGACGATGGCTGAGGTGAGACACTTCCAAGACTGACATTGCCATGGTGCCGGCGCTTCCTGCCGGGAGCGGGCATGGAAGGGTGAACAGACAATGCGTACTTGGTTGATTGCGGCTGTTGTGCTGACGATCGGCTCGATGGCGTGGGGGGCACCGACGTGGGACGGTCGAACTGCGAGTGTGTACGCGACGGCGTCAAACCCATCCGAGCTTGAGTTTGACGTGGACGGCACGCTTTACGCAGGCCATAGCTCACCGACGTTCGGGGCGGCGCGTCTGTACCGGATCCCGCCGGGCGGTGGCGCGGCGCAGTTGTGGGGGAGCTTGGAGTCGCAGGACCCGGACGGGATCGATGTGTACGGTTCATACGTCTACAACTCGAGCGAGGGGACGGTATGGCGGACGGATACCGCGACCGGCACGACGAGCGCCTGGGGCAGCGTGTCGGGATCTCCAAACCAGACCACAATCGTGATCGACAAGCTGGGCGATTATTTCACGGCGGGAACGGCGGTGGTGGGTAACGCACGCCATTCGAGCGACATCCATGTTATCCACAGCGGGACGGGAACTACGACAACGCTGGTCTCGTCAAGTGATCTTTTCGTCGTGCGGGCACTGCAATTCGTACAGGGAACCCTCTACGCCTTGGAGGCAGGATTGGAGTCGACCACGGCGAGCAAGGGCGTGTGGGCGATTGATGCGAGCGGCGGACTGACGAGCGTGGCAGATGGGGGACACGCGTGGGCGGCGCCCGAGGCGATGGTGTACGAGGCGGCGACGGATTCATTCCTGATCGGCGACGGGACCCAGTTGTGGCGGCTGGCGCGTACAGGGGGGACGGTGCAGGAGGCGGGCAGCGGATTCGGAGCGATCGCCGGACTGACCTTTGACAGCGACGGCCACCTGTACGTGTCGGACCAGCTGGAGGGTGCGGTGTGGACGATCGTACCGGAGCCGGCGAGCGCCCTTCTGCTGCTGGGCGGCGGCGGGATGCTCGTTCTGCGGCGGGGCAGGGCGTAGGCTGCGGGCTGGAAAAGAACCGGTGATCATTATTGACTCCCGACCCCTTCCCCCCCCTTTTTCCTCCCCTTGGATTTCAGCTATTACCAAGTAGAAGAACAGTACCTGGTGCCCGTGGAGGATGAGAACGAGCCGGGCTTGCCTGATTGAGGTTCTACAAAGGTTCCTGGCACCTTTTCGGCCCCTCTGTTTTCGAGCCGTGGCATCGTGTATGATGCAGACTCCTTCCCGCTCGGGGGCGGTCTCCGGGCTACTGGCACGGACTTTGAGAGGTCTGCGGGACGGCGCGTCCCGGGGGCTCGGGAGGCGGGGACGGATGGGGCGGATCGATCCGGACCTTTCCGCTGGCGGGTGCATCCTGCGATTTCCTCTCGGCCTTGATTTCCTCCATTGCCTCCGTCACCTGCGAGTCTCGGCCCGCGCCGCTGTGGAGCCGGTCTTGCTCTGAGTTGATCCGCCTGACCTGGATCGGCTCGGCACAACGGAGAAACCGCATGGCTTCCCTTCAGCTTCGAAGTGGCTTTACCCTGATCGAACTACTCGTGGTGATCGGCATTATCGCCCTGCTCATCGGCATCCTCCTGCCCGCCTTGAATGCCGCGCGTCACGCCGCATTGGCCATGACGTGCACCAGCAACCTTCGCCAGTTCCTGATCGCCTTCCACACCCACGCCGTCGACGACGATGGCCGACTGCCCTACACCAACTGGGGCTGGCGCGCGAGTGCCTACCCCCCCGGCTACAGCGCCGGCTGGCTTTACGGCGGCGCGCTGCCGGAAGAGATCGAAGACTCCGATTTTTCCTACGTCCAAACAGGCGTGCTCTGGAGTCACCTTCGCACCGACGAACTCTACCATTGCCCCACCGACGACGGGCCTTGGGATCAGGGCCGGGCACATCCACTGACCAGCTATATCATGAACGGCGTGGTCTCCGGCCTGGACGTCAAACGCTCCTACCGCGTCGAGCAACTGCGCTCCGATGGCATCATGATCTGGGAAGCAGACGAGTTCGGCGGCACCGACACCTACTGGAACGACGGCGCCAACTGGCCGCACGAAGGCATCTCCCGCCGACACAACGACGGCGCCACCGTCGGCCGCGTAGACGGCGGCGCCGAACGCATGAGCCGCGACCGCTACGACGAGATCCTCGAGGACCGCCCTGGCCGACTCCACTTCGACCCCGGCCACCCCGAAGGCGGCCACTCGAATTGAATCCGCCACGCAGGGCCGTCAAAACGGGGCGAATTCAATTTCGGGAGAAAAAGGGGAGAAAAAAAGGGGGGAAGGGGTCGGGAGTCAATAATGATGTGGTCGGCGATGCGAAACAAAGACTCCCGACCCCTTTTCTTCTCGGGTCTATTCGATTGTCAAAGAGCTGTGGCGGTCATTCTATTGTCACTGGTGCAAGCACTTGGCGCGGGCGACGGGGCATGCAGAACACCCACCGACTCCGCCCGCCAACGTCAATCAATGACTCCCGACCCCTTTTCCGCCTCGGTTCATCAGGGGGGGGGGGGGGGGTATCCCAATGGTGG
>JBBDPC010000113.1:0-589 GCA_040876735.1 Phycisphaeraceae bacterium | reverse complement strand
CCCCCCCCCCCCCCCCCCCCCCCCCCCCCCCCCCCCCTACCCAATGTTGCGCTTTGGAACTGAATCCGCCTTGAATCCGCCCCTTTTCTAAAACAAAACTTCATTGCGATCATCACGTGGAGCCAGAGACCTTCTGACTTCCTCACGATACCGCTTAAAGCATTCGACATATTCCGGATCCGAGTCCGATAGTCTATCAAGAAAGTAGTCTATGGCGAACTGCTTGGGGAGAATGGATAGTGCCATAGCATGGTCGATTTTCACCACCCAAGAAGACGGCGTATGATCATCGATCACCTCAAACAAGCATGCGGGAAGCTGACCAATCTGCAAAATCAGTGGACTGTCCCGCAAGCAATAACGCACTTGCCCTTCATATGCGCTGATCCCATAGACCCAGAAGCGTTGACCTACAGCTATATCTGAATAGTCGGACAAGCTTTCACCAAAGTATGTCTTGAGGATGCTTTCACAGTCATCCCACGGCCTAAAAACAACGACCATATAAATAATTCCCTTGTAAACAAGCGTGTCTCTATTGTCCCGTCTCGTAAATCTGCTTCTGGTTACGCAGCTTGACCGATCATAC
>JBBDPC010000112.1:0-18274 GCA_040876735.1 Phycisphaeraceae bacterium | reverse complement strand
GACACCTACCACCACACCTTCTTCGAAATGCTGGGCAACTGGAGCTTCGGCGACTACTTCAAAAAGGAAGCCATCGGCTGGGCGTGGGACCTGCTCACCAACGTGTGGGGCCTGGACAAGACCCGGCTGCACGTCACCGTCTTCGCCGGTGACGACCGCGAAGACCTCGACCGCGACGAAGAAGCCGCCAGCCTCTGGCGATCCGAAACCGACATCGACCCGGCTCACATTCACCTGGGCGACAAGAAGGACAACTTCTGGGAGATGGGCGACACCGGCCCGTGCGGCCCGTGCAGCGAAATCCACATCGACCTCACGCCCGACAAGACCGGCGGCCCGCGGGTCAACCAGGACGACCCGCGTGTCATCGAAATCTGGAACCTCGTCTTCATCCAGTACAACCGCAACGCCGCCGGCCTGCTCACCCCTCTGCCCAACAAACACGTCGACACCGGCATGGGCTTCGAACGCCTCTGTGCCGTGCTCCAGGGCAAGACCAGCAACTACGACACCGACGTCTTTGCCCCGCTGTTCAAAGCCATCAGCAACGTCACCGGCGCACGACCCTACGCAGGCAAGATGGACGACGCGGTCGACATGGCCCACCGCGTCATCGCCGACCACATCCGCACGCTCACGTTCGCGCTGACCGACGGGGCCGTGCCGAGCAACGAGGGGCGCGGCTACGTGCTTCGCCGCATTCTCCGCCGCGCGTTCCGGCATGGTCGGCAGACGCTCGATCAGCACGAGCCGTTCCTCTACAAGCTCGTGCCCGCCGTGGTGGACGCGATGCGCGACGCCTTCCCCGAACTGGCGAAGAACCCGCAGCACGTCGCCGAGGTGATCCAAGACGAAGAGCAGAGCTTCGCCCGCACGATCGACCGGGGCATTGCCCTGTTCGACGAGGCGGCCAAGCGCGGCGGCGACCGCATCCGAGCCGAAGATGCGTTCATGCTCTACGACACCTACGGCTTCCCGCTCGATCTCACGCAGGTCATGGCCGAGGAACGCGGCCTCGCCGTCGACGTCAAAGGCTTCAACGCCCTCATGGAAGAAGCCCGCACCCGCTCGCGCGCCGGCGGCGGCGCAGGCACGGACGCCCGGCAGTCGCTGATCGAAATCGTGCAGCAGCAAAGCCTGCCCGCCACGCAGTTCACCGGCTACGACCGCACACGCGACGAAGTCACCACCGCCTGCCGCGTGTTCGGCCACCGCCAGAGCAACGGCTACGAAACGCTCAAGGAACTCACCGCCGGCATGCATGGGGCCGTCGCCGTCGCGTCCACCCCCTTCTACGCCGAGGCCGGCGGCCAGGTCGGCGACCAGGGAACCATCACCCTCGACGACGGCCGCACCGTCTTCAAAGTCCAGGACACCATCCGCGTCGGCGAGACCACCTTCCACCTCGGCCTGATGGAAGAAGGCGAACTTGCCGCCTGCGACCAGTGCACGCTCACGCTGACCGTCGACGAAGACCGTCGACGAAAGATCATGCGCAACCACACCGGCACACACCTGATGAACCTGGCGCTGCGGCATCATGTCTCGCCCACCGCCGATCAGCGCGGCTCGCTGGTGGATGACGAGAAGACGCGTTTCGACTTCTCGCACAACGAAGCGCTTAAGGAAGATCAGGTCCAAGCGGTCGAGCAGCACGTGCGCGAGCAGATCGACGCCGACCTGCCGGTGTATACGAATTACGCCCCGCAGGAGGAGGCGTTGAAGATCAACGGCCTGCGGGCGGTGTTCGGCGAGAAGTATCCGCCGAAGGTGCGCATCGTGTCGGTGGGCGTGCCGGTGGACGACCTGCTCGCGCAGCCGGACAAGCCGGAGTGGCCGAAATATTCCATCGAGTTCTGCGGCGGCACGCACTTGCAACGCTCAAGCGACCTGGAAGACTTCACCATCATCAGCGAAGAAGCGGTCGCCAAGGGCATCCGTCGCGTCACCGCTATCACGGGCGAGTTGGCGAAGCAGGCCCACGCTGCGGCGCAGCGCCTCCAGCGCGAGCTGGACGCAATGCGTGGCAGCACGGAGGACGCCGCCGAGCAGCGCGACCGCAATGACATTTCCGAACTGGTGCAGGAGATCAACGGCGCGACGATCCCGCTGGTCGCCCGTCGTCGGCTGCATGCTGCGGTGGCCGACATTCAGCAGGCGCTCAAGGAGCAGGACAAGCAGCGCAACCAGGCGCAGACGCAGACCGTGGTGGAGGACGCACGCGAGCTGGCCGAGTCGGCCGAGGGCGACGTGATCGTGGCCCGGATGGACGGGGTGGACGGCAACGTGCTGCGCACCGCGATCGACGTGCTCCGCAAGAAACGCCCGGACGCCGCCCTGCTGCTCGCCGGCGTGGAGAGCGGCAAGGTGGCGATCGTGGCGAGCGTGCCCGAACCGCGCATCAAGCAGGGCCTCAAGGCCGGCGACTGGGTGCGCGAAGTCGCCAAGGTGGTCGGCGGCGGCGGCGGCGGCCGACCCGACATGGCCCAGGCCGGCGGGAAGGATCCATCGAAAATTGAAGATGCGATCGACACTGCACGCCAGTTCGCGGCCCGGAAAGTGAATGGCTGATCCGTGTAGACTTGCCGGTGTTTTCAGGCGGCACCACTCCGCCACGCGTTTACCGGAACGAGGAGGCAGCAATGGAAAGCGAGATCGACCGCACGGATGCACTGAGGTGCCCGGCGTGCAACTATGATCTTCGCGGTAATGTGCACAACACCTGTCCGGAGTGCGGCGAACATCTGGCAATCATGCGGCGCGGCTCAAAAGACGAATCCCCCGCCGCGATCCGCAACTTCATGGCTTACACAACGATTGCAGTGGCAATGCTCGGTTGCGCTTTCACGGTTTACTGTGTGGTGCTCGCGGGTTGGATGGAAGAAGCCTTTATGGGCGGCTTGGCCATTTTAAGCGGGTCTGTAAGTGCAGCTCTTGCCGTATGCGCTCTTGGGCTAGGGACTGGCGGGCAACGGCAGGCACAGCTTGATATTCTGGTCTTTGCAATCAGTATCGTGGGCGTTGCTGCCGGTGCTGTGGAATTGCAGGTTTTTAGATGAATTAAAAAGGCTCATACGGACGTTTAGCCGCGTAGTGCAGCAGAGCACTTCGCACCACCATCACAAGTTCAATCCCGCACAGGCAGAACGCATCATGCTGTGGTGCAGTGCGGCGAACCAACATCGACATCACCATGCGAATCAACGACAACTATCTCAAGCTCAAGGCCGGCTACCTGTTCCCCGAAATCGCCCGGCGGGTCAACGCCTTTGCCGAAGCGAACCCCGATGCGAAGATCATCAAGCTCGGCATCGGCGACGTCACCGAGCCGCTGCCCGCCGCCTGCCGTGAAGCGATGCACAAGGCCGTCGACGACATGGGCGATCCCGGCAGCTTCCATGGCTACGGGCCCGAGCAGGGCTACCCCTGGCTGCGCGACGCCATCGCCCGGCATGACTACCACGCCCGCGGCTGCGACATTCACGCCGACGAAATCTTCATCTCCGACGGCAGCAAGTGCGACACGGGCAACATCCTCGACGTGCTGGCCCCCGGAAGCAGCAACGCCAACACCATCGCCGTGCTCGACCCGGTCTATCCGGTCTACGTCGACACCAACGTCATGGCGGGCAACACCGGCCTGGCCGGCGAAGATGGCAAGTATGAAGGGCTGGTCTACCTGCCCGTCACGGCCGACAACGACTTCATCCCCGCCCTGCCGACGCAGAAGGTCGACATCATCTACCTCTGCTATCCGAACAATCCCACCGGCGCGGTGGCGAGCAAGGAAGCGCTGAAGCAGTGGGTGGACTACGCCCGCGAGAACGATGCGCTGATTCTCTTCGACGCGGCGTACGAAGCGTTCATCACCGACCCCGAGATCCCGCATTCAATCTACGAGATCGAGGGGGCGCGCGATGTCGCCATCGAGTTCCGCTCGTTCAGCAAGAATGCCGGGTTCACCGGCACGCGCTGCGCGTTCACCGTGGTGCCCAAGGGGCTCACCGGCAAGGCGGCCGACGGCCGCGACGTCGATCTGCACAAGCTGTGGAACCGCCGGCAGTCGACCAAGTTCAACGGCGTCAGCTACATCGTGCAGCGCGGCGCCGAGGCGGTCTACTCCGAGGCCGGGCAGGCGCAGGTGCGTGAGCTGGTGAGCTTCTACCTGGAAAACGCCCGCATCATCCGCGACGCGCTGACCGAGCGCGACATGCAGGTCTACGGCGGCGTCAACGCCCCCTACGTCTGGGTGCAGGCCCCCCACGGCGCGACAAGCTGGGAACTGTTCGACAAGCTGCTCAACGAAGCGCATGTCGTCGGCACGCCGGGCTCGGGCTTTGGCGCGGCGGGCGAAGGCTACTTCCGCATCAGCGCGTTCAACAGCCGGGCCAACGTCGAAGAGGCGATGACGCGCATCGCCAGCAAGCTCGCGGTGTGAACGACCGGCCGGGCGTCACCGTCTCACCACCCGTTGAAAGGGCCCACCCATGACCGACTCCAAGCCGCGCATGTCCAACGCCGTCAAGGTCAAGCTCATCATCGGCGTGGTGCTGCTGGCGCTGGTGGTGGTGCTGATCGGTCAGAACTGGACCGATGTGGAGACGCATATTTTCTTCGCCAGCGTCACCATGCCGCGCGCCATCCTGCTGACGCTGATGCTGCTGATCGGCTTCGCGATCGGCGTGATTGCCACGTGGTCGTACAACCGCCGCCGTTGAACCTCCCCTCCCTCTGGAAGGGGCCGGGGGAGGGGATCACCGACCGCCTTGGTGCGACGTCTATGCAGGCGACGCAAGGTAGCCGAAGGCGCCCTCCCCCAACCCTCTCGGAGGGAGGGGCGTCAGCGGCGATGGCCCCCTGCCCATTGCGGGCGCGACACGTGAATGGCCGATAACTTTCAGATGCGTGACACCCATCTTGCCGAGGCTGGGACGAACGGGCCCCGCCGGTGGCGGCGGATCATCGACGTCTACTTCAACCGCCGGATGCTCGCCCTGTTCGGGCTGGGTTTCGCGGGCGGGTTGCCGCTGTTTCTTTCCAGTGCGACGCTGCTGGCGTGGCTGAGCGTGGCGGGCATTCGGCCGGCGACGATCGGGCTGTTCAGCCTGGTGGCGTTGCCGTACGCACTCAAGTTTGTGGTCGCCCCGCTGATGGATCGCTACGTGCCGCCGTGGCTGGGTCGGCGGCGCGGCTGGCTGGTGCTGACGCAGGGATTGATCATCGTGACGCTGCTGGCGATGGCGTTGATCGGGCCCAACGTGGCGGACCGGCCGGCGGCGGCGAACGGCGACGCGATGGGCGAAGCGGAACTGGCCGAGGTCCGCATCGAGTCACTGCTGCCGCGCGAGCAGGTGGAGCCGATGGGCGGGGCGATCCGGGATGTGGTCGCGCCGATGCTGGGATGGCTGGGGTTCGACGCGGCGACGGGCATTGCGGCGCACCTGTGGCTGCTGGCGGGGTTGGCGGTGCTGCTGGCGGCGTTCAGCGCGATGCAGGACGTGGTGGGCGACGCCTACCGCACCGACGTGCTGGAGACGGACGAAACGGCGGCGGGCGTGGCGGTCTGGGTGGCGGCGTATCGGGTGGCCATGATCTTCACCAGCGGCGGCACGCTGATGCTCGCGACGACGCTGACGTGGCCGGGCGTTTACATGGTGATGGCGGCGATGATGCTGGTGGGCGTGGCGGCGGCGGTGCTGGCGCCGGAGCCGGCGGGCGCGGTGAGTCGGCCGCACTCGCTGGCGGCGGCGGTCTACCAGCCGGTGGTCGCGTTCGTCAAGCGGTACGGCTGGCAGGTGCCGGCCGTGCTGGCGGTGGTGATGGTCTTCCGGCTGCCGGAGGAGATGGCCCGCGTCATGCGGCAGACGCTGCTGCTTCAGGAGATGGGCTTCAGCCAGCGCGACGTCGGCCTCGCGGAGTCGGGAAGCATGGCGATCTCGATCATCGGCGCATTTCTCGGCGGCGCGCTGGTCGTCCGGCTGGGGCTGATCCGTTCACTGCTGATCTTCGGCGCGGCCATGGCGATCACCAACGCCGGCTACTGGCTGCTGTACGAACTCGATGGCGGGCGGGCGATGATGTTCACCGTTTCGCTGATCGACAGCTTCGCGCTGGGGCTGGTCACGGCCGGCTTCCTCGGGTTCCTGATGACGTTATGCGACCGGCGGTTCTCGGCGTTCCAGTTCGCTCTGCTCACGAGCCTGTGGCGGGTGGCGGGGTCGTTTCTCGGGGCGTACAGCGGCGAACTGGTCAAGGAAATCGGGTACGGGAACTTTTTCCTGCTGACGGTCGTGGCGGGGCTGCCGGGGCTGCTGCTGCTGGTGCTGCTGCGCGGGGTGGAGCGGCGGACGGGGTGAGGGCGGGGACCCGACCCACGGCTGAACGCCGTGGGCTTCGCGGGTGGGGAAGAATGCCCCCGGGAGGATTCGAACCTCCGACCTACGCTTTAGGAAAGCGTTGCTCTGTCCCCTGAGCTACGAGGGCGGTGGCCGCGGGGCATGCGGGTGTCCGGCGGGTAAAAGTGAGTCTAGCACAAGGCGGGGGGTGCGTCCCGCGGGCCGGGTCAGGCGCTGCCGTACTGCTTTTCGTAGTAGCTGCGGTACGCGCCGCTGCGGACGCGCTGCCACCACTGCGGGTGGTCGACGTACCACTGCACGGTCGCCTCCAGCGCGTCGGGCCAGGCGGAGCGGGTGGGTCGCCAGCCGAGTTCGCGCTCGATCTTGCTCGCGTCGATGGCGTAGCGCAGGTCGTGGCCGAGGCGGTCCTTGACGTACTCGATTCTCTCTTCGCCGCAATCCATCGCTTTGAGCAAGCTGTGGGTGAGTTCGAGGTTGGAACGTTCGTTGTTGCCGCCGATGTTATAGACCTCGCCGGCCGCACCCTTTTCGAGCACGGTGAGCGCCGCTTCGCAGTGGTCGTCGACGTGGAGCCAGTCGCGGACGTTGCGGCCGTCACCGTAGAGCGGGACTTTCTTGTCTTCGATGAGGTTGGTGACGAAAAGCGGGATGACCTTTTCGGGGAACTGGTACGGGCCGAAGTTGTTCGAGCAGCGGGTGATGCAGGCGTTCATGCCGAACGTGTGGAAGGCGGCGCGGACGAGCAGGTCGCTGGCGGCCTTGCTGGCGGCGTAGGGGCTGTTGGGCTGGATGGGCGTGTCTTCGGTGAACTTGATGGCGGGATTGTCCAGCGGGAGCGTGCCATAAACTTCGTCGGTGGAGACGTGGACGAGGCGCTTGGTGTGCGTGGGGTCGACGCGGCGAAGGGCGTCGATCACCGTCTGCGTGCCGAGCACGTTGGACTCGACGAACGGCCGGGCATCCATGATCGAGCGGTCGACGTGGCTCTCGGCAGCCATGTGGACCACGGCGTCGGCCTGCTCGATGCACTCGGCAAGCAGATCAATGTCGCGGATGTCGCCGTGGACGAAGCGGTACCTCCCCCGGAAGTTGGCGTCGTCTTCGAGGTCGGCGAGATTCTCCGGGTTGCCGGAGTAGGTCAGCGCATCGAGGTTGGTCACTTCACAGTCGGGCCTTTCGCGCAACACGAAGCGGACGAAGTTGGAGCCGATGAAGCCGGAGCCGCCGGTGAGGAGGATTTTCATGCGCGAATCTCTTGCTCTTCGAGGCGCGGCAGCACGGCCGCGAGGTTGTCTTGCCAGTTCGGCATGGGGCCGATCAGGGCTTCGGCCCGGGTCAGGTCGAGCACGCTGTAGGCGGGGCGTTTGGCCGGGCGGGGAAAGTCGGCGGTGGTGCAGGGTTGGACGTCGCAGGCGTGGCCGAGTTGGCGGTTGATGGCCTGCGTGAACTGGCACCAGGTGCACTCGCCGCCGTCGGTGACGTGGAACGTGCCGCGAGCGTTCTGGCGCAGCAGCGCGAGGCTGGCGGCGGCGAGGTGTTCGCAGCTCGTTGGTCGGCCGCGCTGGTCGTCAACGACGCGAAGGGCGGGCTTTTCGGCGGTGAGGCGGGCCATGGTGCGGACGAAGTTGTTGCCCCACGGCGCGTAGAGCCAGCTCGTGCGGATGAGCAGGTGGTCGCAGCCGGCCTGTTCGATGAGGAGTTCGCCCTGGGCCTTGGTTCGGCCGTAGGCGTTGACCGGGTCGCGCGGCTGGTCGGTGGTGTAGGGCGCGGCGGCCTGGCCGTTGAAGACGTAGTCGGTGGAGTAGTGGACGAGGGTGGCGTTGACGGCCTTGCAGCGTTGGGCGAGGCGGCCGACGGCGTGGCCGTTGATCTGCATGGCGTCGGCTTCGTGCTGCTCGGCGGCGTCGACGTTGGTGTAGGCGGCGCAGTTGATGACGGTGCCAAGGTCGGAGGTGAGGTGAGCGTCGAGAGTGTCGGAGTTGGCGAGGTCGAAGTCGGGGCGGTGGGCGGTGCGGTAGGCGAGGCTCTGGGCGTCGAGCAGCTCACGCCACGCGCGGCCGAGCATGCCATCGGGGGCGATGAGGAGGATCGGTTCGAGTTGGGCGATGGCGTCAGGCATGGGCGCGATCCGGGGCTTCGCGATGCTCAGCCCTCGGCTTGACAACATTACTTGTGCTGGGTGTGCCAGGGGAAGTCGGGGACGGCGTCGTAGGCTTTGCGGTCTTCGTCGGGCTCGGCGGGGTTGTACTGGTGGGTGACGTAGTAGAGCAGGCCAGCGGAGGCGGGGCCGACGGTGGCGGCGCCGTGCCAGAGCGGGGGCGGGATGACCATGACGCCGGGGCGTTTCTCGCCGATGACAGCCTGCCACGCGGTGTCGTCGGCGTCGCGGTGGACGCCGACCTTGAGCATGCCGTGGAGGCAGAGCCAGAAGTCGGTTTGCTGGTGGTGGCGATGCCAGGCCTTGATGACTTCGGGATACATGACGGAGTAGTTGATTTGCCCGGTGGGGTGCAGGACGCCCTGGAACTGGTTCATGATGGACCAGCCGCGGTCGTCGGCGAAGAGGCCTGCGGGGACGAAGATCGGCTCGCTCTCGCGCTGGGCGAGGTCGAACGCGTCGGCGACCGGGCCGGTGTGGGTGCGGGGGGTGCGTAGCTGCAAGGGTGATTTCTCTTGAAGATGCGAGGGGCCCGCCCACGGAAGTGGACTCGGCCGCGTTGGGTTACGTGGCGGTGGCGGTCGGCTCTGCCATTTTGGATTTATTGACGCCGGCGTCGCGGACGAGGTTGCTGGCGCGGTGGAGGCTTTCGAAGGTGCCGGCGTCGGTCCACCAGCCTTCGAGGATATCGTGGCTGAGGTCGCCGCGTTTGAGGTAGGCGTTGTTGACGTCGGTGATTTCCAGTTCGCCGCGGCCGGAGGGTTCGAGGGTGCGGCAGATGTCGTAGACGTCGGCGTCGAAGAAGTAGATGCCGGTGACGGCCAGGTTGCTGACGGGTTTTTTGGGTTTTTCGACGATGTTGACGATTCCGCCGTTGTCGCCGAGTTCCGCGACGCCGAAGCGTTCGGGGTCGTCGACTTCCTTGAGCAGGAGCTTGGCGCCGGTGGGCTGGGTGAAGAATTCGCCGGCGGCCTTTTTGATGTTGCCTTCGATGATGTTGTCGCCGAGCACGACGCAGACTTTTTCGCCGTCGGCGAACTCCTCGGCCAGTTGCAGGGCGTCGGCGATGCCGCCTTCACCTTCCTGGTAGGCGTATTCGAGGTGTTTGACGCCCAGTTGCTTGCCGTTCTTGAGCAGTTTGAGGAAGTCGCCGGCATGTTCGCCGCCGGTGACGATGAGGATTTCGTTGATGCCGGCGTTGAGCAGGCATTGGATGGGGTAATAGATCATCGGCCGGTCGTAGACCGGGAGCAGGTGCTTGTTGGTGACGAGCGTGAGCGGCCGCAGTCGCGAGCCGAGTCCGCCGGCGAGAATGATGCCTTTCATGGTCTGCTGTCTCCCTCGAAGCTGGCGTTGGCGTGAATCGTGGTGGCGTCCCGGCGTGCCGGTGGGGGTTGCACCGCAGCTGCGTGCAGGCGGTCCCGACCGGTGAGCCGGTGCGCGGCGGCCGGATTCTCCCGGTTTTCGGCCGTCGAGCAGAGGCTAGCGCGGTCACACGGGCGGATCGAGTGAAAAGCCGGGCTGATCGCCAAAAACCATTGTCCGTACGCGCCTATGGTCTTAATATATCGGCACCTTCCTGCCTGGGCATTACCGACATGCTCGCAAGGGGCCGAGACCCGCCACGAGCCGGGCTGGCGCGTTTTGCCAAGGGAGGACGATTTTTCTTCGGCGTCGTCCCTGGCCTCCGGCGCGGCGGGATCTTCCATACGCACCGACAGGGACCGTTCTATGGCTAGCAACGACTCTCCGTGGGCCTCCCTTCAGGCCGCCGCATTGATCGGCAGTTACGTCCCGCGCCGCTGCGGGATCGGCACGTTCTCCGCCGACCTGGCCGAGGCCCTGGCCGCCACCGCGCCGCATCTGAACACGTGGGCCGTGGCGATGAACGACCGGCCGGAGGGGTACCGCTACCCGCCGCGGGTCTGGTTCGAGATCAACCAGAACCGCCTGGGCGAGTACCGCCTCGCCGCCGACTACCTGAACATGTCCAACATTAACGTGGTCTCGCTCCAGCATGAGTATGGCCTGTTCGGCGGCAACTGCGGGCAGTACATCCTCGAACTGCTCCGCCGCCTGCGCATGCCGGCCGTGACGACGCTGCACACCGTGCTCAAGGAGCCCAGCGACGCGCAGCGCGACATTCTCATGCAGATCGCCGACGTCTCCGACCGCCTGGTCGTGATGGCGGACCGGGCGTACGAATTTCTCACCGACATCTACAAGGTGCCGCGTGAGAAGATCCAACTGATCCACCACGGCATCCCCGATGTGCCCTTCGTCGACCCCAACTTCTTCAAAGACCAGTTCGGCGTCGAAGGCAAAAAGGTGGTGCTCACGTTCGGCCTGCTCAGCCCCAACAAGGGGATCGAGAACATGGTCGAGGCCCTGCCGCACATCGTCAAAAAACATCCGGACCTGGTCTACATCGTGCTCGGCGCGACGCACCCGGGGGTCATGGCCCACTCGGGCGAAGACTACCGGCTGGGCCTGAAACAGCGGGCGAAAGAGCTGGGCGTCGCCGACCACATCGAGTTCGTCAACAAGTTCGTCGAGACCGACGAGCTGCTGGAGTTTCTCGGCGCGGCCGACGTCTACGTCACCCCCTACCTCAACGAAGCGCAGATCACCTCCGGCACGCTCGCCTACGCCCTGGGCACGGGCAAGGCGACCGTCTCCACGCCCTACTGGTACGCCCAGGAGATGCTCGGCGACGATCGCGGCATCCTCGTGCCGTTCAAGGATGCCAAGGCCCTGGCCGAAGGCGTCAACCGACTGTTCGACAACGAAACCGAGCGTCACGCCATGCGCAAGCGGGCCTACCAGTTCACCCGGCAGATGCGCTGGCAGGAAGTGGCGGGTCAGTACCTGGACCTGTTCAGCGAAGTGCGCGACGAAAGGCGGAAGCATCCGCGTCCGCCCCACTCGTCCAGCCGAGAGCTTCGCAACATCGACAGCGAGCTGAGCGAGATCAAGCTCGACCACCTGACCATGCTCAGCGACGACGTCGGCATCATGCGTCACGCCAAGTTCACCATCCCCGACCGCCACTCGGGCTATGCCACCGATGACAACGCCCGCGCCCTCGTGACGGTGCTGCTGGCGCAGGATCACGTCCGCTACACGTCGGGCGTCAACCTCGATGCCATGCTCTGCCGCTGCCTGAGTTTTCTTGATCATGCACTGGACACGCGCTCGGGCCGGTTCCGCGCGGTCATGCGGTACGACCGCACGTGGCATGGCGACGATGAACACTCCGAGGACGTCCACGCCCGCACCATCTGGGCCCTGGGCGAAGCCGTCGCCCGCTGCCAGGTGCGCGGCCACCGGACGCTGGCGGCCAACCTCTTCCAGCGCAGCGTCGACGCCTGCGAGAAGTTCAAGCACCCGCTCGCCTGGGCCGACGCCTTGATCGGCATTCATGCCTACCTGCGTCGCTTCTCCGGCGACACGCATGCCCGCCGTATCCGCGAAAGCCTGGCCGAGCGACTGCTCGACCGCTTCAAGCAGAACGCCGGCGACGACTGGGCCTGGCCCACCAATGAGGTGACCTACACCGCCGCCCGCCTGCCCCACGCCCTGCTGCTCTCAGGCCGGTGGATGTTCAACGATGAGATGATCCAGACGGCGTTGCACAGCCTCGAATGGCTCTGGCAGGTCCAGACCGGCGCCCAAGGCCAGTTCGCCCCCGTCGGCACGGAAGGCCACTTCCCCCGCGGCGGCGTCAAGGCCCGCTTCGCCCAGCAGCCGATCGAGGCCTACGTCACGCTCGACGCCTGCCTCGAAGCCTTCCGCGTCACCGATGACAAGCAGTGGCCCGAACGCGCCCACCGCTGCCTCACCTGGTTCCTCGGCGATAACGACCTCCGCCTGCCGCTGTACGACCACACCACCGGCGGCTGCCACGACGGCCTGCACGCCCAGGGCCTGCATGAAAACCAGTCCGCCCAAGCCACCCTCGCCTGGCTGCTCTCGCTGCTGAGCCAGTACGAACACAACTTCGAAACGCTCCAGCCCCGTGCCGACGGCCAGCGCAAACAGCACGGCCCGCGCGACACCGAACCGGCCACCCCCAACGGCAACAGCGTCAAGCCCGCACCCGATGCCAAGCCCAAGGCGTAACGCGCATCACCCATCATCTCACTGCGTCGAAGCCCACGGCCTCAGGCCATGGGCGCCTTTTCAGACACGTCGTCGCCCGACATCAAGGCGCCACCAGCTCAATGCCATATTGATCACCCAGTGCCTTGATCGCTTCCAGTTGCGGGGGGAACGGCAGCTTGCCCATGCCGATGTAGAAGCCCGCCGCCGCGCCGGGGTTGTGCATGATGAGCATGCGTGCATGGGTCGTGCCCGGATTGGTGAACGAGCGCACCACGCCGCGTGGCACGTGCGCGAAGTCGCCCGCCTCAAGGCGATGGACCGTGCCGTTGGCCGTCACCTCGATCGTGCCTTCCAGCACATAGAAGCACTCTTCTTCATGGTGGTGGATGTGTGGCGGGGCTCCGCCGCCCGGCCGGGTTTCGATTTCCGACAAGGCGTACGCCCCGCCGGTCTGCTCGGCTGTCATGATGAAACGCATCGGGTCGCCCATGACCGGATGCGTCGGCCCTTCCGAATGCGTGCAGCGGATCACTGATGAAGATGTGGCGGTCATGCGATGCTCCCTGTCAGGCATGTGCAGGCGGACAAAACCACAACAGATTAGCATGAGCCTGCCGCCGCACAAGAGGCAACGCTCGGCGGCAAAAAAGTCGCCCGTCGCCACTCTGCCCGCCTCACACCGCGACGAGCGAGCCGGGCGAATCGAACGTCACCATCGGATCATCCCCCGCCACGCGATGGCCGACCAACCCCGTCGCCCCGGCGTTGAAGAACGTGCTTCCCTCGGCTCGAAAGTAGCGCAGCCGGTAATGCCCGGGCGTCAACGTGGTCGTCACATGCCATCGGCCGTCGGCGCCGGGGGCCATCGCGACCCAGGTCCGCACGCCACCGTCGCATTCCTTGACGAGAAACACCCGGTCGGCCTGCGCGTCGCGGACTTCAAATCGCCACGTTTCGCCCGTGTTCAGCATCGCCTCACCTCCATGTACGGTACGTTCCGCGCAGACTGACACCGTGCTTCTGACACAAGCAGAAGCCGAAAGACGACGACAGGCCGTACAGATTTTTCCGGCATCTGAAAGCGCGCCGCAGCGGATGCCCGCACGCTCGCGAGACTATGACTAATGTATAGCCGCCCGATGTTCGCGGACCATCAGGAGAACTCTGAAACCGTGTCGATATTTCATCTTTCTTCCCGCTGCCCGAATGCACAGGCGAAGCGGTCTATAATGGGCCAGTCTTCACCCCGCCCACGCCTTGCCTGACACACGCATGCCGTTTTTCTCTCTTGCCTCCCGACTCTTCCGCCGCCACACCCAGGCTCGCCCGGGCGACGCCCGCCAGCCGCCCGCCGTGCCCGACCACGCCACCGGACGCATCGACATCCACTGCCATCTCATCCCCGGCGTCGATGACGGATGCCAGAGCCTCGACCAGACCCTCGCCTGCATCCCCCGCCTTCAGGCCGTCGGCTACACCGGCTCGATCTGCACGCCCCACGTCTGGCCCAGCCTCTTCCCCGACAACACCGCCGCCAACATCCGCCACTGGACCGACACCCTCCAGCAGTACATCCGCGACGCCGGGCTCGACTACCAGCTCTGGCCCGGCGCGGAGCTGCGCCTCTTCGACGGCCTGCCCGACTGGCTTCAGACGCACGAAACACCCACCCTCGCCGGCTCGCGCTTCGTCCTCGTCGACTTCTGGGAACCCAAGTGGCATGACTGGGTCGACGACTGCTTCGACTGGCTTCTCGAGCACGACTACCAGCCGATCCTCGCCCACCCCGAACGCCTGGCGATCCACGACCTGCCCGACCGGCTCGACGCCCTGCGCGAACGCGGCGTCCTGCTCCAGGGCAACTTCCGCTGCCTCACCGGCGAAGACGGCTTCCTCGCCGACCAGTGGATCCGACGCTTCCTCTTTGAAGATCGCTACGACTTCCTCGCCCTGGACGTCCACCGCCCCGACACGCTCGAAGCCCGCCTCGTCGGCCTCAACGCCGCCCGCGCCGAGTTCGACGCCGACGCCATCGACGCCAAAACCATCGACGCCCCCCGCCACCTCATCCTCGGCCTCGAAGACTGACCGAAGCCGCCTCCCGCCAACGTCTCCCCGGGCCCGCTGGCACCGCCGGCCCCGATGCCGCTATGCTCAAGGCATGAGCCGTGAACGCATGCCCTGGAACACCGACGCCGACCAGCCGCTCGGCGTCGCCCCGCCAGCCACCCGCGCCCCCCGCCGCGCCGCCGTCGCCGTCTGGGCCGCCGCCGGCGTGCAACTGCTGGTCTTCGGCTGTTACGCCTCCCTGCTGGCCGGCCTCGGGGCGATCCCGGCACAGGCGATCCGCGAGGGGATGAGCGAACAGGTGCCCGCCGACCAGCTCGAGCAGATCATCCAGAACCAGCCTGCCATGCTCGTCGGCGCGGTGGTGCTGACGCTGCTGATGGTCCTGCCCGCCCTGGCGCTGCTGGTGCTGGGCTTCTACGTCCGCCAGCGCCGCCGCGGGGCCATCCTGGCCGCACGGGTGATCCTCTTCATCCAGGCGGGTCTGGTGGGCCTCATGCTCGCCCTCAACCTCGCCGCCGGCGTCACCACGGGCGACGTTGTCGCCCTCGTCACGGCCATGGTGTTCCTCGGCGGCACACTCGCCCTGATCGTCTGGACCCTCCGCGCCCTCGGCGCCGCCGCCCGCGAAGCGAACGCCCGCCACAGCTACCACGACACCGAGCCTTGGAACAGCCACCTCACCTGACCCCGCGCCCCGTGCCGCGCGCCCCGAAGTTGACGAATCGCCCGCGCTGCCGAAGAATACCCGTCTCAACCAACCGCAACGCCCGCGACGAACAGGACCGCTGCCATGCCCATCCGCGATCAAGACATCATCAACGTCGACCCCGCCCCGCCCACCGCGGCCGAGGCGTTCTACCTGCCCGAGGTCTTCAAGGGCCTCGGCACCACGCTCAAGCATATGGCCGGCTCCATCGGCGGCGCCCGGCGGAAGCAGAACAAGGCGCTGGAATATCCCGAAGTCCGCCGCGAAGACCTGCCGATCCTCGAAGGCGGCTCCTATGCCGGCAACTACCGCGGCGTCCACCGCCTCAACCGCGATGAGGACGGCCGCGTCAAGTGCGTCGCCTGCTTCATGTGTCCCACCATCTGCCCCGCCAACTGCATCCACATCGAAGGCGCCGAGTCGCCTTGGGACGACCGCGAGAAGTACCCGATCAAGTTCGACATCGACGAGCTGCGCTGCATCTTCTGCGGCATGTGCGAAGAAGCCTGCCCGGTCGACGCCATCGAGCTGACGCCCAAGTATGACATCGTCGGCCTCACCCGCCAGGAAATGATCTTCGACAAGCAGAAGCTCCTGTCGATCTACGACCAGACCATCGAAACCAAGCCCATGTGAGCCTCAGGCCCGCCCCGCCCTCACGCGGCCTGCCCACCGAAGTGGGCAGGTGCCGCCCTCCCCCCGCCCGTTTTCATCAAGACTGTACTTGCCCGACCGGCCCAAACAGTCGATAATTCCCCTGTGAACGTGAACCGAACGGGACAATCCGCCGCACCTGCCATCCTGGTGGCGCTCTCCATGGCCGTCTGCCTCGGCGCGGCGGTGAATGTCACCGCCGCCACCCAGCACGCCCGCGCGGACCGGTCCACCACCTTCACCGCCGCCGAGCGCGAGGCCCTCGCCTCCCTGCTCGCCTGCCTCAGCGACACCGCCCGCCAGTTCAAGCCCGACCAGCAGCAGGCCCGCGCCCCGTTCGCGGTCCACAGGCTGCCAGGCACAACCTTCGTCACCCTTGTGCCCACCGGCCTTACCGAACAGATCCAGCACGACCCGCTCGGCCCCGGCACCCTCGCCCGCACCCACCTGCTCAACCTCCCGCCGCCAGGGGAAGTTTCGCGTTTCTAGTTTCGCGTTTCGAGTTTTCCGTCTGGAGATCAACAGGCGGACGGCAACCCCAAAGGCCGCCGGCCTGAACACTCGAAACCCGGAACGCGAAACTTCACCTTCCCGCCGGCCCCCGTCCATCATCTACCGACTCGCGTCGCCCGCCGCGCCCGTGACCGCAGCGTCACCGGCTGCCGCCGAGGCGTTCCACCGAACAATCGAATCATCACCAATCGAACGTCAACACCATGGTTATTCAAACTGTCAGCAAGACCCTCACCAAAGTCTTCGGCTCACGCAACGAGCGCCTCATCAAAAGCTACCGCCGCCGCGTCGAGCAGATCAACGCGCTGGAAGGCGACATCCGCCGGCTTTCCGACGCCGAGTTGAAAGCCAAGACCGCCGAGTTTCGCCAACGCCGGGAGAAAGGCGAGCGAACCGTGAACATGCTCCCCGAGATCATGGCCGTCGCCCGCGAAGCGATGGACCGGGCGGTGGGCATCCGCAACATCTTCAATCCCGACGCCGGCTTCGACCCCACCGTGCTGCCTTCGGACGTGCGCAAGGCCTATGAGCGTGTCAAGGCCGAGGCCGAGCAGCTTGCCCCCGCCCCCGTGCTCGGCGGCGAGCCCGGCGTCGGGGACGCGCCGGGCTGGATGCAGATCGAGATTCCCAACGCCATCTACGACGCGGTGCGCGAGCTCTATCCCAAGAGCAAGCCCCCCTTCCGCGCCCGGCCGTTCGACGTGCAGCTCATCGGCGGCATGGTGCTCTACGAGGGCAAGATCGCCGAGATGAAGACCGGCGAAGGCAAGACCATCGTCGCCCCCCTGGCCTGCTACGCCGCCGCGGTCGAAGGCCTGCAATGCCACATCATCACCGTCAACGACTACCTCGTGCAGCGCGACCGCGACTGGGTCTTCCCCTTCCATCACCACCTGGGCCTGACCGTCGGCGCGATCCACCCCCACCACATGCAGCCGCCGCAGCTCAAGGCCCAGGCCTACCAGTGCGACGCGGTCTACGGCACGAACAGCGAGTTCGGCTTCGACTACCTCCGCGACAACATGAAGCTCGCCGCCGCCGAGCAGGTGCAGAAAACACGCGACTTCTGCATCGTCGACGAAGTCGACTCCATCCTCATTGACGAAGCCCGCACGCCGCTGATCATCTCCGGCCCGGCCCACAACGACACTCCCCGCTACGACCTCGCCGACGGCATCGCCAAGCACCTGATGCAGAAGCAGCGCGACTGGAACGCCGCCAACGAAAAGGTCGAGGCCGCCGAGCGCAGGCTCAAGGGTCTGGAAGGTGACATCCGCAACGCCCGTGACAAGGCCCGCGCCAACGAGCTGCGCGAGCAGATGAAGCAGGTCGAGCAGGAGCTGCCACAGCTTGAGGCCCAGCGCGACCAGTTCATCCAGTATTACGAAGTGGAGCTGGACAAGAAGGCGGCGCACCTGACGCACGACGGCGTCGCCGAGGCGCAGAAGCAGGCGGGCATCGGCTCGTTCTACGTCGGCAACAACATGGACTTCCCCCACCTGCTGGAAAACGCGCTGCGGGCCCACGTCGTCTACAAGCGCGACAAGGACTATGTCGTCCGCGACGGCGACGTCATCATCGTCGACGAGAACACCGGCCGGCTGATGGTCGGCCGGCAGTGGTCCGACGGCCTGCACCAGGCGGTGGAATCCAAGGAAAACGTCAAGATCAAGCAGGAGACGCAGACGCTCGCCACCGTCACGCTCCAGAACT
>JBBDPC010000111.1:0-3356 GCA_040876735.1 Phycisphaeraceae bacterium | reverse complement strand
GCGAGGCGTCGATGCGCGACTTGCTCTTGGTCCGCCGCGCCTTCGCCCCCCGGCTAAGCCACTTGATGTCCTCCCGCACCTTCGACGCCAGGCTCTGCTGCTGCTGCTGCTGCGAGGCGAGAAAGTCCGCCCGCCGCTCAAGAAACGTGCTGTACGGCCCGTCCACCGCGAACGTCCCGGCCGGGTATGCCCGGTTCAGTTCGACAATCCGGCGGGTCACGCGCTCCAGGAAATACCGGTCATGCGTCACCACCACCGACGCGAACGGCTGACTCTCGAGCAACTGCTCCAGCCATTCGATGCCGCGCAGGTCCAGGTGGTTGGTTGGCTCGTCCATCAACAAGACGTCCGGCTCCCACGCCAGCTCGCGCGCAATCGCCACCCGCTTCCGCCACCCGCCCGACAGCGAGCCCACCGTCACCGTCGGGTCTTCCAGGCCGACCTTGGACAGCGACACCCGCGCCCGCTCTTCGCGATCGTGGGCGTCGTGAAAACGATCGGTCAGCGCGTCGGCGATCACGTCAAGCAACGTGGCGTCACCGTCGAAGTCATCCTGCTGGGCGATGTAGCCGACGCGGAGATTTTTGCGCGTGGTGATGTTGGCCGGGTCGCCGCCATGCGCGACGTCGGCGGTTTCCAGGCCGGCGATGATCTTCAGCAGCGTGCTCTTGCCCGAGCCGTTGGGGCCGATCAGGCCGACGCGGTCGCCGTCGTGGATGGAAAAGCCGACGCCTTCAAACAGCGACCGGGTGCCAAACGTCTTGCTCAGATTTTCACAGGAAAGCAACAGGGCCATAAAGGATTCTCAAACTTCCAATCGGGATCAAACATTTTTAGCCGCGCAGCGCAGCGGAGCGCGTAGTTGGACGTCCAGGCGGAGCGCGCTCCGCTGCGCTGCGCGGCTAATTTATTAGCGCCACCGCCACCGCACCGGGTCGCCCGCCAGTTCGTCGCTGCTGCGCAACACGAAGCCCGCCTCATCGCGTTCGTACACCATCGGCTCCGCCAGGCCCGGCTCGACGGTTGGCACGTCCACCGCCGCCAGCGACGCGGGGTACGCCCCCGTCGCCATCGCCTGCTCGCGCAACTGCATCGCCGTCTCCGCCATCGCCAGCCGCATCTGCAACGCCAGCCTCGCGCCCAGCGATGCATGCACGCCCGGCAGCACCACGCGGGCCGTCCGCGCCCAGAACGGGTGCGACTCATCCGCGCCCAACGGCAGCTCGGCCAACGGCACGGCCTCGTCGCCGAGCAGGTCGATGCACGTGCGGTAGCGCTCGAGCAGGTAGGCCGTGTCGTGATACCACCAGCCGCGCGTCGACCAGTTCACCCGCGACGTGCTCGGGTCCGTGTCGCTGACGAGGCGCAGCGTGTGCACCCCCTCGGCCGCAAACGTCTCGGCCAATTCGCTTCGCAGATCGATCCGTCCCAGCCGGTCACGCAGCGACGCCGGCGGCAACCCCTCCTCGGCGTAAACAAACTCCACCGCCAGCAGCATCCGCTCCAGCAGCGACAGCCGTACGAGCTGCCCCACCCACACCCCATGCTCGCCCGCCCGCTCGGCCAGGTCCAGCCCGGCCGCGATCGCGCCCGCCGCCGCCGCCCGGTCGCCGCGGATCGCCTGCCAGCGCGCCTCGGCCGCCAGCAGCCGTACGAAGTCGCGCGACTCGTGCAATCGATCACGCAACTGCTCGCTCCAGCGATACGGCGCACCGGGACCGGCCTGCGTCACCGGGCCCGCCTCGCCCGCCGCCGCATGCACCACCGCCAGCAACGGGCCCACCGCCCGCAACCGTTCGTCCGCCTCGGCCGCCGACGCCGGGTCATCCGCCTCCAGCAGCTCGCGCACCGTCGACTGCTGCGCCGCCATCGCCGCCGCCGCCTGCGTCCACCGCGCGTACGCCTCGCCCGTTTCGTGCACCGCCGGGGCCTGCTCGTCCTGGATCAGGTCCGCCGACCGCCACACGGCCACCTCGCGCTGCAGCGACCGGCTGCCCGTCGCCGATAGCACGGTGAAGATCACCACGAAGCCGGCAAACACCAGCCCGAGGCGAATCGCAATGCGGGTCATCCATTTGCTCATGGGGATTCAGTGCGCTGCGTGCACGGCGAAGCGCTCCGCTGCGCGGCTAACGGACCACCGGCAATCCGACGCGGCGGTCGAGGTCGGCGACCGGCTGGGCGATCAGGTCGTAATCTTCGTGGTCGGTGATGCGGCAGCGCACCAGTTCGCCCGCGGTCAGCGGTTCACGGCTATGCACGTACGTCAGTCCGTCAATCTGCGGCGCCTGCGTGTAGCTGCGGCCGACGTGCAGCACGCCCGCGTCGGCCACGCCCGTCGTCGCTTCGCCGGCCGTCTGGGTCTGGCCTTCAATGAGCACGTCCAGCTCGGCGTCTCCGTCGGCCAGCCGGGCGTTGCGATCGAACACGACTTCCTGCTGCGCGAGCATCAACTCGTCGAGCCGGCGCTGCATGGTTTCATCGTCCACCGCGCCGCCCTCGGCGTGCAGCCGAGCGGCCGGCGTGCCGGGCTCGGGGGAGAAGGGGAAGACGCCCATGTTCTCGAAGCCAAATTCGCGGACGAACGCGACCAGTTCCTGGTGCTCCGCCTCCGTCTCGCCCGGGAAGCCGGTGATGAACGTCGTGCGGATCGCGATGCCGGGGATGCGGTCGCGCAGCTTGTCCAGCAGTGTTTCGATGAGCGTTCGGCTGGTCTTGCGGCGCATGCTCTCGAGCACGCGGTCGTTGATGTGCTGCAGCGGCATGTCGATGTACTTGAGGATGTTCGGCCGCTGGGCGATCGCGTCGATCATGGCGTCGGTGAAGCAGCTCGGGTAGGCGTACATCAGCCGCATCCACGCGCCGCCGTTTTCGCGGGCGACGGCGTCGAGCGCTTCGAGCAGGCCGACCAGGCCCGGGCCGTAGCCGATGTCGCTGCCGTAGCTGGTGGTGTCCTGGCCGATGAGGTTGATCTCGAACGCGCCGTCGGCGATCAGCTCGCGGGCCTCGGCGACGATGCGGTCGACCGGCTTGGAGCGCATCTTGCCGCGGATCGACGGAATCGTGCAGAACGCGCAGTTCTGGTTGCACCCCTCGCTCATCCGCAGGTAGGCGTAATGGCGCGGTGTGAGGCGGAGGCGGGCGGAGTCGTCCTCGAAGTAGCCGGGCGTGTCGATCTGGCGGGCCTGCTTGGCGAGCGTGGCGTTGGCGGCGATGCTGGAGTAGACGGGGAGATCCGCGCCGAGGTCCAGGCCGGCTGAAGCCGGCCTGCCGCGCACGGCTTCGACGATGCGGTCGCGATCGAACACGCCGATCAGCGCGTCGATGTCCGGGCACCATTCGAGCATCTTCGCCCG
>JBBDPC010000110.1:0-18574 GCA_040876735.1 Phycisphaeraceae bacterium | reverse complement strand
GCACGTTCGCGCCGACGCCCGAGCCTTCCTTCACCAGCCCGAGCAGGATGTGCTCGGTGCCGATGTACTCGTGGTTGAAGCGCTGGGCTTCCTGGTTGGCCAGGGCCATCACTTTACGGGCTCGGTCTGTAAATCGTTCGAACATGGTTGGGTTGCTCGTTTCGTGAGGTAGGGGAACTTGTCGCCCTTATTGTAGCGCGCCATTCAAAAGCTGGCAGCGGGCGGAGGTGATTCTACGCACGCGGCGGCTTCCTGCCATGAACCTCAAGCAAAAAAGAGGGGACACCCTGCTTACGTCGGCATGTGGCGTGGTCTGCTTCAGTGAAAGCGGGTGTGAGGCCGTGTGATTCGCCATGGCGGGCGTTTTTGTGCCGGCGCGGGCGAGGCTTTCTCCTCCTTTCGCCACGTGGTGTTTATCGACCATCTGGCGCGGAAACCGCCAAACTATGCGAGCCGGTTGGCCGGGTCCGCCGTTCTGGCATGACGCGCGTCGCAGGCGGTAGTGCATGGCTCGCCTCCTCTGGAGGAACAACGTCCGAGGGGGGCTGGTTCATTCCACGTCTCCGACTATTTCGTACGGCCGCAGAGGGAGGGGCGTTCAACGACCGGGGGTGGTCGGTTGTCGCTGGCTCCCCGGCGGAGCACCAGCCGCCTTGGCGCAACGTCTGAGCCGATGACGCAGGGTGGCCGGAGGCACCCTCCCCCAACCCCTCCCGGAGGGAGGGGAGTAGAAGCAAACGGGCGCCCATGGCCCTTGGCATCTACCCTCCCGATCCGTAAGATTTCCACTGAACAGGCCTAGGGGATTCATGTAGAACCCCCTCGGGGATTAGACGGCCTGGGATGGCCTCAAGCAGAAAGGACTCCGGCGATGAAGACGCGAAGCGTGCGGTATGGCCGGGGGGGCGGCATTGAGTTGATTGAGGTGGATGTGGCCGACCCCGGGCCGGACGAGGTGCAGGTGCAGGCGTTGGCGTGCGGGGTGTGTGCGTGGGACGTGCATGTGTACGCGCATGGCTTTGAGTGGGACGTGATGCCGGGGCATGAGGGGGTGGCGCGGGTGGTGAAGGTGGGGGCGAACGTGCGCGGCCGGGGGTTTGAGGAAGGCACGCGGGTGACGGGGCATGGGCTGGGGTTCACGGAGTTTGCGAACGTGAAGCCGGAGCAGCTTCACCGGCTGCCGGTCAATGGGCATGCGGACGAGCACTGGATTGTGGAGCCGGTCTCGTGCGTGGTGACGGGGTTGGACCATTGCAACCTGCGTGCGGGGGAGCGGGTGGCGGTGGTGGGGTGCGGGTTCATGGGGTTGCTGATGGTGCAGGGGCTTGGCCGGTCGATGCTGGACCAGGTGGTGGTGATTGATCTTGATGCCGACCGCCTCGCGCTGGCGCGTCAGTTCGGTGCGACCGAGACGTTCAACGCCGGCGAGATGGATGCCGATGCGCTGGTGAACGATCTGAAGGGCCGGGCGTTCGACACGGTCGTCGACACCACCGGCTCGCAGCAGGGGCTGCACCTCGCCAGCCGGCTGGTGCGCCCCGGCGGCCGGCTGAACCTGTTCGGCTGGAACCACGGCACGGCCGAGTTCCCCGGCGACCTGTGGCACATGCATGGCATCACCGTGGTCAACAGCGCCCCCAACTCGCAGGTGCGCGACCCGTTTCCCCCGGCCATCCGGTTGATCGAGCGCAACCTGCTGCGCCTCGAACCGCTGGTGACGCACGTCGTGCCGTTGGAGGGGTATGCCGACCTGCTCGCCACTGCCGCCGGGCGGCGGGATGGGTATATCAAGGGTGTGGTGAAGTTGAGTGAGAATTGATGGAACGGGTTAGCCGTCGCCTTTACGGCGACGCGGATGGCGATCGGAATCCGAACGACTGCGCGTCGCCGTTAAGGCGACGGCTAACGGCGGGCGATGCGCCTCAGCCGCGGCGCAGAATCGTCAACTCGAAGCCGTTGCCCACGTCGACGCCGCAGCTCGTCGCGTTCGGCAGCGACCGCAGGTGTGCGACGAAGTCGCCGAGCTCTTCCGGATGCGTGCTCGTGTTGTCCGTCACCAGCACGGCCCGGTCGGCGAGCTTGGGCCAGACGGCGTCGAGGTAGTCCCGGCTCTGCGTCTTCACGGCATCAATAAACACGAAGTCGTACGGCCGGTCGGGCGTGACGCGCGGCACCGTCTCGCGGGCGTCGCCGAGGTGGAGCGTGGCGCACCGGCCCAGGCCCGCTTCGGCCAGATGCTTGGTGGCGGCAGTGACTTTCTTCTCCGCCGCGTCGAAGCCGTGCAGGTGGCCGTCGTTTTCGTTCACCGCCGCGGCGAGGTGGAGCGTGGAGAAGCCGTAGCTGACGCCGATCTCGCAGATGGACCGGCATTGCCCGAGGCGGACGAGCTGGGCGAGCAGTTGCGCTTCGGGGCGGGGGATCTGCCAGGCATCGTCGACCTTGCCGCGCAGGGCGTCGACCGTATCCATCACGGCGTTGACGTTGGCGTTGAACATGGCGGGCCTTTCAGTCAGGGCGGGATTCGATTGTGCGGACCATGGCACGTTTGGTGGCGGTTTCGCGGAAGCCGGCGGAGCGGTAGAGGCGCATGGCGGGCTCGTTGCGTTCGTCGACGGCGAGGATCATGCTCGTTCGGCCGCGGGCGTGGGCGAGGTCGATGCCGTGCTCGACGAGCTGCTTGCCGAGGCCCCGGCCACGGTAGGGCAGGGCGATGCCGAGGTAGACCAGCTCGCACGCGTCGATGTGGCCGACGTCGTTGATGAGCATGACGGCGACGGGGTGGTCGTGGTCGTAGACGGCGAGCCACATCTCGGGGCGGAACGTGCCGGCGGCCTGGTGGCCGGCGATGACGTCGTCGATGGTGCGGACGCCGCGGAGGTCGGGGCAGTCGAGCGTCTGCTCATAGCTGGCGAGGATGGCGCGGGCGAAGCGGTCGCGGTGGGCGTCGGTCCAGCGGTGGAGGCGGTAGTCCGGCAGCAGTTGGGCAGCGCGGGGGGCTGGCCGGCGATCGATGCGGCGCTGCATGTACTTGAGCGTGGCCAGGTCCCAGAAGCCGGCGTCGCGCAGTACGCCGGCGAGGCGGCGGTGGGGCGGGTCGAGCAGGCACTGGATCAGCCGCAGGGCGTCGGGCGATTGCGCCTCGCAGGCGGTGCGCAGCAGCTCGACCGTCAGTTCCGTGTCAGGCCAGCTTGTCGCCGGGGAGCAGAAGAGCATGGCGGACCGGCCGGGGCAGGGGACGATGAGCACGGCCGCCTGGAGCTTGCCGTGTTCCTGCGCCACCCACAACTCGTCGAGGGCGAGCTGCTGCTGGTTCGCGTAATCGAGGAAGGGCTGGACGGTGGGATCGCGCGGCGAAGCGTGGCCGTTGAGCAGCAGGCCCAGCGCCTCGCGTTGCCGATCGGGCGTGACCCGGGCAAAGCGGGGGCCGTCGGCGGGGTCGGGTTTGCGAATCGCTTCAGCAATGCTCGCCATGGGGCCCGGTCCGGTGGAGGGTCGCTGCATTGTAGGGGAAAGGGGCCCGGGGGCCGAGGGGCCAAGGGGCCAAGTGAAGATTCGGAGGGGAAATCCTTTGCCTTCTCACTCGGCCCCTCGGCCCCTCTGCCCCTTGGCCCCTTTCCCCCGGCTTCACATTTGAGCGGATTGACCTATCATGGAGGGCTTGCCGGTTCGCTGTTGTGCGTGCCGCGGGAGCCGGGCGTCATCCACGCCTGCCCGGTCGTCGGCCGGTGAATCAGGGGCTTCGCGTGGCCCCTGCGATGCCATGCCACGCGTTCTGGACCGAATCCACACCATGCCCAACCTCGCCCCCCAGACCGACCGTTACACCAGCTCCGCGGCCGCCTTCGAGCGCGCCAGCACGCTCATGCCCGGCGGCGTCAGCTCACCCGTCCGCGCCTTCAAGGCCGTCGGACGCACCCCCATCACCGCCCGCTCCGGCAAGGGCGCCACCCTCACCGACATCGACGGCAACGACTACATCGACTACGTCGGCTCGTACGGCCCGCTCATCCTCGGCCACGCCCCGGAGAGCGTGCTGGTCGCCCTCTCCAAGGCCGCCGCCAAGGGCACCACCTTCGGCCTGACCTGCGAAAACGAGATCAACCTCGCCCAGGTGGTCGTCGACGCCGTGCCGTCGATCGATCGCGTCCGCTTCGTCAACTCCGGCACCGAGGCCGTGATGTCCGCCATCCGCCTCGCCCGCGCCGCCACCGGTCGGGAGAAGGTCATCAAGTGCACCGGCTGCTACCACGGGCACAGCGACGCCCTGCTCGTCGAGGCCGGCAGCGGTGCGATGACCCTCGGCACGCCCAGCAGCCCCGGCGTGCCCGCTGCGATCACCAGCCATACGCTGCTTGTGCCCTACAACGATCTCGACGCTGTCGAACAGGTGCTCGAACAGCAGGGCAGCGACGTCGCCGCTATCGTCATCGAGCCCATCGCCGGCAACATGGGCTGCGTCCCGCCGCAGGAGAACTACCTCGCCGGGCTGCGAGAGCTGTGCGACCGCCATGGCACGCTGCTGATCTTCGACGAAGTGATGACCGGCTTCCGCGTGCACTACGGCGGGGCGCAAACGCTCTACAACGTCACGCCCGACCTGACCTGCCTCGGCAAGATCATCGGCGGCGGCCTGCCCTGCGCCGCGTACGGCGGGAAGGCGGCGCTGATGCGGCAGGTCGCGCCCGAAGGCCCGGTCTACCAGGCGGGCACGCTCAGCGGCAACCCGCTGGCCATGGCCGCCGGGCTCGCGGTGCTCGAAACGTTGCAGGACGATGCCAACTACGCCCGGCTTGAACGCACCAGCGCGATGCTCGAAGACGGCCTGCGCCGCGCGGCGGGCCAGGTCGGCGTGCCCGTCCAGCTTGGCCGGGTGGGCTCGATGATCACCGTCTTCTTCGCCGACGCACCCGTGACCAACTACGCCCAGGCGAAGGCCTGCCGCACCGACCGCTACGCCGCCTTCTTCCGCACGATGCTGGACGAAGGCGTCATGCTCCCGCCCAGCCAGTTCGAGACGTGGTTCGTCTCGACAGCGCACAACGAATCGTGCATCACCCAAACCCTCAACGCCGCCGACGCCGCGTTCGCCGCGGCAGGCGCGGTGGCGTGAGGAAGTGCAGGACGGCGAGGCGATGACTCGTTCTCGTTCTCGTAATCCTGCTCGTGCTCGTCATCGTGGTTCGTAATCGAGAAAACCTTGATGAACCAGCGATTCGACCACGAGAAACTGGATGTGTATCGACTGGCAATCGAGTTTGTCGGTTGGACGGCGCAACTGCTGGAGGGGCTGGACGGCCCCGCCCGTCATCCGCGTGACCAGTTGCTGCGTTCGTCCCAGTCAATTGCTCAAAACATTGCCGAAGGCAATGGCAAACGAACGGCGCCCGAGCGTCGTCGATACTTCGAGATCGCACGGGGATCTGCAATGGAGTCAGCGGCGACGCTGGACATTCTCATCGCGATTTCCGCTCGACCGCTCGATGAAGTGGCGCATGGGAAAGGACAGTTGTACCGCTTAGTGCAGATGCTCAGTGCGATGACGCGACGTTGAAAGTGAAAAGCGTAGTGTCGTTGGTGAGTGTCGATTACGATGACGATGACGAGCACGAGCACGAGCACGAGTACGAGAACGAGAACGATTACGATGACGAGCACGAGCACGAACGTGCCGGGCTCACAGCTTAAGGAAGACGTAAGGAAGATTGATGACTGCTACTGCTACTGCTACAGAAACCCCCACCATGCCTACCAACACCAAGTTCAAAGTTCTCGCCGCCGACAAGCTCGCCAAGCAGGGGCTGGAGTTCATCCAGTCCCAGGCCGACGCCGAACTGGTCAACAAGCCCGGCCTCAGTGAAGACGAGCTGGCCGCCATCGTCGGCGAGCATGACGCGATGATCGTCCGCTCGGGCGTGACCGTCACCGCCAAGGTGCTGGAGAACCCCGGCCGGCTGAAGGTGATCGCCCGCGCCGGCGTGGGCGTGGACAACATCGACCTCGCCGCCGCCACCGCCAAGGGCATCCTCGTCGTCAACACCGCCGAGGCCAACACCATCACCACCGCCGAGCATGCCTTCGCCCTCATGCTCGCCATGGCGCGCAACATCGGCCCGGCCTACAAGACGATGAACGCCGGCGGCTGGGATCGCTCCAAGTTCCAGGGCCGGCAGATGGCGGGCAAGACGCTGGGCATCGTCGGCTTCGGCCGCATCGGACAGGCCATCGCCGAACGCGCCCTCGCCTTCGAGATGGACGTGGTCGCCTACGACCCGTTCATCAATGCCGAGACCATGCTCGACGGCCGCGTCAAGATGTTCAAAGACTTCACCGACATGCTCCCCGAATGCGACCTGGCCACCTTCCACGTCCCGCTCAACGACCAGACCCGCGGCATGCTCGGCAAGGAGACGTGGAAGCTCGCCAAGCCCGGCCTCATGGTGATCAACGCGGCCCGCGGCGGCGTGATCGATGAGGAAGACCTCATCGACGCCCTTGAGTCCGGTCAGTGCGGCGGCGCCGCGCTCGACGTCTACACCAGCGAGCCGCCCGCCGAGGACAGCCCGCTGCGCACGCACCCCAAGGTGCTCGTCACGCCCCACCTCGGCGCCAGTACCGTCGAAGCACAGCAGGCGGTCAGCGTCGACGCCGCTTCGTCCTGCCTGATGTACCTGCGCGGCGACGGGGTCAAGGGCGCGGTCAACGCGGCCGGCCTCCGGCTGGACCTGAGCCCGGTGCAGACGCTGTTCGCCGACCTCGCCCGCCGCATGACCCGCCTGCTGGGCCCGATGATCACCGAAGGCATCGGCGACGTCAGCGTCGAGTTCTCCGGCCAGGAACTGGGCTCCGCCGCCGACGCGCTGTTGCGCATTGCCCTGGCTGACCTGCTCAACCAGCACCTCTCCGTGCCGGTGAACCTGGTCAACGTCATGCACGTTGCCGAGCAGCGGAACATCACCGCCAAGAGCGTCAAGCATGAAGAGGGCAAGTTCGGCCCGCAACTGACGCTTAACGTCACCGGCGCGAACGGCGAAACCCGCCGCATCGTCGGCCGGGTGTATGAAGACCGCAAGCCGCGCGTGGTCGAGATCAACGGCTACCACATGGACATGATCCCCGCCGGCGACATGGTGCTTGTGCAGAACCAGGACAAGCCGGGCATCATCGGCCTGGTCGGCAACGAGTTCGGCCAGGAGACGGTCAACATCGCCGACATGTCCATCAGCCGCCGCGAGACGGCCGACGGCGCGACGGCGCTGATGGTGCTCAAGACCGACGCACCCGCCCCCGAAGCGCTGGTCAACCGCCTCCGCGCCCGGCCGGGCATCCTCAAGGTCGCCCCGATCAAGCTCCCGCCGGAGGCGTGATCGCGACGTATAGCGAAATCAACCTGCACACTCCCACGAAGCCCACGGATGCCATCCGTGGGCTTCTTTCACGTGTCGCCCCCGGGTCGCCAGCCATCCCTCCCACGGCTAAACTTCAACTTTCGTGCAGACCTCCCTCCACCAACTCGACGCGCGACTGACCGACACGCTCGCACGTGACCGCCACCGCCTGCGTCAGCGCCTGCGCAAGCTGCGCGACTTGGCCCGCGCCGGCCAGCCGTGCGACCGCAGCCTCGCCCGTCTGCACGAGGAACTCGAACGCTCCGCCCAGGCTGTGCAGCAGCGCCGCGACCGACGCCCGGCGATCACCTACGACGACGACCTGCCCATCGCCGCTCGCCGCGACGAGATCGCCCGGGCCCTCCGCGAGCACCAGGTCGTCATCGTCTGCGGCGCCACCGGCTCGGGCAAAAGCACGCAGCTTCCCAAAATCTGCCTCGAACTCGGCCGCGGCACGCACGGCCTGATCGGCCACACGCAACCCCGCCGGCTCGCCGCTCGCTCGCTCGCCGCACGTCTCGCCGACGAACTGCACTCGCCCCCCGGCCGCGACGTCGGCTACAAGGTCCGCTTCACCGACACCACCCAGCCCGACGCCTACGTCAAGCTCATGACCGACGGCATCCTGCTGGCCGAAACGCAGTCCGACCGTTTCCTCACCGCCTACGACACGCTCATCATCGACGAGGCCCACGAACGCTCGCTCAACATCGACTTCCTGCTGGGCTACCTCAAGCAACTGCTGCCCCGCCGGCCCGACCTCAAGCTCATCGTCACCTCCGCGACCATCGACCCGCAACGCTTCGCCGAACACTTCGCCAGCGCCGGGCCCGACGGCAAGCCCGCCCCCATCATCGAAGTCTCCGGCCGAACGTATCCCGTCGAAGTCCGTTACCGCCCGCTGGCCACCGACGACCTCGCCGAAGAAGACCGCGACCCCGTCGACGGCATCGCCGACGCCTTGCACGAACTGCAACAAAGCGATCCGGGCACGCCCGGCGACGTGCTCGTCTTTCTGCCCACCGAGCGCGACATCCGCGAGACCGCCAAGGCGCTGCGCAAACGGCTGCCCGCCAGTAGCGCGCAAACGAGCCTGGACATCCTCCCGCTCTACGCCCGCCTCTCGCCCGCCGAGCAGAACCGCATCTTCAATCCGCACGGCGGCCAGCGCGTCATCCTCGCCACCAACGTCGCCGAGACCTCGCTCACCGTGCCCGGCATCCGCCACGTCATCGACACCGGCGTCGCCCGCATCAGCCGCTTCTCCGCCCGCGCCGGCGTGCAGCGGCTGCCCATCGAAGCCGTCTCGCAAGCCTCCGCCGACCAGCGCAAGGGCCGGTGCGGCCGCACCGCGCCGGGCATCTGCATCCGCCTTTACAGCGAAGACGATTTCCTCGCCCGTGAAGCGTTCACGCCGCCGGAGGTCTTGCGCACCAACCTGGCTGCCGTCATTTTGCAGATGAAGGCGATGCGGCTGGGCCGGGTCGAAGATTTCCCGTTCCTCGACCCGCCCAGGCCCGCGATGATCCGCGCCGGCTATGCCACGCTGCACGAACTCGGCGCGATCGACGACCGCAATGAAGTCACGGCGATCGGCCAGAAGCTGGCGAAACTGCCGGTCGACCCGCGCATCGGCCGCATGGTGCTGGCCGGCGACGCGGAGAACTGCCTGGCCGAGGTGCTCGTCATCGCCGCCGCGCTGGAGGTGCAGGAGCCGCGCCTTCGCCCGCCCGACCAGCAGCAGAAGGCGGACGAACTGCATGCCCGGTTCAAGGATGAGCAGTCCGACTTTCTCAGCCATCTCAAGCTGTGGGACTTTTACCACGAGCTGAAGCGCAAGCTTTCGCACAATCGCCTGCGCGTCGCCTGCCATGAAAACTTCCTCTCGCACAACCGCCTGCGCGAGTGGGTGGACGTGCACCGCCAGTTGCGAGACCTGGCGCGCGAAGCGGGCTTGAAGGTGCGCGAGCGGCGCGACGATTACGATGCGCTGCACCGTGCGCTGCTCAGCGGGTTGCTGGCCCACGTCGCGGTGCTGAGCAAGGGGTTTGAGTATGCCGGCAGCGGCGGCAAGAAGCTTTACCTCTGGCCGGGGTCAGGGCTGTTCAAGAAAAAGCCCAAGTGGATCGTCGCGGCCGAGCTGGTGGAGACGAGTCAACTGTTCGCCCGCACGGTCGCCCGCATCAACCCCGACTGGATTGAGCCGATCGCCGGCCACCTGCTCAGCCGGTCGTACAGCGAGCCGCACTGGCAGGCCAAGCGCGGGCATGTCGGCACGTATGAAAAAGTGTCGCTGATGGGGCTGACCATCGTGCCTCGCCGGCTGGTGCATTACGGGCCCATCGAGCCGGCCAAGTGCCGCGAGCTGTTCATCCACCACGCGCTGGTCGAAGGCGACTGCCCCTGCAACGCCCCGTTTTTCCAGCACAACCAGCAGCTTGCCGAGCAGGTGGAGAAGCTGGAGGCCAAGGCCCGCCGGCGCGATCTGCTGGCCGACGAGCAGGCGCGCTTCGCGTTTTACGATGCGCGCGTGCCCACGGGCATCACCAACCTGCCGCAGTTCGAGAAGTGGCGCAAGCAGGCGGAGCGCGAGAATCCGAAGTTGCTTTACATGACCGAGCGCGACCTGCTCGCCGGCTCGGCCGAGGACGTGACCGCCGCCGCCTACCCTGACCGCCTGGACATCCGCGGCGTCGGTCTGCCGTTGGACTACCAGCTCAACCCCGGCGAAACCAGCGACGGCGTGACGCTCACCGCGCCGCTGGAAGTGCTCAACCAGCTCGACGAACGCCAACTCGACTGGGCGGTGCCGGGGCTGCTGCGTGAGAAGGTGCTGGCGCTGATCCGGTCGCTGCCCAAGTCGATCCGCCGCAACTTCGTGCCCGCGCCGGACTACACCGAGCAGGTGCTCGGCACGATCACGTTCGGGCAAGGCTCGCTGATGGAGGCCGTGGCCGACGCGCTGGGGCGGTTGACGGGCGTTGATGTGCCGGTGAGCGCGTTCAAGCCGGAGACGCTGCCGCCGCACCTGCGCGTCAACGTGCGGGCCGTCGACAAGCAGGGCAAGCCGCTGGCCGAAGGGCGCGACCTCCAGGCGCTGCGTCACCAACTGGGCGCAGAGGCGACCGCCAGCTTCGCCGACCTCGGCGGCCGGGACGATGCGCTCACACGCACGGGCATCACCACGTGGGACTTCGACGAGTTGCCGAAGACAGTCGACGTCGCCCACGCCGGCGGCATGACCATGACCGGCCACCCGGCGTTGATCGACGAAGGCGAAACCGTCGCCCTGCGCATCCTCGACACGCCCGAGCGCGCCGCCCACGAAACGCGGCTGGGCCTGCGCCGGCTGTTCTTTCTCCAGGTCAAGCCGGAGGTCACCTATCGCGTCGACCACCTGCCGGACCTGGAGAAGATGCGCCTGCACGCCGCCACGCTGCTGGATGTGAAAACGCTGCGGCGCGAGTTGGCCGAGCTGATCACCGACCGTGCTTTCCTCGGCGACAACCCGAAGATCCGCACGCGCGCCGCCTTCGACGCACAGCTCGACGCGGGCTGGAACCGCCTGGGCACGGTGACGCAGCAGGTCGCCGGGCAGGTTGCGCAACTGTTCGCCCAGTACCACCATGCGGCGTTGATGCTGGAGCAGGCGGGCCACCCGCAGTGGCGTTATGCCGTGGCCGACGTGCGTGAGCAACTGGCGCTGCTCACGCCGGCGGGCTTTCTCACGCATACGCCGTGGGACTGGCTGGTGAGCTACCCGCGCTACTTCGCCGCCATCACCAGCCGGCTGCAGAAGCTCGCCAATGCCGGGCAGGCGCGCGATCAGCGATTGGCCGCCGAGTTCGCCGGGCAGTGGCAGCGGTACCGGCAGAAGGCCCACGAGCACGAGCAGCGGTCAATCTTCGACCCCCAGCTTGCCGAGCTGCGCTGGATGCTGGAGGAGTACCGCGTCTCGCTATTCGCCCAGGAGCTTGGCACGGCCGTCACGGTGTCGCCGCAGCGGCTGGAGAAGCAGTGGGCGAAGGTGCGCGCGTAAAAAAGCCCACGGTGAGACACCGTGGGCTTCGAGGGGTTGCTCACCAGGTGTAGCGGACGGTGTAGGTCACGGTTTTTTCGCCGCCGGCGGGGACTTCGACGCCGAAGTGGATCGTGCGGGCGTCGATCTTTTCAAAGTCGTCGCTGGCGTCGGTGATCTCCCAGTTGACCCAGCGGTAGAGGTTTTCCTTGACCAGCACCTGCACCGGCTCGTCCTGGTGGTTGCGAAGCTGGATGCGGAAGGTTTCGGTCATCACGTGGGCGCGCTGGTCGATGGTGAAGTTGGTCTGCGTGCGTTCGCCGACGATGTCGAACGACTGGCCGAGCTTGATGAGCAGTTCCTCGTCGCGGGGGGTGTGGTCGATCAGGTCTTCGCCGACGAACTCCAGCGTTTCGTCGGCGGGGTCTTCCTTGAAGACGCGCACCTTCCCGGCCGGCATGGGCATGCCCAGGTTGTTGTCTTCGCTGTTGTCGAAGCGGAGGTAGACGTCGACCTTCTCATTCGCCTCCGTGCCCAGGCCGCGATCGGTGCGCGGCTGCGGGAACATGCCCCAGTGCTGGCTTTCGGGCAGGCCGTAGTAGACGAGCACTTTTTCCACGGCCACATCGTGGGTGGTGGGGAAGAGCGTGATCTGCTGCGTGGTGTTCTGCGCGACCGTGGTCGGTCGGGGCAGCGTGTAGAGGTGGTACTCGAAGAACGGGCGCTGCTCGAAGGCCTGGTCCTGGACGATGCCTGCCGCAGCCCGCTCCATCTCCATCCGCATGGGCTGGGGCCGTTGCGGTTCGATGCGCTGCACGTCGCCGGCGATGAGCTTGAGCCGGGCGTTTTCATACGTCGCGCCGGAGAGGTTCATCAGCGACACCCACGCGCCGAGGTCGGCGCTGGTTTCGTCGTCGTCGAGGATGAGGTTGTAGTCGGCCCGCCAGGTGATGCCGGCGGTCTGATAGGTGGTGCGCACCTGCCGCTCGCCAGCCGCCGCACTGTTGACCAGCCAGGCGAGCGTGGGCCGGGTGATGAGGCCGCCGGGCAGTTCGCCCAGTTGCACCTGCGTGTCACCGCTGCGGCGGAGCAGGCGGATGCCCGCGTCGGTCCGCAGCACCAGTTCGCCCCCGATGGCCGAGAGCAGCGTGCCCTCGACCGCTTCCATTTCGCCGTCCGCGCCGGTGGGCACGAAGACGGTGATCTCCTGGTCGACGTATTTTTCCAGCAGTTTTTCGGAGCTGACGAGGTCGAAGAGGAACTGCTGCTCCAGCACGGCCGTGGCGTCGGGGTCGGTCAGGTCGGTGAAGCTGACGGTGGTGGGGTCGATGAACTGGGCCACGTCGGTGAAGCGGATGGTGTTCCGGCCCTCGTCAAATTCGACGGGGCGCACTTCCTTGACCACGCCGAAGCCGGGCACCTGCCAGGCGAAGTCGGGGTTGTGGCCCTGGCGCTGCTGGGCGATGAACTGCTGGGGGTCGAACCCGGCGGGGTCGGCGGTGGAGTAGACGGTGACGCTCACCTCGGCAGGCTCGGGCGGGGCCTGCTGCTCCTGGGCGAACGTGGAGCCGGCGGCGACCATCAGCCCCACGGCAATGGCGGCGAGCGTCATGGAAGATTTCATTCGTGACGGCATGGACAAACTCCTTGTCGATCGGGTTCGGTTCGGCGGCGCGGGGCCTGCGCAAGCTTACGCCTACTCCGACGCACAGGATAGATGGAAAGTTCCCGGTGTTGGGGGGGAAAGAGTTTCGCATCGGACTCACTCGGCCTGCGTTCACCGGTGACGCAGGGTGCCCGGTGATCCCCTCCCCCGGCCTCTCCCGGGGGGAGGGGAGTTGGGATGCCATCGCGGAACCGGGGCGGCGGGCGGTACACTGGGACGCATGAGCCGACGTCTCAAGCAGACTTTCCGCTGTCAGCCGCTGCGTGAGCTGGCGAGGCAGTTGCAGTTCGCCCCGGCCGGTCGGCGGATTGCGCAGGCGCGGCGGGCGGAGCGGTTGCACGACGAGATCGACCCGGGCCGGACGTATCCGCTGGAGTTCATCATCTACCGGCTGACCGGCTACCGGCCGGAGACGGACGACGCCCTGTTGCTCGTCGGCGAGGCGATTCGGCCGGACCTTCGGCTGATCATCGACCAGATCAGCCGGGACGTCGCGTTGCCCGCCGACCCTGACGACCCGGTGGAAACCCTTGCGCACCTCGCCGACCGTTTGGGCGTGAGCACCAAGACGCTCGGCCGGTGGCGGACGGCCGGGCTGCGCTGGCGGTGGATGGCGCTGGACCCGGCCGGCCGCAAGCAGATCGTCATCCCCCGCTCCGCGTTCGAGCAGTTCCAGGCCCGCCACGGCTCGCGCATCGACCGGGCCCGTCAGTTCACGCAACTCGACGCGGGCACGCGCGAGGCGATCATCCGCCGAGCCCGTCGGCTGGCCGAGGCAAGGAACGTCTCGTTCAACGAGGTGGCGACGCACCTGGCCCGTCGCACGGGGCGGGCGCTGGAGACGATTCGCCTCATTCTGGCCAAGCATGACCGTGAGCATCCCGAGACGCCGATCTTCGCCGACCGCACCGGGCCGCTGACGGTGCGCCAGCGCCGGCTGATCGCCCGCGCCTACCGCTTCGGCGTGCCGGTCAGCCGGCTGTGTCGCCGGTTCGACCGCACGCGCGCGACGATCTACCGCGCCCTGCACCAGCAACGCGCCGCCGAGATCCGCCGCCTCCCGCTGGCGTACGTGCCTTCGCCGATGTTCGACCGTGATGACGCCGACGCGGTGATCCTTCGGCCAACCGCGCAGGGCAGTGCCCCGGCCAAGCCGGCGACCCGCGTGGCGGTGGACGACCTGCCCGCCCCGCTGTGCCCCTTGTTCGCCGGGCCCGCCCTCCCGGCCGAGCGGCAGCGGTCGCTGTTCATCCGCTACAACTATCTCAAGTGCAAGGCCCGCCGGGTGCGCGACGCCCTGCATCGGCACGAGCCGCGCGGCAGCGACCTCGACGCCTTCGACCGCTATCTCGCAGCCGCCCGCCAGGTGCAGGCGCTGCTGGTCGCCGGCCACCGCCCGGTGGTGCTCTCCGTCGCCCGGCGTCACCTGATCGGGGAACCGCAAACCTCGGCCGTCCGTCTGCTCGAGTTGCTGGAAGCCGGCCAGCGCGTGCTGGTCGAAGCGGTGGAGCAGTTCAATGCGGCACGCAGCACGGCGTTCGAGTCTCACCTGACCAACCGGCTGTTGCAGCGCTTCGCCGCCGACCGCGCGACGGGCACACGCGCCCGGCGTCGCCGGTCGCCCGACGAACTCGTGGCCACGATCCTGCGCGACGTCGAACCTGGACCCGCCGCCTCACGGCCGGCTGCCGACGGCCATCTGACCGCGTCGGCTTGACCTGACGCCATGTGCGGCCGAAGATCAACAGTCGGAAGAAGAAGCTGAATCGCCACGTTCAACCACGAGGGAGCCCGCCATGAAACAGACGCTTTTCACGCTCAGTCTCATCACCGCCGTCACGCTGCTGCTCAGTTGCGGCGCCGCCGTGATGCCCCGCGCTGAAGCCCAGCACGAGCACAGTGAGATCCGTGAGATGCAGCGATCGCAACTGCCCGGGTTCCGGGGGGTCAATGATGCCGTGGCCGTGGTGCATCCGACCGCCGACAACGACGCCCACGGCACCGTCCGCTTCCATCATCACGAGGACGGCCACGTCATCGTCACCGCCCGCATCGAAGGCCTCGCCCCCAACTCAAGCCACGGCTTCCACATCCACGAGTTCGGCGACTGCTCGGCCGCGGACGGCACCAGTGCCGGCGGCCACTACAACCCCGGCGACCATCCCCACGCTCTGCCCAACGGTGACGAGCGCCACGCCGGCGACCTGGGCAACCTTGAGGCCAACGACGAAGGCGTCGCCGAGCTGGAACTCACCGTCGACAACATCACCCTCGCCGGGGTGCCGAACCCGATCGTCGGCCGGGGCGTGATCGTCCACCAGCAGGAGGACGACGGAAGCCAGCCCACAGGCAATGCCGGCGCCCGCATCGGCTGCGGCGTCATCGGCGTCGCCCAAGGCGAGTAACACGGATTCACGTTGAAACCTGCGTGACCCCTGAGCCCCGCATGTACATGCGGGGCTTCATGGTGCGCCTGATGCTGCCTGCTACTTGACGAAACGGAGCCCGCATTGCCGGGCACCTGATGGTCCGCGAACCGCGGACGCTACGTAGGCACCGCCCTGTGATGTGACGCGCTACCGTCCCTCTGCGCCCGCTTTTTCAACATTCCCATGCGTCGTCCGCACGATCTCGGCCATCTGCCGGATGATCGTCGGCAGGTGGAACACGGCCGTGTAGTGGTCCGCGTCGAACCGGATGTGATGCGCCGCATCGAGGCCGGCTGCCTCGGCCAGGGCGTCGGCGTGGGCGGGCGCGATGACCTGGTCGCGCTGGCCGGTGAACAGCCAGGTGCGAGCGGGCGCGAGGCGGTGGGCGACGTGCAGCGGTTCGATGACGGCCAGGTGGTCGCGCAAGCGGGCGTCGTGGTAGCCGTGGCGGTTGAGCAGGAGTCGGACGTGGGCGGCGTCGCGCTGGCCGTGTTGCAGGACGTCGAACCCGTTGCCGCCGGTGAGCGCCAGCAACACGGGGTTGAACGCATCATCCAGTGATGCGGCGACGGTGGCGACGAAGCCGCCGAGGCTGGTCGCCTGCAACGCCACCGGCCCGTCGGCGACGCCGGGCAGCGCGGCGATGGCGTCGCGGGCGCGGCGGACGTCGGCCACCGCCTGTCGCGCATGGTCCAGCAGCACCACGGGCCCGGGGCTGCCCGGCGTGGCACGGTCGCCGAAGCCGGGCAGTTGCAGCACGAACGCGTGCATCCCCTCGCGCGCCAGGGCGCGGGCGATGGTCTTGCCCACCAGCAGTTGCGGGTGCACCGTGTGAATCACCAGCACTGCCGGCGCGGCCGCATCCACCGGCTGGCCCGCCGCATCGCGAGCCGTGTACCACAGCAGCGGCACGGTGTCCTGTCGGTGGTTTCCGCTGGGCAATGGCGAGGCGAAGCTCACCACCGCGTCGGCGTCCACGCGCGGCTCGATCCGCCGCACCGTCACCACAAACGCCGCCGCCTCCCAGCCGACCTGCCGCAGCAGGCGCTCGGCGGCCGGCGCACCGTCGGTGAGCTGGCCCAGCGTGTCGTGGGCGGGATGCGTCTCGGCCGCGGCGGGCGGGGCCCCGGCACCGATGACCAGCATCAGCGCGATCAACCAGGCATGTACAGGGTGGCGCAGCATGATGAACCATGGTATCCGCGATCCACGTAGGGCGGCCAGTGACTCATCGCCTTGTCCGAGCCGGCTTCTGTGAAGCCGGGGGGCCGGGGGCTGCCGCGCAGCGGCAAGCTTGTGAGTGATCGGATCTGCAACAGCGCCCGGACCTGGAAGACATGCACGGCTACGCCGTGCCCCGGGCTCACAGAGCCCGGCTCGGACAAGGCAGTAGGCGGAAGTCACCGGCATGAATGCTTACACCGTCGCCTCGGCGAGCACGCCATCTTCCAGACCCAGCGGCAGCATGGCGGGGCGATCGAAGCCGGCGTCGAGCGTCTGAGCCTGCCCGGTGGCGGCGGCGTCGAGGAAGCCCTGCATGGCGGAGAGGACGGCGAAGGCCACCTCGCCCGACGCGCGGTGGGGGCGGTTCTCGCGGATGCCGTGGGCCATTTCGGCGACGCCGAGGCTGCGGCCGTTGGGGTGGTCGTGCTCGATGGGTACGTCGCGGTAGTCCTCGTCGCCGGCGGTTTTGAGGAGGATGCTGCCGTCGAAGTTGTTGGGGTCGGGCACCTGGAGCGTGCCGTCGGTGCCGAAGATGGTGATCGGGTGCTTGCCATCGTGGGGCGAGTGGGCGGTGGCGAAGCTGGTGATGATCGTGCCGATGGCGCCGCTGGCGAAGTCGATGGTCCCGGTGACGTGGTCGGGCGTTTCGACTTCGATTTTCTGGCCGTTGAGTGGCTGGCTGGTGATGGTGCGCGGGTTGATCTGGATGCCCGCCGAGCCGGTGGCGCGGGCGATGGGCCCGAGCAGGTTGATCAGGGCGGTGAGGTAGTAGGGCCCCATGTCGAACATCGGCCCGCCGCCGGGCTTGTAGTAGAACTCCGGGCTGGGGTGCCAGGTCTCGTGGCCGCGGCAGAGCATGAAGGCGGTGGCGGCGACGGGTCGGCCGATCGCGCCGTCGTCGATGAGCTTGCGGCAGGTCTGGTGCGCGGTGCCCAGGAACGTGTCCGGCGCACAGCCGACGCGGACGTTCTGTTTCGCGGCGGCGGCGAGCATCTGCCGGCCCTCGTCGGGCGTGACGCCCAGCGGCTTCTCGTTATACACATGCTTGCCGGCCGCGATCGCCTTCAGCGCCACCGGCGCGTGGGCGGCGGGAATCGTCAGGTTCACGACGATCTCGATCTCACCGTCTGCCAGCAGTTCCTCCACCGTGCAGGCGCGGGGAACGTCGTGCTTCTGGGCCTGCGCCTTCGCCGCCTCGAGGTTCAGGTCGGCGCAGGCGACGATGTCGAGGATGGGAAACTGGCGGGCGAGCTTGAGGTATTGATTGCTGATGTTGCCGCAACCAACGATGCCGATCTTCACTGGGTTCATAGCCAAAAGGATCCTTAACGAGGCAGGGGTGAGTGGGTTTGTTTCCTGAGCTTCGAGCCGTCAGCATTCGGCCTGTCGCTGGCTGATGGCTGACGGCTCCAGGCTCAAGAACGATTGACGCGGCCGCTGGGACCGATGTGCGTGATCGGGTCAATACCGGTACGCGTGCCCTCGGCGGTGTGTTCGGCGACAGAGCCTGCTTCCTTCCCGGCCCCGGCTTCACCAGAAGCGAGGCGGGCGCGGTGGTCGACCATGATCTGAATCGCTTCGTCGACGTCATCGGTGACGCGGAACAGGTCCATGTCAGGCGGGCTGATGGTGCTGTACCGTTCCAGCAGCGTGGAGCGTATCCAGCCGACCAGGCCGTCCCAGAAATCATGCCCGATGCAGACGACGGGGAACGGCTCGATCTTGAGCGTCTGGATCAGCGTGAGCGACTCGAAGAACTCGTCCATCGTGCCGAAGCCGCCGGGGAAGCAGATGAAGCCGCTGGCGTACTTCACGAACATGACCTTGCGGACGAAGAAGTAGCGGAAGCTCA
>JBBDPC010000109.1:0-3373 GCA_040876735.1 Phycisphaeraceae bacterium | reverse complement strand
GGCAGGTCGGGTGATCCGCATGGCGGGCCTCATAAGCCGACGTCGTGCGGACGCGGGTTCGACTCCCGTGCCTGCCGTTTCACCAGGTATTGCTGGCCAGCGACCACGAGCGTGTACCCATGAATCCAACTGAATCAGGAGCCACACGATGAACCACAACTACCGCAACACCGACCCCCCGACAGCAGCCATGGCCGGACGCACCATCGAATCCAGCGGCTCGGCGCAGCGGCACCGCGCCATGTGCTTCGACTTCGTGCGGCGCATGCCCGGCCTCACCGCCCGCGAGATCGAAGACGAACTCGGCATCAAGGCCCACAAGCGGCTGCCGGAACTGCGCCAGGCCAGTCTCGTCCGCAACGGGGCGGTGCGCACCTGCACCGTCAGCGGCCGGCAGGCCCTGACCTGGCTGCCGGGCCGATTCACCCAGGCACCCACCCCTTACACCGGAGCATGCGCATGACACTGATGCAACAGATTCACCAGGGCCGACGCCATTCGCCGCCGAGGTTGTTGATCTACGGCACGGAAGGCATCGGCAAGAGCACGACCGCCGCCGGCGCACCGAACCCGATCTTCATTCCCACCGAGGACGGCCTGGATCAGATCGACTGCGCCAGCTTCCCGCTCGCGCAGAAGCTGGCGGACGTGGACGCGGCGCTGCAGTCGCTGCTCCGCGAGAAGCATGATTTCCAGACCGTCGTGATCGACAGCGTCGACTGGCTTGAACGGCTGGTGTGGGACCAGCTCTGCGAGCAGTACGGCGTCAGCAGCATCGAGAAGGTCGACGGCGGCTACGCCCGCGGGTACACGCACGCGCTGACCCACTGGCGTCGGATTCTGGACGACCTCAACACACTGCGCAACCAGCGCGGCATGTGCGTGATCCTGCTCGCCCACGCCAAGGTCGAGAAGTTCGAGGACCCCGAGCACGCCGCCTACGACCGCTACTCGCCGCGCCTGCACAAGCATGCCAACGCACTGATCACCGAGTGGGCCGACGGTGTGCTGTTCGCCACGCGGAAGATCATCACCAAGACCCAGGACGGCGGTTTCGGGCGCGATCGCACCATCGCGGCGGGGCTCGGGAAAGACGGCGGCGAGCGTGTGCTTCGCACCGTCGGCAGCCCGGCCTGCGTGGCCAAGAACCGCTACAGCCTGCCGGCGGAGCTGCCCCTCTCGTGGCGGGCGTTGATGCAGGCGTTCACCGGTGAACCCGACGCCGCTAACGACACCAACCTCCGCCTCGTCGCCAACGACAACACCAGCCCCGAAGCCCCTCAGGAGAACTGAACCATGGCGAACCTCAACGGATTCGATGCCAATCAGGTTGAACCGACCGCGTCGTTCGACCCGCTGCCGGCGGGCAAGTACCTCGCGGCGATCACCAACTCGCAGCAGAAGCCGACCAAGAACGGCGACGGCAGCTACCTGGAACTGGAGTTCACCGTCCTCGACGGCGACTACAAGGACCGCAAGGTCTGGGACCGGCTGTGCATCAGCCATCCCAACGCCATGACGGTGAAGATCGCCCGGGGCAACCTTTCGGCCATCTGCCGTGCCGTCGGCGTCATGCAGCCCAGGGACAGCGTGGAACTGCACAACATCCCGCTGCTGATCACGGTCAAGTGCAAGAAACGCACCGACACCGGCGAGTTGACCAACGAGGTCAAGGGATACGAGGCGAAGGCCGCAGCCACTGCGCCCGCGCCGCAGCAGGCACCGGTCCACAGCAACACCCCGCCCTGGAAGCGGTAAGGAGGATGAAACGTGGACTCAAACCTTGACACATTCATGGGCGACGGGACGGATGACAGCCCTGCGGAGGAGGTCATTCAAATCACGATGAAGGGAGCCGAGTGCGGCCAGGTTGTTTCCGGATGGGCGATCTTCGACCCGCACATGGCGTATTTCCGCAGCTACCGAGACGAATGGACCCGTGAGTTGGGGCAGATCAGGCTCTATGGGACACGCGCAATGGCTGAATTGGCGGCGGCGCAGGACGCGATGGAGGAGGAAGCGTGATTCTGCACCTTCCTTACCCGCCGAGCGTCAACCACTACTGGCGCAAGTGGCGCAACCGCATGGTGATCAGCCGGGAGGGCCGGACGTACCGCAAGGACGTCTGCGCCCTCCTGGCGGCGAGCGGACAAGGCAACGGTTCGCGCAAGCCGCCCTCGGGCGGCCGAATCGCCCTGGCCATGGACGCGTTTCCACCCGATCGCCGGCGGCGCGACCTCGACAACATCCAGAAGCCGCTGCTCGATGCACTGGAACACGCCGGCGTCTACGAGAACGACAGCCAGATCGACCTGCTGCTCACCCGGCGATGTGAACCCACGCCCGGCGGAAGGGCCGAGGTCCGCGTCGAAGACATGCCACTGCGCCGCTGCCCGCTGTGCGGTGGCCTGATGAACCCGGAGAACAACTGACCCATGAGCGAACCCAAGCGCATCTACCTCGCCGGGCCCATGACCGGTCTGCCCGAGCACAATTTCCCGGCCTTCCATGCCGCGGCAGCGCGGCTGTCGGCGCTCGGCTGGGAGGTGATCAACCCGGCCGACAACTTTGGCGGGCGGACCGACCTGCCACGTGCGAGCTACCTGCGGGCGGATCTGGTGCTGCTGGCGCAGTGCGATGCCTTGGCGCTGCTGAGCGGCTGGCGGGGCTCGCTCGGTGCGAAACTCGAGTACCTGATCGCCCGCGAGCTGGCGATGCCCGCACTCGATGCCCAGACGCTGCAGCCGATCCAGGTTTTGCCCGAGGCGGCTGTGATGCTGAATGCCCCGCGCGACGGCGAGTCCATCCTCGACGAGGCGAAGCGCATCACCGCCACCGTCCGTCACGGCGACTACGGCCACCCGGCTGACGATTTCGCCCGCACCGCGCGGATGTGGTCGGGAATCCTGGCCAACAAGCTGCGCGAGAGTGAGCAGGTCACCGCCATGGACGTGCCGCTGTGCATGATCGCGGTGAAGCTCGCCCGCCAGGCGCACCGCCACAAGCGTGACAACCTCGTCGACGTCGCCGGCTACGCGCGCACGGCCGCCATGGTCGCGGGGGTGGAGTGATATGGCCCCCCGGAAGTCTGCCAAAACCAAGAGCCGGACCATGCTCGCTTTCGGCGACGTGCATATCCCGCACCAGAACGCGAAGGCGGTGGAGGTGTTCTGCCGGGCTGCCGAGCACATCCGCCCCGACCTGATCGTGTGCCTGGGCGATCTGCTCGACTGCGGGCAGTTCTCCAGCCACCCGCCCACGCATGGCGTGCCGGAGACGGAGTACCACGACGATCTAGCCACGGCCAACGCGCTGCTAGACCGGGTGCAGGCGTGCTGTCAGAAGCTGGTGATGGTCGAGGGCAACCACGAGT
>JBBDPC010000108.1:8067-18637 GCA_040876735.1 Phycisphaeraceae bacterium | reverse complement strand
AAAAGAGTTTCGCGCAGAGGCCGCCAAGAGCGCGGAGATCGCAGAGAAGAAAAAAGAAGTAGCCGCGAATGAACGCAGATAAGAAATAAAACATCTTGTCTTGTTTTCTGTTTCTCTTTCTTATTCGCGTTTATCTGCGTTCATTTGCGGCCGACTCTCTTCTCCGATCCGTGTTCATCTGTGGCTGATTCTTCTTCTCTGCGTCCTCCGCGCTCTTGGCGGCCTCCGCGCGAAACTCCGCATCAGCCTTCCGCCGACCGTGCCGTTCAACAACTACAATACCCGCCATGCCCGACCCGCAACGTCCATCACCCGCTCCCTCCACCGCCGCCCATCGCCTCGGCTGCGTCAGCTATCTCAACGCCCGTCCATTGATTGAAGGCCTGGAAGCCGGCCCCGATCCGCAGGTGCGCTTCGACGTGCCCGCCGAACTGCTGGGCGATCTCGAAGCGGGGCAGGTCGACCTGGCGCTGTGCCCGGTGGTCGACTACTTCCGCGCGGCCGAGCCGCTGGTGATCGTGCCCGTCGGCGGCATCGCCAGCGAAGGACCGACCTTCACCGTCCGCCTGTTCAGCAAGGTGCCTATCGACCGCGTGCGCGTCGTCCATGCCGACACGGACAGCCACACCAGCGTCGTGCTGTTGCAGGTGCTGCTGCATGCCATGCACGATCGTCGGCCGACGCTGATCGACTACCACGCCCGCGAACACGTCGCCGGCCACCGCCTCGCCGACGCGCCGGAAGCGATGCTGCTGATCGGGGACAAGGTGGTCACCGACTCGCCGCGAGCCGTGGCGTATCCGCATCAACTCGACCTCGGCGAAGCGTGGCATGATCTGACCGGATTGCCGTTTCTGTTTGCCGTCTGGATGGCCCGGCAGGGGACGGCGCTGGGCGACCTGCCCGCCCGCCTCGCCCGGCAGCGCGAGCACAACGCCCGTCACATCCACGCCATCGCCGAACGCCACGGCCCCGCGCATGGCTGGCCGGTCGACCTCGCGCACGACTACCTCGGCCGCATCCTGCGCTACACCGTGGGCGAGCGCGAACTGGAAGCCGTGCGCCGCCTGGCCGCGATGGCGGCACCGCTGGGCCTGCTGCCGGGCGGTCGTGAACTGGTGGTGCATCAGTAAGATCGCGCACAGTGATCCGGGGCTTCGCGGACTCAGCCCTCGGCTTGCCATCATTCCGATCCCTGATCTCACATCCCCAGCCCCCAATCCCCAACCCCGAAACTGCTATCATGTCCCGTCATGAACGATTCTTCTCCAATTCTGCGCCACGTGATCGCGGCGCTGGTGACCAACGAGCCGGGCGTGCTGGCCCAGGTGGCGGGCATGTTTGCCGCGCGCGGGTTCAACATCGACTCGCTGGTCGTGGGCCGGACCGAGAACCCCGAGCTGTCGCGGATGACGATTGTCGTCAACGGCGACGATGCCGTGCTCGAGCAGGTGCGCAAGCAGTTGCAGAAGCTCGTGCCCGTAGTGAAAGTCGTCGACTACCAGGACGCCGCGTTCGTCGAGCGTGACCTGATGCTCGTGCAGGTGTCGGTCAGCGACGCGCACAAGCGGCAGGAGATCATCACGCTGGCCGACCTGTTCCGCGCCAAGGTGGTGGACGTTGCCAGCGACCAGTTGATGATCGAACTGGCGGGCACGGAAGACAAGATCGAAGCGTTCATCGACCTCGTCCAGCCTTACGGCGTGGTGGAGCTTGCCCGCACCGGCATCATCGCCATGCCGCGCGGCCGGGCCGTCTCCAGCGACCGCCCCGCCCTGGCCACCGCCGCCCGCCGCGGCAAGCAGGGCCCGCCCGATGACAGTGGCGTCAACGACGCCGACCTGCCGCCGGGGTGATGGGGATGTGGGGCGTGAGGTGTCGGGCGTGAGGCGTGGTTGGGAGGGTGCGATGGCGGTGGCGCGAAGCTTTCGAGAACTGGACGTATACCGGCGTGCTTTTGACGCGGCCATGGAAGTCCATCGGCTGTCGCAGACGTTTCCCAAAGAAGAGCAGTATGCCCCGACCGACCAGGTGCGCCGGTCATCTCGCTTCGTCTGCGCTAATATCGCCGAGGCATGGCGGAAACGCCGCTACGTCCGGGCGTTTACCAGCAAACTGTCCGATGCTGACAGTGAAGCCGCCGAAACGCTCGTCTGGCTCGAGTTTGCACTGCACTTAAACTTCGTTGACGCGCCGACCTACAAACGCCTCGCAGACACATACGATCACGCAGGCGCTCAACTGACAAACATGATCACCCACGCTAACGACTGGTGCCCCAACCATGCCTGAAGACGCCCCACGCCCCACGCCCCACGCTTCACACCCCACGCCCCTCACCCTCGCCCACGTCACGCACGAAGCCGTCGAACAGCTTGGCGGCATCGGCACGGTGCTCGAAGGGCTCATCACTTCGCCGGTCTACCAGCAGGCGGTGAAGCGCTCCATCCTCATCGGGCCCACCGCCACGCACATCCAGGCCCGGCCCGAAGACCGTCTCGGCGAGCATGGCGAAGTGCTCTACTCCTCGATCGACCAGATCGACAAGGTCGGGCTCGCCGGCCGGTTCCGCCCCGTTGAGTGGGCGTTCAACGTCGCCATCGTCTACGGCAAACGTCGTTACGATCCGCCCGGCCAGGGCCGGCAGGGCGAGTCGGAAGTGTTGCTCATCGACGTCTTCCGCGCCAACCCCGACCGGCTCAACGTCTTCAAGCTCCGCCTCTGGGAACGCTTCGGCATCGACAGCGGGCAGTACGAAAAGTCGTGGGACTACGAGGAATACGTCCGCCTTGCCGAGCCCGCCTTCTACGCGTTGCAGGGGCTGCTCAGCGAAGAGGACTGGCCCTGCGTGCTCTTCGCGCATGAGTACATGGGCATGCCCGCCGCGCTTCAAGCCATCCTCGACGGCGGCGAGCAGTTCCGCACGGTCTTCCACGCCCACGAATGCGCCACCGCCCGCCGCCTCGTCGAAGACCACCCCGGCCACGACACGATGTTCTACAACGTGCTCGCCCGGGCGCGCCAGCAGGGCCGGTATGTCGACGACGTCTTCGGCAGCCAGGACGCCTTCCTCCGCCACGCCCTGGTCAGCCGGGCCCACCTGTGCGATGGCGTCATTGCCGTGGGCGACCACACCAAGGACGAGCTGCACTTCCTCAACCAGCCGTTCGACGAACACCCGGTGCAACTGGTCTACAACGGCATTCCCGCGCCCGAAATCACACTGGCCAGCCGCAACGCCAGCCGGGCCATGCTCACCGAGTATTCGAAGAAGCTCGTCGGCTATGAGCCGGACGTGCTGATGACTCACGTCACCCGTCCGGTGGTGAGCAAGGGGCTGTGGCGCGACGTGAAAGTCTGCCACGAACTCGACGCGAAGCTCAAGGCGAAAAAGAAAAAGGGCATCCTCTACATCCTCACCTCCGGCGGCGGCGTCCGTCGGCCGCAGGACATCGCCCACATGGAGCAGCAGTACGGCTGGCCCCGCCACCACCGCCACGGCTTTCCCGACCTCGTCGGCCCGGAAGTCGACATCCACCACATGATCGAGCCGTTCAACGCCAGCCACGACAACCTCCAGATCGTGCTGGTCAACCAGTTCGGCTGGTCGCGCGACCGCATCGGCCGCCGGCTGCCCAAGGACATGACCATCGCCGACTTCCGCCGGGCCACCGACGTCGAGTTCGGCATGGCGACCTATGAGCCGTTCGGCATCAGCCCGCTCGAACCGCTGGGCTCCGGGGCGGTCTGCGTCTTCTCCAACGTCTGCGGCTGCCGCGGCTTCGTCGATGCCGTAACGGACGGCCAACGGCCGAAGAACGTGATCGTCGCCGACTTCACCAGCATCGACGGCGACCCCACCATCGACCAACTGCTGGCCATGACCCGCGAGCAGCGCGACGCCTTGGAAAACCGCATCGCCCGCGGCGTGGCCGACGACCTGATGGCCCGCATCCCCTTCACCGACAAGCAGCGCGAGGCGCTGATCAAGTCCGGGCAGGCCCTGGTGAACAAGATGGGCTGGGACCAGGTGGTCGAGCACCGCCTCGTCCCGCTGCTGCACGCCCTGCGCAGCATCACCCCCGAGAGCGCGGGCAACGGCGCCTGATGAGCCTGATGTGCTCCACCCCCGGACTGGTCACTTCAGTGACCAGTCCAATCCCCCAGTGACCCACCCCCTCCGATGCGGTATAATGTGTCCTTAACGCGGGACACTGACCGCAGAGGGACCCCATGCTGCGCAAGATGCTACGAGCGAAGATCCACCGGGCCACCATCACCCAGTGCGACCCGGATTACGTCGGCTCGATCACCGTCGACGCCGATCTGCTGCGCGCCAGCGGCATCCGCCCCAACGAAGCCGTGCTCGTGCTCGACATCGACAACGCCGTCCGCTTCGAAACCTACGTCATCAAGGGCGAGCCCGGCTCCGGCATCATCGGCGTCAACGGCGCCGCCGCCAAGCTCGTCGAGGCCGGCCACAAGGTCATCATCGTCTGCTTCGGCCTCATGCAGGAAGACGCCCTCGACGCCCACAAAGCCAAAGTCGTCCTCTGCGACGACCACAACCGCGTCGCCGACACCCTCGAATACGGCAGCACGCTCGACGAGGCGATGGCGACGCTGGGGTAAGCGTCTTATTTTCAAACCTGGTGGTTTTCTTCCCCTTGAATCACAGACCTCGTTGAGCCAGCCCTGATGACGAACTGGCGAGCGGTTGCAATCATTGTCGTCGTTCTGCCCCTGTCATGGTGGTGCATGATGGCGGTGCATGAGGCGGGGCATGTCTTGGCTGCATGGGCAACTGGCGGCCGTGTGACGGCAGTGTCCCTGAACCCGCGGCGCTTCTCCTACACCGAAGTCGTCCCAAATCCGCGGCCGCTGTTGGTGGCTTGGGCGGGTGCTGTCGCCGGTAGCGTTCTGCCAGTCGGCATGTGGGGCGTATGGGCGTGGCAACAGTGGTGGGGGCGGCAGCTACTGCGGTTTTTCGCAGGGTTCTGCCTGATCGCCAATGGCGCGTATTTAGGTTTTGGCTGGATCGATGGCGTTGGCGATGCTGGCGACTTGTTGGCGCACGGTGCGAATGTCTGGCATCTGGTGGCTTTCGGAGTCACCGCCGGCATACTGGGGCTGTGGCTATGGCACGGGCTCGGCCGCCGCTTCGGTCTGCCTGGCTCAAACGACTAGAATACCCCGCATGCCCCAGCCGGTTCGTGTCAGTCTGGCGAACAAGTGTCAACTGCTTTTCGGAGCGGCGGTGATCCTCATCCTCACCGCGGCGCTGGCGGTGGTCTGGTTGCGGATGCAGACGCTGGTGGAGCAGGGGCCGCAGGAGCGGGCGGCGGACCTGGCGGACGCGTGGCTGACGGATCAGATCCAGCTCGGCGGCGCGCTGACGCCGGTGGATCGCGTGGTCGAGCCGCTGGAGCCGGGCGCGGAGCTGACGCTCTCGCTGATCGAGCAGGAAGAGTTCGCCCGTTTCGGCGAGGCCGACCCGTTTCTGCACCAGGCGATCGAGCGGTTTTCCCTTCGACCCGACAGCGAGCACTGGTTCACCACGGCCACCGACGCCGCGGGCGAGACCTACTACCGCTATGCCCGGGCGATCCGCAAGTCGGACCTGTCGCGCATCGCAGGCGGCGCCGCCGCCGGCTTCACCGCCGAGGTCGACACCACCGCGCTCGCCGACCCGCTGGAGCGGGTGCTGGTGATCCACCTGCGCGACCGCGACGCCCCGGCCCAGCAGGTGGTCAACCGCATCTACATCGTCCTCGCCGGCACGGTCGCCGGGCTGTTCGCCATTGGCGCGTTCTGGTTCATCACCACCCGCTTGATCCTCTCACCCGTCCGCCTGCTCCGCGACGTCACTCGCAAGGTGGCTGATGGCGACCTCAACCTCCGCTCCGACATCAACACCGGCGACGAGTTCGAAGAACTCTCCGACGCCTTCAACACCATGCTCGTCCACCTCAAGGACCAGCAGGACCAGCTCCGCTCAGTCAACAAAAGCCTCGACCTCAAGCTCGACGAGCTGGCGGCGAGCAATGTCGCGCTCTACGAAGCGAACAAGGTCAAGGGCGAGTTTCTCGCCAACGTTTCGCACGAGCTGCGCACGCCGTTGAACTCCATGATCGGCTTCGCCGAGGTGCTCCAGGAAACGCTGGCCGAACGCACCGGCCCGGTGGACGAAAAGCGCAAGCGGTACGTCGGGCACATCATCAGTTCCAGCCGGCGGCTGCTGGAGCTGATCAACGACCTGCTGGACCTGGCCAAGATCGAGGCCGGCCGCGCGGAGTTGAACATCGCCCCCGTGAGCCTGGCGGACACCTGCGAAGGGCTGGTGAACCTGATGCGCCCGCAGGCGAGCAAGCGGAACGTGCTGCTGCGCCAGCGGGTGGAGCCGAACCTGCCGCTGGTGCAGACCGACGCGGGCAAGCTCCAGCAGATCCTGTTCAACTTCCTAGCCAATGCCGTGAAGTTCACGCCCGAGGGCGGCGTGGTGACGCTGTCTGTCTCGTCGATCCCCGCGCCGCGCCAGGGCGGCCCGGCCCACGTGCGCATTGCCGTCAGCGACACCGGCCCGGGCATCGCGCCGGAAGACCAAGAGCGCATCTTCGAGAAGTTCACACAGCTTGACCCCTCGGTCACCCGCGAGGTTGGCGGCACGGGGCTGGGCCTGACCATCAGCCGTGAACTGGCCGACCTGCTGCACGGCCGCATCGAAGTGGACAGCGACGTCGGACAGGGGGCGACGTTCAGCCTGACGATCCCCGTGGTGTTCGAGAAGCGCGGCGCCCCGCTGATGCCCGAGGTCGCCGAGGGCGGCGCGGTGTAGGGGTTGGAAAGATGGTAAGCCGAGGGCTGAGTCCGCGAAGCCCCGGATGAGGGGGCGGAGAGATTGCTGATTTATGATGTCTGATTTCTGATGTGGGAGCGCAAATCGACACATCAGAAATCAGAAATCAGCAATTAGCAATTCCTTCCCCCCTCATCCCGCTCTTCGTCGCTGCGCTCCTCAGCGGCGGGCGTTTTTTTATGCGCGGCCCTCACACCCCCACGGCCGCGGGCTGCTCGGCGACGCGCCAGTCGGCGCCGGTGCGCTCGATGCGGTGGTAGAGCGTGTCGCGCTCGACCGGTTCGTAGCCCGCGTCGCGGATGGCGCGGCGAAGGGTGGACACGTCGACTTCCTGATGGTTGTCCGCGCCGCCGACCTTGGTGATGTCGTACCAGACGACGGTGCCGTCCATGTCATCGACGCCCCAGTCCAGCGCGGTCTGGGAGAAGGGCAGCGTCTGCATGATCCAGAACGCCTTGACGTGCGCGAAGTTGTCGAGCATCAGCCGGGCGGTGGCGAGCATCCGCAGGTCGTCGAGCGCGGTCGGGCCGTAGAGGTGTTCGAGCTCGGAATCGTCAGGGATGAACGGCAGGGGGATCACCGTCTGGAACCGGCCAGTGTGACCTTCGTTGATCGCTTCGTCCTGGGCGTCGCGGAGCATGCAGAGGTGGTGAACGCGGTCTTCGAGCGATTCGATGTGGCCGTAGAGGAGGGTGGCGTTGGACATCAGGCCCAGCTTGTGGGCGTGGCGGTGGACGTCGAGCCACTTGTCGGAGCGGATCTTGCCTTTGAACGCTTCGTCGTGGACGCGGTCGTCGAAGACTTCCGCGCCGCCGCCGGGCAGTGAGCCGAGGCCGGCCGCCTTGAGGTCGGCCAGCACGGCGGTGAGGTCGTTGGGCCGTTTGCTGATGCGGGCGAGGTGCACGATTTCGACGGCGGTGAACGCCTTGACGTGCAGCTTCGGCGCGGCGCTGCGGATGGCGCTGAGCAGGTCGGTGTAGTAGGAAAACGGCAGCCAGGGGTGGAGGCCGCCGACCATGTGCAGCTCGGTCGCCCCGGCGGCGGCGGCTTTTTTCGCCTCGGCGACGGCGTCTTCGACGGAGTATTCGTAAGCCCCTTCGTCGCCGCGCTTGCGGTGGAAGGCGCAGAACTTGCAGCTTAAGGCGCAGACGTTGGAGTAGTTGAGGTGGCGGTTGATGTTGTAGTAGGCGGTGTTGCCGTGGCGGGCTTTGCGGACGTGGTTGGCGAGGTCGCCGAGCGTGTAGATGTCGCGGGTGCGCAGCAGTGCGAGGCCATCTTCGGGCGAGAGGCGCTGGCCGGCGTAGACCTTGTCGGCGATGGCGTGGAGGGCGGTGTCCATGATGGGCGATGATAGGCGGTTTTGCCTCATGGTGAAAGCCACCTGAAGATCACCGCCGGACGCTGATGCGACGGCTGGCTTCCGTCACTCCTCGATGCGCTGGAGCCTCACCGAGGGCGAATCAGTAGCGCTGACGAACAGGGTCGACTGGTCGACCAGTTGCGCTTTGCCCTCAAGGCCCTGCGATGCTTTGAAGGTGATCTCCCGCTCGCTCAGCGGTTGCCAGACGCCCGTCAGTGCAGCCAGCGACTGGCCTTGTTCACCGTCCAGCGAGGCGGCGAACGTCTGGTCTTCATTGACATGCAAGGTGAGTGACTGGGCGCCCAACGGCCCACCCTGCGGCACGGCGTCGGTGTACCACTGGCCGACGACCGAGGGGGATGACGAACAGCCGACGAGCGTGACCAGGGCCGCACAGAGAAGCAATTGCAGGATGTGACGCATCGGAATCCCCACGTGAAAAGGTGCATGTGACTGGAGAGGCATGCAGTAACCCGCCAGCCACTGCCCGGACGCGAAAGCAAGGCGACTATAGTGGCTTTGCCAACCGCGTCAATCATTTTCAACGGGTGACGCCACCGGCCGTTTGCCTCGCCCGGGCCGGCACGGGACACTGTGCGGATGCGGATTCTCGGGCATGGCATTGACGTGGCGGACACGGAGCGCGTGGCGCGGATGCTCGAAGTGCACGGCGAGCGGTTCCTCAGCCGATGTTATACGGAAGGCGAACGCCGATACGCCGCGGCGAACCGGAAGCGGCAGGTCGAGCATCTGGCCGGGCGGTTTGCGGCCAAGGAGGCGGTGCTCAAGGCCCTTGGCACCGGCTGGTCGGGCGGGATCGCATGGACGGACGCCGAGGTGGTGCGCGAACCATCGGGTCGGCCGACCGTACGGCTACATGGGCGCTGCGCCGAAGTGGCGGCGGAACTGGGCATTGTTGAATGGTGGCTGAGCATCACGCACGTGCGTGGGCAGGCGATGGCCAGTGCGATCGCGGTGGGGCAGGATGGGCCGGGCGGGCAGGCATGAACGGTGGAGCAGGTCATGGTGTTGCGACGCAAAGGATCGACGCCGTTTGAGATCATGGGTCAGGCCGCGCGCCGCGACGAGGCGGCTGCGCCAGCGTCGCCGCCCGTGCCTCCGCCGGCCCCTGCTCCGGAGCCGGTGCGTGAGGCGAGGCCGGGGCGGGAGCCTGCGGAGCGCTGGCGGGCGGCGTCGGACTGGTGGGCGCGGATGGGGGCGGGGGTGCCGGTGGTGCTGCGTGTGCCGCGGGGGGTGGCGGTGCTGCTGGTGGTGGCGTTGGTGGGGCTGCTGGTGCTGGCGTACTGGGTGGGCTATTCGCGGGGTACGGCGGCGGAGTTGGCGCGGCAGGAGCAGCAGCTTGATGGCGGGGCGGGGATGCGCGGGGCGCCGGGGGCCGGCAATGGCGGCGGCGACGCGGCGGGCGGGGTGGTGACGGTCGGTGCAGGACAGGCGGGGGAGGCGGACCCGCGGCAGCCGGGGCTGAACTATTTTGTGGTGGCCCGCTACCCGCCGGAGGTGGCGGAAAGCCTGGCGACCTGGCTCAAGCAGGAGCACGGGGTTGCAACGGTGCGCGAATCAGTGCAAAATGGCTCGCTTCGACTGGTGATCGTCACCGACCGTGGTTTTCACCGGGACGAGATGTATAATCCGCCGAGCAAAGCGTACGAGGCCTTCAAGAGCGACCTGCGTGCGATCGGCCGGGCGTGGCAGCGGCACAACGGCGGCCGGGGCGACGCTTTAGAAACGATGTATCCCAAACGTTACGACGGGCCCTGACAGCCCGGATCAGCCTGGAGAGTGAACCGATGAGCCTTGATCGCAGCCTGAAGACCGACGGCGGCCTGGAGAAGCACCGCAACGTGCTCAGCCGTGCCGAGCGCGTGCAGCGGTTGGTCGACCGCAACAAGTTTGACCTCGACTCGGGCGACCCGCTCGGCCTGCCGAAGGTGGGCAACCGCAAGGTGGTCGCCGGCGGCAAGAGCAAGAAGAAGGGGCCGGCCGAGGAAGAAGAGAAGAAGTAGCCCGCCCGGCTCGCATACGAGAACATGAGACAGGCATGGTGCGCCCGCACCGTGCCTGTTTTTCGTGCGCGGGGGGGAGAAGTTTCGAGTTTCTGGTTTCGAGTTTTGGAAAAACGCCCGCCCCTGAGCGAGCCCGCGAGCGAAGGGCGGGATGAGGGGAATGTGTGAGGTGTGATCGATGATGTCAGCAGCGCCGGGCGGTCCCGGTGAGCGACCGATTACAGATCATCGATCACAGATTGATCGATCTCCCCCGTCCGGGGCTTCGCGGACTCAGCCCTCGGCTTATACACTTTCCTCCCGAACCCCGAACCCCGAACCCCGAACCCC
>JBBDPC010000108.1:0-7967 GCA_040876735.1 Phycisphaeraceae bacterium | reverse complement strand
CCCGAACCCCGAACCCCGAACCCCGAACCCCACACCGCCCATGTTCAACCCCGACCGCTTCATCACCGACCGCCTGCGAGCCATCGACGCCTCGGGCATTCGCCGCGTCTTCGACCTCGCCGCGAATCTCAAGGACCCGATCAACCTCTCCATCGGCCAGCCCGACTTCGACGTGCCCGAGTCGATCAAGGAGGCCGCCTGCCAGGCCATCCGCGACGGCCGGAACCAGTACACGCAGACGCAGGGCATCGCCCAGCTTCGCGACAAGGTCGCCCGCCGGCTCGCCGACGAGTTCCCGGACACGCTGGCAAACGGCGCCGGCGACGGCCTGGCCGAGGAGACCGGCGTCCTGGTCACCTCCGGCGTCTCCGGCGGCCTGCTGCTCGCCCTGATGACCTGCGTCGGCCCCGGCGACGAAGTGCTCATCCCCGACCCCTACTTCGTCATGTACCGCCACCTTGTCACGCTCAGCGGCGCCACGCCGGTCTACGTCGACACCTACCCCGACTTCCAGCTCACCGCCGAGCGCATCGAGGCCGCCATCACCCCGCGCAGCAAGCTGCTGCTGTTCAATTCGCCAAGCAACCCCACCGGCGTCGTCGCGCCGCCGAGCGTCTGCCGGCAGGTGGTCGAGTTGGCCGAGCGTCACAACCTGCTGCTGATGAGCGACGAAATCTACGACGAGTTCTGTTACGAGAAATCGCCCGGCCAGGACGGCACAGCCCGCTGCCCGTCGCCGATGGCGTATGGCCGAAACCTGCTGCTGCTGCGCGGCTTTTCCAAGACCTATGGCATGACCGGCTGGCGGCTGGGCTACGTCGCGGGGCCGAAGCAAATCGTGGAGCAGATGACCAAGCTTCAGCAATATTCGTTCGTCTGTGCGCCGTCGATGACGCAGGTGGCGGGCGTGCTGGCGCTGGAGGTCGACATGGCCGAGCCTGTCGAGCAGTACCGCCGGAAGCGCGACCGCGTCGTCGAACGCCTCGCCCCGCATTACGAACTCACCACGCCCGGCGGCGCGTTCTACGCCTTCCCCAAGGTGCCCGAACGCCTCGGCCTCACCGGCACGCAGTTCGTCGAGCGCGCGGTGGAGCACGGCCTGCTCATCATCCCCGGCAACGTCTTCAGCGGCCGCGACACCCACTTTCGCCTCAGCTACGCCTGCAACGACACCATGCTCGACCGCGGCCTCGACCTGCTGGTAAAGTTGGCCCAGGTGTGACGTTCGCGCTCCCCCCATAGCCCTACGCGGAAGCGTGGGGTTGGCCGCGCAGTCGGACGGCGCACGTCTCCCGGGAAACTCCATGCGTATCCGGGGGCCGCATGGGGCTATTGGACAACCGCAGCTTTAAGTTGAAGGGTTCTTCACATGACCGCCACCCCCACCGCCGTCCACCACGTCGGCTACATCGGCCTGGGCATCATGGGCGCCGCCATGGCGCACAACCTCGCCAAGGCCGGCTACAAGCTCAGCGTCTGGAACCGCACCGCCACCAAGTGCGATCCGCTGGCGAAGCAGGGCGCGACCGTCGCCGACGCCCCCGCCGACCTCGCCGCGCAAGGTCCCGACGTCATCTGCCTCAACGTCACCGACACCGCCGACGTCGAGCAGGTGCTCTTCGGCGAGCAGGGCGTCGCCGTCACCGCCAAGCCCGGCCTGATCGTCGTCGACCACTCCACCATCAGCCCCGTCGCCACCCGCACCTTCGCCGACCGCCTCGCGAAGCAGGACATCACCCTCGTCGACGCCCCCGTTTCCGGCGGCGACGTCGGCGCACGCAAGGGCACGCTCAGCATCATGGTCGGCGGCCCCGACGAGGCGGTGCAGCGGCTGCGCCCCATGCTCGAAGCCGTCGGCAAGACGATCTCCCACCTCGGCGAGACCGGCACCGGGCAGGCGTGCAAGGCGTGCAACCAGATCGCCGTCGTCTGCAACCTCATGGGCGTCTGCGAAGCGATGGCCATGGCGAAGAAGACCGGGCTGGACGTCAACAGGATGATCGACGCCATCGCCGGTGGCGCGGCCGGCTCATGGCAGCTTGCCAACCTTGGCCCGCGCATCGCCAAAGGCGACTTCGACCCCGGCTTCATGATCGACCTCGTGCTCAAGGACCTGGGCATCGTCGACGACACCGCCCGTCAGCAGCGGCTGCCTCTGGCCGGCACCACGACGGCCGAGGGCTACTTCCGAGCCGTCGCCGCTGAGGAAGGTGGCGGCAAGCTCGGCACGCAGGCGATGGCCAAGGCCCTGGAGAAGCTCGCCAACGTCAAGCTTGAGGGGGAGAACGCCTGAAACCACCCAGACACAGGAGGCGCACGGATCGGCACTTAGCCCCGCAGCGCAGCGGCGAGGTGGCCGCCGATGACGCACGGTTGCCACCCCTCCGCTGCGCTGCGGGGCTAAATGTCACACCGCAAAGATGCCCCATCGGCAACTTCGCCCTCCGCGCCTATGATGGTGCGATGAGGGAGAGCACGCATCATCTGGCCAACGTCACGACGCGCCCGCCCGCCGCGCCGCCGCGCCGCCCGGCTGTTCTCTTCGGCGACCAGTACGTCTGGCTGGTCCTGGTCTCCGGCCTCGACGCCATGCTCACCTGGTTGATCCTCGAACTCGGCGGCCGCGAGGTGAACCCGATCGCGGAGACGCTGCTGAGCCTCGGCGGCTTCCCCGCCATGGTTGCGTTCAAGTTCGCCATGATCACGCTGTTCGTGCTCATCTGCGAGCACATCGGCCGACGCCGCCGCGACACCGGCCGACAACTCGCCTGGGTCGCCGTCGGCATCGGCGTCCTGCCCGTGGCGGTGGCGCTGAGCCAGCTTGTCGTGGCGTACGGGTGAAGATGCGCAATCTTCACCTTGTCACCCGCTCACCTCGTCACCCCACCTCCGCCCACGGCCGCTAGAATACGGCCCATGCCCAAGACCCCGTGGCAAGAAGAAGAGTTGATCCACGCTGGCGTGCGCTTTGACGTACGGGCGGTGGGCTATCCCATGCGGGCCGGGGGCGTGCAGCGGCGGGAGGTGGTCGTGCCGGCCGACGCGGTGGTGATCCTGCCGATGCTGGCCGACGGGCGGGTGGTGCTGATTCGCAACGAGCGATTCGCGGTGGGCGAGACGTTGTGGGAACTGCCCGCCGGGACGCTGGAGGCGGACGAGCAGCCGGCGGCCTGCGCGGGCCGGGAGCTGACCGAGGAAACCGGCTACGTCGCGGCGACGCTGCAGCGGCTGGTGGCGTTCTACAGTTCGCCCGGCTTCTGCACCGAGAAGCTGACGGTCTTTCTCGCGCAGGGGCTTTCGTACGAGGGGCAGGCCCTGGACGAGACGGAACGCATCACCGCCGAGCCGGTCACGTGGGACGAGGCGATGACGATGGTGGCGGACAACCGCATTCGCGACGGCAAGACGATCGCCGGCCTGCTCTACTTTGCACAGTTTCAACGAGGTGACCGCTGATGGGCTGGCAGGACCGCGACTACAACCGGGATGACCCGATGGCACGCTTCGGTTCGGCGGGCGGCGTCGCCCAGTTCGGCCAGGTGGGCATCATCTATCCCCGCTGGGGGTCGATGTCGCTGTACATCATCCTCATCTGCGCCGGCATGCTGCTGATCGACGGCTTCGTCACCCGCATCGCCGGCGGTGGCCAGGGCGACCTCGGCGTGCTGGCGCACTTCTTCGCCTTCTCCGTCGTCACGACGTTTCAGCAGTTCCGCCTTTACGAGCTGATCACGTTCCAGTTCCAGCATGCCGGGCTGGGGCACCTGTTCGGGAACATGATCTTCCTCTTCTTTTTCGGCCCGATGGTCGAGTCCTACTTCGGCTCCCGCCGGTTCCTCGCCTACTACCTGCTCTGCGGTATCGGCGGCGTCGTGGGCTACCTCGTGCTCTGGGGGTTCCAGGTCTTCGACACCACGGCCGCCGTGCCGTTGGTCGGGGCGTCGGCGGGGGTGTTCGGCAGCATGGTCGCCGCGCTGTTCGTCGCCCCCAATGCCCGCGTGCTGCTGTTTTTCCTCATCCCCGTGCCGCTCAAGGCGATCATCTTCGTGTCGCTGTTTGTGGCGGTGTTCGTCCTCGTCGGCGGCGGACGGAACCCCGGCGGCGAGGCGGCCCATCTCGGCGGCGCGCTGGTCGGGCTGATCCTCGTCCGCCTCCCGCGCAGCCTCGACTGGGCCGACCGCATCGGCGGCTCGCCCCACGGCCCCTCGCTCCGTGAACGGTGGGACCAGAAACGCCAGCAGAGACAGCGCCAGCAGCAGGCCAGCGAAGAGGCCGAGGTCGACCGCATCCTCGAAAAGGTCAAGACTCAGGGCCTGCAAAGCCTCACCGCCCGCGAAAAGAAAACCCTCAGCCGCGCCACCGAACGCAAGCGCGGCCGATAGCCCCCATTCAGCCGCGTCGTTTGCGACGTGCTGTGCGGAACGCTCGGGCGGCGAAGAGCGCGTCGCAAGCGACGCGGCTGAATGGGGAACCCGTCTCAACTCGAAACTCAAACCCGAAACTCGAAACTGACTCCCCCCCATGCCCATCACCTTCACCCTCGACCACCGCGACACCACCACCCGCGCCCGCGTCGGCCGGGTGACGACGCCGCACGGCAGCTTCGACACGCCCGCCTTCATGCCCGTCGGCACACAGGCGACCATCAAGGGCCTGCTCCCCTGGCAGGTCACTGACACCGGCGCGCAGATCATGCTCGCCAACACCTACCACCTCCTGCTCCGCCCCGGCTCCGACCTCGTCGAGCAGATGGGCGGCCTGCAACACTGGATGAACTGGAATCGCCCCGTCCTCACCGACTCCGGCGGCTACCAGGTCTTCAGCCTCGCCGACATCAACCGCATCGGCGACGACGGCGTCCAGTTCCGCAGCCACATCAACGGCCAGCTCATCGACCTCACTCCCGAACGCTCCATGCAGGTCCAGCACGGCCTCGGTGCGGACATCATCATGGCCTTTGACGACTGCCCGCCCGCCGTGCAGCTTGACGACGAAGCGCGCTCCGCCGACCCGTTCGACGCCCGCCGCCACGCCGTCACCGTCGCCGACTACCCCGCCCGCGTGAAGCTGGCCAACGAACGCACCCTCCGCTGGCTCGAGCGCTGCGTCACCGCGCACCACGCCAGCGGCAAGGCCGATCGCCAGGGGCTGTTCGGCATCGTGCAGGGCGGCATCGACCTCGACCAGCGGACGTGGTGCGCCCAGCGCGTCACCGAATTCGACCTGCCCGGCTACGCGATCGGCGGCGTGGCCGTCGGCGAAGGGCCCGCCCTCATCCGCCAGGTCGTCGAGCACACCGCGCCGCTGCTGCCCGAAGCCAGGCCGCGATACCTCATGGGCGTCGGCTACGAGCGCGACATCGTCGCCGCCGTCCGCGCCGGCGTCGACATGTTCGACTGCGTCCTGCCCACCCGCAACGGCCGCAACGCCAACGCCTTCACCCGCGCCGGCCAGGTCCGCCTCCGCAATGCCAAGTTCAAGAACGACCCCCGGCCGCTGGAAGAAGACTGCGACTGCCCGGCGTGTGCGGGTCTCGGGGCTCGGGGCTCGGGTACCGGCAGAGGCGAGGAAGTCGTAGATGCTTCGGACGCCCATGCCCTCCACCCCGAACCCCGAACCCCGAATCCCGAACCCCGCGGCTTCAGCCGCAGCTACCTCCGCCACCTCTTCCTCACCGGCGAAATGCTCGGCCCCATGCTCGTCAGCCTCCACAACCTCCGCCACTTCCAACGCCTCATGCTGGACATCCGGCAGGCGATTCGCCAGAATGACTGGTCTTTGATTGCCCGACGCTGGCCCGGTGCGCTAGAATCGGAACTTTAACCGCAGCCGAGATGACCGCACCAACCGGCCGGCCGTGCGTACAAACTCCATACCCCCCCAACGATTTGACCCAACCATGGACCAGCAACCACTCGTGACGTACACCCTCGCCCAGGCCGACGACCCGGCCCCGTTCACCCCCGAAATGCAGAACGGCGCAGCCAATCAGACCGGCGAAGGCCAGGTCGGCGAAGGGCAGACCGGGGAAGGCCAGGCCGGCGCCGCGCAGGACTCCAATGCCCAGAACACCGGCAACGGCGGGGCCGGCGGCACGGGCGGCGGCGGATTCGATCCGATGTTCCTCATCCTCATGGTCGGCCTGCTGGTCGTCATGATGATCTTCTTCAGCACCAGCCAGCGCCGCGAGAAGAAGAAACGCCAGGCCATGCTCGACGCCCTCAAGAAGGGCGACCGCGTCCAGAGCGTCGGCGGCATCATCGGCAGCGTCGTCGACATCCGCGATGACGAGATCGTCGTCAAGGTCGACGAAAACACCAACACCCGCCTCCGCTTCGCCCGCAACGCGGTCCAGACCGTGCTCAACAAGGACGAGTGAGTCCAGAGCGACAGAGGTCAGAAGTCAGAGGTCAGACCGACCCGCGGCCTTCTACACCTCTGACCTCTGACCTCTGATCACTGACTCCCCCCCTCCCCGCACCGGGAATCATCATGACGGTTACTGACATCCTTCTGCTGCTCTACTTCGTCGGCCTCGTCGCCGCGATGCTCGTCTTCCTCGCCCGCGGCACGTTCGCATGGAAGCCGGCGTTGATCCTCTTCGTGCTCTCGCTGTGCACGCTGGGCATGTGGTGGCCCGGTCACTACACGCCCGACCGGCGGTTGCGCCCGGGCCTCGACCTCGCCGGCGGCACGACGCTGATCTACGACGTCCGCGTGCCCGAAGACGCCGACGCCAGCCAGGTCATCGACGAGTTGATCGACGTGCTCCGCGACCGCGTCGACCCCACCGGCACGCGCAACCTCACCTGGCGGCAGGCGGCGGGCAACCGCATCGAAATCCGCATGGCTGCCGCGCCGCGCGAAGTCGCCCAGCTTCGCCAGGCGTTCCAGGACGAGCGCGATGCCCTGCTGGAAGGCAACATCACCCGCCAGGAGCTGGACCAGGCCCTGCGCGCCGAGGGTGCCGCCCAGGCCGCCGCCTTCCGCGAGCTGGCCAAGGTGCCCGCCTCGGATGGCGCCGCCGACGACGCCGAGCCGGAATACAACGAAGAGCTGCTCGCCCGGCTGCAATCGCTCGCCGAGGTGCACGAGGCCTTCCTCGCCGCCACCGAGCCTTACGAGCAGGCCCAGCAGCGCTACCGCGCCGCCCAGCGCGAGCTGGAAGGTCTGCCCGAAGGCGACGAACGCGAGGCCGCCGAGGCCGAGGTGGCCGAGCTGCGCGACCAGCTTGACCAGGCCACGCTCCAGTTCGTCCGCGCCCGCCAGGCGTTCGAGCGCGAGCGCGGGCGTGTGATGGCGACCAACATCGACCCCAGCGAATTGCAGCGGGCGCTCGAGTCGTCCACTGCCGAGCGCAACGACCGCGAACTCTACCGCGAGTTTGCGCCGGAGCTGGCGTCGCACAACGTCGGTCAGCGCCAGTTCGAGCAGTTGCTCGAGGCCAGCGGCGACGAGCAGCAGCAGATTCTCGACCAGTTGGCGGGCGACAATGCCGAGCTTCGCCAGACGCTGGAAGAGGCGATTGCCATTCGCGGGCTGAGTCCGCGTGAACGGCTGATTCGTCAGCTCGAGGCGAACCATCCCGACCGGGCGGACCAGATCGCCCGCGTGGACGAGGCGGCCCGGGCGTACGACCGCGTGCGCGGCCCACTGGACGACCCGAACGACCTCAAGGCGATGCTGCGCGGCGCCGGCGTGCTGGAATTCCGCATCGCCGCCAGCGGCCAGCGCGCCGACGTGGATGTGGAGCGCTACCGCGAGCAGTTGCAGGAAGGTGGCCCCCGGGCCGGCGCGCACGAGCCGTGGCGGTGGTATCCGGTCAACGACATCACCCGCTTTGCCGAAACCCGGCCCGAGCAGGATATGCTCGCCCAGGACCCGGCCGGCTACTTCGCCAACTACGGACGAGCCGGTCTGGTGGGCGACCGCTACGGCGACCAGTACTACCTCCTGCTGGCCGACAC
>JBBDPC010000107.1:0-18731 GCA_040876735.1 Phycisphaeraceae bacterium | reverse complement strand
ACAGGGCCACATCGGCCCCGTTTCAGCGAGCCCACCATTACAACCCCCGAACGCGTGGAAGTCAAATCACGACGGAGCGCTCCGCACGCGCTGCGCGGCTAAGGAAAGTCCGTGGTATGATGGCCGTTTCGCCTGATTGAGCCGGCGACGCCGGTTTTCACTGGATTTTGAGGAGTTTCGCCGTGCAGCAGGCTGGCAACCATGCCCTGGATCATTCCGCATCAGATCTCGAGCCGACGCAGAACCTCAACGTCGCCGGGACGATCCCGCTGACCGGCCCGCGCGAGCTGGAGCAGCAGTTTCCCGCCACGGCCGCCTCCAACCGCACGGTCATCGAAGGCCGGCGGGCGATCCAGAACATCCTGCGCGGCGACGACCCGCGCCTGCTCGTCGTGCTCGGGCCCTGCTCGATCCACGACGTCAACGCCGCGATGGACTACGCCCGCCGACTGGCGACCTTGCGCGAGCGGTATGCCGACCGGTTGTTCATCGTCATGCGCGTCTACTTTGAGAAGCCGCGCACCACGGTGGGCTGGAAGGGATTGATCAACGATCCGCACCTGGACGGCAGCTTCGACCTGGCCGAGGGTCTGCGACTCGCCCGCAAGCTGCTGCTGGAGGTGACCGGGCTGGGGTTGCCGGTGGGCACGGAGATGCTGGACCCGATCACGCCGCAGTACATCGACGACCTGGTGAGCTGGGCCAGCATCGGTGCCCGCACCACGGAAAGCCAGACACACCGGCAGATGGCGTCGGGCCTGTCGATGCCGGTGGGTTACAAGAACGCGACGAACGGCTCGTTGCAGGTCGCGCTGGACGCGATGAAGAGCGCCCGCAGCGCGCATCATTTCCTGGGCATCGACGAGGACGGCCGGTCGTGCATCGTCGCCACGCGCGGCAACCCGTTCGGCCATCTGATCCTCCGCGGCGGCACGGGCAAGCCCAACTACCATCCCGACAACGTCGCCGACGCCGCCAAGCGTTTGCGCGACGCCGACCTCGAACCGCGTCTCATGATCGACTGCTCGCACGCCAACTCCAACAAGAAGCACGAGCAGCAGGAAGCCGTCTGGCAGTCGATCCTCGACCAGCGCGCGGCGACGGCCGACTGCCCGATCATCGGCGCGATGCTCGAAAGCAACCTCCACGAAGGCAAGCAGGCGATCCCCGAGGACAAGGGCAAGCTCGCCTACGGCGTGTCCGTCACGGACGCCTGCATCGGCTGGGAGAAGACCGAACAACTGCTCGACCTGGCCTACACGCGATCAGCGCCATAAATCGGCCGAGCCCACTTCAGTGGCCGGGCGCGGCGCGTCTGACATCAAACGCCCCCGCTTGACGCCGGTTCATGGTAGAACGTGCGACCGACACGCTGCGACCTCCCATTCCGACACACCCCGCGAGGCTCGACCCGATGACCAGCACCAGGATGGACTCCGGCATGGAACAACTGCACACGTTGATCCGCGACGTGCCCGACTGGCCCAAGCCGGGCATCGTGTTCAAAGACATCACCCCCCTGCTCGCCGACCCGCGCGGCCTGGCGCTGGCGGTGGAGTTGATGGTCAACCCCTTCCGCGGCCAGGGCGTCGAGCTGGTGGTCGGCGCCGAGAGTCGCGGGTTCATCTTCGGCACGGCGATCGCCCAGGCCCTCTCGGCGGGATTCGTGCCGATCCGCAAGCCCAACAAGCTGCCGCGGGCGACGCACCAGCTCACCTACGACCTCGAGTACGGCCAGGACACGCTGGAGATCCACGCCGACGCGGTGAGCCAGGGCCAGCGCGTGCTCATCGTCGACGACCTGCTCGCCACCGGCGGGACGATGAAGGCCTGCTGCGACCTGATCGACAAGCTCGGCGGAGAGATCGCCGGCGTGACCGTGCTGATCGAGCTGGACTTCCTCAAGGGCCGGGACCGGCTGAAGCCTTACGACCAGGTGCACGCGGTGTTGACGTATTGATTGCTGATTTAAGATTGCTGATGGCTGATGTGAGTCAGCGGTGCAAAGAGCGGGTGGCGTATGTCGCAAGCAATCAGAAATCCGAAATCAGCAATCAGCAATGTCTCCACGTATTGGGAGCGGACGCATTGGCCGTTGCAGTCGCTCTATTTTCTGCTGCCGTTGATTCTGTTGTATGAGTTGGGCGTGGTGATGTTCGCGGGGGAGTATGACATCACCGCCCGCCGTCTGCTGCGCACGGGGTTTGAGTGGTTCGGGGTGACGGGCTACTACCTGCCGGGTCTGCTGGTGATGGTGTTTCTGTTGTGTTCGCATTTCATGCGTCGCGACCCGTGGGAGCCGGAGCCGAAGCTGTGGGTGGTGATGTGGCTGGAGTCGTTGGCGCTGACGGTGCCGCTGTTTGTGTTCACGCTGGTGCTGTTTCGCGAGCCGGTGGCGCAGATGATGGCCGCGGCCGGGCCGGCGATGGAGACGGGTGCGCTGACCGCGAAGGACGGTGTGCTGGTGATTCCCGACTGGACGACCGGGGTGGTCTTTTCCATCGGCGCGGGCATCTACGAAGAGTTGCTGTTCCGCCTGATCGCCATCGCCTTGCTGCACCTGCTGCTGGTGGACCTGCTTTCGCTGCCGGAGCATATCGGCGCGACACTGGCGGTGCTCTGCTCGGCGGTGGCGTTTGCGCTGTATCACTTTCCCGAGCCGAACCCGTGGTACTGGTCCGACTTCTGGGCGGGCTTCGATCTCGGCCGGTTCGTGTTCTATACAGCCGCAGGCATTTACCTCGCCATGGTCTACGTGCTGCGCGGGTTCGGCATCGTCGCAGCGACACATGCGCTGTACGACGTGTTCGTCGTGACCGCGCTGTTCATGCAGAGCGAAACGGTGTGACGGGGCAAGGCGTCGCGTCGGTGCTCCGACTCCCCTCCCTTTGGGAGGGGTTGGGGGAGGGGATCACCAACTACCTTGCATCAACGTCCGCACCGGAAACATGAGGTGTCCGGAGACACCCTCCCCCAGCCCCTCCCGGGGGGAGGGGAGTTAGAACCAGGCAAGTTGGGTTTGTCCTTGAATCCTCGGCCGCTTGCGGCGATGCTGGAGCGTTGGAGGGCCACCCCATGCCGACACGCGACATCACCGAGCCGCATATCGACCCCACCGATCGCGAAGCCACCCGGCTGACCAACCCGGTCTATGGCGTGGCCACGATCGTCGGCTCAATCGTGACATCCGTCCTGGTGATCGTGCAACTGATCGCGGCATTCCTGGCCATGGTGGTTTTCATGCCGTCGTTCACTGCCATCTTCGAAGACTTCGACACCGAGTTGCCCCTCCTGACCCGCTGGCTGATCAGTATTCCACCATGGCTCACCGGCACGGCAACCATCGTGTTGATCCTCCTCGTAATCGGCAAGGAGTTCGTCATCCACGATCGGCGGATCACGCTGACCATCAACCTGGTGCTGCTGTTCGTCTCGTTTTTCTGGATTCCACTGATCGTGTTCGGGCTGTTCCTGCCGTTGGTGACGCTGATGGAATCGGTCATGTAGCTGGCAGGGTGCAGCGGATCACGCGGCGCTCGGTGACGATCGCGTCCACCGGCTGGTCGATCCGCTCGACGGGCATCATCGTCACCAACTGCATTTCGTACGCCAGCGCCATCGTCACCCCCGGCCGATGCGTGGCCAGGTAACGGTCGTAATATCCCCCGCCCATGCCCAGCCGTTCACCACGCTCGCTCAGCGCTACGGCCGGCATGAGGCAGACGTCCGGCAAGCCCGCCAGCGGACGCGGATGCTTCGGCGCCGGGATGCCGTAGCGGTCCGGCTGCAATTCCGCGAGGCTGGCGATGCAATGCACCTCCAGATGGCCCGGCTCCCCCGGCTCGCCGGCGATGAACGGCACCGCCACCGTCTTGCCCTCGCCCAGCAACGCCTCGATCAACCCGCGCGTCGCCACCTCACGTCCGATCGAGACGTACACGAACACCGACGCCGCACGCACCACCTCCGGCGATGCCAGCACGCGCTCGGCGATCGCCCGCGACCAGACCGCCGCCTCCTCGGCCCGCAACGCGTCCCGCCGACGCTGCATCGTCTGACGCAACATGATCTTCGCTTCGCTGATGGAGTCGGTGGGCATGGCGGAACATTATAACGGCCCGGCAACAGTCCCTCCCCCGTCGTGTTCGTGCTCGTGCTCGTACTCGTCATCGTAATCGACGCCACCAGACGCAACATGTCGATTACGAGTACGAGCACGATGACGAGCACGAAGGGAGGGACGACGCCGTCAATACACCCGTCGCACCTCGGCGTCCGGATAGTAATGCTCCACGATCGCACGCCCGGCATACCCCGCGCGCGCCATCCCCTGCGTGCCCCACTGGCACATGCCCGCTCCATGCCCGAAGCCGCGGCCGTCGTCGAACCGCACGCGATCGCCCTGCACGCTCACCCGCACATGGCTCGACAGCAGTTGCATCTCACGCCCCATCCCTTCCTCGCCCACCAGCATCCGGTTACATGCAAAGCGAAACTGCTCAGCAGGCAGCATGAACCGCCGGCCCCGTTCATCCACCACCTCAAACCGCGCCGGTCGGCCCGCCGGGCTGCGATGCGTCATCCGCACGCTGCGCAAACCCTCCAGCGCCGCCACCGGATCATCGTTGAGTTCGCCCCACACGGCTATCCGCCTCGCCAGCACGTCCGCCTCCCGCTCGATCGGCCCCCAGCGATAGTTCGGACTCGCCCGGCAATAGTCGCACGCCACGCCGCCGCGCAACGGCGTGATCGCCAGTGTGTTGCCGAAGCGGGGAAAGGCGCTCGTGGCCGTCTGCGTCAGTCCGCCGCAGCAGCTCGAATAAAAGCCCGGCACGACTCGCCCGTCATGCGTGAGCACCATGCCACGTGTCTGCCGCGCCGCCTCGATCGCCTTGGGGTTGCTCGCCGCGCCGCCGTAGACCTGGCTGGCGGTGGTGGCCTGGATGTCGTAATGCCGGTCGGCATTGAGGCCGCGCTCAAACAGGGCGTACGACCGCGCGGCGATCGCCTGCGCCTTGAACGCGTCGAGGTCCCAGCTCCCGAACAGCTCCCGCTCCAGTACGCCGGGCAGATACGTCTCCATCGGCACATGGTTCACCACGTCGAACCGGCCGGTGGGTCGCCCGTCACGCCCAGCCAGCGCCACCAGTTCGAGCACGCCGGGATAACGGTCGCCGTTCAATCCGATCCCGCTGGGCGGAAACCCCGTCCGCACGCGTAACCGTGACGTCCGCCACGCATACCCGCGACTTCCGGTACGCAACTGGAACTGTTCACCGTCGTGCGTTACCGTCACGGGCGAGCCGAGGGACAGATGGTCGTCGAACGAGTCATCCCCCTCGGCCCGGTCGAAATGCACCCACTCTCCCCCCTCCAACGCCACTTCCGCCACCCGGGCCTGCACCCGCACCCGCATCGTCGGCTCACTGGCAACCGCGCCCACCTCCGGCAGCCGATACCGCGCCGCCGACGCCCCCTCCCTCACCGTCGCCCGCCGCGCCGTCTCCACCTCCCGGGATTCCGACGGTGGCTGGCAGCCCGCCAAGCCCCACGCCAGCACCCCCAGCAGCAGGCCGGCCACGACACAACCGGACCAACCATGGCAACGCCGCACGCGAAGGCACTGCAAATCACAAGACATCCGGCAACCTCCCTGTCACATGGATGACGAACCAGACTCGCCCACCCCGCCCAAGCCCACGTATACTCGAGCCTTGAGCAGTTCACTTTAAGCCTTCAGCCAGAATGCCCCCTCCGTTCGGATTATCGCTGGCTAATCGCTTCAAGCGAACGGCTCAAAGCTCAATCAATGCGTGGGCGCCTCACCCCCGTTCGCTCACGCTCGCCGGCATTCTACTGGCAATTCACGGGCGGGCGGGCGACGCCGATGCACGGGCAGAAAACGCCGCCGGACCTCCGCATCTTGCGGGAACCATCGACCAACTGCCGCGTCTAATCCCATGATCAGGCAAACCGTCACGGGCGGGAGCCGTCAGCCAGTAGAATGCCATGCAAGACAGCGTCGCGGCCATGGACGCGGAACGGCCGAGCGGTTGAGGCTTGCGGCGTTCGTCGTCACCTTTCACGGGAGTCTGTCATGCCGAATCAAGCGTTGCGGTGCTTTCCTGCCACGTTGGGCGTTCTGATGCTGGCCCTGGCGGTCCTGCCAGCCGGTGGCGCAGCCGTGCCGGGTGACGATCTGGAGGCGCTGGCAGTCGCGGCCGGTCGGACGATGCCGCGCAGGCCCAGGCGGCACGGCAGCGACTGCGAGCCCATGGGCCGGCGGGCCTCGAGGCCCTGTTGACCCACCACGCTGACCGGCTCGACTGGCAGCCTGAGGGCGCGCGACCCGAGCCTGCCGCCCGGCAGCGTCTCCGGGCCGCCCTCGACCACGTCGCCCGCCAGCGCGACGCCCACGCCTCCCGGCTCTACTGGCACACCAACCTGGACGCCGCCCTCGCCGCCGCCGAGGCCACGGGCAAGCCGGTGCTGTCGCTGCACCTGCTCGGCCGGCTGGATGAGGAATACAGTTGCGCCAACAGCCGCTTCTTCCGCACCGCCCTCTACGCCAACCAGCAAATCAGCGACCACCTGCGCGAGCACTACGTCCTGCACTGGCACACCGTCCGCCCCGCCCCGCGCATCACCATCGACATGGGCGACGGCCGACGCATTGAACGCACCATCACCGGCAACAGCATCCACTACGTCCTCGCCCCCGACGGCCAGGTGATCGACGCCATCCCCGGCCTCTACGGCCCGCAGGCGTTCCTCCAGCAGGTGCAGCAAGCCCGCTTCCGGCAGCAGACCTATACCAACGGTTTCCACGGCCGTCCCGGCAGCAACAACGCCATCGGCGCGGCGCTCCAGTCGCTGGAGCAGACCTACGCAATCCAGACGCGGCAACTCAGCGCCCGCTCACGCGCCACCGCCACACGGTCCGCGTCGAACGACACAGCAACCGTCTCGTCCGTGTTGCAACTCAATACGGTCAACGCCACCGTCTCCATCCCCGAGCGCGGAATCCTGCTCGGCGGCAAGCGCTTCGCCGAAGAGTCGATGCTCAGTGCGATGGATCTGGGCGCCCTCGACCTGCTGGACGAGGGCGACGCGCAGTGGCAACGGCTCGGTGAAGCCTACTACCTGGACGCCTCCAGGCTCGACGACGCCAGCCTCGCGCTGATGCGCGAAAAGCTCGCACGTCAACCCGACGTCAGCCCGGCCGGCGACTCGGCATGGCAGGGCCTCGGCGGGCAGGTCGACTTCGACGCGATGGTCGAACAGTTCGAACACTCCATGGCGACCGACACTGCCCGCAACCAGTTTTTGCTGCGTCGAACGATCCTCACCTGGCTCCGCGATGCGCCGACCACCGACCTGGCCTCACTCAACCACCGGGTCTACGACGAGCTGTTCCGCCAGTCCGACCGCGACCCCTGGCTCGGCCTCGTGCCCGAGCACGCCTACAGCAGCATCGACAGCGAGGGGCTGATGCGACAGTCCCATGCGGATCGGTGAACGACGTCGGGAAGAAAACGGGTCGTCACTTCAACCGCAGTGGCGCTCATCCAAAGGCGGGCCATCACCAGGATGGTCCATCACCAGACCGACACGTGCCTCCGCGACCTCTGGCAGGCCACGGGGCGATCCTCCCGCGTGATCATGCCTGCTGCTGCGGCAGCAGCCCGAGCTGCGCGAGGATGACGTGGCGCTGCGGGTGCTGCTCGATCCACTGTCGCACCTCGTGCAGCCGGGCCAGGTCCGCCTCGCCAAGCTGCTCGCGCAGGCGGCGCTGCTCGGCCTGCTCCTGCTGCTCGCGCCGCCGTTCGGCCTGCCACGCCTCGGTAAAAACGAAGTGCACGTCGTCATGCAGGTGGTGCTGCTTGAGCGTGGCCCACTCGTCGCGGTCGAACCAGAGGCCGCCGCAATGGCCGCAGCGGTCCAGGTGGAAGGCGAAGCCCTTGCCCACCTGCCGGCGGATCAGGAACGTGCCGCACTCGGGGCAGCGCTTGCCCGCGCCGCTGTCACGCTCGGCCGAGCCGGCGAGGTCGCCCTCCGGCTCGATCGGCGGCAGGCTCGCCCCCTGCCGTTCGCGCCACTTCCAGTATTGAAACGCCCGCACCCAGTGGCCGCCGCAGGCGGTGCAGGCGCTGGTGATCAGGTTGGCGTCCAGCTCATCGCGCGTGAGTTGGCCCTGCTGACAGGCGGGACAGCGCATCGGCGTGTTCTCCAGATTCAGGGTGAAAAGTCGAACCACTCAAACAGCGACGCAAAATCCACGTCCGGCCAGTCCAGCCAGGACAGGTCCACGCTGAACCAGGTGCCCGCCGCGTCCCCGGCCAGGTCGGTGACCAGCTCGGTCTTCATCCCGGCATAGTCGCACACTTCACCCAGCCGCTGGTGCAGGGCCAGGAAATCCACCTCGGAACAGAAAAAGCAGTAGGCCCAGCAGAACACGTCCGGCACGTAGCCGAGCTCCAGCGCCGCGTCGCGCACCTGCTCCGGCTTGTAATGCTTCCGCTTGCCATGCTTGCGGACCAGGACCTGGCCCACGTCGCTGACCAGCGCCCGCTTGTCCGGCGGTTGAAGATGACAGGCCGTCATGGAACCCCCTTTGATGCATCGCCATCATGGAAAAGCGGACGGGTGACCGGCATGCATGCACGGCCGGCCGGGGGAGTGTTCCACGATCGGCCCATGCCGTCAACCCGGAATCATGCGACCATGTGCTGAGCACGCCCCCAAAAAAAGAACTCGGCCGCCGTGTACGATGACGCTGGACCGGCACGTCCCTCGGAGACTCTCGATGCCTGTTCCGGGACCATCCCATGCCGAAGGCGACGACCTGCGCTCCGACGCGCAGCTCGTCGACGCCGCCAACACCGGCGATGCGGCCGCATTCGAATCGCTTTACCGCCGGCATCGCGACTGGGTGGCGCGCCTCGCCTACCGCTTCACCGTCGATCACGACGGTGCGCTCGACGTGACGCAGGAGACCTTCCTCTACCTGCTGCGCAAGTTTCCGGGGCTGCAACTGCGCGGCCGGCTGACCACACTGCTTTACCCGGCCGTGAAGCACCTCGCCCGTGACTGGCGCCGGAAGCGCGACCGCCAGGCAGCAGGCGGCGACGCGCTGGAGGCCGTGCCTTCTCACGCCCCGGCCGATGCGGAAGACGGGCGGGACGAATTGGACGCGGTGCTCGATCACCTGTCGGAAGCCCATCGCGAAGTGCTGCTGATGCGCTACATCGACGACATGAGCCTGGACGAGATCGCCACGGCGCTCGCCCTGCCATTGGGAACGGTCAAGTCAAGGCTGCATCATGCCGTCGCAGCCGCCCGGCGCGGCCGACAGTCGGCGAATCGGCGTGATGCCGACTGACCGCCGGCGAAAAAAAATGAAATGTGATTGAACCTTTCGCCTGTTCACGCCCTTCACCTGTTGGAGCCGGCCATGGATGAACCACACGAAAACCTGTTCGACCGGGATCACGAAGCTGACCCGGCGCGTGACGAGACGTTGCAACGCGACCTGAATGCCCGCTATGGCCGGCAACCGCTCGTGCCCCCGGCGGTGGATGAGACGGTGCTGGCCGAGGCGCGATCGCATTTCGCGGCCGTCCACCAGGCGCGGGCCCGGCAACGCTGGCGGCTGGCCGGCGCAGGCATCGCGGCCGCGGCGTTGCTGGCGGTCAGTGTGTGGCTGATCGGTCCACTGGCATTCGATGCCGCCGCGCCGGTGGGACAGGCTCAAAGGTCGGGGGATGTTCCGGGGGAGCCGGGGGACATGAATGGCGACGGCGTGGTGGACGTGCTCGACATGCTTGTGCTGGCGCGCGAGCTTGAAGCAGGCATGGCGCCGCCGTCTCATGCCGACGTGACCGGGGACGGCGACGTGACGTTCGACGACCTGCACGCGCTCGGCCAGCAGATCGTGGCGCTCCCGCCTGTCGATGACGAGGAGCCCCGGCTATGAAGACGCTCGCGATCCTGTTCATGCTGCTGTTGACGGTATCTGCGTCTGTGTCGTGGAGCCGCGCGGAGCAGGCTACTGGTGAAACGGCCGCCGGGGGGGGCGGAGAGGCCGGGGGGCGGTTCCTGTCGGTGCCCGTCTATCTCGATGCCGGAGATGAGCCGTTGGCGGCCTACCAGTTTCAGCTCAGTGCTTCCCAGGGGCGGATGCGCGTGGTGGGCGTGGAGAACGGCGAGCATGCTGCTTTCGCCGAAGCTCCCTACTTCGACCGCGAGGCGGTGAGCCAGGGCCGGGCCGACCGCATCATCGTCGCCGCCTTCAGCACGTTGCCCGGCGACCAACTTCCGGCCGGTCGCACGCGCGTCGCCACGGTGCACGCGTACGTCGAGGGCGACACCGAACCGCAATGGCAGCTCGAACTCATCCGGGCCGGCAATACCGCCGGGCAACCGATTCCCGCCGCCATCGACACAGTCGCGCAGAACAGACAAGAGTGATCCCATGAACAACCTCTTTCCCAGCCACCGTCCCGGAACCGTGCCCCTGGCGCTGGCGTTGTGCCTGTGGTGGCTGGCTGGATGCAGCGTGCAGCAAGCCGCGGATCAGAACGCGCGAACGTCGCCGCCGGCTCTCTTGCCCGGCGACGCGCTGGCGGAATTCGCACACGACGAGGAACTGTGGATTTTCGCCCGCGACGACGAAGCCCACCACGCTGCCCGCCGCAGGCGGCCCGGCTGGAGCAGCGCTTCCCTGCATGCCGCACCCGGCAAGCTGTTGCCGCTTCCTGTCGAAACCGTTGGCGTTCACGTCGCTCTCGAAGCCGAGCAGGCGGACGTCCGCGTACACCAGCAGTTTGACAACAGCGCGGACGGGTCGGGCGAGGTGATCTATCACTTCAAACTGCCGGCCGAGGCGCGGGTAAGCGAATTCGTGATGATCGTGGGCGACCGGCAGATCCGGGGCGTGATCCGCGACCGTGCCGAGGCCGAAGCCCTCTACCACCTGGCGCGCCGCCGGGGCTTCCGCGCGTCGTTACTGACCATGGCGGAACCGGGGCTGTTCACCCACCGGCTCGCCCACCTGGAGCCGGGGCAGTCGCTGGCCGTCGAGCTGACATACCGCCAGGCGGTAAAGATCGAAGGCGATCGGCGGCGCTTCACGGTGCCCGCCGCGCTGGCGGCGTCGGCTCACGCGCATGCGTCCGACGCCGCGCCGCCGTTGACCGTGGCGATGGCACAGGGTCTGACGCACCTGACCCTGGACAACTCGACCTACCAGCTCCTGCCGCAGACGCCGGAGGCCGACACCCCTAGCTCGCGCTTCGAGCTTGCCCCGCCCGCCGAACCGGCTCCCGCAGACGTCCACGATCTCATCCTTCGCTACCGCGTCACCGATGCCGCACGCATCGCCGACACGGATCGCCCCGCCCACGACCAGCCGACGCTGGATCGCGACACCGGCGTGATCACCGTCGACACCAGCGAACGTACACCCGACGCCAGTCCAGAGTGACCCGTTTGACCATGCCCCGCAGAGCCCCGATTCCGGATGACAAGGAGCAACCCATGCCACGCTTTTATTCCACCCTCGCCCTCGCCGCCATGCTGCTCATGACCACCGCGCTCAGCGGTGGATGCCAGTCCTACACGGCCCCGGGCGGCGCGGCGGACATGAGCGCGTTCCGCGCCGACGATCGCCTCAGCGAACTCGAACGCGAGCAGCACACCGACGCCGGCATCCGCGAAGCCCTGGACCGCAAGCCGCTGGCGCGCTTCCCCGTCAACCTCGCCGTCGCCCGCGTCCAGGCCTCCGGCTACCGCTCCCACACCGCCACCGGCTACGGCAAAGGCCGCTACAGCGTCGTCACCACCCGCGACGTCGAGGCCGACGACGCCTACGCCCGCATCGCCGGGTTGCCCATGATCGAAGGCGTCGCCCCCGTCGGCCGGCTCCTGCTGCCGCGGCATCTGAACAGCGATGAAGAGCTGCGGGCCGCCGCAGCCGACCTGCGCGCCAACATGCTGCTGATCTACACCTTCGACACCCACATCTACGTCGGCGACACGGACAGCCCCATCGACGTGCTCACGCTCGGCTTCCTGCCCAACAAGAAGGCCGAGGTCGCCACCACCGCCTCGGCGCTGCTGCTGGATACGCGCAACGGCTACGTCTACGGACTCACCGAAGCCAGCGCCCGCACCACGCAGCGCGCCAACACTTGGACCCGCCGCGCCGCCGTCGATCAGTCCCGCCAGCGCACCGAAGCCGAGGCGTTCGAAAAGCTCGTCGACGCTTTCGCCGACACCTGGCAAGGCGTTCTCAGCCAATACCACCCCGCGGCGACGTCACAACAGCAACCGCCGATGACAAGCCCCTGACCGCCCCGGGCATCGCGGACCGTGAGCGGCGCCTGTTCGCCGTCATCCAGGCTGGCGTCGCTGCGCATATTGTGCGTGACCGGGCCGGGGGAGCGTGCTATTCTCGACTGGCAGATGAGCGAGACGCTTTCCATCTCGATGCGTACGCTCGGCCGGCGTGGCCGTCTGCTTGACGACTGGTCCGTGCCGTTGCCGCCGGAGCCGGGCGACGCCGGGGAGCCGCTGACGCTTCGCCAGCTCATTACGCGCGTCGTACTGGAAACCGTAGAAGCATTTCGCAAGCGGCAGGCGGACCAGCGCTTTGTGCGAGCGTTGACCGAACGCCAGATCGCTGCGCAGGCGCAGCGCGGGAAGATCGACGCCGGTGGCCGGGACCTCGACCAGTCGGTGACGGACGAGGCGGCGGTGGGCGCTGCGCTTCAGGCGTTTGAGGATGGGTTGTATCTGGTCCTGATCGACGGCGTGGAGCACCGCGACCTCGACGCCGAGGTGCATGTGAAGCCGGACAGTCAGGTGACGTTTCTGCGACTGGTCATGTTAGCTGGGGGTTGAGCGATGCTTCAGCACGACGAGGCGGAACAGGCGATCAAGCAACTGCGTCAGCCGGCGTGGCTGGGTGAAGTGAACCGGCGGGCGGGACGGTTGCCCAAGCCGGTGAGCGAAGCGGTGCGCAAGGCGGGGGGCCTGATTCCGGCTCGCCGGCGTCCGCCGGACACGATCCGCATACTCGACATACTCGACGACAATCCGCTCGACTTGCAGGCCGCTACGGAACAGGCGCGGGCGGAGGCAGTCGCCGCACTCGATGCGCTCGACCCCGCGGCACGGCAGGCGGCCTTTGCGGCGGTGTTTCCCAAACTCGGCCCCACCATCGAAGCCACCTGGCAGCGGATGAAGGCGGAGCCATACGCCACGGGCTACCAGATCGTGCCGTTCCGCTGCCCCCACGAGCCGAACGTGACGACCGATGCACGCGGGCAGTGGTTTACCGCCATCTGTCACCAGTTGCGGTCGCTGGACGTGGACGCCGTCTGGCTGGCGGCATGGACGCCGTACCTGAGCCGCTGGGGCATCTCGGACCAAGTCGGCCGGCTGCTCGCCAGCGCCATCGACCTCGGCGGCGAAACAGGCGAGCAGGTCTACCAGACGCTGATCGACTCGGCCAATGGCGAGCATGAGATCGGCACGATGGGCCGGCACGTCATGCGGGCCTTGCTCTCGTCGTCGCGCGAGGATGGCTGGACGTTCATCGAAAAACTGCTGCTGGCGGCGCAGCGGCAGGAAGGCCTGCGGCAGACGATTCTGGAAACCTGCGACCTCGCCCACCCCGAAGCGTTCCGGCGGATGCTTCGGCTGATCCTCGACGAGAACCTGGTGCGCTTCGCGTCGGTGGCGCGGGCGGCCGACTGCTGGTTCGCCCTGCAATGGGATTCGTCGGCCACGGGGGCCGTGAAGCAGGCAATCGAGCATGCCGCGTGCTTCCTTGAAGACGACACGGCCCGCGCGGCGGCGCTCGCGGGCGAAAAGGCGGACGAGCTGTTCATGGCCTTGTGGGCGACCGCCTTCCAGGATGCGGAGCAGGCGGTGCCGACGGCGGCAAGGCTGCTGGACCATGACAATGTGGAGGTGCGTTTCACCGGGGCGTGGATGCTGCGGCTGCTGGGGCTGAACACGTCCGTCGCGGCGCTGGTGCCGGCACTGGATGATGAAGACCTGCGCGTGGCTGGCGTGGCGTTGACGACCCTCCGCCATGCGTCGGTGGATGAGGTGCGGACGCCCGAGACGTTCGCCCGGTTCCAACGGCTGATCGAGCGGACGCCGAAGAAGGCGGTGCAGGGCAAGCCGCTGCTCTGGCCCTGGCTGACGGTCAAGCTGGCGCGGGCGGATGTGGCGGACACAATGGCGGCCTGCCTCGGCGACGATGCCTGGCCCCGGCTGGTGAAGTATGTGCCGATGATGAGCCCGCACGGCCGGGCGTCATTCGTAACGGCGCTGCGCGGGCGCAAGCAGTGGCCGGCGGGCACGCGGGAACTGCTGCTGGCACTCGTCGGCGACGCCAGCGGCACGGTGCGCGAAGCGGCGATCAAGCTGCTGGAGAAAGAGGGCGTCGAGCCGGGCGAGGCCAAGACGCTGGAAGCGCTGCTGACGCGGAAGGCGGGCGACCTGCGGCGGGGCGTGCTGGTGCTGCTGCGCAAGCTGCCGGATGAGGCAGTGCTCGCCAGCACCGACCGCCTGCTCGCTTCAAGCCATAAGCTCCAACGGCTGGCGGGACTGGAGCAACTCACGCAGTTATCGCAGCGTAAGACGACAGCCGACGCCTGCCGCGAGCGGGCCCGCCGTTATGCCGACGCCCACGACCCGCTCGGCGAGGATGAGCGTGCCCTGATCGCCCCCCTGCTGGGCGACCGCGTGCAGCGCCCCACGCTCAAGGACGGGCTGGGCCTGTTCGACCCCGCCAGGCTCACGCCGCCCCGGCCGCTGCACGCGCGCGACACGAAGCTCGCCAGCCCTGCTGCGCTGGGTCTGCTCACGTCGCTGGACGACTTCGTGCACGCGCATCGCGAGACGCCAATGACGATCGAGCGCAGTTGGGGCGACAACGAGCAGACGCTGCTGGGCAACGCCCAATACTGCCTCACTGGCGCGGCGATGCTCGGCCTGGCGGGCGAGGCCGAGCCTGCATTTCCACTGGCTGACCTGTGGAGCGAGTGGGACGAGCAGCGTTCCGCCGAGTTGCGTGACGAGGATGGACTCGAACTGGTGCGCGCCGCGGCGCTGACGTCGCTCATCAACTGGCGGGGCACGTTCGAGGACCGCGGCGACTTGCTGACCACCTTCATCACCGCCGCCACGCCCCCCGCCAAGGCAGGCGGTCTCGTTCAGAACGTGCTCGACTGGCTCCACGCACGACGGCGCAGCGGCAACGTACCGCCGCCCGAATTCAAGTATGGCCGTGTGGTCACGGACGTGGTGGTCTGGCTCGTCCGCCGGCAACACCCCGCGGGCCTGGTCGACTTTCTGCTCGACGCTGCGGAAACGGCGCTCGCGGCCGTGCCGGAGAAACTCGCGGTCCGCTGGCTGCGCGGCAGCGAGTCGCTTTACACCGTCTGGCTCCGGCTGGCGGAGCAGCATCACCGGAGAGCGCCGGCCGCGTGGAACGATGAGCAGACGCGCCGCCTCGTCATGTTGCTGCAATGGTTCGATCAACCGGTGAACGCCAAGGGCCAACTCCTGATCGCGGATGATGCCGTGTCGGCGGAGAACAAGCGACGCCAGCAGCTTGCTGGCGAGTATCACCCCGCCGTGCATCGTCGTGCGCCCCTGTCCGTGGATGCGTTGGGGGAAGGGTTGCGACTGGACGTGCTCAACGAGCATGATGTACTGGCTGGGCTGATCAGCGAGCAGGTTGGTGGCCGGGCATTTCATCAGACCCGGCCGTACTACGACGGCCTGCGCGAATTGACGGGTCGCAGTCTCCACCCCGCGATCAAAACCTGCCCGCGCCTGGGCGAACTGGTCGACCGCGCGCGCCAGCGCATCGTCGAAGTCGAACTGATGCGCGGCGACGAACCGACCGCCGCCACCGACGCCGCCCTGGCGATCCGCTGCCTGCCGGGCTCGAACCACCTGCTGCGCCTGCTTCAGGCGATGGGCAGGACGACGTTCCTGCGCGGCTATACGTACAGCGGCGGTCGAGACCGCAAGACCGTCTTCAGCCACCTCATCCGCGTCAGCGTGCCGGCCGAGGATGACACGGCCGAAGCCTTCGCCAAGGCGGCCAGGCAGACGGACATCACCGAGAAGCGATGGATTGAGACCGCGGTATTCGCGCCGCAGTGGGCAAAGTTGATCGAACAAACGCTCGGGTGGAACGGACTGGAGGATGCGGTGTGGTGGATTCACGCCCACACGCGCGACGACCAGTGGTCCGTCGGCAACGAAATTCGCGAAGCGTGGGCGAGCGAGGTGGCGGAGCGGACGGAGTTGACCAGCGAGGAACTGCTCGGCGGCGCGGTGGACGTGCGCTGGTTCGAGCGGGCCTACGAACGGCTGGGCAAGAAGCGGTGGCAGCAGGTGCATGGTGCGGCGAAAAACGCCTCCTCGGCCGGGGGCCACAAGCGCGCCCAGCTCTATGCCGACGCGATGCTCGGCCAGCTCACCAAGACCGAACTGGCCAAACGCATCGAGGAGAAGCGCCACAAGGAAGCGGTGCAGGCATTGGGCCTGCTGCCGCTCGCCCGCGGCAACCGGCGCGAGAAAGACCTGCTCGACCGCTACGAGCGCATGCAACAGTTCATCCGCACCAGCCGGCAGTTCGGCCAGCAGCGGCAGGCGAGTGAGAAGCGTGCCGCCGAGATCGGCCAGACCAACCTCGCCCGCACGGCCGGCTACCGCGACCCGCTGCGCTTGCAGTGGGCGATGGAGGCGAAGGCGGTCGAAGACCTCGCCGCCGGTCCCGTCACCGTCACCGCCGGCGAAACCACGGTCACGCTCGCCATCACCGACACAGGCGAGCCCACGCTGACCATCGCGAAAAGCGGGCGGACGCTCAAAGCCCTGCCCGCCGCGGCGAAAAAGGACAAGCGGATCGTCGCCCTGCGCGACCGGCGGACGCATCTCAAGCGGCAGGCGTCGCGCATGCGGCTGTCGCTGGAGCAGATGATGTGCAAGGCGGAATTATTCGCCGGCGACGAGCTGGCGGAACTGATGGCCCATCCGCTGATGCGGCCGATGCTCGAACGCGTGGTCGTGCTCGGCGAAGGCGTCGCGGGCTACCCGGCCAAGGGCGGCAAGCTGCTGGTCGATCACGCCGGTCACGCCGAGCCGGTGAAGCACGGCGAGCAGCTTCGCCTCGCCCACCCGCATGATCTGCTCAAGCGCGGCGACTGGTCGGCATGGCAGAGCGACTGCTTCGCCGGCGAGCGCGTGCAGCCGTTCAAGCAGGTGTTCCGTGAGCTGTACGTACTCACCGACACCGAGCGGAACGACGGCACGTTTTCCGCCCGGTACGCCGGCCAGCAGGTGAACCCGCGACAGGCGGTGGCGCTGCTCGGAACGCGTGGATGGGTCGTGCGGCCGGAGGAAGGCGTTCGCCGCACGTTCCACGACCACCAGCTCTCGGCATGGCTCGCGTTCCAGGAGCATTTTCACACGCCGGCCGAGGTGGACGGGCTGACGCTGGAGCACGTGCGTTTCAGCAAGGCGGGCGAGTGGAAACCGGTGCCGTTGGAGGCCGTGCCGCCGCTGGTGTTCAGCGAAGTGATGCGTGACATGGACCTGGTGGTGAGCGTGGCCCACCGCGGGGGCGTCGATCCGGAAGCGAGCGCTTCCACCATCGACATGCGAGCCGACCTGCTGCGCGAGACGCTGGCAGTGCTGGCGGTCGAGAACGTCCGCATCGAACACAATCACGCGCTGGTGGAAGGCGGCCACGCCCGCTACAGCGTCCACCTCGGCAGTGCCGTGACGCACGTCATGCCGGGTGGTTCGCTGTTCATCGTGCCGGTGCACAGCCAGCATCGCGGCCGGCTGTTCCTGCCTTTTGCGGACGACGACCCCAAGACCGCCGAGGTGCTCAGCAAGGTGCTGCTGCTTGCCCGCGATCGCGAGATCAAGGACCCCAACATCCTGGATCAGATCCGGACGCTCACCTGACACGTCCGCCGCTGGGCCGGGCGTCGCGGACGTATACTGACCGCATGAAGACCCGTGAAAGCGGCATGCCGGAGGAAGTGACGTGGGCCTCCTTCTTCGATCCCGAGCAGGTGCTGACGCGTCTCCAGTTGCACCCGCGCTCCCGGTGCGTGGTCGACTTCGGCTGCGGGTACGGCACCTTCGCGATACCCGCCGCGCGGCGTATCACCGGCGTCGTGCACGCCTTGGACATCGACCCCGCCATGATCGCCGCGACGCAGACCCGGGCCGAGGCCGGGCAACTGAACAACATCCGTGTGCAACAGCGGGACTTCGTGGCACACGGCACGGGGCTCGCCGACGCGGCGGCGGACTACGTGATGCTGTTCAACATCCTGCATGCCGAGCTGCCTGCGGTGCTGTTGCAGGAAACATGGCGTGTGCTCGGCGCCGGCGGGACCGTGGCGGTGATGCACTGGAACCATGACGCCAACACGCCGCGTGGCCCGAGCATGACGATCCGCCCGCATCCGGAACACCTGGTGCAGACGGTGACAGCGGCGGGCTTCGTGCCAGAGGGTGGACTGATTGATCTGCCGCCGTACCACTACGGGGCGGTGTTCACGAAGCCGTGATCGCTCAGGGATCTTGGTGGGGCTGCGTCTGCTCGATCCTGCTCTGAGGCAACTCGGCGGTGGCCTGGGGCGGGGCGGGGGTCAGGGGTGTCTGCCGGTCGCTGACGTCGA